>NZ_JACCFE010000002.1:0-613000 GCF_014256275.1 Rhodococcus sp. 4CII
CCGCAGGAACACCTGCCGCATAGGCTTTCTCGTGCGTGACGACCACGTCGGATTCGTTGATGTCGTGCTTCGGTACGGGCATGGTGTTCCTTCGAGATCTGCGGGACGAACTACTATCAAGGGCTGGTTGGGTTCTTGCGGTGTCGTGTTCGTCGGCGTTGCTCGGGTGGGTTGTTCGACTGTTGGTCGCGGTGTTCCGCTCGTTCGTCGGCGGGAAGATCGCGCGGGCCCTCGTCGTGGATCCGGGTGAGGTGTTCGTCGTATCGGTCGGTCGTCATGCCGAATTCGACGAGTACGTCTTCGGATCGTGGCCCACCGAACGGCGACCACCGGCGGGCGAATTCGAGGATGGCGGCATCGAAGCTGTCCACGGCGTTGTCCTTTCGAATGTTCAGCGACGGCACTTCTGGTTAGGGGTCGCTCGCGTGCGCGTGCGTTGACTCTGGTCAGTGTGAGTTGTCGAAGACGCCGGTTCCGCTCATTGCGATCCAGCGTCGCTGGATTCGGGCGAGTGCGATGTGTCGGGCGAGGTGCCGGATGAATGCCGCGGACCGGTTGGGCGCGAGCAGGCCAGCGAGGGCGATGACGGCGTGGATGGCGGGTAGGAGCACGCGGAGGTTCCTCATTATGTGGGGCGCCGCGCACAGGGGCTCGGATACGTCCCTGCGATCGATGCGTTCGGGGGTGTTGTTCAGCCCGGTGTACCGGTGGGATGCTCGCCGTCGCTGTCGAGCGCCGCACGCAGCGCGTCCCGCGAGTCGATGTCGAGTTTCCGGTAGATGTTGCGCCGGTGCCATTCGACAGTGCTCATCGTCAGGTAGAGCGTTTCGGCGATGCTCCGAGTGGTCAGTCCGTCCGCGAACAGTGCGGCGATACGTTGCTCGCTGGGGGTGAGGGCATTGAGACCGTGGATGACCTGTCGGCGGGGTCGTGCGCCGCTGACGAGCAGTTCCTGATGGGCCTGTCGTTCGACTGCCGTCGCCCCGGAGCGGTGGGCGAGATCAAGTGCCTCGCGCAACGTCTCGCGGGACCGAACTTTCTTCCCGAGCCGGCGTTGCGCGGATCCCAATTCGATGAGGGTGCGGGCGAGCTCGAGCGGCGAGCTTTCGGCGGATTCGAGTACGGTGACCGACTCTTCGAGAAGGGCGATCTCGGGGTTGGGTGAGGCCACCAATGCTCGCTCACGCAGGGCCGAGCCCAGGGTGGAGCAGAGGCCGAACTGGCGTGCGAGCTCGATGTCGCGGTCGATCAGTTCGATGGCGGCTTCGGTTCTCCCGGCCGCGTGCAGGGCTCGGCCGGCGAGTGAGCGCCAGGGGGCGAGCATGTAGCCGGGGTTGTGGAAGCGGTTGTTCTCGAGGAGCTTCCCGACGCGTAGGAAGTCGTCGGATGCGCCGTGGAAGTCGCTCTGAAGCAGGCGTAACCGGCCACGCGCCATGTAGAACCAGACGTTGAGTGTGCGTGTTTCACGGCTGCGCAGCTGCGCCTCGGCGTCGTGGAGGACTTCGGCTGCCTGTTCGAGTTCGCCACGGTCGATCAGGCAGTAGGCCAGAATTCCCTGCGGGGCGGGGACTGTCGAGTTCCATCCGCGTTTCATTCCGATGATCGCGGCCTGCGCGTCGACCATTGCCTCGCTGACACGGCCGAGGGAGTACATGGCCATGGAACGGGCGAGGGAGATTTCGGCGAAGATCAGCGAGTCACCCCGCATCCGGGCGTCGGTGAGGACGCTGTCGGCGACTTCGGCGGCGTCGTGGGCTCGGCCGCACCAGGTCAGGGCGAGGATGGCGTGGCTGATGGTCATGCCGTCGGAGGTTTCGCGCCAGAGTTTCACGCTGTCGCCGAGTGCCTGGAGAACCAATTCCGCGTGGTCGGCGGAGCGGGGTTCGGACATGGCGCGGAAGACTGCCAGGTGCAGGATCAGGAGTCGCTCGGCTGAGGTGAGTTCGGATTGTGCCGGGAAGGTCGTGGCCAGTGCGCTGACCCGTTGGTGGGCCTCGTGGGGGCGGTCGACCAGGTACGCCGCCGACGCCATGTAGCCGGCCTCGAATCGCAGCGCGAGGTCGCGGTCGGTGTGGGTGAAGGTGTCGGCTCCCTTGCGGAAGACGGTCAGGGCTTCGGCGGGGCGCCCGTATCGGAACAGGGTCTGGCCGAGTGCGTACATTGCTCGGGCCTGCTCGTCGGGTTCGTCGATCAGTTCGAGTGCGGACTCGAGGTGGATCAGGGAGTTGGTCTCTCCGGCAGCGGCTTCCATGATGCCGAGATCGATGAGCAGGTTCGCGTGCTGGCGCGGATCCTCGTGCTGCATCGTCAAGGCCCGACGGAGGTATCCGGCCGCGGCGCTCGGGGCGCCCTTGCGTGCGGCGCTTTTCGCCGCCGAGTGCAGGGCTGTTCGTGCCCAGTCGGAGTCGGTGGGCGCTCCTCGCATCAGGTGCACGGCGACTCCGTCCATGTCCGCTTCGGACGCCCGGAGCAGTTTCGCGGCTTCGAGGTGGCAGCGGGCGCGGTCGTTGGAGGGAAATTTGCGGTAGACCGCGCCGCGAATCATGGGGTGGTAGAACGACAGGTTTGCTGCGCTGGCGAAGATCTGTGCGGTGGCGAGTCGTTCGGCGGCGACGGTGGCAGCGGCGAAGTCGAGTCCACTGAGCTCCGCCGCCGTCGCCAGCGATGTCGAGGTACCCAGGACCGCTACGGCGCGTGCCAGGGCGAGCGCGTCGTCGCCGAGTCGGGCGATGCGGAGCATGACACTGCGGGTGACGGATTCGGGTGCGGTGTCCGGGACGGCGCCGTAGGGGTTGGCGGCCCCGACAGCCGAGCGGGAGTCCATCGCTGTGGCCAGTTCGCGAAGCAGGAAGGGGTTCCCGCGGGTCGCGGCCCAGCTTTCGTCGATCAGGGCGTCGTTGTCGTCGGCGTCGGGAAGCAGTGTGTGCAGCAATTCCTTGACCGCGTCGCGGCTCAGTTCGGCAGGTTGCAGGGTGTGTGACGCCTGCAGGGCGATGCGAGCGACGAGTTCGTTCTCGGCGGCCGGATCTCCGGTGCGAACCGCACCGAGGATGATGACCGGAAGGTCGCCGAGTCGCTGGGCGAGGTAGAGCAGGAATCGCAACGACAGCTCGTCACCCCACTGCAGGTCGTCGGCGATCAGGACGAGGGGCCGCTCCTCGGCGAGATTGGCGATGAGCCAGTAGAGGCTGTGCAGCAGCACGAACTCGTCGGTGAGGGCGGTGGCGGTCTCATGCAGGGGTCGTCGGAGCATCGGCTCCACCAGGGCCGCGTGTCCGCGGAATACCGCTTCGAGTTCAACCTGCGAGGCCCGGGCGATCCGGGTTTCCAGCAGGCGCAGGGCGAGCCCGAGCGGGAATTCCTGCTCGAGCTCGCCCCCACAGGTGGTCAACACTTCGGCGCCGAGGTCCTCACCGATTGCCTGCGCTGCGGCCAGCAACCGTGATTTGCCGATTCCGCTGGGTCCTTCGATGAGTAGCATCTGGCCGTCACCGCGCGTTCCGCTGCGGACTGCGCGGGTGATCGCCTCGACCTCTCTGCCGCGTTCGAGGAGCGGGGCAGGGTTGTCGGTCGACTGCTCAGGGGTTGGCATATCCACCTTCTCCGCGAACGATGCGGCTCCCTGCTCGGGTTGGACCTCCCGCGCGGCGTCTTCCAAGACACCGGGCAGGTCGGTTGTCTCACCTTGTGTATACAACATTGTTGTCCGTCTATCGATCGATCGCGACAGGCTCTTCTCCGGTGTGTGTCTCACGGGTCGGGGTGGCCGCCTGCGCCGGCGGGTGCCGGCGCGCGAACGCCACTGCGAGTGCGATCACCCCGAGCAGGAGCAGCACGATCGGGGCCACGGTACCGAGCACGGTCAGTGCGGTGCTGATGCTCGCGGCCGTGTCGGCGGCTGCTTGCTGGCTCTCGGGTGTGACGGTGGCGTCCACGGCGAGCACCGGGGTGACGTCGGTGACGCTGCCGTTCGCCGAGACTCCCGCGGTGACCTGCTGCTGCAGTCGAGCGTCGAGGACGACGCCGCTGGTGTCGTCGACATAGAAGGTCAGCGTGGTGTCGGCGGTGTAGGCCAGCGGCACCGGATCGGGCAAGGTCGGGACGAGGGGTCCGACGGCTGCCATCACGTCGGCGGGCAATGCCGGTGCGAGACTGGCCAGCAGGTCCTTCGGCAGCGCCGGTGGCAGGGTGGCCAGGGTTGCGTCGTCCTTCAGATTTCCGGACACGGTGGTCGTGTAGACGCGTACGTCTCGGCCCTGCCGGGTGTCCTGGCCGGTATAGGTGATGGGTGCGCTGGTACGCGACTGCGGGTCCCAATAGGTGTAGCGGTCCTCCGGTGCCGGATGGACGGGGAAGGCGACGGTCAGCCCGGAGGCCTGCTCCACCGCGGGTGCCCCGTCGGGGCCGCTGACGGCGCCGAGGCTGGTGCGGTCCACGGCGTAGGTGTGGGTGCTGGGCAGAACGGCCGGACCTGCCTGGATGGTCGCCTCGTCGGCGACGACGGCGGTGCTGCCACTGGTGTCGAGGACGTGGACCCGTCGGTCGATGGTGACCGGAACGTCCTTGGCGATGGCGTTCGCGACGTCGCCGGTCTGCAGGGCGTCCGCGTTGAGCAGTGTCGCGGTGCCGGTGTAGGTGACGGTGACATCGGTGTCCGACGGCAACTGGGCCATGTACGGGGTGACCACGAAGCGGGTGAGTGCGGCCAGTGCAATCAGCACGAGGCCGATCACCCCCCACACGGCAGATGAGCGTCGCATTTTCACAAAGGTCTCCAGTTCGGGCTGGGGCGAGGTCCTCGCCTCACCGGTGGCCGGCCACACCGAGGCGCGCCGAGAGGCGATTCGGTGTGGCCAGGCCTTCAGATGCCTGCACACAGAAGCTGGTTGAGCTGCGCTGCGGGCGAGAGTGGGGCGCGCACGCAGGTGGGATCCTCCGATTGATCCAGACCCACCTGCGCGGTCCCGGCGGGCGCATTGTGCGCCGGTCACAGATACCTATGACAGTCGAGCTCGGGTGGCACGATCACGTGCCGGCTGCGGTCTCACACGGCCAGTGCCGGTTCCTGGGACAGATCGCGGCGGCGGCTGTCCTTCTTGTAGGGGGCCGGTGCGACCGTGGCCCGAATTTCGGTCTGCGGGGTGCCGGGCTTGCCCCACAACACGGTGACCTCGGTGCCGGGTTCGGCGTACTCGGTATCGATGAAACTCAGTGCGAGGGTCTTCCTGAACCACCGGCTGTAGCCGGGGTGCGTTGCGTGGCCGATCTTCTTGCCATCCTTGAGGATCCAGTCGACCCAGTTGCACACCAACTGCACCTCGGGGAGGTCGAACTGCTGGTAGACAGGGCCGTCGGCGTAGAGCGAGGCGTGGATGCGCTTGACGTCCTCGCTGTTGAATTCGAGGGTGACGACCTGGCGGCGCGGGTGGGCGGCTTCCTTCTCGAGCGCTTCGCGGCCCGGGAAGTCGTGATCGAACGCAATGTTGCGGCCCCAACCCATTTCGATCGGGCTGCGGTAGAGCTCCTTGAGGTCGTCACCGTCCCAGCTGCCGTCGAAGGAGGTCGCAAAGTTGTGGCGCAGTGGACCGTTGAACGGTGACTCCACCCATTCCGGGGGGAGGTTCTCGTCCATGAACTTGTGGTAGTCGGCCTTGCTCTCGTCGGAGAGGGCGTTGAAGAAGTGCATTCCGCCGGTCGGGTAACAGGCCTCGAGATGGTTGATCATGAACGTGCGGGTACCGAGCCGGCGGATGCCGAAGTCCTTGCCGGCCTCGAGGATGGCTTCGAGGACCTTGCCGTGGTTTTCGATGGGTCCCTGGATTTCGAAGCCGATCTCACCGGCCATGCCCTGACGAAGGAATGTCACATCGATGTCGTTGATGACACCCTGGCGGGTGTTCATGAACTTCACATCACGAAGCCCGGTCTCGGTGAGCTTTTCGATCACTGCCAGGGCCTTGGGCCCGGAGACCTGGAACTTGTGGGTGAGCGGGAACGAGACCTCGACGTCGTAGCCGCCCTTGCGGGCGTTGTACAGCGACCACTGCGGGGTGCCGACCTGATATTCGAAGTCGTCCTCGGCGTGCCGGAGCAAGATGCCCTCGGCGATGACCTTGCCGTCGTCGTTGCACTGGATGACGTGCTTGGCCTTACCGACCGGGAAGTTGACGAAATCGTTGACCGACAGGTCACGGAAGAGCTTGAGCGCGTCGGGTCCCTTGAAGCGGATCTGCGGGACGAAAGACCAATCACCGACATAGCAATCGGTGTGCCACGACAGCTGCTCGTCCATCCATCCCGTGTGTTCGGGCGGCCCCATGACCGGAAAATATCCGACGGGCGCGATTCCCGTGAAGGCGCGGAAGGGTGCTGGGTCCGTCATTTGAGTTTCCTCCTGAAGATTGTGACCGCGACCACATCGGGCGGCCTTCGTCAGCGTATGTCGCACCACACCCCGTTTCGGCCCTCCGAACCCCCGGGGGTTTTGATCCCATGGGGTCCCCCGAGCACCCCCGGGGGAGGGCCCCCGGCCGTGTTTGGGCAGGTGGAAGGGCCGTGCGGGTGTGGTTCCTGCACGGTTCCGGTGCTGGGGGGTGGGGGTTGGGATGGGTCAGGGCCGCTCGGTGAGTGCGGGTACCCGGGTGGGGCTGAGTTCGATGATGCTGCGTGCCTTGTCGAGGCATTCCTGCCATTCCGCGGCGGGGTCGGAGTCGATGGTGATCCCGCCGCCGACGCCGAGGACGGCGCCGCCGGTGGGGGTGAACTCGACCGTGCGGATGGCGACGTTGAGTTCGAGGCCGGCCAGCGGGCTGCTCATCCCGACGGTGCCGCAGTACACGCCCCGAGGTTGCGGTTCCCACCCGGAGATCAGTTGCCGGGCCCGTGTTTTCGGGCATCCGGTCACCGATGCCGGCGGGAAACTCGCCTCGAACAACTCGGCCGAGGTCGTGGCCGGGGGTAGCTGCGCTTGCACGGTGGACACCAGATGCCACACCCCGGGGGCCGGGTGCACGCGCAGCAGGTCGGTGACGGTGACGGTGCCGGTGACCGCGAGCCGGCCGAGATCGTTGCGGACCAGGTCGACGATCATCACGTTCTCGGCGACGTCCTTGGCCGAGACCCGCAGGGCGGCGGGGTCGGCGGTGAGCGGCAGGGTCCCCTTGATGGGGCTGGAGGTGACGGTGGTGCCGTGGCGGGCCAGGTAGAGCTCCGGGGACAGTGAAGCGACCGCCCCCCAGTCCCCCTGCAGGTACGCCGCCCGGGTGGGATGGGTCTGGTCGATGCCGTCGGCGAAGAAGTCCGCCGGCCGGCCGGTGATCTGCCCGGTGAATTGGGTGCAGATGCAGGCCTGGTACACCTCGCCGGCGCGGATCGCGTCCTTGCAGGCCTCGACGTTGTGGTGGTGGGAGGCGCGGTCGGGGGGTGTCCACCGCATCGACCAGGTGCGCGGTTCGGCCTGTGGGTCGAGGGCGGCGGCGGCCAGATCCGGTGGGCAGGGGGTGTCGGTGAGGGTTTCGTACCACCAGCATCCGCCGGTATCGAGGCGCAGTACCGAGTCGGTCCAGCCGCCGGCGGCCGCGGGGAGCCGGCCCGCACCGTCCGGATATCCCAGGTAGCCGATCCATCCGCCGCCGATCAGTGGGTCACCGGGAGCGGGCGGGCGGTCCGGGTGCCCGCCGGGAAACGCGGCCCGGGGCGTGACGGGCTGGGTGTGCAGGTGCGGGGCGATCACCGCGGCCGCGCCGAACCACTGGCCGACCAGCGCGGCCGGGGCCGGCAGCAGCATCTGCCGGGCCCGGGTGTGCAGCGCCCGGAGTACCTCGGCGGGCCGGCCACCGGGCCCTAGACGTTGCAGGCGCACGGTCGGACACCCGGATCCCTCACGGGAGCAACCGTTCCAGCACATCATCGACAGCAGCAGGCCGGCCGATCATCGGGTCGCACCCTGCCACGCCGCCACCACAGCCACAGCCCGACGCGTGGATTTCACGTTATGGACCCGTACACAGTAGGCGCCGGCTGCGGCGGCGAGCGTGGAGACCGCGCAGGTGAGGTCGTCGCGGTCGGCAGGCGGGGGGATGGTGGCTTCGACGTCGGTCATCAGCGCCCCGAGGAAGGACTTGCGGGAGGCGCCGACCAGTACCGGCCGGCCCAGCTCACGGATCCGGTCGAGGTGAGCGAGCAGCGCCCAGTTGTGGGCGCCTGTCTTGGCGAATCCGAGCCCCGGGTCGAGAACGATGTGGTCCTCGCGGATCCCGGCACCGATCAGTGCGTCGAGGCGGTCGGCGAGTTCGGTGACGACATCGGTGACGACATCGTCGTAGACGGCGCGCTCGGCCATCGTGGTGCTGTGTCCGCGCCAGTGCATGGCGATGAACGGCACACCCAGGCCCGCGACGGTCGCGGCCATCGCCGGGTCGGCCAGCCCGCCGCTGACGTCGTTGACCATCGATGCCCCTGCCGCGACCGCGGCGGCCGCGACCTCCGCGCGCATGGTGTCCACACTGACCAGGACACCGGCCGCGCTCAGCGCCCGGACGACCGGAAGCACCCGCCGCAACTCCTCTGCGACCGGAACCCGCTGTGCCTGCGGCCGGGTGGACTCTCCGCCGACGTCGACGATGTCCGCGCCCTCGGCCACCAACGCCAGCCCTCGGGTGATCGCGGAATCGGCGGCGGCGCACAGCCCCCCGTCGGAGAACGAATCCGGAGTGACGTTGACGATGCCCATCACCAGGCACCGCGCCGGCGCGGGCCGCGACAATCGGACCCCGGATCGGGGTACCGCATCGGTGATGCGGTCGCGTTCGGTCGGGCGCGGCGGGTGAGAGTGTTCGGTCATGATGTGGTGCATTGCTGCCTTCCTGCCGGCCCGTCCCCATCTCCTGGCGGGCGGCGTCAGCGAAGCGCTTGCCCCCGCACCGAGCGGACCGGATATCTGCGGTGAACGTTAGTGACCGAGAGGCCGGACACGGCAGGGCTCGGGGGTATTCCCACCCCGGTGGGGCACAAATCCCATGGGAATCACCGGGCGAAATCGACCCTGCCCCGCCCATACGCTGAGTGCTGTCTCGAGTCGGACCCCATCTGCGGTCCCCATCGCCTCGGACCTCACGACCCCCGCTTTCATCCCGCTCAGGAGGGCATCATGACTGCCACACCGTCGACGTTGGCACCCACAAC
Organism: Rhodococcus sp. 4CII; assembly: GCF_014256275.1. Classification (NCBI taxonomy): domain Bacteria; kingdom Bacillati; phylum Actinomycetota; class Actinomycetes; order Mycobacteriales; family Nocardiaceae; genus Rhodococcus; species Rhodococcus sp. 4CII. The sequence continues at coordinate 9,184 of NZ_JACCFE010000002.1, forward strand.
AGTGGACTTCGCTCCACCGCGCGCCGCTGGAGCTCAGGGCAAGTCCGGCGGGGGCGAGCTGACCGATCTGGGGCGTCTGATCCTGCACTGCGCCGATCAGCCCGGCATTGTCGCCGCGATCTCTCGGTTCCTCGCCGACCACGACGCGAACATCATCGAGTCCGATCAGTCGACGAGCGACCCGGAAGGCGGGCACTTCTTCCTGCGGATGGTGTTCCACAAACGCGACCTCCAGGCACACATCGAACAGATGGAGGCGACGTTCGAGGCCTCGATCACCGATCAGTTCGACGTCACGGACTGGTCGATAACCAGTGCCTCGGCACCGAAACGGGTCGCGGTGATGGTCTCTAAGTACGACCACTGTCTGTTGGATCTGCTCTGGCGCGCCCGCCGCGGCGAGCTGCCCGTCCAGATCGGCCTGGTCATCTCCAACCACGCCGATCTCGCGGCGGAGGTCCGCTCCTTCGGTGTGCCCTTCGTGCACATCCCGGTGACCCGCGATACCAAGGCCGAGGCCGAGGCCAAGCAGCTCGAGTTGCTGCGCGGCAACTTCGATCTGGTCGTGCTCGCCCGCTACATGCAGATCATCACCAACGACTTCCTCGAGAAGGTCGGGTGCCCGATCATCAACATCCATCACTCCTTCCTGCCCGCCTTCATCGGCGCCGGCCCGTACCAGAAGGCCAAGGACCGAGGGGTCAAGCTCGTGGGCGCCACCGCGCACTACGTCACCGAGGACCTCGACGAGGGCCCGATCATCGAGCAGGACGTGGTCCGGGTCAGCCACCGGGACGACGTGGCGACCCTCGAACGACGCGGCGCCGACGTCGAACGTTCGGTGCTGCACCGAGCCGTGCTGTGGCACTGCGAGGACCGTGTCCTGCGTCAGGACAACACCACGGTGGTGTTCGCCTGATGAGCGCCACCATCATCGACGGCAAGGCCGTCGCCCAGACGTTGCGGCACCGAGTCGCCCAAGAGGTCGCCGCCCTCGACCGCCGCCCCGGGCTCGCGACGATTCTCGTCGGAGAGGACCCGGCGTCGGCGATCTACGTGTCGAACAAGCGCAAGCTCTGTGTGGAGGCCGGGATGCGGGATCGGCACCGGCTCCTGCCCGCGCAGGTGTCGCAGGCAGAGGTCGAGGACGTCATCGACGAACTCAACCTCGATCCCGAAGTCGACGGCATCCTCCTGCAGCTACCGCTGCCCAAACATCTCGATGCCCCGTCGCTGATCGAACGGATCGATCCGGACAAGGACGTCGACGGACTCACCGAGACCAACGCCGGACGTCTGGCGCTGGACAGGCCGGGTCTGCGCCCGTGCACCCCCTCGGGTGTGATCCAGCTGCTCGACTCCGCCGGCATCCACCTCGAGGGAGCGCACGCCGTCGTGGTGGGACGCTCCGATCTGGTGGGGCGTCCGCAGGCCCAGCTGCTGCTGGCCCGCGATGCGACGGTCACCATCTGCCACCGGCATACACGGGATCTGGCCAGTCATACGCGCGACGCCGACATCGTCGTCGCGGCGGCCGGGGTCCCGAAACTCATCGGTGCCGAGCACATCAAACCGGGCGCGACGGTGATCGACGTCGGAATCCACCGCACCGACGGCGGCCTGTGCGGCGACGTCGACTTCGATGCCGTGGCCGGTATCGCCGGGCACATCACCCCGGTCCCCGGTGGGGTGGGCCCGATGACCATCGCGACGTTGCTGCGCAACACGTTGACCGCGGCCAATCTGCACAACAGCTCGCACCGGGAGACCCGCACCAACGGGTCCGGGCCGGCACGCGAGGGCGTGGCTGTCACGGCAGGACGGACCCCGCTGCCGGTGCAACCGTAGCGAGTCAGGCGATGTTCAACTCCCCCGTGCGCCCACGAAGTGCTGCGGCGTCTGACTCCCGGGCGGGGTCAGACGCCGGGCGCGGCCTCTGCGGGGGCCGGGCGGGCGCGGCCGCTGGCCGCCTGAACGATGGGGGCGATCATCTTGTGGCTGTAGACGACGTGCTCGACGACGGCGTCGCGGACGGTGTTGGCATCGCCGCCGCGGGCTGCGTCGACCAGGACCTGGTGGGAGGCAATGATCCTGTCCGCCACCTCCGGGTCCGGGTGCGCCCCGACGTACAGCTGGATGTAGCGCTCGGATGCCACCCACAGTTGGTCGAGCAGTCGGCGGTCCCAGTCGGTGGCGCTGGGCAGCATCAGCAGGTGGAATCTGGCGTGCACGGAGTAGACGTCGAAGGCGTTGCCCCGGGTGATGATGCGTTCGAGCTCGCCGAGGGTCTCGTCGAGCAGGGTGAGCCGCTCGGGTGTCATGAGCTCCGCCGACCGTTCGGCGATCTGCCCTTCCAGCAGGCCGCGCAGCCGGTAGACGTCGTCGAAGTCGTCGGTGTTGATGGGGGCGATCTGCGGTCGCCGGCCTCGCCGGAACTGCACCAGTCCGCGGCCCTCGAGGCGGCGCAGGGCTTCGCGGATCGGGACATTACTGACGTCGAGGATCGCACTGAGTTCCTGGATGGCCACCGGCTGTCCAGGTTTGAGCTCGTTGGCGAGGATCATGTTCAGAATATGCGCGGCGACCTGGTCCACGACGGACCTCGGGCCGGAGCCGGAGCCGTCATGCGTGGCCCGATCAATGTCTTCCATTAGCAGGATCCTATCGGTCCGGATTACACGAAACCTTCGTGTGCTGCCGTGTTCCTACCGGGCTGTCCCGGCAGGTCGATCGTCGACGCCGGAGGCCGGGCCACCTGATGGTGGCCCGGCCTGTCGGCGGTGTGCGCTATCCGGGGTGCGCCCGCACAGCGGTGGGCAGCTCGGGCGGGGCGGCGCGTCCGTGGTGCAGGAACGTCGCCGCCTGCGCCTGCAATCGCGGCGAGTGGGGTGTCGAGACGTGATCGACTCCTTCGAGGACCAGGCCGGTCAGGTGCGGGAGCGCCGCGCTGACCTGATCCGCCGCGCCGGCGATGACGTCCTGGTCGCCGACCACCAGCAGGACCTGGGCGCCGATTGCGTGCAGTTGGTCTGCGGTGAGCAGGGACGGGGGGCGCTCGATGGCGGCCGCGAGGGCGCGGGGGTCGTTGCCGGATGCGAGCGCCTCGGCGAGCACCGGGCGCAGTGCGGCCGGGGTGTCGTCGGTGATTCCCGCGTGCAGGGCCTGCGCCACCGCGGCGCCGTTTTCCGGGCGCAGCAGATTGTCCCCGACCCCGGCGATGACCAGTCGCCGGAACCGCTGGGGCTGCTCGGCGGCGAGCTGGAGCAGGAGTTTGCCGCCGAGCGAGAACCCGACCCCGTCGACGACGGTATCGGCCGGCAGGTGCGCGGCGAGTTCGTCGGCCATGTGCGCGTACTCGCCGCTCTCGTGCGGGGCACGGGCGCTCCCGTGCCCGAGCAGGTCCACGGAAATGATCCGGCGGCCATCCTGCTCGAGGGTTCGTTCGAGGTCGGAGCCACCCCAGGTGCGTTCGTAGGTGCTGCCCCACCCGTGTACGAGGACGACGGGTGGGGTGCACGTGTGGTCACAGGCCACGTTCATTCACTTCCTGCCGAGAAGGACCGAGTCATTGTCCTGCGCGACGAAGACCGCTTCCAGGACGCGGCGGCGGATCAGCCAGTTGCCGCCGGTCCTGACGAAGTCGTCGACGACGTCGCAGATCGCCGACGGCGAACCCAGCTCCAGGGGCGCAATCCCGTTCCGGGCGAAGAGGGTCAGGGCGTACGTGGCGGTGACCCGGGCGTCGTCGTGGTGGTCGGTGACGAGATTGGACACGAGGTGACGCGACAGGCGCGGCCCATGGGCCTGGCGTGCCGCGTACCCGCGTACGATCTCGTCCCGGCCGGTCATCGTCACCGCCGGCATCACACACGCCCCGTCTTCGGTGTACAGCAGCTCGCTACCGATCCCGGCGGCCCGGTCGACGTTCCACCAACTGCGGTACACCGCCTGCGCGATCACGGTATGACGATTCGACTCGGCGGCCGCCGGGTCGTGCGGAGGGTCCGAAGACATGCACTTCTCCTGAGGGAAGGTGAGGGGACGGGGTCAGGAACCGATCGTCATGAACGACTCGGGCATGTTGTACGCCCACCCGTTCATGATCTCGGGGAACTTCTCGGGGCTGGTCTCGCCGATGTAGCCCGGGTCGTCGTCCTCGAATTCGTTCATGCCGCAGCTGAATTCGTTGCGGTTTCCGGTCGGGTCGAAGGCGTAGGCGAAGTTGTTGGTGCCGAAGCCCTGGGTGTCCTGCGGGATGCCGCCCATGTGCCGGCCCGGCCCGAACTCCCACCGGTTGCCCGTTTCGGTGAGCCGGTCGCTGAGCCGGAAGTAGTGGTTGCCGTCCTGGACGGCGAACGCGACGTGGTGCAGCCGGTCCCCCGGGCGCTGCGCCTGCATGTAGGCGAGGTCGTGGTCGAGCTTGGAGGCGCGCAGCCAGGACGCCGCCCACTTGCCGGCGATGGTCAGTGCGAGGGACTGCTTGAAGCCCAGGACCATCTTCATGAACTCGGAGAACTCCTGCGGATCCCCTTCTCCGAGAAGGTTGATGTGGTCGATGTCGGTAGGAATGAACGAGCCGTCCGACTGGAAGTTCGTCACCCCGGCCCGCCGGTCGCCGTCACCGACCACGAATTCCATCCGGTGGCCGCTGGGCAGATCGAAGCCGAGGATGTCGCTGTGGCCGGGGCGGTCGGCTTCCTTGTACCGCTTGTGCGCCACCCCGTTCTTGTCCAGCCGCGAAATGATTTCGTCCAGGTCGTCGGCGTGGTCGACGCCGAACGCGAAGCTGTCGATGCTCTGCCCGCCGTCGATGAGCGTGAGATCGGCGTCGGTACCCGAACACGCCAGCAACGCGCGATCGGCGTTGCGGTCCAACACGGTCAGCCCGAGGACACCCTCGTACCACTCCAGCGCCTGACCCAGGTCCTTGACCCGCACGGCCGCGTGGTCGATCCGGTTGATTGCCATTTGTTACTCCTCGGAAGTTCGTTGACACGTTGTGAGCACGATCACCTATACTCAACACACGAATCGTATACACACTTTGGTAGGGCTGTAAAGGAGCGATCCGAACTCGGATCGCAGCGAGCCCTCCGTGGTTTCGCGGCACCGACAATGGAGGTAAGAGATGTACGCGGCAGATGACGTGCGGTCGAAGCTCGCGGGCGGCAAGCCGCAATCGCAGGGCCCGCCGGCTACCGGTATCCGAGCGGCGCAGTACCTCGAGTTTCGGGATTCCGAACCGGACGAGATCACCACGAAAGGCTCCAAGACCTGGGTCTTTCGCAGTCAGAACCTGGCCGTTCTGTTCACCGACGCCGTCGCCGGCGACACATTTTCGCGCGAGCAGGACGACGAGTACGTCGCCGTGCTCTACTCCGGCAGCGCGCCGATCCGGGTCGCCGCCGCCCACGACAGCGCCGAGGTCACCGAAGACGCCCTGGTGGTGATTCCGCCCGGTCCGAGCACCATCGAAGCGCTGACCGACGGGCCGGTCATCCGGTTGATCACCACGCAGAACGACGTCGCGGCCACCGCGAAGAACGCCGCCGCCTACACCGAACGGGACCCGCAGGTCGCCGACTGGCAGCCGTGGCCCGACCCCGTCGACGGCTTCCGGCTGCGGGTCTACCCGCTCGCCCAGACGCCCATCGCCGAGGGCAGGTTCGGGCGGATCTTCCGCACCACCAACATCATGGTGAACTTCCTCGCCGAGGAATCCGCGCCCCGGCCACCGGCCAAGCTCTCGCCCCACCACCACGACGACTTCGAGCAGATCTCGCTCGCCGTCACCGGTGACTACGTCCACCACATCCGCTACCCGTGGGGACCGGACTCGACCGAGTGGAAACCCGACGAACACACCCCGGTCGGTTCCCCCTCGGTCGCGATCATTCCCCCGCCCACCGTGCACACCAGCCAAGGGGTGGGCCCCGCCCAACAGCTGATCGACATCTTCTCCCCACCTCGCCAGGACTTCTCCGATGCCGGTTGGGTTCTCAACGCAAAGGACTACCCGACCCGATGATCACGACCCACACCACCAGCGGTTTCCGTGCAGGCCTCGAACGAGACAACCATCTTCCGCTCGGCACCTGGATCAAGCTTCCCGCCCTCGAAAGCGTCGAACTCGTCGCCGGCGCCGGATTCGACTTCGTGGTGATCGATCTCGAACACAGCCCCCTCGACCTCGGAACGGTGTACGCGCTCATCGGGATCGCCAAAACCTCCGGCCTGTCCCCGATCGTCCGGATACCCGCCACCGACACCGGACTCATCCAACGGGTGCTCGACAGCGGCGCGGACGGACTGATGTTCCCGCACATCGACTCCGCCGACGAGGCCCGCAGCGCCGTCCGAGCCATGCGGTTCCCACCACAGGGAACCCGCGGAGTCGGGAACACCAGCCGCGCCGGGCAGTGGGGCGCCCTCGACCGGAACGAATACCTCCGGTTCGGTAACGAGGAAGTCCTGTGCATCGCCCAGATCGAAAGCGCGGCAGCAGCACTCGTCGCGGGTGACATCGCCGCCGTCGACGGTGTCGACGCCGTCCTCATCGGTGCAGCCGACCTCGCCGTCAGCGAAGGGCACACCGAAACCGATGCCCCGATCGTCGAATTGATCGCCAAGGCCATCGCCGCGGTACGGGCCGCGGGAGTGCCGGTCGGCAACGCCGGGGCAGCCACCGAGGAGGCGGTGCGCGCCACCGTCGACGCCGGCTACGACTTCACCATGCTGAGCAACGACGCCACCCTGCTCGGCAGCGCCGCACGGCAGGCCGTATCCGTCGGTCGCCGCGCCTGCGGGAGTATCGACGGGTCGCCGCAGACCTGGTACCCCACCCGTGAGCGCACCGAGAACGCCAACGTGGAGGTCTTCCGCCGCTGGCTCAAGGCCAATCGGGGTCTGGACTTCGACGACTACACCGCACTCCAGCGGTGGTCGGCGACCGACATCTCACAGTTCTGGGGCGCATTGTGGGCGTACTTCGACATCGCTGCCGACTCCCCCTACGACCAGGTGCTCGTCGACGAGACCATGCCCGGCGCCCAGTGGTTCCCCGGAGCCACCCTCAACTACGTCGATCAGGCCTTCGCGCACCGCCACCGTGATGCCGTCGCCGTCATCGACGAAAGCGAACCCGGCGGCGCCGGTCGCCGCACCCTGTCCTGGGCGGAACTCGAGCGGCAGGTCGGTGCCGTCGCCGACACCCTGCGCCGGTCCGGAGTAGGACACGGTGATCGCGTCGTCGGATACCTACCCAACATCGCCGAAGCCGTCGTGGCGTTCCTCGCCACCGCCAGCCTCGGCGCGATCTGGGCCTCCTGCGGACAGGACTACTCCGCCCCGGCCGCTGTGGACCGCCTCGGTCAGCTCGAACCGAAAGCCCTGATCGCCGCCGACGGCTACCACTACGGCGGCAGGGCCCACGATCGGCGTGAGGCCATCGACTACCTCCGATCCCACATTCCCTCCCTCGACGCCACCATCGTCATCCCTCGAATCGGACTCGATACCGCCGGACTCGCACCGATCACCACCTGGGCCGAGGCCACCACCGGTGACACCGCACTCGAGACCACCCCCGTCGCCTTCGACCATCCGCTGTGGGTGCTGTTCTCCTCCGGCACCAGCGGACGCCCCAAGGGAATCGTCCACGGACACGGCGGCGTGGTGCTCGAACACCTCAAGTCCATGTCCTTGCACCTCGACATCTCCCCCGGCGATACCTACTTCTGGTACACCTCGCCGAGCTGGATGATGTGGAACTTCCAGGTCGCCGGCCTGCTGGTGGGCGCCACCATCGTCTGCTACGACGGCAGCCCCGGCTTCCCCACCACCGACACCCTATGGGCGCTCGCCGACCGCAACCGCGTCACCCACCTCGGCACCAGCCCCGCCTACCTGCAGGCCTGCGAAAAAGGACAGCACTCCCCCACCGCCGAGCACGACCTCTCCACGCTCGAAACGCTCGGCGTCACCGGCTCCGTGCTCCCCCCGGCCTCCTACCACTGGGTCGCCGAACACGTCGGATCCAACGTCCAGGTCGCGTCGATGACCGGCGGCACCGACGTCGTCAGCGCCTTCGCCACCGCCGTCCCCACCGTGCCCGTCCAGGCCGGGGAAATCCCCGTCGTCTCGCTGGGCGCGGCACTGGAAGCCTGGGACGAGGACGGCAACGCCCTCGTCGGCGACGTCGGTGAGATGGTCCTGACCAAACCGATGCCCTCGATGCCGGTGCACTTCTGGAACGATCCCGACGGCAAGCGGTACCGCGACGCGTATTTCGACACCTACCCCGGCGTGTGGCGGCACGGCGACTGGATCACCATCAGCGACCACGGCAGCGTCGTGGTCCACGGACGCTCCGACTCCACCCTCAACCGCAACGGCGTCCGGATGGGCAGTGCCGACATCTATCAGGCCGCCGAGAAACTCCCCGCGGTCCGGGAATCACTCGTCATCGGAGTCGAATACCCCGACGGGACCTACTGGATGCCGCTGTTCGTCACACTCGCCGACGACACCGTCCTCGACGACGACCTGACCCGCACGATCTGCGACACCATCCGCCGCGACGCCTCACCCCGGCACGTGCCCGACGAGATCCTCGCCGCGCCCGCGATTCCGCACACCCGCACCGGCAAGAAGCTGGAAATCCCCATCAAACGACTGTTCCAAGGCGCACCCGTCGACGCCGTCATCGACCCCCAAGCCGTCGACGACGCCACCGCCCTGCAGTGGTACATCGACCTCGCCGCCAGGCGAAACCGGACCTCGGAGGACACGCACTGATGGCACATCTCACCCACGAGCGCATCGCCTTCGCATCCGACGGTGCGATCGCCCGCATCACCCTTCACCGCCCCCAGCACGGCAATGCCTTCGACCTCCCGATGGCCGAAGACTTCCTCGAAGCCGCCGAACGAGTCCACGACGCATGTACAACCGGTCTGCGAGTGGCGGTCCTCGATGCCGAGGGACCGATGTTCTGCGTCGGAGGCGACCTGCAGAGCTTCGCCACCGCCGAGGACCGCAGTGCCCTGATGGACCAGGTGACCTCCACGGCGCACCGCGCGATCGAGTTGCTGACGACGGCGCCGGTACCGGTGGTCACGATCGTCCAGGGAACCGCCGCAGGTGGGGGCATCGGCATCGTGCTCACCGGCGACATCGTCATCGCCGCCGACACCGCGAAGTTCAAGATGGCCTACACCGCAGCGGGACTGAGCCCCGACTTCGGCAGCACCTGGCGCCTGACCCGCGATCTCGGGCTCGCTCGTGCCCTCGATCTGACCCTGACCAACCGCGTCCTCACCGCCGCCGAAGCACAGAGCTGGGGGCTGATCAGCCGGGCCGTGGCCCCGGACACCCTGCCGCAGGAGGCCGAATCCGTCATCGAGCAGTTGGCGGCAGGACCCACCCGGGCCTTCGCCACCTCGAAACACCTACTCCGAACGTCCGCCGCCCACGACTTCACCACCCAGCTCCACCAAGAGGCCGCGGCGATCACCACTCTGGTCGACGAACCCGCCGCGCACGAGGGAATAGACGCGTTCCTCACCCGACGCACCCCGCAATTCACCTGACACCCCTTTTCGAACCAGGACCGACCCATGCCCACACTGATGCTCGACGCCCTCGTCGCCGCCGCCGCGGTCACCCTCCGACTGTGCCTGCCCGAATCGGTCCGGGTCTCGATGACCGGCCTCTCCCGTCCGGCGGAGAAAGTTCGAATGTTTCCCCTGTTCAGCGTCGGATATCTGTCTGCCGATGACTCGTGGGCACAGCGATGACACGGCGAGCGCTGAGCACTGCCACGGCGGTCCCCGATCCCCTGACGCCGCAGGAGCGGCGCGTGCTCGAGTTCGCACGAACGTGGGCACCATTCGGGGAGCCACCCGACGGCGAGATCTTCGTCGAGTTCGGAGTCGATCCGACCCGCTTCTACCGCGACCTCCTGCGCATTCTCTCGACCCACTGCCCGTCCTGCCTGCTCGCACCCGCCGAACGCTCACAGGTGTTGCAACTGGCGAACAACCACACCTGACGGCCGGTCGTCGTCTCGCACATAACGCCGACCGCGACCGCGCACAGGTCAGCGCACACACTCAATTACCCCGCCGCACAATCCACTACAGATCGGATCTTCATGACCTCCCCTGACCGCATCCTGATCGTCGACGGCGCCCGCACACCCGTCGGCAGCTTCGGCGGCGTCCTCAAGGACGTACCCGCCCACGAACTCGGTGCGACCGCCGCGACGGCGGCCCTCGACCGCGCCGGTGTCACTCCCGACGCCATCGGCGAGGTCGTGATGGGCTGCATCGGCCAGGTCGGCCCCGACGCCTACAACGCCCGACGGGTCGCCCTCGCCGCCGGACTCCCGAAATCCACCCCCGCGTACACCGTCAACCGCCTCTGCGGCTCCGGCCTGCAAGCCGTATGGTCCGCAGCCATGCAGATCCGCTGGGGCGGACTGGACATCGCGCTGGCCGGCGGCGACGACAGCATGTCCCGGATGCCGTTCTACGACTTCAATGCCCGAGCCGGCTACAAACTCGGAGACCGCGCACTCGTCGACGGCACCGTCGGAATGCTCACCGACCCCTTCCACGGAATCCACATGGGCGTCACCGCCGAGAACGTCGCCCGCAAATACAACGTCAGCCGCCAAGAACAGGACGAGTTCGCCCTGCAATCGCAACACCGCGCCGCCACCGACGCCGCGAAAGCCGCCTTCGCCGAGGAAATCACCCCCGTCGAGGTCGGCGGCCGCCGACCGGCCACCATCACCACCGACGAGCACCCCAAACCCGAGACCACCCTCGACACCCTCGGCACCCTGCGCGCCGCCTTCGAAAAGGGGGGCACCGTCACCGCAGGAAATTCCTCCGGCATCAACGACGGCGGCGCCGCCCTCGTCCTGGCCCGCGAATCGACCGCACACGAGCGCGGCCTGACCGGGCTGGTCACCCTCGAGGCCGTCACCACCTCCGCTCTCGAACCCGACGTGATGGGCTACGCCCCGGTCCTCGCCCTGAAGAAACTGTTCGAACAGACCGGAACCACCCCCAGCGACATCGACACCATCGAACTCAACGAAGCCTTCGCCGCCCAGGCCGTCGCCGTCATTAGGGACGCCAAACTCGACCCGGACAAGACCAACCCCTACGGCGGCGCCATCGCACTCGGCCACCCCGTCGGCGCCACCGGAGCCATCCTCACCCTCCGAGTCGCGAAGGATCTCGTCCGACGCGACCTCGAACTCGGCATCGTCACCATGTGCATCGGCGGCGGCCAAGCCCTCGCCGCACTGCTCCGCCGAGTCCACTGAACCCACCCCTCCCCACGACACCGTTCATACAGGCAGGTGTCGTGCATCCCGTGCACGCTGTCGCCGACACCGGGGGACAGCGTGCACGGACGCGTAGCGATCGCCAGCTCCGTTGCACAGAGCAGGTCGCCCCACTATCACAGGTTCGACACTCGACATGGGCGGGCGCATGCCGGCGTCACCGAGACCCCCGGCACCGTCGCGTCTCAGGCGATGTCGGGGTGGGCTGCACACACCGACGCGGCATGTCGCCCGCTGCGATGCACATGCAGTCCGCGGTCCGAGATGTGTTCGTCCACCCCCGCCGACCCTGCGCATTCGGTGGAAGCGCGCCGGGGCGAGGGCGGCGGTGCAGGCGCAATACGCCCTCACTCAACGACATCGCGCCGTGGGTGGGATCTCCGTGGTGTCGGTCTTCCGCGGGAGGTGGTTCCCGACCTGCTCGCCCGCTCCAGCATGGGTGCCGGTCCGCGAAGGCATGCGGTAACAGGCGGAAGACGTTAACCCGGCGGCCTCGTTCATGCTCCGCGGCGAGGTGTCGTCCAACTGCGCGCGCCGCGAGTGGGACGACGACAAGTATGTGTCGGTGCGACTACACAGGCAGCACTACGGGGCCAACACCGTCCCAATTGAGACGGAATCCCGAGACGCACTTACTCCCCGCCACCACCAAACCAGCTCATTATCGAGAACCGGCGCCCTGAATTGCGAAACGCCGTCGCCAAGCCAGAATTGCCGGCACGACGCCGACCTCGAGCCCAATGGCAACCATCCCGACGGGATGCGGACGTCCGGCCTGCTTCCACGACCACAGCCGCGCCAATCCCCCCGCGAACACTGCCGCCAAAGCAGCGGTGACCGCAGGCGAATCCTCCACCGCACCCAATCGAGAGAGGATGATCGGACCGACAGCAGCCTTGAACACGTTGGCGTATCGGAGCTCTCCGTCGATTACCGCAGAAACCTCGGGTATGTGCCCGGGTACTGCATCCGCACCCAACAGAACCTGCTGCACCCCGCTGATGGTCGGGACCAACGCCATGAGCCCGAGGGTCCACTGCATGCGGGTTCGGGTGCGGTCGCGCGTGGTCGTTGTCATTGACGTCTCTTTCCCAGTCGGTTGCTTCATTTATCGAGTAGGCGAAACGCGGTCGTGAGCCCGGCCGCGAGAATTTCGTTGGACAGCCTCGGGTCCGACACCGCCCGCGACAACTGCAGGGTCCCGATCAGGCTCGACATCAGGCCTATCGCAACCGTGCGCGCCGCGGCCGTATCGTCGATGTAAGTACGACTTGAGACGATGGCGATCATGGCCGCGAGTCCGTCCGTGAACGATTTCTGCACAATCGGTTTCGACCGACTGATCTCGCTGAGCAGGGCAGCGGACGGACATCCGTTCTCACGCTGGTCACGATGACTCGCCGACAGATAGCCCTCGATGTAGGACTGCAACGAGTGGCCGTCGTCGGGTAGCGCCCGCAGAGTATCCAGCTGCTTCGTCAGCTGATCGGCCAAGACCACCGCGACGAGTTCGTCCTTCGACGCGAAGTGCGCGTAGAAGGCGCCGTTGGTCAGCCCGGCGTCGGACATCAACGCACTGACCCCTGCCCCGTCGATCCCATCCTGCTTCAGACGTCGACCCGCCGCCTCCACCACTCGAGCGCGCGTCTGCGCCTTGTGCTCGCTGCCGTATCTCGCCATGTCGATGATCCTCCGCACTGCCGCGTCCTTGCCCTACCGAAGTCTATCCGATAACCTTACGCCCATAATAGTATGAGCGTACTTCAATCGAGCTCTCACAGGCCAGGCTCACTTGCTTCGGATAGAGGACAGACATGGCAACCAACCACGGTGCACCAGCCGACACCCGCACCTGGACCACGGTCCCGACAAAATCCGTCCTCGCAGGCGGCGTGAACTTCGCGTACCGCGAGCTCGGCCCCACGGGAGGCGTGCCGGTGGTGTTCCTGCACCACTTCGCCGCCGTCCTGGACGACTGGGACCCCCGCATCATCGACGGCATCGCCGCGCATCACCACGTCATCACGTTCGACAACCGCGGCGTCGGCGCGACCGACTCGAAGGTCCCCGCCGATCTCGAGCAGATGGGACGTGATGCGGTTACGTTCATTCGAGCGCTCGGTCACGACAGCGTCGACCTTCTCGGGTTTTCTCTGGGCGGTGGGGTAGCCCAGATGGTCGCCCTGCAGAATCCGACACTGGTTCGGCGAATGGTGTTGGCAGGAACCGGCCCACGCGGCGGCGGCGGTATCGACCACATGGGCAGGATCGTCGGCCTTGCCTACCTCAAAGCCGCCCTTGCCCGCAAAGATGCCCGACACTTCCTGTTCTTCCCACGCACGACCGAAGGCAAACGCGCCGCCGACGCCTATTTCGCCCGGCTCGCCGAACGTGTCGTCGACCGGGACACACGCATTTCGATGCAGGCCCGCCTCGCACAGTTGAAAGCAATCATGGGCGGCGGGCAGGCAGCACCCGACGACCTGTCACAGATCACCGCGCCGGTGTTCGTCGCGAACGGCGACCACGACCTCATGGTCGCCAGTGAGCACTCCGCCGACCTCGCGCGGCGTCTTCCCAATTCGCAGTTGACGATCTACCCGAGCTCGGGACACGGCGGCATATTCCAATACCACCGCGAATTCGTCCCGGAAGTGCTCGCATTCCTCGGCGATGAGCCGCACACCGCCGCCGCGTCCTCCGCGACCAACACTGGCGATCAGTCGTGAAAGCCTTCGCCTTCGCTGCGTACAAGCGGCCGCTGCAGGAAACGACCGTGCCGGAACCGATCGTGGGCGACCATGACGTACTCGTCGAAATTCAGGCAGCCGGCCTCAACCAGCTCGACGAGAAGATCCGCATCGGCGAGTTCAAACAACTGCTCCACTATCCGACGCCGTTGACTCTCGGACACGATCTGGCCGGTACCGTCATCGGAGTCGGCGCCCGCGTTCGACAGTTCTCCGTCGGCGACGAGGTCTACGCGCGCCCCCGCGACGGCCGAATCGGCACCTTCGCCGAACGCATCGCCGTCCACGAGGACGACCTGGCGCTACGACCGACGTCGATCAGCGTGGTCGACGCCGCCTCACTCCCCCTCGTCGCGCTCACCGCCTGGCAAGCTCTCGTCGACAGAGCGAATGTGCAACCCGGGCAGAAAGTTCTGATCCACGCCGGTGCGGGCGGAGTCGGGTCGATCGCGATCCAGCTCGCCAAGCATCTCGGGGCGAGCGTCGCCACCACTGCCAGCGGACGAAACACCGACTTCGTCCGAGAGCTCGGCGCCGACGTCGTCGTCGACTACCGCACCGAAGATTTTGCAGACGTTCTCGACGGGTACGACGTGGTCGTCGACAGCCTGGGTGGGGACAACCTCGAAAGATCACTGCGCGTGCTCCGGCCGGGCGGCAAGGCAATCGGTATCGCCGGCCCACCCGACCCTACGTTCGCCCGGACCGCCGGCGTCAATCCGATCGTTCGTCTCGCGATCACCGCCCTGAGCCGCAAAATACGCAGACAAGCCGCGAAAGCGGGCGTGAGCTACGAATTCCTTTTCATGCGTGCCAGCGGTGCGCAACTACGCCGCATTGCGGAACTCGTCGACCACGGCGCGATCCGTCCGATGGTCGGACGAACGTACCCCTTCCATCAAACACCGGAAGCACTCACGGCCCTCGCCTCGGGTGGCCTCCGCGGCAAAGCCGTCATCACCCTGCCCACCGCCTGACCTCGCAGCCCGGAGACCACCCCATGAGTACCTCGAACAACCACGCCGCCGCCTACGCGTCAGCGCCGACAAAGACCACCCCGTCGGATCTATCACGCATCACCGCCGACACCCTCATCGCCAACGGCGACCACGACCGCATGGTCCCCACCCCACTGTCCGAAGATCTACGACGCCGCATCCCCGGCTCCGAACTGATCATCTACCCCGACTCCGGCCACGGCGGAATCTTCCAATACCACGACAGGTTCGCTCCGGTCGCCGTCGAGTTCCTCGGTCACTGAACACCTCTCGGTACACACGCCCTCTTGGATCGGAGAAGAACACATGCCCTCAGTACTCGTCACAGGAGCCGGCCGAGGCATCGGTCTGGCCATCACCCACCGCATGAGCGAAGCCGGGTGGACCGTCTACGCAACCGCCCGCTCGGAGTCGGCCCTTGCCCGCCTCGACCAGCTGCACCACGTCCACGCGGTCCCACTCGACATCACCGATCGACCGGCGATCGCGGCACTATCACGACACCTTCCAGCACGGCTGGACGCCGTGGTCAACAATGCCGGCATCATCGTCAGCGGACCGGTCGAAGGCCTCGCGATCGAGGACCTCTCGCGTCAGCTCGACGTCAACGTAGTCTCGCAGATCGCCGTCACCCAAGCCGTCCTGCCCGCGATCCGAGCAGCACACGGCCGCATCGTGTTCATGTCCTCGGTCAGCGGGCTGATCACCACCCCCGGCACCGGCGCGTACAGCGCATCGAAATACGCGATCGAATCCCTCGGTGACGCACTGAGAATCGAACTGCGTCCGTGGAAGATCCCCGTCTCACTGATCGAACCCGGACCCATCCGTACCGACATGTGGGAGGGAATGCTCGACGACTACGACGCCATGACCGCGAAACTGAGCCAAGAGAATAAGGCACTTTATGCAGCGCACCTCTCCGGTAGCCGCAAGCTCCTGGGGCGAATGCAAAAGATCGCTGCTCCACCGAAGCGCGTCACCAAAGCCGTCCACCATGCCCTGACGTCGCCGCGCCCCAAACGGCGCTACATCCTCGACACCACAAGTCGCGTCCAAAAACTGGCCGTAGCAGTAACGCCCACACCGGTCACCGACAAACTGCTCGCCGCAGTGACGACGTGACCTCACCTCAGACAGATCGGGTCGTCGACGCAGTACCCCATTCGATATTTTGAGCCCGGTGACACATTGACTTGATCGTCCGCGAATCATGCACCACGTTTCAGCACACGGTTCGGGTTCGGTGCATACCCCTGGAGGCGCAAACGGACCACCGCGGTCGCGCCGTCAGAAATTAGTTTCCTGTACGCGACCGGCTTTCCGCTCTTCACCCTCCCGCCGAACGGCGGTGATGCACCGGGCCAACTTACCAGCCGGGCGAGATCACTCCCACCACCGAACTTCTGCTCTCCCACAAGCACCCAGACGACCACGCACAGGTCGCCGCCTCTTCGACGAGGTGATCCACGCCGACGAGCCGTTCAGCAGCAGACACCGTATCATGGAGACCGACCATCGCATCCACCACGAGATCGTGGTCGGCATCGAATGCTCGACGAGGACGATCAGGTCATCGGCACCTCCGGGTACTACATCGACGTCACCGAAACGTCGGAAACAGACCTCCGCGTCTTCAACGCGGCACACACCGAGGCCGTCGCCGAACTCGAACATCCCGGGCGGTGACGAGCAGGCCAAGGGTGCCGTCATGCTCGTCTACGGCGTCTCCACCGAACGCGCCTTCGGAATCCTCACCTGGCGCTCACAGCAGACCAACACCAAACTCCACACCCTCGCCGAGCGACTTCGTCGACACCCTCACCGCCGAGGCGACCCTGCCCGAGTCGTTTCCGGCCACGGTTCGACCACCTCCTCCTCACCGCACACGAGCACCACGACACACCGCAGGAAAAACGGGACTGACAGGCGACCCCGCACGGTGGAAACACATGGCGGGACCCGGACGAGTGCGAGCCGGGGTAAACCGAGTCGCTGTACACACAGAACCACTGGGAGTGGCTCGTCACCTATCAAGGCGCCTGGAAGCCGGCCCAGTCATCAACCCGATCAACGTCATGTTGACCATCGACGAAGTGGAATACGGTTCTACGAAATGCTCTTCGGCGGCGGCCCATCTATCCGACAGAGATCGAGCGGGTCCTGAGCGCGCACCCGGATATCACCATGGTGAGCGTGGGTGCCGTCCCCCACTCCGTCAAGGATGAACTCACGTGCACCTACGTCGTCCGTGCAACCGGCTCGGAGTTGACAGAGGACGAATCCATCGATTTCTCGGCACAGCATCTCGCCGCATACAAGCGGCCACGGATGGTCCGATTCGTCATCAACCTTCCGAAGACATCGATCGGAAGATTCTGCGCCGCAAACTTATCAATGCCTTCGAATCCTGAGTCGAATCATTGCGTTCGCGAAGGATCACCATGCACTCGGCACTCGCATTAGGTTCAAGTGGTCCCTTCTCGTCGTACCGACGGATTGTCGACAAATGATGTCCGTTGTGATCGGCGGCGACTGCGGTGTGGTGGGCGGTCTTTCGCGTGGTTAGTCGGTGCGCAGCAAGCCGTGGAGCAGGAGGTCGCCGAGTTCTCCGAAGGCATCGGCGGCGGACAGTCCGGTGCGCTCGAGGAGCACGCCGGACTGGACGGCGTCGATCGCCAATGCCACCAACTGGGCGGCGAATGCGGCGTCGGTGGCCCGGAAGTGCCCGGACTCGACGCCCTCGTCGATCAATTCGTGCACCCGCTGCGCGGCCTGCGCGGTATTGCGGCCGTAAATCTCCGCTGTCGGTGCGTACGACACCATGTCGTCGTAGAACGCCCGCGAGTTGCGGCGCATCGCCGATGCGACACCACCGAGATACGTCGTGATCCGCTTACGCGGATCGGACTCGTCGGCAACGGCGGCTTCGATCTCGTCCGCGGCGGCGCCGAAGAAGTGTTTGGTGGCGGCGATGACGAGTTGCTCTTTTGTCGACGCCACGCTGTAGAGGGTGGCCTTGGAGCACCGCAAACGCTGGGTCAGGTCGTCGACGGTGACCGACGTGAACCCCTCCGTCAGGAAAATTTCCTCGATCCGCGCGAGCAGTTCGTCGCGGCGGGCGGTGTCGACGCGTCGACGCCGCGGGGTGTTCATCGTCGCGCGGTTCGGCGTCGCTCCTGCACGTGCCATGTGGTCGAGTGTTTCACAATCGCGGGCCTCTCGAATCCCCAGGGCTTCCCTTCCAGACACGCGTTGGGTACATTGATAGGTACCCAATTACCCAATAGATTACCCGCTAGGAGTTGTCGTGTCTGTCGATATCGACGCGCGAGTACGCAAGATCCTGTCGTCCTACGCCGGTGACGGCACGAACGTGGCGTGGCTACTGTGCGATCGGCACCCACCCGAATCCCTGGCACTGACGGTCGTGAACGAGGATCTGTCCACCACACGACTGACCTATGGTGACCTCGCCGACTCATCACGCCGATTCGCGCAGGTGCTCACCGATCGAGGGATCGGCCGAGGCGATCGCGTTGCCACTCTGATGGGCAAGGGCACCGACCTGGTGTCCGTCCTGCTCGGCATCTGGCGGGTCGGCGCCGTCTACGTCCCACTGTTCACGGCGTTCGCCGAGGACGCCGTGACCTCCCGCCTGACGAACTCGGAGACCAAGCTGGTTGTCGTCGACGCACAGTATCGGTCCAAGGTCGCTACCAGTGGTGATTGGGACGTGCTGGTGGCCGGCGGCGCCGAGAATGGTCTGACCGCGGCCATGGCCTCGGCAAGCACCGAGGCCCGGGCGTCCGTTTCGGTCGGTGGAGACGGACCGCTGGTGCACATGTTCACCTCGGGTACCACCGGCACGCCCAAGGGCGTCGTCCATCCCGTCCGCTACATCGCCGGTTGGCAAAGCTACCTCGAATACGCACTCGCCGTGGGCGAGGACGGCGTGTTCTGGTGTGCGGCAGACCCGGGATGGGCGTACGGGCTCTACACCGCGGTCATCGCGCCGTTGGCCGCCGGAGTTCCGACCATCCTGACCCGCGGCGGCTTCTCCGCCGCCTCCACCTGGGATGTGCTCTCCCAGTTGCAGGTCACCGACTACGCGGCAGCGCCGACCGTGTACCGGGGCATGCGCGCCGAACACCACTACCGGGCCGACACACTCGCGTTGCGCAGCCTCTCGAGCGCGGGTGAACCGCTCACCCCCGAGGTGAACCTGTGGGCCGAGAAGGAACTCGGCCTGCTCGTCCACGACCACTACGGACAGACCGAACTCGGGATGCCTGCCGGATTTCCGCATCACCCTGACCTCGCGGTCCCGGTGGTCGCGGGAGCCATGGGGGTCGCGCTGCCCGGGTGGAAGCTGACCGTCCTCGGCAACGACCGCGACGAGCCCGCACCCGCCGGCACGGTCGGGCGGCTCGCGGTGGTGGTCGCCGACAGCCCGCTGATGACCTTCACCGAATACGCGGCCGGACGCGGCGACGCCGGCCGATTCACCACCGACAAGAACTACTTCCTCACCGGCGACACCGCCAGCATCGACGCCGACGGAATCCTGCATTTCTCCTCCCGCGACGACGACGTCATCATCATGGCCGGTTACCGAATCGGCCCCTTCGACGTCGAATCCGTTCTCGCACAACACCCTGCCGTGCGCGAGTGCGCCGTGGTCGCCGCGCCCGACGAGGTGCGCGGCGAAGTGATCGAGGCCTTCGTCATCCGGAAACCCGATACCACCGTCGCCGAAGAGGATCTGGTCGCCGAGCTGCAGCAGTGGGTCAAGACCAAGTACGCCGCCCACGCCTACCCGCGCCGGGTGCATTTCGTCGACACCCTCCCCAAGACCCCGAGCGGAAAGATCCAGCGCGCCCAGCTCCGCCAGCAGCGCCGCGCCGAACTGGCCCGACAGGACGCACACTCATGACCGACAACCGCTCACCACTGGTCGTGACACAGCACGGCCCCACCCGCATCCTCACCCTCAACCGCCCCCACCGGCGAAACGCCCTGAACGACACCCTGGTCGAGGCACTGGGCGGCGCGCTATCCGACGCCGAGACCGACCGTGACACCCGAGCCGTCGTCCTGCGTGGCGCCGGCAAGAGCTTCTGCGCCGGCGCCGACCTCCAGTACTTCCTGCACCTGCACGCCCGCGGCCAGACCCCACTCGGCTTCCTGCGCAAGGTTTCGGCCCTCGCCACCCGACTCGAGGCCAGCCGGTTGCCTGTTGTCGCAGCGATCCACGGGCACGCCGTCGCCGGCGGACTCGAACTCGCCCTCGCCTGCGACGTCGTCATCGCCACCCCCACCGCACGCATCGGGGACGGCCACGTCCGGAACAACCTCCTCCCCGCCGGCGGCGCCAGCGTGCGCCTGCCCCGCAAGGTCGGCGACTCCATGGCCCGCTGGCTCGCCCTGACCGGCGCCTTGCTTCCGGCGACCGAACTTTCGCACACCGGATGGCTACACGCGGTCGTCGACCACGAACACCTGCACACCACCGCCCTGGCCGCCGCCACCGAACTCGCCGAGCACGCCGGCCCCGCCCAACACGCCTACAAAACGCTGCTCGCCGACCTCACCGGCCTCGACGAAAAACGTGGCCTCGCTCACGAACTCGACGCCTTCGATGCCCACTGGCAGACCAGCGACGTCCCCGCCGCCCTGAACGACTTCCTCCACGGCAGGACCACCACCACCAACTCCCACCCCGCCCCGACAGGAACACGATGAACCGCTACACCGACCAGATCGTCCTCGTCACCGGCGCCGGCCAAGGCCTCGGCGCCGCCATGGCCCACCGCTTCGCCGCCGAAGGCGCCACCGTCGCCATCGCCGAAATCAACGAAGCCGCAGGACAAGCACTTGCCGCCGAGCTGACCGACCGCTACGGACACCCGGCCACCAGCCACCCCGTCGACGTCGCCTCCGCCCCCCAGGTCCAGGACTGGATCGACACGATCGCCGACACCCACGGCCGCATCGATGTCCTGGTCAACAACGCCGGCATCATCCGCGACAACCGCATCGAAAAGATGAGCATCGACGACTGGCACGCTGTGCTCGAGGTGTCCCTGACCGGATCGTTCCTGTGCACCCAAGCCGTCCTACCGCACATGCGCGCCCGCGCCTACGGCCGAATCGTGTCGTTCAGCTCCATGAGCTGGCGCGGGAACTTCGGTCAAGCCAATTACGTCGCAGCCAAGGCCGGCATCGTTGGGCTCACCCGCACCATCGCCCTCGAATCCGCCCGCGACGGCATCACCGCCAACGCCATCGCCCCCGGACTCATCGAAACCCCCATGCTCGCCTCCATGAACGGACCCGCCCGCGACAAACTCGTCTCCAAAGTCCCCCAAAAACGGACCGGTGACCCCACCGACATCGCCGAAGCCGCCGCCTACCTCTGCTCCCCCGCCGCCGGCTACGTCAGCGGCATCGTCCTCGACGTCGACGGCGGCCTCGGCATCGGATCCTCCATCCGGTAGCCCCAAAAACTGAATCCTCCAACATGCGCCCGCAGACACAATTCCGGCAGATCACGTCCGTCGCTCACGTCACGTCCGCGCGAGGCGATCCGCGGCAGCAGGCGCGCCCTAAAGGGGTATTCCACTGCTCTGGATCAATCAGGCTCGCAACAACCTCATTCTCAAACCAGCTTCGTGATCTACGAGATGAATTGCAGGACAGCGACTATCCTGAACGCTCGTTGTTGGGGACGACATCACGTGGGTTCGAGCGACGACCCATCTGGCGGGTACGTTCACTTGCCTACTCGTACCCATTCTTGTACCCTAGAAGGTGTCCGCAATCACAGGATCTACACCCGGTGCTTACGAATACGTCGGCGGGCCCCCCTCAACCGCCGGGTGTGCACCGAGTTGGTGTTCGAACGAAGGCAGGAAGTCTGAAATGAGTCAGATAAGCATCGATCTCAACGTGGAGGTGCCGATGCGCGACGGCACGATTCTGAGGGCCGATGTCTATCGGCCGGCGGCGGCGGGGGCCTATCCGGTGCTGATCCAGCGCACCCCGTACGACAAGACGGCATCGTTGAATGTCCTCTTGTTCGACACCCTGATCGCGGTGAAGCGTGGCTACATCGTCGTGCAGCAGGACACCCGTGGCAGATTCGATTCCGACGGAGAGTGGCTGCCCTGGGCCTACGAGCAGCAGGACGGGTACGACACCGTCGTCTGGGCGAGCCACCTTCCCGGCAGCAACGGCAAGGTCGGCATGTTCGGCGGAAGCTATACCGGTCAGACTCAATGGGCCGCAGCTCTCGCTGCACCGCCAGGTCTGGCGGCGATAGCCCCGCAGGTCACCTGGAGTGACCCGGCCGATGGTCTCATGTTCCGCGGCGGCGCAGTCGAACTCGGTCTCAACGCGTGGTGGACGCTCGCCCAGTCCTTGGCGCAGTTGCCTAAGGTCGTCGAAGATCCCGACGAGTTGCTGGGTGCGATGGCAACCACGATTGCAGATTACGACTCGCTGGCCACGAAGAGCTACTGGGAGCTCCCGGCGGTGCCGCTGCCCGCCCTGAGCCGGGCCGGCCTGCCCGACATCGGTGTTCAACGCGGTCTGCAGAACCCCGACACCACCGAGGAATGCCGGGTTGCCGGCCACCACGACCAGGTAACTGTGCCTAGCCTGAACATCGCTGGTTGGTACGACGTCTTTCAGCAGGGAACACTCGACAACTACATCGCGATGCGCGAACGCGGGGTGCCGACCCGTCTCGTGGCGGGCCCATGGCCGCATGTGAAAGGCTTCAACTTCGGCCAGATCGGCGACGTCAACTTCGGGCTACTCTCGGAGGTCGCCCCCGGAGCCAAGACCATGACCGACTATCAGCTCGATTGGTTCGAGAACTACCTTCGTGACGGGTCGGACACCACCGATTCGAGTGCACCAGTGCAACTGTTCGTCATGGGAATCAACCAATGGCGCGACGAGGAAGAATGGCCGCTCCAGCGTGCGGTCGCCACGCCGCTGTACCTTCACGGAGACGGCAGTGCGTCCTTCGACCAGCCCACCGCCGAGCAATCACACAGCGACTTCACCTATGACCCCGCCGATCCGGTGCCGACGTGCGGCGGCAACCTCGTCATGTCTACCCAGTTCCCGGCCGGACCGAAAGACCAGGCCACCGTCGAAGATCGTGCCGATGTGTTGATGTTCTCGACGCCCGTGCTGACAGAAGACCTCGAAATCACCGGCAAGATAACGGCCGAACTCTTCGCCGCCACCGACGGACCGACGACCGACTGGGTAGTCAGACTCTGTGACGTTGACGAAAACGGCGTCTCCTACAACATCGTCGACGGAATCACCCGCGTGAACACCGAGCCCGAGAGCATCGACAAGACCGAGATCGATCTATGGTCGACCAGCATCGTCATCAAGGCCGGCCACCGGCTCCGAGTGCACGTCACCTCCAGCAACTTCCCCCGCTGGGACCGCAACCCCAACACCGACACCGAAGTGGACGACGCCAGCAAATTCCGCGTCGCACAACAAACCATTCACCACAACGCACTCCACCCCTCGCACCTCGTACTCCCGGTCATCCCCCGCTGAAAAACGCTCACCACGAAAAATGACGGCCGGGCAGCCACGCGCTCACAAACAAGCGTGCGCCTGCCCGGCCGTCCCTTTTCCCTCTGTCTGATAGCGCCGATCCACGAAGTTCTGGCGCGATAACGCCGAACATACGATAGCTAGTCGTTGTGCAGGGAGTCTTCTGACGGTTTCTAGCTGATCGGATTCTCTTCGCACAAGTTACTCACGGTATCCAGCGTCCCGACTCGGCATCGCGCCGCAACCTAGGAGTCGCCATCCACATGCCCATGCTCATCATTCAAGCTGTCATTGCAGGTGTCAGTCTGTTAACCCCCCGACACGCCACAGAATCGATCCGACGAATCCTGACGAACATCGCCCTCGTACAAGCCAATGCGCGATGGATAACCATGGCAGCGGGCGCGCAAGAAGAGTCGTCCTACGGTCGTTCACGCGCAGACGCACTGGCCCAGGTAGACCGCGCAATTCCTTGAGCCAGCCACTCACCGGGTCCCCTAGATCCTTCTGTTCCGAACATGCTATTTCCGCCGCCCACCGGAATCCCGACCACGGTACGGAGCCGACGACGCACTCGTGATGGGCATCAGCGTGGCCCGCCTCCAAGCGATTTCTCGCACATTGGCCACCGCGATCGTCGCCGTCCCCGGCGATGCTGAGAAACGAAGTTCCTCCACCGTCACCTCGCGCTACCGGCGCAGCGACAGCGAACGTCTTACCGTGCTCGCCTCCGAGCAGGAACGCCCGCGGTCCTCACCCGCGCCGAGGTATGGGTTTCTGGCAGCCTCGTGAACCTCGATTCGTTACCTCGCTACGCCATCCGCAACTCGCAACCTGCCGGGTACCTGAACTTCACCGCCCAGCACTGGTGGTCCTTGATCACATCCTTCGAGCAATCGACCTGCATAGGTTCGAGACATGGTAGACCCCGTCATCAGGACATGCCGGACAGAGTGACGACCAAAAAATTGTGAAGCGCTCCTTCAACATCGCCGCTCGATTCCGACTCCGCCGTTGCTGCCCGTGTGTCCGTAGAGATTGACTGCGAGCCGTCACCGAGGTGCGTGATGACGCGCCCATCGTCGAGGTAACCGAACGGTTCGGGGTCCCCCCGCAAACGGTCACCACATGGCGCAAACGGTACGGAATCGCACGCCTTCGGAGGACTGTCCGAGATCTCGAGCCGATCCCATTCGAGCCCGATACCTATCTCGCCCGACATCGAGGCCCTGATCAGCGAGATAGGCAGTCGCTACCGACAGTGGGGAGCGCGGCACATCGGGCTACGACCTGCACCAGGAAATCTGTGATCGTGCCGCGTCAGCCTCGACGATCCAAGTACTTGCGTGCAACGGGCTCGTCAATTCGCAAGAACCGAAATGTAAACGAGCCTAAGCGGCGAGATCTAGCGTTTCCATCGGACGCTGCGATACGAACATCTCGACGAGGTCGGCGCGTTCGCCACGATCCAAGCAGCTCAAGCGGCAGTCGACGACGAATGGATCCATACTTACGACACACCGCCCCATCACCAATGCTCGTTCGCAGGGTCTTCTCTGAGCGAATGGACCATACGGCCCCGTCGTCGGTCGACGAGGCACGTACGCAGAGAATGAGCCAATGAAATAAGAACTGGGGCAGCGTTCGTCAGGTCCGTCCCTATTCCTTAGATTTAGGTCTTGACGGTGAAGTACGGGATCGTCTCGGCCTCCGCATCGGTCTCGCCGTCAGGGCGGGCAAAGGCGACCCGTACCCGAGTCCCGATCAGATCGGAACTGGGATCGACGCCGCTGATCTCGGTCCACCACCACGGGCCTTCGTCCAATTGGACGATTCCGACCACGGTGCGCGCAGGACCATCCGGTGACCGGCGGTGTACGACCGACCATGACACGATTTCGCCTGTTCCCGCAGCGGGGACGAGTGCGTACCGTTCGGGATCGATAGAAACGTCGAATTGGGGCGCATGATGGGCGCCGGTCGACTGATCTCGCACGATGAGGAAGCGCCCGGCTGCGGCGCCGTCGAGAAAGGCAGCAGTCGCAGCGTCACGATGGATGGGGAAAGCGGGCATGTGTTCTCCGATCAGTCCGTGCCCAGCACGAGTGTCGCGTGATAATCCAAGACGCCGCCGTTTCCGGAGACGAGGACGCGGTGATGCTTTTCGACCTGGCGGGCGCCGCCGTGGCCCCGGGCTTGGATGACCCCTTCGGACAGCGGCGTCATGCCCCAGAGGTAGTACGCCGACAGCTCTCCGCCGCCGGTGTTCACTTTAAGCCGGCCGTTCGGCCCCAGCATGCCGGGTTGGGCAACCATCGGGCCCCCTTCTCCCTTGGCACAGAACCCGTAGTCCTCGAGGGTGATGAGGGCCGTATAGGTGTAGCAGTCGTACACCTGTACGACGTCGATCTCGTCTAGCGTCGTGTCTGCCATCCGCAGAGCGGCCGGGCCGGAGCGCGCAGCGCCCGACACAAGCCCGAAGTCGTCGTTGCGCACGCCGGTGTTTCCCGGGTGCGCCTGCGCCCACCCGAGGACCCGCACCGGCGGCTGACGCAGGGCCCGCGCGCGATCCAGACTCGTGACGATAAGGGCGATGGCGCCATTGGATACCAGACAGCAGTCGAACAAGTGGAATGGCTCGGCGATCCACCTCGAGGCGTGGTACTCCTCGAGCGTGAGGGGAGTGTCGTGGAACTGCGCGAGAGGATTTCGTTGTGCCCATTCGCGTTGGGCGACTGCGATGTGGCCGAGCTGGTCGTTGGTCGTGCCGTATGCCTGCATGTGGCGCCTCGCCGCTAGCGCATACATCGTGTTCGCGGAGGAGATCCCGTTCGAAGCGGTGATCGCCCGCCAGCCGGACGCGGCGGAACTAGCCGCCGCGTACGACGCGGACGAACCTTGCCGCTCCTTGAGCGGATTGTCGGCCCAGACGATGGCAATGGTGTCGGCGGTACCCGACTGCACCGCCATCGAGGCGTACTGCACCATCTGGGCCGCGGTCGACCCGTATGCCTGCATAGCGGTCAGTAACTTGAGGTTCTGCAGGCCGAGCTCGCCCTGCAAGTTGAGGCTGACCTGGTCGGTGAGACCGCCCGACATGATCAGCCCATCCACGTCCTGCAAGTCGAGACCGGCGTCCGCGGCTGCCAGGCGGACGGCGTCCGCGGCGAACTGCAAAGCGCTCTTGCCGTAGACCTTACCGAGTTCAGTGATTCCAAGACCAGCGATCGCGGGCTCCACGACGCTCATGAAACGGCTCCGGGCAGGCGCACCAGCACGGAGCCGGGTCCGACCGTGACTCCGGTGCTGTCCGAGGTGGCCGCTGCCACCGTGACGATGTCATCGTCGACGGTTGACACCGTGCCGGTGATCCTGATCGTCTCGCCGACGACGTTGAACCGCCGCATCCGAAAGCCACGGATGCTGGTGATCGTGGCACCCGGTCCGGCCCACTCACGGACGAGACGTTCCCATCCACCCATGAGCATGAGGGTGTTCGCGTACATCTCGGGCGCGCCGGTCTGCTGCGCCCATTCGGTGTTGTGGTGGATGGAGTTGAAGTCGCGCCCGGCGCCAGCCCACATCACGAGGCGGTATACGCTGAGCGGAAAGATCACCGGCGGCAGGTTCTCCCCGACGCGCACATCGGACAGAGATCGGTTCTGATTGGCGAGTGTCACCCGTTCGCTCCCGCCTCAACGTGTTCGGACATGCGCTCCTCCGGAATTGGATCGAACGCGAAGAGCGTGGTTCGCAGACGAGCAACTGTGTCGCCTCGGTCGGACACGATCTGCGATTCGACGGTCATGAACGCGCCCCGACCGACCGACGTTTCCTTCAACACGCACGACAGCAGGTGCCGTCCCTTCGTACCGACCCTTTCGCCGATCTCGACCGGCCGCAGGAAGTCGGCCTCGATGTCGGTCGCGAAGAACCCCTCGGTACGCGGAATCGGCCCCGGGTCTTCGTTGTTGATCGGTGTGCGCGCGGGCTGGGCGTTCCGTTCGCTACTTTTCCAAAGAGTCTCCTCGCCCGGCGACCACATGGCAGGCAATGAGAACGCCAGGGCGCCCGTTGCCGGCGCGACCAAACCCGGGTAGCCGGCGGCGACCGCAGCCTCCTTCTCCGTGTGGATCAGGGTGCCGATCTCGAGTGGCTCGACGTAACGGCGGACTACTGCTGCTTCGATTCGATCGGCTCCCCATCGCGTGGCACCATCGGAAAGGTCCTGGCCGACGGCATCTTGCGCGGCCTGCCACTTTGCCCTCCAAGAATCGTCGATCACTTCATCACTCCGCTCTCGATCAGGTCGCGCACGCGGTCTTCGTCGTATCCGAGGATGTCGCGCAGCACCAGCTCGTTATCGCGTCCAAACGTCGGCGCGGCGTTCTCAACCTTCGCCGGTGTGTCCGAAAGCAGATAGCGCGGACCTTCGACGACAGTCGTGCCGAACAGTGGATGGTCGAGCGCGATCAAATGACCTCGGGCCGCGATTTGCGGGTCGTCGATGAAGTCCCGGGAGGCGGCGACGACGTGGGCAGGCACCCCTCGTGCTTGCAGCTCGATCTCGATTTCTTGGGCGACCCGGTTACAGCTCACGCGCTCTATTGCGGCTTCGAGTAAATCCTGTGCGGCGAGACGTCCGGAGGCCGTGACGAGCGACGCGTCGGCGGTCAAGGTATCGTCGCCCAGCCAGGCGGCCAGCTGCGTCCACTGCTCATCGGTGGTCACTGCGATCGCCACGAAGCGAGCCTTGTCCTCCCCGTCGATCGTCTCGTCTGCGGTGCGAAAGACGCCGTGCGGCGCGAATGCCCGGTCTCGGTTACCCATTCGTTGCGCCACCGCCCCAGTGAGCTCGTACTCAACGAGCTCGGGCGCCTGGAAGTACACCCCGGACTCGACCTGCGAGAGGTCGATGTAGCAGCCCTCGCCGGTCTCGGCTCGGTGTTCCAGCGCAGCTAGGAGCACGGCGAGCCCCATCCGGGGCCCGACGAAGTCGGTGTAGGGGCCGAAAGGTCCAATCGGGACGTCTTCGGGCCAACCGCTGACCTCCTGAAATCCCGAGAGGGCCGCGCCGACGTTACCGAAGCCAGCGAGCCGTGATAAAGGCCCGGTCTGACCGCTGATAGAGCTGCTGACCATGATGAGGTCGGGATGGTCGGCGCTGAGGGAGGTGTAATCAAGACCCCACTTCGACAGCGTTCCCGGTGAAAACGCTTCAAGCACCACATCCGCCCAGGCGGTGAGGTCGCGGACGATCTGCTGTCCTTCCTCATCCCGGAGATTGACCGTGACGCCGAGCTTGCCGGCATTCCACGTGCCGTAAAGCGCCGACCCTTCAGTGGAGACCTCTCCTCCATGGAACGGCTGCATGTAGCGGGCGGTCTCGACCCTTCTCGATGATTCCAGACGCACTACGGTGGCGCCGAAGTCGGCCAGCGCCCGTGTCATGACGGGACCGGCGACAACCCAGGTGAGGTCGAGGACTTTCAGTCCTCGCAGGGGGCGGGTCATGCGAGCACCGCTTCTTCCTGAGCACCGGACGGTGCGGTCGACCAATCACGAATGGCACTGTCGGTGTGCTCACCGATTTTCGGCGCGCGACGCGTAAGCGTGAAAGCGTCGACGTTCACCGCGGCCGGCATACCTACGAGACGAAGTGTTCGTTCACCGTCTCCTACTGGGACGAAGGTATGACGCGCCTCCAGCTGTTCGGTGGCGGCTAGGTCGGCTGTAGTGAAGATCGGGACGCAGAGGAGCTTGTACTGCACTGCCGCTCGCAGGACCTGGTCTTTCGTCTTCGTCGCCAGGAAGTCACGTACGGTTGCCCGCACGCGGTCGATTTCTGCGTCTGGAAATTCGCCCGACTCGATGAGCTTGTCGACTGTGCGCCAGTCGAGTTCGGTGTACTTCTGGACCGGTTCGCCCTCGGCGAGCATCCATTGGAAGAAATTCCCAGTGAAGGCCCCGGCCGCCGGTCCGATACCGACGTGGAACTCGATCATTCCGTCGACGCATTCCCACTTCTTGGAAGCGGCGGGCGTTCCCGAGCCGCTCCCAGATCGATCGACCCGATGTGTCAGTTCCTGGCCAGCGCCTATGGCGCGCGGCACGTCCCCCACGGCCGCGGCGAGCACCGTCGCGAGCGTCGCCGACCCCAGCGCGGCTTGCACGGCGACGTCGACAAGCTGACCGCGGCCAGTAGTTCGACGGGCAATCAATGCCAGCAGGGCGCCGGCGGCGGCGTCCGCGGCGGCCAATCGGTGCGCCTGCGGGATCGAGGGACGGACAGGTGGACGCGAGCCGTCGCGGTGCGGCTCCAGCGGTCCTCCCGCCGCCCACAGGATGAGATCAGACTCGGCATACCCGGCCTTCGGTCCGGTCCGGCCGAAGCCGGTCATCGAAACATAAATAAGACGGGGATTGATTTGCCGCACATCGCTCCAGTCGAGCCCCTCGCGACGCATCGCGACGGGCCCGCTGCTCTCGATGAGGATGTCGGCAGCTTCGATCAGCGCCCGCATGCGTGCGGCATCGCCGGGCACGGCGAGATCGAGCGCGACGCTACGTTTGTTCGCCGCGTATGCCTCCCAGAGGAATGACGCCTCGCGACCAGCGGCGGTTGGCTGAGCCGATCGTGCGGGAGACCCGTTAGGCGCCTCGACGTGCACGACGTCCGCACCGAGGTCGGCGAGGATACGCCCCGTCATCAGCCCGCGCTCGTCGGTCAAGTCGAGCACGCGCGTTCCGGAAATGAATGCCATGTGGGACCTGCCCTTCCGCGCGTCACGGTCGACGCGCTGGCCCCGACCATACCGATACGCCATCCGTTCCGCAATGGATTTTCGAAGGGAGGTTGTGTTCTCCACCTGGGTGTCGCGAAGATCGGCAAGTTACGATTCAGGCATGACGCTCTCCCCTATTCCGACCCCGCAAGGGCGTCCACGTGATCCCGACGTGGATCGCCGCATCATGGATGCAGCGCTCGAAGAATTCGCGGCAGAGGGATGGCGCTCGTTCTCCATCGAGGGCGTAGCCCGCCGCGCGCAGGCGGGGAAGTCATCGATTTATCGGCGCTGGAGTAGCAAACAGGACGTCCTGGTGGACGCCTTTCGGGCGAACGAGCTTCGATTCGACCTGCCCGAGATCGGGCGTGTGCGCGCAGCCCTCTACGACCTCACACTGCAAATGATCCGCAGGTCCGTGAGCCCCGCAGGGGCCGCTCATCTTCGATTGCGCACCGAGCAAGATCTGCCCGAAGAGTTACGTGCGATCGCTGATTGCGGAACGCGCGACGCAATTGCGTCCTCGCGGCAGCTCGTGAAACTCGGGATCGAGACCGGTGAACTCCCCGTCGATGTGACGCCCTCGCTATTCATGGACTGCCTGTCTGGCGCCGTGACCAATCGAGCGATTGCCTCCGCTCTCTATCGCGGCGATAAGCCGCTGAAGTCTGACGAAGAGTTCGCCCAGGAGCTGGTCACGTTCCTGCTGCGCAGCTGAATCACTCCAGCTCCAACAGCTTTCGCATCGACGCGTCGCTTCGAAGGGGTTCGTTGCAGTCGGTCGGGACGTGCGAACCTTTGAAGACATCCATGGATGCCCGAGAAGGGCAACCTGAGACTGCGCGGGCGCCAGGTGACGACCTTCGTCACGAAACGCCGCAACTAACAGTTTCCAACAACACTGTCCGAGCTGCCAGACCAGCGCGAAAGCCTGGGCATGGTCTACCAGTACTAGCTAGTAGACCGTCGCCGCTAAGTCTTGGGATATAGGTGGCGGAGCTTGATACGGGCGTCGTCGGTGGTGAAATGCCACTGGACCTGGCGTTGGTCTGCATTGGTCTGTCGTTGCCAGGCAGCGAGTTCGGAGTTGAGCATCTCGAGGTCCTCGATGCGCCGGTCGAGGCACTGCCGGGTCAGCGCCGAGAGCTCGACTCGGCGATGTTGAGCCACGAGCCGTGTTTGGGGGTGTGGTGGATCTCGAGCCGCTGCGCGAGCGCGAACGCCTCGGCCGGCTCGAAGGCCTCGTAGAGCGATCCGATGCCGTGTGTGTTGAGATTGTCCATCACCAGCACCACCGTCTCTGCGTCCGGGTAGTCTACGCACAGTAGCTTTTTGACCTGTCGGGCCCAGTCGACCTTGGTGCGCCGGGGCTGGGCATTGACACGCCGCCAGCCGGCCAGGGGCTCGACCCAGCAGAAGATCGAGCAGGTTCCGTGCCGCACGTACTCGGAGTCCTCCTTCAGATCGTGTCCCGGGCCTGCAGGGATCGGGTCGCGCACGTGCGCGAGGAGTTGGTAGGGCTTTTCGTCCATGCACACCACCGGGTGAGCGGGGTCGTGGGGGCGGGCGTAGACCGACAGGACATCTTCCATCCGGGCTGCGAACTCCGCGTTCGCTTTTGGTGGGATGGTCCAGCACTTCTTCAGGTGAGGACGAAGTTTCGTTTTTTTAAGATCCGGCCGATGGTCGAGTGGTCCAGGTCGGGGATGTCGTCGACCAGGGCGACGTGCTTCTCCAGCAGTCGCAGCGACCACCGGGCATGACCTTCTGGGGGCTGTGTGCACGCCAACGCAATCAATCTGGCCTCGATCTCGCCGGTGATCTGCGACGGCACCGGTGGGAGGTCACGCTGTTTGCGTCCGATCGTGGCTTCCACGTCCTGACCGGTTTCGGCGAACCGCTTGGCGACCAGTCGCACTGTCTCACCCGAGACTCCCAACCGTGCTGCGATCACCTTCTTCTCATCCACCACCCCGATCGAGGTGTCCAGCGCCAGCAACACCCGGGCCCGTCGGATCATCGAGGCCGGATGTACCCCGGTGGTGGTCAATCGTTCCAAGAACTCACGATCAGCCGAGCTCAACGTCACCGGACGCTTCTTCTGCGAAGGCATGACAACAGTCCTGACCGGCAGAGGGGACGGGGAACTCTGCCGCCCCTTACCTTAACGAAAAAGGCCAGAACTAAGCAGCGACACGCTACTAGTGCAGACCTCCGAACTGGCATTGCCAAATGATCGCTCAGCGAGGAAGGGTCCCCGGCCCGCTGCCCTCGCGGTGGGGCGGGTGCTCGGGTTCCTGCGGCGCTAAGGTCGATGAGTGACTGCTGAATTTGGTTGAGCGGAGGGTAGATCCGTGCCGAGGTTCAGCTGCACCATACTTGACGAACGGTACCCGTCTCGTTAGTGTGAGCTTCCTGACATCGCCGATGCCGATGGCGGTCCAATCAACAATTCATGAAGGGATTTCCGCATGTTCCATATCAATTCCGAGGTCACCATCCCTGAGGGAAAACTCGAGGAATTCAAAGACGCCTTGCGCGCTCAGATGGCCAAAATGGCGGAAGCCGAGACTCGGACGCATTCTTACGTCGCGTACATCAGCAGCGACGGAAAGCGATGCCAAGTTGATCAGTACTACGAGGACGAAGCCGCATTCATCGACCACCTGAAGGCGTCAGCGGCAGGTCTGCGCGATGCTCTCGACGGCACCAAGGAAGATTTTCGTTACTGGATCTACAACGACATCGAGAGCCCTGAAGTGAAAGAGATCATCCCGAAGATTGCAACCCTCGATCTGCTCGTCGTCGGCTCAGCATCCATGGGGTACAAGCGAGAAGCCAGTGGAGGCCCCGTTACTTGGATCGGGGCCCGCTAAAACCAACGGTCTTCCCATTTGACACTCTAGAGAGGTTGACCACCTCGTGACGAGAGTCCCCCTGATACAGCCTGATACGGCTGATACGGCTGAACGATCTAAGGAGTTTGCATGTCCCAGGCCCACACATTCGAGGGGAAGGTCGCCATCGTGACCGGCGCCGGCAGCGGCCTGGGACGAAGTCATGCGCTTGCACTTGCGCGTCTCGGTGCGACTGTAATACTGAACGACCTCGGCGACCGGCCCGAACCGACAGGGGATGGGACAGGCGCTCGCACTGCGGCCGAGACCCTCAGCGACGAGGGCTATCTTGCCTTTGTTGACGAGGGAGACATCGCAAACGAGGCGTACGCGCGTGGTCTTATTTCGCGCACCGTCGATCGATATGGGCAAGTCGACGTGCTGATCAACAACGCAGGTATCGCGGGTTTTGGAACAGCTCAAGACACAACGACGCACGACCTGCAGAAACTTCTGAACATTCACCTCATGGGCAGTTTCTGGACCATGAACGAGGCCCTCCCCCACATGAGGCGACGTCGGTATGGACGAATCGTCAATACATCCTCGGCTGCCGGAGTCTTCGGCGCGGCTGGGGCCTTCCCGTACGTCGTTGCGAAGGCCGCGATAGTCGGTATGACGAAGGGGGCAGCTGAGGACAACATGGACGTGGACATTCGGGTCAACGCGCTCTGTCCGCTTGCCGCAACGCCGATGTCGCAGACGTGGATGGAGGCTAACCCGACGGTCGATCGTGCACTGCTGCGAACCGAATCAGTCTCACCGTTGGCGCTTTACCTTTCCCATCACGACTGCAGCATTACTGGTTTGGTGCTCAGCGGTGGCATGGGGAAGTGGACCAATTACTTCACGGCCGAAGCGGCAGGAGTCGACTCGAGCGAGAATCTCGACGACGTCTTCATGAGGTTGGACAGACTGCTCGCGCTGGAAGGATTTCATGTCCCTCGGATTCACACCATCCCGGACACCGACAGCTAGTAGACCATCTTCCAAAACTGCTTAAGTTGTGGGGTTCGATCACATTGAGGTGAGTCGCTGCCGCTCAATGAGCGAGGTCTCCGGTATCTGGGTTAGCGACCAAGTAGAATAATGAAAATCGGAGACCGCAGCTTCGCAGCATGCCGGTCCGGATTTGTATACGAACAATGAGCTCGGCCATCGTCATCTCGTGCGCCGCCGCAGCCCGTCTAAGAGGGTGTCTCATGTGGGTAGCTTCTTGAAGCAGGTGAGTGGCGGCGCGGTGGAGGAAGCCGGCGAAATGTTCGCCGTAGCGTTCGTAGCGGATGGTCAAGCGCCGGTAGCCGGTGAGCCAGGCGATAGTGCGTTCGATCTTCCACCGGTACCGGCCGAGGCGATCGTTTCGCTCGATGCCGCGGCGGGCGATCCGCGGGACGATGCCTCGTTCGCGCAGCCACCGTCGGTGAATGTCGTAGTCGTAGCCCTTCCCAGCGACTGCGACACGCACTGCGCGAGTACTTCCCTGCCGCATTGGAGGCATTCGACGACCTCGACGCCGTCGATGCCCTCGAGCTGCTCGGGAAGGCACCGGACCCGGCCGCGGCGACACGACTGACACGGGGACAGATCACGGCGGCGCTGCGAAAAGCCCGCCGCCGCGACATCGAGACCAAGACCGATCGGATCCAGGCAGCCCTGCGCGGCGAACACCTGGGCCGGGCGGCCGTGATCACCACCGCCTACGCGGCCACCACCCGCTCCGCCGTCGCCGTGTTGAGCACTCTCAATCACGAGATCAAGATGTTGTAACGGCAGGTCGATGCCCATTTTGGCCGACACCCGGATGCTGAGATCATCCTGTCCCAGCCCGGGATGGGACCGCTGCTCGGCCCCCGGGTATTCGGTGAGTTCGGCGACGACCCGGAACGGTATGCCACCGCGAAGGCTCGCAAGAACTACGCCGCCAACAGTCCGATCACCCGCGCCTCCGGCAAAAAGAAGGTCATCGCGGCCCGGTTCGTCCACAACGATCGGCTCGTCGATGCGCTGAACTCGCAGGCGTTCTCGGCCCTGCAGGCGTCACCCGGTGCCCGCGCCTACTACGACAAACAACGCGCCCGCGGTCTCGACCCCGGTTCCGCCCTGCGGCAGCTCGCCAACCGGCTCGTCGGCATCCTCCACGGATGCCTCAAGACCCACACCTGCTACGACGAAACGACGGCCTGGGCACATCACGTCGAGAGGGCTGCCGCTTGACACCCAAGCTCCTGGGATGTCTTTTTGCCCGGACGCTTGCCGCATCCAGGATCGCTGCCGTCCAGTCGAGTTCGCCCGCGTTCCCGAGCCGGTCGAGCACCTCACGATGGAGTTTCTCGAACACCCCATCCCGCACCCAGGCACTGAACCGTCGATGCGCGGTCGGCACAGTCACCCCGAAGGAGGGCGGCAGGTGCCGCCACGCACATCCGCTGGTGAGCACGTACACGATCGCGGTGACACCGCCCGGCCATCGGCCGGCGCACTGCCACCTCCCTGCGGCCGGATGACAAAACGGGGAATCAACGGTTCGACTATCTCCCACAACGCATCCGGAACCAACCTCAGTGACAACTCATCTACCACGCGTCACATTATGTCCCACATCACTTCATCCACATGAGACACGCTCTAATACTGCAACGGCACTTACGGAACGTGGCCACGGCGTCGGTAGTGGGAGGTGCGGGCCTGGTGTTGCCGGCGTCGTCGCCAGTGTGACCAGGACCAGATGTGCTCGTCGGGGTGGGCGTGTCGCAGGATCAGATGCACGAGCAGTCGCCGGATCTCGGGTACCGTGTACGCGATCATGCCCTGATCTTCAATCCCGATTCCCCCTTTATCGCTTGGGTTTTCGTCCCGGCGAGCCAGGCGAGGGCCAGCATCGACAAGGTGATGTGCGCGTACCAGGCCCGGTAGGTGCGTACCTGATACTGGTCGAGGCCGGCCTCGTTCTTGGCCTGCTGGAAGCATTCCTCGACCCGCCACCGCGATCCGGCGACGGTGGCGAGCTCGGTGAGCGTGGACCGGCGGGGTCCGGCGCAGA
The DNA here is from genome assembly GCF_014256275.1 of Rhodococcus sp. 4CII. Taxonomy (NCBI): domain Bacteria; kingdom Bacillati; phylum Actinomycetota; class Actinomycetes; order Mycobacteriales; family Nocardiaceae; genus Rhodococcus; species Rhodococcus sp. 4CII. Next base: position 45,605 of record NZ_JACCFE010000002.1, read on the forward strand.
TGTAGTACGCGATCTCGGTCGGATCGGAGAGGGATCGGCGGGCGAGGAGCCAGTGCCCGCGCCCGGGAGCCCACGCTATCCGGATCGGCACCCGCACCCACGAATACTCCCGTGGCCCGTGGGCGCCGTCGCCGACGGAGATCCGGCGCCACTGCTTCGGTGGGACCGCGGCGATCATCTCGTCGGCACGGCCGGCGCGCCCGTCGGGAGTGAAGACGTCGTCGTTGCGGCGGGTGGCCAGCACGTACGACACATCGCGCTCTTCGAGCCACACGCGCAGGTACTTCACCTGCCCGTAGGCCTCGTCCGCGGTGAGCCAGGAGAAGGGCACCTTCGCGTCGAGGGCGCGTTCGATCATGTGCTGCGCCAGAACCGGCTTGGTCGCGAACTCGACCTCGTCGCCGATGCCGGCGGCGCGGCACCGGTCCCGGTCGGTGGTCCACGATTCGGGCAGGTACAGCTCCCGATCGATGAGTGCGTGCCCGGCCGCACTCGAGTAGGCGAGGAACACTCCGATCTGACAATTCTCCACCCGACCGGCGGTGCCCGAGTACTGGCGCTGCACCCCTGCCGAGCGGGTGCCCTTCTTCAAGAATCCGGTGTCGTCGACGACCAACACCCCGTCCGTATCGCCGAGGCGTTCGACCACGTAATCACGCACATCGTCACGGACCCCGTCGACGTCCCAGTCCGCCCGCCGCAGCAACCGTTGCATCCCGTCCGGGCTCACCTCACCGGCCCGCTCGGCGAGAGTCCACCCATTCTTGCGTTCCAGACCCGCAACCAAACCCGCCACATACTCACGGACCCGGGACCGCGGCTCCGACCGGGTGAACCGACCGGAGATCCGCTCGTGCAACGCTTCCAACTCGGCAGCAACCATATCGAGGACCACGCAACCAGTATCGCCCACCTGTCAAGCAAGTGCCGTTGCAGTACTAAGGAACTGAGGCAACGGTTGGACGAGCGAATGCAAATACTCCACTACACGGTCCGCGCGCCACAAACGGCCACACTGAATCAGTCGAGCTGTGACTCGATGTCGAGGGCTCCGTCCTCGACCAAGCACGACAGTACAGTCAATGGTTGCCGGTGTTCTCCAAACGCATTTCGCTGAGGGATCAGCCCACCGCGGTTCACGATTTCACACAGGTTACCTGGGACGCGGCTCGCAACTTGGGGCGACCGGAACAATTGCGACCAGACACATCATTCGGACCGATCCACGAACGGCCTCCTCGTGCCGAGATGGACACTCTTCAACCGGTCTGGCGGGGTCCCCATCGAAACCATCGCAGCAGAAACGGACCTGTCGATCGAGCATTCCGATCACGCTGACCGTTACACCCGCCACCCTACCTCGCGCCTCGACCGGCGCTGGACACCCTCGGTGACAAACCTGACCTCATTCTGGAGCAGCCGGATTCGGTACGTAAGGGATGGATCGGCCGAGCACTTCGAGTACACCACGACCCCGTTTTCTTTCACCCGCGTCTCGTCATGCCCTCGAAGTGCTCGACGAGGAGCACAACAGACCGAATGTTCCTCAGCATGTGAATGATTTAACGCGGTGCGGACGTTTGGGCCCAGATTGTCTTCCAGCGTCGTCGGCGCAGAGACCGTCGACGATAAACCGGTGGGTGAAGCCCTTGAGCTCACCTCCATTTGTTGATCGCATCGAGGCGGCCTCGCCACCACTAAGTCTATGTCAGCGCCCGGGTGTTTCCCCGGGGAGCTTCGACGCCGAGATTCGCGAGCTCCTCGTAGTGGGAGTAGGCGAGGTCGGTCGACAGCCGTGGACCGTGACCCGGTCAACTAAACATGCCCTCCAGGACAGTGATTCCGTTGGTCGCAAAAGCAACAAACCGCGAGTGCGAGAATGCCAGCACTGCGCAGAACGGATGCCCATCTCCAACGGTGGCCCGTTCGATCACCAGATAGTCACCCCGGTGCCCACACCGCCGGACGTCTTCCTCGCCGATTCCTCTTGCCCACTGATCTTTTGTTTAGAGCGTGTCTCATGTGGATGAAGTGATGTGTGGGACATAATGTGACGCGTGGTAGATGAGTTGTCACTGAGGCTGGTTCCGGATGCGTTGTGGGAGATGGTCGAACCGTTGATTCCGCGTTTTGTCGCCCGGCCGCAGGGAGGCGGCAGTGCGCCGGCCGATGACCGGGCGGTGTTCACCGCGATCGTGTACGTGCTCACCAGCGGATGTCCGTGGCGGCATCTGCCGCCCTCCTTCGGGGTGACGGTGCCGACCGCGCATCGACGATTCAGCGCCTGGGTACGGGATGGGGTGTTCGAGAAACTCCATCGCGAGGTGCTCGACCGGCTCGGGAGCGCGGGCGAACTCGACTGGACGGCAGCGATCCTGGATGCGGCAAGCGTCCGGGCAAAAAGGGGGGATCGCTGACCGGCCCCAGCCCGGTCGACCACGGCAAGAAGGGATCGAAGATCCACGTCCTGTCCGAAACGAATGGAATCCCACTGGTCGTGGGTGTGACCGGGGCGAACACCCACGACAGCACGATGCTGCAACCATTGGTGGCACGGATTCCGGCAACGAAGTCCAGGCGCGGACCACGCCGGCGCAAACCGGGAAAGCTTCGCGGCGACAAGGGCTACGACTACGACATTCACCGACGGTGGCTGCGCGAACGAGGCATCGTCCCGAGGATCGCCCGCCGCGGCATCGAGCGAAACGATCGCCTCGGCCGGTACCGGTGGAAGATCGAACGCACCATCGCCTGGCTCACCGGCTACCGGCGCACGACCATCCGCTACGAACGCTACGGCGAACACTTCGCCGGCTTCCTCCACCTCGCCGCCGCACTCACCTGCTTCAAGAAACTCCCCACATGAGACACACTCTTAAGGCAACGAGGCGGCGGAAGTTGCGGTCCGACCCGTCATATCCCGCGGCCGGCGATCGGCAGCAACGGTTTGGTCGTGATACACCCACGGGATCGTTCGACACGTTCGACGCGTTCGACGAGAACACGCCCTGCGCAAACCCACCCTATCGAGTACTAGATGATCATGACTCCAGCGAACATGCTGGCGGCCCAAACCAACGAGCCAATGAAACCTACAGCAGCCCGTCATAGCTTCTTCTTCTGCTGCAGGGGTTGGTTTTAAGTAGTCCTGAAAGGTTTACGCATTGTCGTGAACGAGCCCCCGGGAATAGGAAGGGTCTGTCTTGTCACGTGTCCCTCTGTGGAACCCAGGGCCGAGGATTGCGTGCTCACCGCCTACCGGGTCGGTTCGTTCGGTATCACATGTCGCCACGCGCTCAACGATGCGCCAATGACCGTCTCTGCGTTCGAGTCGATCGATATAGCGCAAGTTGAGGACCCAGTCCGTTGCAGGCAGCGCGCCGGCAGGTGCCTTTCGGTGGTAAGCCCGGGAGTAGGACTCCATCCAAGCTGAGTCGCCGTTGACTTCGACGAGTTGGTTACCGATGAAGTGTGTTGTCGAGACGAAAGTAGGCAGTAATTTGGCGGCCCAAGCGATGAACTCGTCGATGGTCCCCCGAAAGGGCCCGTGGTCGTCGACGGCACCCGGGTGGTAGCAAGACCGCACAAGTTCCCAGTCCATGCGATCGATTCCGCGGCAATACCGGAGGTGGACCTCGCGGATTGCGGCCTCGTCGATGATCCGCTGCAGCTGTGATTCCATATCGTTAATCCTCTCGCTGTTAGTCTTCTGCCCTGTCTCCCAGGGAAGGTATGCCGCCGCAGCAGGTATCGGGACTCTAGGAAACCGAGCTGTCCAACCTCACCCCGCCGTGGGCCACGGTGGCGGTGATCATTGCGTTCTGTAGGGGTCGCCACAATCGGATGGTTTACCTTTCGTCTTACTCGAGGCGTCAGACACCCACACGACAGGGGGCCTCACCGCAGCGCGATGGCATTGGCAGGTGTGCCTACGCCACCGGGCAGGTTCAGTGGCACCGAGGCCAGGAAGCACGTGTAGCGCCCATCGCGTGCCGACGCCTCGGCGAGCGCGTCAAGTGCCCAGAACTCACCGATGAGGAAGCCGAGCATCGGGATGAGCCGACTGTGGAGGTCGGGTACCTCGAGATTGCGCGGCAATGCTTCGAGGCCGGGGTTATCTCCGGCCGCAGCTGTGATCCTGTTGTCCCAGAGGAACTCGGCCATCTCCTCGGCGGCGGCTAGGCCGGCACTGGTGACTTTGTCCCGAAGTGCGCCCCGGTCTGTCACAGGTGCGGCTAGGTACGCCCCCATGTATCCCGTGCGCACCAGAAGGATGTCGCCGTCGGACAGGACAACTCGCTCGGCGTCCAGGACTTTCTTGATCATCTTGACATCGATACGGTGCGGTACAAAAGGATCGTAGTCTTCGATGCCGCCAAATCGTGGGATATCGAGGAGAACTCCGCGTCCGACGATCCCCTGTTGGGCCCACGCTTCCACGCCCAACCGGGAGCCGCCGGCACCGGCCTCCTCCTCGGAGACACCGTTGTAGAAGCCGACATCGGGGTCCTTTCGGTGCCGCAAGCCATCCCATTGGCTCGAGGCCTGTGGGAAAAAATTGTCCATGACATCGTCGAGCACCAGCTCGCTATGACGAAAGATTCGGTGCTGCATCGGGTTCCGTCCGAAGTACGGCGGGGTTGGAAGGTCGAGGGGCAGTGACAAGTTGACCCGTTCGCCGGTCTGAATCTCGCGGGTCGCGGCCCTGACCGCGACAGGAGAGAGGAAGTTGGCGGTGCCGAGGTCGTCCTCGGAGCCGAATACCCCCCACGCCGAACGTCGACCGTTCTCGATCCTTTCGAGCTCCCTATACTTCGGGTACATCGTCATTTTCTGACTCCTTCCTCGTTACTCACAATGCGGGACCGCCACGGTAGCTGTGCCCCGTCGCGGATCCGACGCCGAACCGCGTGGTCGGATGGCCCGAAAGCATCCTCGAACAGGTCGGTTCGCTTGCCACGGGTGCGTGCTATCGGTTCACAACCCAGTGATTCACCCCGCGTCATTGGATTTGGCGTGCGATGCCAGCCCATGCCTTCTCGCGAAGTAGGTGTTTCTGGATCTTACCGGTGGAGGTTTTGGGAAGCTCGCCGAAACTCACCATCTTGGGTGCCTTGAACCGGGCGAGTCGACTTCGCACGTGCTCGACGATCTCTTCCGCGGTCGTCGAGGCGCCCTCTTGTAGCGTGATGTACGCGGCCGGGACCTCGCCCCATCGCTCGTCCGGCATTGCGATCACCGCAGCCTCCAGCACCGCCGGGTGGTCTAGAATTGCCTGCTCGACCTCGACTGACGCGATGTTCTCTCCGCCTGAGATGATCACGTCCTTGGCCCGGTCTCGTAGCTCGATGTACCCATCGCGATGCACGACGCCGAGGTCACCGGTCCGAAACCACCCATCCGGCACCGCGTTCAGCGTGGCCTCCGGATCGTGCAAGTAGCCCAGCATGAGGTTGTTGCCGCGCAGGGCGATTTGCCCCGTCGTGGTGCCGTCGGCTGGTACGTCGGAGCCGTCCTCGGCGATTACCCGCACGGTACAGGAGATCATGTTCCCGACGCCCTGGCGGGCCTTGAGCCGGGATTGGGCGTCCAGGTCGAGATCGTCCCACTCTGGGCGCCAGTCGCACAACATGGCCGGTCCATAGGTCTCGGTGAGCCCGTACAGATGGGTCACCTCGAATCCGAGTTTCGCCATTCGCCGCAAGATGGCCGGTGACGGCGGCGCTCCTCCTGTCGTGATCCGTACAGGGCGTCCCTTCGGTAGTGGCGTTGCGTCCTTCGCGTGCGCGATCATCGCCAGGACCGTCGGTGCTCCGCTCAGGTGTGTCACGCCCTCCTCGCGGACTAGACGCCATATTTCGGTCGGGTCAACCTTGGGCAGGCAGATATGCGTTGCGGCCGCCGCGGTCACCGCCCATGGGAAGCACCAGCCGTTGCAGTGGAACATCGGCAGCGTCCACAGGTACATCGAGGAGGGTGACAACCCGGTATGGCCCACCATTGCCAACGACTGCAGCGATGCGCCCCTGTGGTGGTACATCACGCCCTTGGGCCGTCCTGTGGTGCCGGACGTGTAGTTGATCGACAGCAGTGAGCGTTCATCCGACGGGGTACGGTGCTCTGATTGTGCCCCGGCGAGCAGGTCTTCATACTCCTGCCCGGCTCGGATCCGCACGGGCGGTTCCGACAGCTCGGCAAACACGGCGCCGACGAGGTCGTCGAACATCGGGTCGTGCACGAGCACTCCAGCGTTCGAGTGCTGCAGAATGTAAGCGACCTCTCCCGCGGAGAGCCGAGTGTTGATCGAGACGAGCGGTACTCCTGCCCATGGCACTCCGAAATTCGCCTCCAGAAGTACATGTGTGTTCGGAGCGAGCACCGCGACCGGCCTGCGGTGCGCCAACGGGGCCAATGCCCCGGCCAGCCGCATGCATCGTTCCCTCAGCTCCGTGTAGGTCCATCGGGAGTGACCGTCCACCACACCGACCCGGTCGCCATGTGCGGCGGCCGCCCGGTCCAGATACGCCGTCGGGGTCAACGGCTCGAATGAAACCGAGCCGTTGGCGCTCTGTCCGTTCGGCATGTGCTTCTCCTTTTCGTCCATACGGAATGAACCCGCGCGCAGTGACAGCTGGGCACACCTCGAACACTCGACTTCCGTGGCCGCAACGTAATTGGCGATCATGAACGGCTGCTCGGGGGAATAACCAGGACCTCCTCGACGACGACGTCGTCGACTCCGAGCAGTCCGATGAAGTGGTCACATCGCTGCCTCCGTGCAACCTCCCCGGCGGGCACCGCAGGCCACGTAACCGCAAAGGGCGTCGCCGGCGACGACCAGGGCGCCCCGGCGACCACCCACTCGGCCGTGCCACTCGATGGCCATCCCACGGTAGTCGTCCCATCCGAGGTGACGAAGCAGATGTATCGGCCGTCGTCGAGCAGTAATGGGTTCGCGATGTGCGGGAAGATTGTGTGACGGCCAGGCTGAACCGGGGAAACGGCAGTGCCGATATCGAGAGGGCAGGGCGAAATTGCTCGCTCACCAGTCCGGATCTCGCGGACTGCGGAGGTGACGGCATCGGGCGACAAAAGTGGTCCCGAGATCGTCGTCGGCGCCGCCCCTCCCGCCGAACGACTGCCGTTGTCGATCGTCTCGAGCTCGCTGTGTTGCGGTCAGCCGGACATGGTGTGTCGGTTCCTCTCTGGCCATTCAGCAGCGCAGCGCTGCCACGACCCAGTTACCGCCCGCGGGCAACCCGCACCCGGGAAGAAGGGAACAGGCTCCGCGTCGTCACTCGAACGGCACGTCCAGACCGACGAATCGTTCCTTCCGCCACTGGATCGCGGCGGTGACACCCTGCTCGTGTCGGATGTTGGATTCGACTTCGTCACCTGCGACGAGATGGGCGAGGATATCCGCCTCCTTGCCGTAGAACCAAGCCTCGCGCAAACCGGCGAGATCGTAGGCGTGCCTGGTCGCGATTTTGCCGAGCTTCAGCGACTCCATCGGCATCCGCGATATGATCGTACCCAGCCGCTCTGCCTCGTTGAGCAGGTTCTCCTGTGAGACGATACGGTTGATCATTCGCAGCCGGAGCGCTTCGGCGGCGTGGACTGTCCCGCCTGTCAGGTAGATCTCGTGGGCGGCCTTCCAGCCGGCCGTATACACCAGCATCTGCGACATGAATACGCCGGTTGCGCGCAGCACGCTGTAGTCGAAAACTGCATCCGGCGTGGCCAGCGTGATGTCGCACAGCAGGGCGAGCTCGGCACCACCGGCCGCTGCTGTGCCGTGTACCGCCGCGATCAGCGGCTTGGGGTAGTCCTTGAGCGGCCAATACCAGTGATCGAAGATGAAGTCCAGGTAGGCGCGCGACTGGTCCTCACTCCAGGGCCGGGGTCCGCTGCCGAGTTCCTTGTGCGCCAATAGATCGTGTCCGGAGCAGAAGTGTGGGCCTGCGCCGCTGATCACGACCGCGTGGACATCGGCGTCGTACTTGGTCTCCTCCAGGAAGTGCCGCATCTCGCGCATCATCTGCGCGGAAATCGCGTTTCGTTTTTCGGGGCGATTCATGGTCACCCAGGCGATTCCTTCACGGACCTCGACGGCCAGTGCTGTGTACTCCATGTGTTGTTGCCTTTCGTCGCGCGTTCAATTGCGCTATTCGGATTCGCCTTGGATTTTCAGTGCATGTTGGAACAGTTCGTCCCCGATCCGGCCGTAGGTGACCATGCCGTTGCACAGCAGGATCATCACCATGGCTTCGCGGATCTGTTGGAGCGTTACGCCCGCACGCAGCGCGGCCTCGATGTGGTTCTTGCCGCCGCTGGGGTTCTCCCGCCAGATGTCGATGATGACGAAGATCAGTTCTTTCATGGCGAGGCTGAGGCCGTCGGGATTGTCCTGCAGCACATCGTCGCGTGCCTGCGTGTAGTGCTGGAAGTAGCTTGGGCTGAGCTGCTTCACGGAGTCGATGATCGGCGGTACCTTGCCCAGAAATGTGTTCCAGTGCTTATCCAGCTGCTTTTCTGTTACGGCGTCCACGTCAGTCCTTCCAGATGAAATAATTGATGTTGCTGCTCACCGCGTCCTACTCATCCGATCAGGACATCCACGGCACAGGCCCGAGCGCCGTCGATCATGAGAGGGTTCACCTCGATCTCGGTGATCCCCGGCTCGGCGTCGTATGCAGCGACCAGTGCGTCGACGGCCGACAGCAGCGCGCGGAGGTTCAACGGCGGCAGGTTGCGGTATCCGGTGAAAAGTGGATACCGCCGCAATGTGCGGACCGCTGCCTCGATCTCCCCCGGCGCGCACGGAAGGGGGAGGAAAACCATGTCCTTGTCCAGCTCCGCCGTGACCCCACCCGACCCGATCGTCAGCACCGGCCCGAACTCCGGATCGGTGACGATACCGATGAGGAACTCCTCGCCCACGTTCTGTTGCTGGACGAGTACGTACCCGGTACCGCCCCGGATGTGCTCGGAAAACCTTGTGTCGAGGGTGGCGTAAGCGGCCTGCAGTTCGACGGCGTTGCGGATTCCGACGATCACGCCGCCGAGCTGGGTACGGTGCGCAACCGCGTCGGACTCAATTTTCGCGACGACCGGGTATCCGATCCGGTCACCGATCGCGACTGCCGCCTCCGCCGAGTGCGCAGCGGCCTGTTGTGGGAGGACCATGCCGTGCAGAGCGAGCAAATCGAACGCATCTTCAGGGAGCTTCTGCTCCGGCTGGCGTGCTGCGATCGGCTTGCCGGTGCTCAGCGTCGACGACGCACGCCGTGCGGCGAGGGCTGCCAGTGCAGCGACGGCTCGTGGTGGCTGCGCGATGACTGCCGCGCCCGCCCGGCGAAGGCGGGTCTCGAGCTCGTCGGGCAGACGGATTTCCGACGCCATGTAGGCGATGACGACGGTGACGCCCTGCGCGGTCCACGTCGGTAGCACACGCAGAATCTCTTCGCCGATGTCCGGGAAATCGTTGGCCAGTGGGGTCAGTATCAGCAGCAACACGTCTGGCCGTGCCGCCGATTCAACGACCGACGTCAGGTAGGCCAACTTGGTCGTGTCGGGCTGCTGGGCGATGGGTCCGATATCGACAGGATTGCCCGAGAGCTCCGGAAGCCCCGACAATTTCACGGTGACCGGCACGAGTTCCAGGGATGTGCCGGCCGCCATGTCGGCGACCAGTGCACCCATCCCGCCGCTGGCGGTCATGACCACAGTTCTCATCGTCCGTCCCTCCCGGCGACGGCGGCAAGTTCGGCGAGCCGAACCTCCGCGATGTCAACAAGCTCGTCGAGCGATGCTGCTGGTAGCAAACCAAATTCATTCGCCACCGCCTCCCACATCTGGCCGTCGCCGGCGATCTTCCCCGTGTGGGAACGGGAGGCTGCTGCCCCGGCAGCCGATCGTCCAGACTTCGTGACGATCACGGTTTTGTCGAGTTCACGTGCACGGCGCCCGACTTCGCGTGCGGTCTCGGGGTTCTTGAAGGCCTCGACGTAGCCGAGTAGCACCCGGGTCTCTGATTGCTCGAGCACAGCGAGTGCGAGTTCGCCCCACTCCAGGTCGAGTTCGTTACCTGAGGTGACCGCGTAGCCGATGCCGAGCCCGCGGCACGCGCAGGTCTGCAGCACGACGTTGGTCAGGGCCCCGCTCTGCGCCACCACCGCCAACGGCCCCGGCGACAGCGGCATCTGTCCGATCACCGTCGAAAAGGTCAGCGGAACATTGTCGATATTGTTCAGCGCACCGATGCAGTTCGGCCCCAGCAGTCGTAGCCCCGACCCCGTGCAGATCCTGCGGACCTCGTCGTCGAGCACCGAATTGCCAGCCTCTCCGAACCCGCTCGCGACGCTGATCGCAAACGGCACCCCGGCCTTGGCGCACTCCAATAAAGTGGCCGGCACCAGGGCCGCATTGACAAGGATTAGCGCCACGTCCGGCACGAACGGAATGTCGGTGATCGTCGGGTAAGTCGGCACTCCCATCGTCTCGGTCCTGCGTGGGTTGACCGCCGCGAGCCGACCCGTGAACCCGGCGTCGAGCAGATATCGGAGGGGCCGCGACGCATAGCTTGCGGGATCGGAGGAAGCACCTACGACGGCGACCGCGGACGGCCGCAGCAATGCGGTAAGTGGATCGGCAGCCATCAACGTTCCGCCCTCCGGGGCTCGAGTGACAGACCCGCGAACCTGCCCTCGGCCCGCCAGTTCTCCAACATGTCGTAGAACTCGAGCGCCGATCCGCCGAAGTTCGCGTCGGTCTCCGGCAGGTCCTCCGGTCGACCCTCGTTGTTGAAGAAGCCCGGAATACATGCCTGTAGGAGCTCGAGGCGTTGCCGGGAGTACGGGTCGTTACGTGCCGAGCGCGTCTTTATCGTCTGCACCCAGCCTGCCTCCGCGTCGGACTCGACGTCGAATACCTCTACTTCGTTGTCGATGCAGTGCGCAATGACAAAGGCGACATGCCGGGCGAATTCGCCCAGTGCGGTGGGGAAGTTGATCGTCAACGGGGCGAACTGGGAATTGACCCCGGGACTGAACGCCAGGTTCGGGAAACCACTGGTCATCATGCCGTGCAGCGACGACATGCCGTCCGCCCACTTCACGGTCAAACTGACCCCATCTCGGCCGACGACGTCGAATCCAGCACGGCGAGTGCGGGCCGAGTTGATATCGAAGCCGGTGGCGAAGATCAGGCAGTCAAGCGGGTATTCGGCGCCATTGACGACAAGTCCGTCCGGCGTGATTCGCTCGATTTCAGCGCCTTTCGTATCCACCAGCGAGACGTTCGGGCGTTCAAACGTCTGGAGGTACTCGTCATGAAAGCCGGGCCGCTTGCAAAAGTAGTAGTAATAGCCCTTCAGGCTTTCGGCCGTGGCCGGATCACTCACGATCGAGTCGATCCGGGCGCGAACTTCCTCGCCCAGTTCCAGGTCCGCGACCTCGGTGCGCGCCGCCCGCTCCGCGGGAGAAAGGCCGACAAAGTCCGGATTGCACATCAGCTTTTTGAAGGCGTACGTCCAACCGTCGTCGACGAGATCTTCCAGCCCTGCAACACCCGAGATGAGCGCGGTGAAGTTGTGGATACGACGCTGCTGCCAGCCGGGTTCCAACGACGCCACCCACGACGGGTCCGTTGGCCGGTTGTTGCGAGGGGCCACGGTGGACGGTGTCCGCTGGAACACGTACACCTGCTTCGCCGACCGACCGAGATGAGGCACGATCTGCACCGCAGTAGCGCCTGTGCCGATGATTCCGACCGACTTGTCCGCCAACCCGCTCAAGTCACCCTCGGCGCTACCCTTCGTGTACTCGTAGTCCCACCGGCTACTGTGAAAGGCATGGCCACGAAAGGTCTCGATCCCAGGGATCGCCGGCGGCCGCGGCTTGTCCATCGGACCGTTCGCCATCAGCACGAATCGCGCGCGCATCGCGTCACCACGATCGGTGTGTACCGTCCAGCGTCGCCTCCTTTCATCCCACTCCAACCCCGTCACCTGTGTCTGGAAGCACGTGTCGCGGTATAGGTCGAAGTGGCGTGCGGCCTTCCGGCAGTAGTCCAGAATTTCCGGTTGACGGGTGTACTTTTCGGTCGGGATGTAGCCCGTTTCCTCCAGTAGCGGCAGGTAAATGTATGACTCGACATCGCACTGGGCGCCGGGATAGCGGTTCCAGTACCAGACACCGCCGAAGTCGCCAGCCTTGTCGAGAACTCGGATCGACTGCACGCCGCGCATACGGAGGTGCGCGCCGCTCAGGATTCCGGAAAGCCCACCGCCGATCACGAGCACGTCCACCTCGTCGGTCAGCGGTTCACGGTGGATCGGAGGCATGTGTGGATCAGCCTCGCTGAGGCCGACATCGGCCAACGTTGCCGTACTTTTGCGTGCCTTCGCCCGCCGTTTCGTCATGCGGACGTCGCGCTCGTGACGGTAGCGGGCCCGAAGTTCGTCCAATTCTGCTTCGGATATGCTGAAAGGGGTTGACATTCTCTTTTACCTTTGGTTTCGAAATCAGTGATGAGCCAGGGCCGTCGCGACGCCAGTGGCAAAGTTGTGCGATCTCCGTCGATCGACGGGGCCTGACACCAGGATGTTTCGCTCTTTCTGAGTCCCTGTTCTGGCGATGTGTCGAGCAGCTGCTCGATAGGGGCCAGGAAACATCCCTCCGAGACCCGAGACGTCGACCGCGTTCCTTCCAGCTAGGGTGAACAGCCACAAGGCGGTGGCCGCGTGGATCGCATCGGATATCGCGATCATGACTGGAGTTGCCGATCGACCGAGGGTGGCTCAATACTCTGCCCTGTGATACGCATGTTCCTGCGACGCACGGCGAGTAAGACGATGCCGACAGCAGCGAGGATTGTCGGAATGATCGTCAGGCTGAAGATCGTGGTGGAGGCCAAACCGGCGGCGATGAGGAACCCGCCAACGAGCGGGCCGATGATCGATCCGACTCGGCCGACGCCGTAGGCCCAGCCGAGGCCGGTGGAACGGGCAACCGTCGGGTAGACGTCGGCGCCGACCGCGCTGATCCCGGTCTGTCCACCGGATATGCCGAAGCCGACAACGAACAGCGCAATCAGCATGAGGGCGGTGTTGCCGATCGCCGTCGCGGTGGCGGCGATGGACACCGCAGCGATGAGGTAGCTGGCGGCAAGGATGCCGGTGGCAGATCGTCGGTAGTCCGCAATCAGACCTATAGTAACGCCACCCACAACCCCACCAAAGTTGTACAGCGATGTCGCCACTAGGGCAAGGGACGCGCTGAGGCCGGCCGCGGTGAAGAGCGACGGCATCCAGTTCAGCAGGAAGTATGCGACGAACAGGTTCATGCCGAAGACAATCCAGAGCAGAATCGTCACCACCGACCGATGTTCGGTGAACAACGTCCGCACCGGGGAGCGACGAATAGCCTTTTCCGGCAGGACGAACGCGCTCTTCGTCGCGTCTGCCTGAACCGCCGGGGCAAGCCTCCCGAGAATCTTGGCTGCTCGCTCATTCTGTCCGGTCACCGCGAGGAAGCGGATCGACTCCGGAAGCGCTCGCCAGGCAATTAACAAGATGATCAAGGTCAGGACTCCACCGGCGGCAAATACAGTGCGCCAACCGTAATGGGGTATCAGGTAGGCCGCCAGAAAGCCGCCCACCATGCCACCGAGGGACATCGACGACACCACAACGGTGACGACGGTGGAGCGACGACGAGCTGGGGCGTACTCGGACGCCAGTGCGATCAGGTTCGGTGTGAGTCCGCCGAGGCCGATGCCACACACAAAGCGGAGCGCTAGGAGGGTCTCGACATTGGGGGCGATGGTCTGAAGTAAGGTGAAGACCGCGACCCCCACAGTACACAGCAGAATGACCTTGCGACGCCCGATCCGATCGGCGATCGGACCGAAAGCCATTCCTCCCAACATCATGCCGACGAGTCCCGCGGAGAAAACCAGGCCGAACGCCGAGACCGGGAGCCCCCAATCCTTGGCGATGGCCGGTGCGGCGAAGCCGATCGACTGAACGTCGAAGCCGTCCAGGATTGCGATCGCGATGCAGATTGCGAGCGTACGTTTCTGCAAGCGAGAGAACGGTGCACCATCGACTACGGCCTCGACGTCGACGCGTAGGGGAGGTTTCATGAAATCCTCTTTCTCATAAGCGTTTTGGATCCGGGCTGACGACCATCCCGTTCCGCGGATGGGCGGCGATCCGGGCAGGTCCGGACCGGGAGAAGGTGCCGTCGTTGTGACATGCGTTCGCCGCACGGCACCCCGAGCCCACCCTTCCGACAGGAGAGATCATTGATCAGATTGATCCTCAGAACGGGGCGAGCGCTGTGTATCTAGAGCACCTCGGAGAACTTCTCCTCGAGGCTCTGCGGACAGATCAGCGCACGGATGTGGCTATCAAACCCGGGCGCAGCCATGCCCTCGCGGAGATGGTCGATCAACGCACCGATGTGCAGCGGCGGCCAGCCCTCGTAGTCGTGAACGAGCCAGGTGCCCATCTCGGTTATCCAGTACTTCTGCAGGACCGGTATCAGGCGACCGGCCTCGATGTGCGGGCGGATGTAGTGCTCGGTGAAATACACGATTCCGAGGTCATTCAATGCCGCGTGCAGCAGGCCGGGTATGTGGCCGTGCACTCGAGAGCGACCCGAGACGAGAATCGGCCGCTCCTCGTCGCCGTCCCGGATCATCCAGAACGGTGCGTCGGCCATCACGCAGTCGTGCTGTTTGAGGTCCTCGGGCGTACGCGGGGTGCCGTGCCGGGCGAGGTAATTGGGTGTGGCTGCCATGCAGAAGGATCGGGTGTGCAGCAATTCCGAGTGCAGCGACTTCTCCGGACCCCCTCCGCTGAGCAACGCGAGGTCGACACCTTGCGATCGAATGTCAATGTCGCGCACGAAAACTGACAGATCGACGCTGACCTCTGGATGCTGCGCTAGGTACTGCGGAATGAGGTACGCCGCGACATCCGACGCGAAGCCCTTTATGGCCGCAACCTTGATGTGTCCTTGCGGGACTGCTTTTTCTCCCTGACCCGCAGCATGCGCCAGCTGAAGACTCGCGACGGCCTGCCGGCATCCATTGAGATATTCCTCTCCCGCCCTCGTCAGCCCGACGCTACGCGTGGTGCGATTGAGCAGCTTGAAACCGAGCCTCTGCTCGAGCTGAGCGATCCGCCGGCTCACGATCGCGACCGAGACTTCGAGATGTCGGGCAGCTCGGGTAAAGCTCCCCTGGTCGACAACAGCGAGGAATTCTTCGATGCCGTCCCAACGAGTGACCACCGCGACTCCTCCATGGTCTCGATCGCGCTGCAAGCCTGGGCCGCGCGAGCATCTGTTGACGCCTTCAAGGGTCATCAACTTTGAAGTATGTTGCCTATCACACTAGTCGACTATCTCCTCCACGGCAATAGTCGCGCCAATGACCCGCAACTTATGCAAAAATGCGTGGACAGCCCCTCCTTGCGACTCCGGTTGCACCCCGCCCGATCACCTGCTCGGCCTTGAGGTTGGCAGCGTGATCCACACAGTCCTAGCCGGTCAGCAGGGTCCGTCCCGAACATCGACGGACACCGCCGGACCGTTTGAAGGCTTCCAGTTCGAGCAGCTACTTCACCTGCAGCATTGGCCGGGCAGACGGGCCGCCGTTCCGCGGGACCCGGGTTTACTGGCGTGCCCAGCTTCTCGCGCCGCGAGCGCGCTCGGGCGCCTCATGAGATTCCTCGGATCGTTTATGACTCGTGGGGGGTCAGAGGGTTCGTCGTCGACGGCACCCAGTTGGCCGAGCAAATGGTCACCACCGTGCGCACTGGGGAGAGCGCTCATTTGCCGGACGATGATCGGCAACGGATGGGCATTCTGATCAAGACCAGCGCCGATACCGGCCCGAGAGCCGGCGATGAGGATCGATGAACACCGCCGGAGGGTCCCGGCACCCAAGGGCAGCGGTGCTGATTCCACATCCACACCAATCCTTATGCTGCGCTACCGAAGTACGCGTATGCGAACGGATGGCGCCGTGGCTTGGAACGGAGTTGCCACCGCAAGGGCAGCGTTTACGTTCGGTCAACTCGATAAGCGCAAGCGCAAGCGCCGCAGGGCCGTCGAGCGTTCGTCGTCGCGGTCGGGGATCGAGCAGTGGCGCGGCAGCGGCGCCGGTACTACTAGCTCGCCTCGACCTACTGGACCGGAGCGATATTCTCCGAGGCAGGCTGCCCAGACACTCCACCATGGAGTGCTTTCGTCCCCATCAGACGAGAACCGACCTGTCGATCACATCGGCGACCACAGTTGCCGACGGCCAATTGAGCAATATATGTATTCGCAATCGACCCCGAGGAGTTACGTCACATCCAGCCGGCTTTCGAGCCGGAAGGGCCGGATTGTTGCGCAATGCGTCCGCGGAGGGCAGGGCTATTGTGCGCTAGTTCACAATGCTCTACAGTCGACCTCACCGCAGACCCGCGTGAATTACTGGAAGTTTCGACTTTCCCATTCGCGTCGCAATGCGCCACGGTGCCAAGGCATGCGGTCGTTCGCATGTTCACCCTCCATGCTGTCGCGCCCAATCCTCCCCCGCGGACCGATCGGCTCCCCGACTGACAGGTCCGAGCCCGGTGAGCGCGCTACCTGCCAGAACTTCGAAGGAAGAGAACCTATGAGAACGCGAGCCGCCATCCTCACCACGGCGCCCGGTAAGTACGAAACCACAGAGGTAGACCTCGATGCGCCCCGTCAGAACGAGATCACGGTCGAACTGGTCGCGTCTGGTCTGTGCCACTCCGACGACCACTACTCGACCGGCGACATCCTCGCAGGCAACTACCCGCTGTGCGGCGGGCACGAGGGTTCAGGCGTCGTGGTCGACGTCGGCCCGCATACCCCGGGTTGGCAAGTCGGTGATCATGTCGTGTTTTCCTTCGTTCCCTCCTGCGGCAAGTGCCGTTGGTGCGCCGAGGGCAAGCAGAATCTCTGCGATATCGCCGCCAACATGTTGATCGGGGCGCGATTCGACGATCCGACGAGCTTCCGTATGGCTCTTAACGGCGCACCGGTCGGACAGGTCTGTGGTGTCGGAAGTTTCAGCCAGTACACCACTGTCAGCGTCGATTCGGCGGTCAAGGTGGACAAGGAGATTCCGCTCGCCATGTTGTCGCTCGTGGGGTGTGGTGTGGCCACAGGCTGGGGATCCTCGGTCCACGCCGCCGGAGCCCGCCCTAACCACACAGTCGTCGTGATGGGAATCGGAGGCATCGGCGCCAGTGCACTGCAGGGCGCGGCGCATGTGGGAGCCCGCGACATCATCGCCGTGGACCCGGTCGCGTTCAAGCGCACAGCTGCGCTGGAGCTGGGGGCCACTCACGCGGTCGAGACGATCGAGGAAGCGACAGATTTGGCGAGGTCCATGACCAACGGCCAGGGCGCCGACTCGGTCGTGGTATCGGTCGGCGTCACCACCGGCGAGCACGTCGGCCAGGCGATGAACGCGATCCGCAAGGCGGGCACAGTCGTCGTCACCGGCGCCGGCCCGGTGAAGGTCTCCGACGTCCCCATCAACCTGATCGACCTCACGATGTCCCAAAAACGCATCGTCGGAGCGCTCTTCGGGATGTCGAGTCCTCGCGAAGCAATTCCCAGGCTGGCAAGTCTTTACAAGGCGGGCCGCCTCAAGCTCGACGAGATGGTTACCAAGGAGTACACGCTCGACGAGGTCGCTCAAGGCTATGAGGACATGCACGCCGGAACGATCATCCGCGGGATGGTGTCGTTCCGTTGATCGGAAAGCTCGGCAGCGACTCCTCTGGGACGTCTGGAGACCGTTGCCCACCCATCATCACTCAGGAGGAAGCATGACCACATCCGTTACCGACGTCGCGGAGGTCTTCGTCGGCGGACATTGGCGGCCGACGACCGGCGAAGGCTTCGATATCATCTCCCCGGCCAACGAGGAAGTAGTTGCCCGTGCGGTGCTCCCGACCCAGGCCGACGCCGACACCGCATTGACTTTGGCCCGTGAGGCGTTCGACGACGGACGCTGGTCGCGGCTCAGCATCGACGAGCGTGCCGACAAGGTGGCGGCGTTTTGCGCAGCGTTCGAGAGGCGTAGGAGCGATTTCGACAGCGCATGGGTCATCGAGTCTGGCCCGACACTCGAGCACGCTGACCTGCTCAGCGGTGCGGTTGTCGCCATGTGGCAGGACCAGGTCGCGCACGCTCGCGCAATACCGTTACAGGAGCGCCGGGCACTGCCGGACGGCGAGGTCCTGATCCGCCGCGAGCCGGCTGGGGTGGCGGTGGTCGTCACCACCTGGAACGGCCCCGCCCTCTATTTTGCGATGAAGGTGGTTCCTGCCCTGCTGGCAGGCTGCACCGTTGTGGTCAAGTCGGCGGTGCAGTCACAGCTCACCAGTCGGATCCTCGCGGAGTGCGCGGACGAGGCTGGGTTCCCGGAGGGAGTGCTCAGTGTCCTGGCGGCACCGACTCCGATCAGCGAGTACCTCGTTGCTGATCCACGGGTAGATCATGTGAGTCTGACCGGCTCAATTCCGGCTGGTCGAAGCGTGATGGCGGCGTGTGCATCCAACTTGACCGACCTGACCCTGGAGTTGGGCGGCAAGTCTCCGGCGATCCTGATCGGCGACGTCCCGTTGGAACGCGTTCTGCCCTCGCTGATTCCGGGTTTCATCGCCTACCAGGGCCAGATCTGCGCTGCCCTCACCCGTGTTCTGGTGCCCGAGCACCGTCGGGACGAAATCGTCGATGCGCTGGTCGAGCAGCTTGCGGGCCTGCAGATCGGCGACCCCACCGAAGCCGGCACCGTGATCGGCCCACTGGCATCGGCCCACCAGTTCGAACGCGTTCGCGGCTACATCCAAAAGGGGATAGATGAGGGAGCAACGTTGGTCCTCGGTGGGCTGGAGCGTCCGCGATCACCCGGTTTCTACCTGGCGCCCACGGTCTTCGCCGACGTGACACCGGAGATGACGATTGCTCGGGAGGAGATCTTCGGTCCCGTGCTCAGCGTCATGACCTACCGAGACCTCGATGACGCGCTTGCTATCGCGAACGGCACCGAGTACGGGTTGGCCGGATCGGTCTACGCGGACGATGACGAGACGGCACTCGCGGTGGCAAGCAGGCTCGAGTCCGGCGCCGTCGCTGTCAACACAGCACGTCCGTCGTTGTTCGCCCCCTTCGGCGGCCGTCGAAACTCCGGCTTCGGCCGCGAGAACGGGCCCGAAGGAATCGCGGAGTTCCTCCGTATCAAGTCCGTCATGTTGAGCTGAGCACAGCGCTTCTGCAGCCAAGTTCGGACGCACCGACGGGCGCTGCCGGGTAACTCCCCGGGCACGGGAATTAATTCGAACAGCTATCGAAGAATCTCGTCGCGGCTTGCGCCTCCGCGAACAAGATCAGCACGATTGCGGTCGACCCGCTGATGGTCGACAACCTCAGGCGTATTCGGTCGCCGGGTCGATCGCCGAATGAGTTCCGTGCAGCCGTTTTGCGTGATGCACTAGAACAGCTGCAAGTCAACATTTCGCCGCAGATCATCGACAAGCGCGAAGGAGTGCAGATGGCACTGGATGAGGCAACAACGCAGTTTCTCGCCACGATGGCTGAATCAGGCACCAAGCCAATAGAAGATATGACCCCGCAGGAGGCCCGCGCGCTCGGGAAGGTGTTACGGGACATGTACGGCCCCGGCCCTGCCGTCGCCAGTAGCACCGACTATCAAGTTGCCACCCCGGACGGGGGGAATATCGGCGTTCGCGTTCTCGCAGTCGAGGCTCCCCGCGGCGCCATCGTCTACTACCACGGCGGGGGGTGGGTGATGGGGACTCTCGATGAGTTCGACACCCTCTGCCGTCATCTGGCGACCCGGACCGGTTGCACGGTCGCAATGGTCGACTACCGACTCGCGCCCGAGTACCGCTACCCCACCGCCGCGGAGGACGCCTGGACTGCGTTGCGCTGGGTCGCCGATCAGCGGCTCGGCGAGGGGCCGCTGATCGTGGCCGGAGACTCGGCGGGCGGCAACCTTGCGGCGGTCACCGCGCAACGCGCGAAAATCGAAGGAGGGCCCCAGATTGCGATGCAGGTTCTCGTGTACCCAGTTACGGATTGCGATCTGGACAATTCGTCCTACGCCGACCCCGCGAATCAACTGATGGTGAGTCGCGCCTCGATGATCTGGTTTTGGGCGCACTACGCGGATCCGAACGACCGCACCAACCCCGATGCCTCGCCGATACGTGCCGCGGATCTGTCCGGTTTGCCTCCCGCTGTCGTCGTCACCGCCGAGCACGACCCGCTATTGGACGAGGGAGAGGCCTACGCGCAGAAACTCCGCGCCGCAGGTGTAACAGTCGAGTCGCGCCGGTTCAGGGGTCAGATGCACGGTTTCTTCACCATGGTCAACGTCCTTCCCGGCCATCAGGACGGTCTCGACTATGTGGTCGAAAACATTGAGCGTGTCATTGCCGGCGGTTAGGCCCGGCTTGTCCGCTTCCTCGATATGTAAGAACACTGCAGGAGAGAGCAACACGAATGAGCACACATCAGTCGGTCGACGCAGTCGTTGTCGGAGCCGGATTCGCGGGGCTCTACCAAATTTACCGGTTCCGTGAATGTGGACTTTCGGTCAGGGGATTCGAAGCCGCCTCAGGGGTTGGGGGAACATGGTGGTGGAACCGCTATCCCGGTGCACGGTGCGATGTCGAAAGCATGGACTATTCCTACGGGTTCTCGGCCGACCTCGATCAAGACTGGACCTGGTCTGAGAAGTACGCGACCCAGCCGGAGATTCTCCGCTACCTTGAACACGTCGCCGAGCGGCTCGACCTCGAACGGCACATCACGTTCGGCACCAGGGTCGAGAGCGCCATCTACGATTCCGATCGCTGCCGCTGGACGATCAGCGCGAGCAACGGTGAGACGGTCGAGGCGCGCTGGGTAGTGATGGCGACCGGGTGCCTGTCGGTCTCCAAGGCACCGGAAATCCCCGGTGCCGATCGCTTCACCGGGCCGATCTACCACACCGGGGACTGGCCTCACGAAGGGATGGACTTCGCCGGGAAACGGATCGCGGTGATCGGTACGGGCTCCTCGGGTATCCAGTCGATCCCGATCCTCGCCGAGCAGGCAGCCCACACAACTGTGTTCCAGCGGACTCCCACCTTCAGCATGCCTGCCGGCAACCGACCGCTCACGGACGTCGAGATCAACGCGCGCAAGGCTGAGTACCCCGACTACCGGCGCCGGCAGAAGGAATCGTCCTTCGGCGTCCCGGTCGCGCCCCCCACGCAGTCCGCGCTCGAAGTTTGCGAGGCCGATCGATTGTCCACGTACCAGGCTGCTTGGGACAGCGGCCGTCTCACGGGGCTGCTCGGTGCCTACACGGATCTCTTGGTGGACAAGGCGGCTAACGACACGGCAGCTGAGTTCGTCCGCTCGAAGATCCGAGACATCGTCGACGAACCGGAGGTCGCTGCGCTGCTGTCCTCACACAACTACCCGTTCGGCAGCAAACGACCGTGCCTGGACTCGGGCTACTACCAGACCTTCAACAAGGACAACGTCGACATAATCGACCTGCGAAGTACACCGCTGATCGAGATAACAGAGACGGGCATCCGCACCTCGCGCCAGGAGTACGCGTTCGATGCGATCGTCTTCGCCACAGGGTTCGATGCAATGACGGGCGCGTTGGCCAGAATCAATATTCGCGGTGAGGGCGGGATGTCGCTGGCCGACAAATGGTCCGAAGGTCCACGATCCTACCTCGGCCTGGCCGTCGCCGGGTTCCCCAATCTGTTTACAGTGACGGGCCCGTCAAGCCCATCGGTGCTGTCGAACATGGTCGTATCCATCGAGCAACACGTCGACTGGATAACCGAGTGCGTACAATGGATCCGCGAAAAGGGCGCCGACGCCATCGACGCAACCGAATCCGCCGAGTCCGACTGGATCCAACACGTCGAGATGGTTGGTAACTCAACCCTTTACCCGGTTGCCGACTCTTGGTATGTCGGAGCCAACGTCCCCGGGAAGCCCCGCATATTGATGGCCTACGTCGGCGGAGTTGGGGAATACCGGAAGATTTGCGACGACGTTGCCCGCCGGGATTACACAGGATTCACAACGAAAGCCGCCCGGGTGTAAACGTCTCCCCAGCGGTGTTTTGCGAGCCGCGCTGCCCTGAATCCTCCGGGGACTCCCCACCGACGCTTCGACTGTGCGTCGATCCAATCGTGGTGGCGCGGCGATCGCCGGCCGCGTCACCGCCCACGCTGCCCGGTCCCTGATCTCGGGAAGCCATCTCGAGATCAGCTCGCGCCAGAGTGCCTCGTCGAGCTTCCTGCCCGCGTTGGCGCCAACCCCGCCGGCAACGCGGGTGCGTCGCACCCCGAAGCTGCGCGAATGCACGCACAAGAAACTGCGGAAATGTATCTGATTAGGAATCCCTACTGACACGGAGTTTGGTCACCAGACGCACCACCGACATGGATCTGGAAGCCGACACGGAAACGCGGAACTGTTCTCGTCGACCATGTCAGTTACACAACGTCGTGACCAAGATTCTCACAAAGCCCTGTTGCCAGCAACCTAAAGACGTTTCGGGCAATAGGGTCTGTTGTTGCACGGGATTCACAATGCGCTGCTGGATCATTGATGAATGGCAGGTAAGGAATCCGGTTCGGGCGAGGGCTCGGAGGCCCGGAAAGTCAAGCGGCGCGGCGGTCGTCGGGATCTCGAGGCGTTGCGTGACCGGCGGACGCGGGCGGCGGAGATGTTCGCTGCGGGACGGCGGCAGGTCGATGTCGCGGCCGAGTTGGAGGTGTCCCCGCAGACTGCGTCACGCTGGTATCGACAGTGGACCGAAGGGGGCAACGAGGCGTTGGAAGGTGCCGGTCGCGCTGAACTCCGACCCCGCTTCGATGACGGCCAGATCGAGGTGATCCGAGAGGAGCTGCTCAAAGGACCCCAAGCGAATGGCTTCACGACCGGGGTGTGGACCCTGGGTCGGGTTGCGATCGTGATCGAGCGGCTCACCGGCGTGACCTACGGACCCACTCAGACGTGGACGATCCTGCGGACCCGACTGGGCTGGAGTCGGCAGCGGCCCGCACGGCGGGCGGTCGAACGCGACGAGGACGCTATCGTCGCTTGGCGCGAGAACGAGTGGCCGCGGATAAAAAAATAGCGCGGCGCCGAGGTGCGTGGATCTGCTTCCAGGACGAAAGTGGTGTGTCGCTGCTCCCGGTGGTCCGCACAACCTGGGCGCCAAAGGCGTGACACCCGTTCTACATCACCGATTCTCTCGGAAGCGAATGTCCATGGCCGGAGTCCTGGCCTATCGGCCCGACCGCAGCGAAAGCGCGTTCGTGTTCTCCATGACTGGCTCGTACAACACCGACAAGCTGATTGTCACCGGATCCGGAGGCCGACTCGGCCGGGCGTATGTCCACGGGCTCGCCCCGGCCGGTGCTGCGGTCGTCGTCAACGACCTCGATGGGGACGTCGCCAAGGACACCGTCGAGAGCATTGTGTCGAGGGGCGGGCGCGCCGTCGCCGAGGTTGCCCGGTAGGCACATCCGATGTGGCGGACGCGTTGGCTCAGCGGGCAGTATCCGAATTCGAGCGACTCGACGTCGTGGTCACCAACGCCGGGGCGATCCGAGACAAGACGCTGCGCAACACCACTGACGAGGGTTTCGAACTTGTCGTGGGTAGCCACCTTCGCGGCACGTTTACTGTGGGCGGGCTGCCGTTGATCAGTTCCGGCAGCAGGGCGAGGGTGGGCGAGGTTGATCCTCGTCGGTTCGTCTGCCGGCCAGCGGGCCAGCTTCGGCCAAACCGCGTACTCGGCGTCCAAGGGGGCCATCGTGGCGATGATGCGTACTTCGGCTGCCGAATGCAGGAAGCTCGACGTGACCGTCAACGCGATCATTCCCACCGCCATGGTCGACCATCCCGGGTCCGCAACGATACGTCACAGAAAACCCGATTCCGAAGAATGCCCCGTGTTGGACTAAAGGCACAGTGAAGATCTATAGTGTACCTGTGAACGATACAATGTAGGCATCTCGATGTGATCGATGGTCGATCTCACGAATCGCTCCGTGTGTCGGCGCCGCCATCCCACTATTCCCACCGCCCTGACTCGCATGGTCGCCACCATCCCCGGTCTCGGCGAACTCGTAGAGAAGGCAGTAGCGGGCGAGTCGATTCCGAAGAATGCACGCCGTGTTGGACTCGGCACACCGGACGATGTCTCCCCGCTAGTGGTGTACCTGGCGTCGAAGGCATCAGTTGCATGTGACCGGGCAGGCCATCGCGGTCGGTGGTGATCGGATCGCCCGGTGGCGGGCGATCTCCACGACACCGCCTCCGGTGCGGGCGACGATCACCAATTCATCGCCGATGACCCGGCACCACACCTTCGCCCCTTGGTGCCCGTCCGGCGTCGAGTACCGCACGTTGCCTCAGATGATGGTCTGATCGAAGCCGACGAGACGCTCGCCGCCGAGGGCAAGCAGATGCGGATCATCCGGCAACACGTGCAGGTGGCCGAGTTCGGTGGCCAACCGTGTGGCCGGGGCCGCTCCGACCGCGCGGTGCGGGCGGGCGTTGACCTTCTCGCACCACCGATCGCACGCGTCGGCGAGCTCGGCGAAACTCGGGTAGTCGCCCAGCAGGTTCGCATCGGTCGGCACCAGATCGGCCTTCGCGATCTTGACCGTGTGCTCGGCGCCGCCCTTCGATTCCGGGTCGAACGGATCACACGTGTGCACGACGCAGCCGTAATGCCTTCCTAGGGAGACGATGTCGGGGTGGCGAACGGGAACTCCGGCGATCCGGTCCATCGTGACGGTTCGGGGATTGTCGGTCAGCAGATACGTCGGTGCCCCACCGATCCGGCGCAGCATGGTGTCCAGGCAGGCGATCAACGTCGGGAGCTGCTGGTCCCACGCCGGCACCACCACCTTCGAACCTCGACCACGACAACCATGCGCAGAACAGTTGAGTCCGCCGGCCACCGACCCGTCGGGCCCTCACCCCAATCGAACTGCAACCACATTCCCGGCTCCGGATCCAGGGCCGATACTTTCGGCGGTGCCCGGCCCGGTAGGTCGCCTTGAGCTCGGCGACCGCGCGACGGGTGGTGCGGTCGGTGCGGTCGGTGCCGTCGAAGCCCATCGCGGTGAGCCGTTCGTGCACCACATCCGCCCTGATCCGGCCCTGTGAGGCATCCACCAGCTCCTCGACCTTCCCGAGGAACGGGTCGATCGACCGCGCACGACGCGCGCGGCCGGCCGGGTCACGGCCGGCGTCGCGGAGCTCGACATACCGGGCCACCGTCTTCTCGTCACACCCGACCAGCTGCGCCGCCGAATGCGCACACCGGGTCAGGTCATAGGCTTCCAAGATTTCCATCACTTCCCTGGCACACTTGGTCATGGGGTTCCTTCGGTCGGTTGGTTTGCGCGGCAAACCAGGCCAACTCGGACGAAGGAACCCCGCCCGGTATTTACGCCAGCGTGTCAATCAGCGCGTCGTGACCACCGACCCGGAATCCTCGTGTCCACCGATCCCGAGAAACCGTGTCCGCCCAATTCTGACCTGTCCGTCGGCAATCCAGAACCGCGGCGCACAGGTGAGAGCCGCCTCTCCGGCCGAGGCGGAGACCACCGAGATATGTATCGCCATCGAAGGGCTCTGTGGTGCAGAGGCTACCGAGAACATCACCAACGCCGAGATTGCAGAAATCGCTGCTCCGCGCGGAGCTGATCACCGCGGCCGAAACCACAGATGCCTTCGCATGCCCGCGGCTGGACCACATGCTGCACAATCTGATTCGTGTTCTTAGTGGTCTGATCCGTTAATTCGTCGGGGGTTGTTGGAAGCCTGTGGGGTCGGCGAGGTAGAGCCCGCATGCGGTGTCGAGAGCATCTTCCGGTGTGCCGGCGAAGTCGCCGTTGGGCAGGATCGAATCCTGGTATTTGCCGCTGAGGGCGAGGTGGATCGCGAATCCCCACGAGCGGGCCGATCCGCCGTAACGCAGCCGCATCAACGGGATGATGGTCCCGTCGGGGAGGGTGGCGTCGACGTAGGCGAACGAGCCACGGAACCGGGCGTCGACGTCTCGCAGCTGCGGCCAGCGGGCGCGGGCGTGATCGAACAAGCGAAGACGCAGGGAGTTCTTCGTCGATTCCGGTGGTGTGGGCACGGGTTTCATCGTGCCCGACGACACCCGTGTCGGTCATCTGGCACGCGGACCTCGCGCGTGAGTGTGGAGGCATGTGTGACGACTGTGAACTAGTGGTGCCGTCGTGGTGATGGTCAGCCCGTACCGGATCGTGTTGGACGAGCGGGAACGCAGCGAGCTCGAGCGGCGGGTGCGGGCCGGCAACACCCCGCAGAAGGCGGCGCTGCGGGCGTTGATCGTGTTGATGGCTTCCGACGGCGCGTCTAACGCGGCTATCGCCGACGAGCTCGGCATCTGCGTCGATGCCGCCCGCAAGTGGCGCGCTCGGTTCTGCGCCAAGGGCATCAAGGGATTGGTGGATGCCTCCCGGTCGGGGCGTCCGCCGGTATCACGCCCACCGAGGTCGCGCAGGTCAAGGCGTGGGCGTGTCAGCTTCCCGCCGAGTACGAGCTGCCTCTGTCTCGGTGGAGCGCCCCGGAGTTGGCTCGGCAGTTGGTGATCGACGGCATCAGCGCGTCGGTTACGACGGTCCGCCGCTGGCTCGCGCAGGACGCCCTCAAGCCCTGGCAGTACCAGTCGTGGATCTTTGTCCGGGACCCGCAGTTCGAAGCGAAGGCCGCCGTCGTCCTCGATCTCTACGCCCGAAGGTTCGATGGAGTCGCGTGGAGGCGGATGAGTACGTGATCTCTGCGGATGAGAAACCGTCCATCCAGGCCCGCCGGCGCTGCCATCGAACGCAGCCGGCGGGCGCAGGACGGCCGATGCGCGTCAATCACGATTACCGCCGCGGTGGGGCCCCTCGCGTATCTGGCGGCCTACGATGTGCATCAAGCGAAGGTGTTCGGCCGATGCGAGCAGACCTCGATGCCGTCGAGCAACGTCTGCTCGCCTTCGAGGACCGCTACGACGCCACCGCTTCGCCGTTCAGGTGGCGTTACACCGCCACCGACCTACACCGACACCTCGAACGACTCGACCACCACGACCGAATCCTACAAGCGGCATGACCCCCGACGAACTAACGGATCCGACCACTTAGAGCGCCGGGTGGCCCCGGGGAATCTCGCCCCGGGGCTCCCACAGAACGGAGCGTGACAGTCTCCCGTCACTCCGCTCTTCTCATCCAGTCCGTCAGAACTCGGTCATCCACTTCCAGTGGGCGAACAGGCCCGGCTGGCGTTGCAGCAGGCCCTTCCACCATCGCTGGGCTTTCTTGAACGATCTGAGCCGTTTGAATCTCCGTCGCGCCCATCGCACCAGATAGGTGTTGATGCGTCGCAGGATGGCGTGGATCTCGGTCCGGTAGAACCGGCCGTAGTAGTTCATCCAGCCGCGAACGACCGGGTTGATCCACCGCGCCAACTCTTCCAAGTCGGTCGTGGTGCGTAGATGCAGCCGCCAGGACCTAACCACCGCGCCCATATTCTTGCGGGCATCGATGCTGGCCGCGGGCAGGAACGCCGAGAACATGCTCGCCTGGTCCCGCGTCGGGGCCTTCCTGGCTCGGAACGTGTACCCGAGGAACGTGAACGAGGTGTTCTCATAATCGAGGCGCCTCTTACGGTCCTTGCAGTACACTATCTTCGTTTTGGTCGGATGCAGTTGCAGCCCGACCTGCTCCATCCGCGTTTCCAACGCGGCCAGCACTTTTCGCGCCTGCCGCTCGGTCACGCAATGCACCACCCCGTCATTAGCTTATGCCGACCACCGGATTATGCCGACCGTGGCGTGACGGTGCTGGTCAGCGGGGCTGAGTCGGCGGTGTGGTCGGCATAATCCGGTGGTCGGTTTCGGGGTCAAAGTCCGTCGAGGAATGCGAGTAGCGTCAGGTGCTCGGTATCGACCGGGACTTGTGTTGTGGGGCTGGACGCGTGCGAGGGCTTGCTCCTTGATGGTCATGTCGGCGTGTAAGGTAGGCCTGGGTGGATCCAGGGTCTTCGTGGCCGAGCCAGAGCGCGATCACCGAGGTGTCCACCCCTGCGTGCAGCAAAGCCATTGCCGCCGAGTGCCGCAGCGTATGCGGTGTGATGTTCTTGCCGGTGAGGGTTGGACAGTTCTTCACGGCTCGGGAGGCGTGTTTGGTGACCAGCTTCTGGACTGCGTCCGATGAGAGCCGCCCGCCGACTCGGGTCGCGAACAATGGGTCACCCGGCCCACCGCCGCACTCGGTGAGCCAAACCCGCAGTGTGGCAACGGTTTGTTTGGTCAGGGGTGTGGCTCGGTCCTTGCGGCCCTTGCCGTGGCAGCGGACGTGCGCCCCGGTTCCGAGTTCGACATCGCCGATTGTGAGGCCCGTCAGCTCACTCAGGCGGAGCCCGGTTTGGCAGGCGAGCAGCAGCAGCGCGTGGTCGCGGCGCCCGAGCCCGGTGTTGCGGTCAGGCGCGGCCAGCAGGGCGTCGATCTCGTCGGCGGTCAGGAAGCAGACCACGGGGCGATCGCAACGTTTGGGTGGGATGGCCAGCACCTTGCTGATTTGCTCGGCGTGCTCGGGTGCGTGCAACGCGGCGTATCGGAACAGGGAACGGATCGCGGCCAAGCGCGCGTTGCGGGTTGAGACCGTGTTGGTGCGCCCGGACTCGATATGGGTCAGAAAGGCCGTGACCAATTCCGCGTTCACCTCGGCGATATCGAGGCCGCTCGGGGGATGCCCCGTCTTCTCGTACGCGAACGTCAGCAGCAGGCGGCATGTGTCGCGGTAGGCGGCAATCGTGTTCGGGCCGGCCTGGCGCTGCCGGAGCAGTTTGTCGGTGAAGAATCCCTGCAGGATCGGGGCCAGCGGGCTCATACCGGCACCCCGAACGCATTCTCGAGCCGGGATGCCGCCAACGCCAGCAATTCCGGGACGGCGTGAAGATACCAGTTATTCCGACATAAGTCCGCGTAGCGTTCGAACTCAACGGTCGGGAACTCTCGTTCCAACCAGGAGTCGAACGCATAGTGCATGAACAGGTTCGCCAAAACTGGCGAGATTGCCGACCCCTGCGGGGTCCCGCGATCACGCTCGACGACCCTGCCCTCAGGCGTTCGGATCGGGGCAGCCAGCCACCGCCGCACATACAGCACAATCCAGCGCTGCTCGTGGGTGACGTTGGCTTCCACCGCCTTGACCATCAGGTCCCAGGCGACACTGTCGAAGAACTTACGGACATCAAGATCGATGACCCAGGACTTCGACCAGCACCTTTCCCGGCACCTGGCCACCGCATCCAGCGCGCCACGCCCCGGCCGATACCCGTAGGAGTCATCGTGAAAGATCGACTCCGTGCGGGGCTCGAGCGTCAACGCCGCCACCGTCTGCGCCACCCGATCACCGATAGTAGGCACACCTAAAATTCGCGTCCCACCAGCGGCTTTCGGTATTTCCACCGCCCGCACCGGAGGTGGGAAAAACGTCCCCGACGACATCCGATTCCAGATCTTGAAGAGATTGTTCTCCAAATCGGCCTCGAACTCCTCGATCGACACTCCATCCACCCCGGCAGCACCCTTGTTCGCCTTGACCTGCTTCCACGCTTTCCACACCAGACGCTTGGAGATATCGAACGGTTTCCCGCTCGGACCTGACATGTTCACTCGTCTCCTCCCGGGCCTCGCCCGGTTGCTCGAACAACCACATCCAGATGAGCCGGCCCCTTCGCTCCACCCCCATTACAGGGGTTTCACCGCTACTACGAGCCGGTCCGCCGGCGCGCGCCGCGACGGTACTCAGCACCTCCGGTTTCAGCCGTTCGGTGTGCTCCCTCTCGCCCACCACCCCACCGGGATGGCCGACAGTGTCGACACGCGCCTTCCCACGTTCCGCACAGCAGCCGCAGACCGGACTCACGCCACCTGCACGCCGGACACCGCCTGGCCAATAAACGGGCACCCGCCAGACTCATCCCGAGATTGCATTGAGACCCCGGTTTCGATGTCATTTCCTAAATCTCGACGCTTCAGCAGTGGTTCACTCGCGTTCGTCTTCCCGGTCCCCACCTGACGACTCTCTCGCCGCCTTTTCCTCGACGCTCACCACGACAGTCTTCAACTAACGCAGCTCGAGGTGGTTTGACGCCTTCCCCCGCAGGACGACGCCGAAGGGCCACAAACCTTCATCTCCTGTGCAGCAAGCACTTCCAAGCCAGCCGCCTCCTACATGACGACTCCTTTCCGCGCCGTGGCGCAACAATACCGTTCAGTTAGCGGTTGCATAGTTTATGATGAGGCGTGCCTCGGAGTGGATGGGTGAAGCCGGTCTCGGATCGGCGGTTGTCGGATGTGGTGTCGGTGGGGTTGTTGACCAGGGTGTTCCCCGCGTCCCTGGTTGATGAGGTGATCGCGGAATGCGGTCGGACCGAGCAGCGCAGTAGGTCGTTGACCGCTCGGGTGACGGCGTATTTCGCGATCGGGATGGCATTGAATTCGGAAGGCTCCTACGAGGAGGTCTTCGAGCAGCTCACCGACGGTTTGTCATGGTCGTCGGGATGGTCGCAGTCCTGGTCGCCGCCGACGAAATCGGCCATCTTCCAGGCCCGTTCACGGCTGGGGCACGAACCGGTGCGGGAGCTGTTCCGCCGTGTCGCACGACCGCTCGCCGACGCGGATACACCCGGATCCTGGCTCGCCGGGCGCCGGCTGGTGGCCCTCGACGGGACCTGCCTCGACCTGCCCGACACCCCGGTCAACGCCGAGCATTTCGGGCGGCCCGGATCGAGTCACGGCGAGAAGGCCGCGTTCCCGCAGGCACGATTGGTGGCCCTCGCCGAATGCGGCACCCACGCGGTCTTCGACGCCGCGATCGGGCCTTGCCGCACCTCCGAGCGGGAGCTCGCGCACGACCTGTTCGACACACTAGAACCGGAAATGCTGCTGCTCGCCGACCGCGGCCTGTACGGATTCGACATGTGGACCCGGGCCGCCGCCACCGGCGCCGACCTGCTGTGGAGAGTCACATCGGCCCTCTCACCCCGGCACCTCGAAACCCTCGACGACGGATCCTGGCTGGCGCACATCGTCCCCACCTCCGGGAAGAATCGGCGGCAGCGAACACCACTGACGGTGCGCGTGATCGACTACACCCTCGACGACGGGCGGGACAACCCCGAGCAGTACCGGCTGCTGACCACCATCCTCGACCCCGCCGACGCATCCGCGGAAGAACTCGCCCTCGCCTACGCCCAACGCTGGGAGATCGAGAACACCTTCGACGAACTCAAAACCCACCAACGCGGACCACGAGCAGTCCTACGGTCGAAATCCCCACCGCTGGTCCAGCAGGAAATCTGGGGGCACCTGTGCTGCCACTACGCCATCCGCACCCTGATGCGCGACGCCGCGACCGCCGGCAGTCACGACCGAAGACCGGATCTCCTTCGTCACCGCCTGCGGATCACCCGAAGATCCCTGTCCCACAGCTCTTTTTCCCCCTCATAACCACCACGCCGCCACCCGATTGTGGAATCAGGGCATCGTCAAACTCCTGCGCCGCATAAACCCAGCCCGCCGCCCCCGATCAAACCCCCGCGTCGTCAAACGCAAAATCCTCAAATGGGCAGCCAAACGCGCACACCACCAACACCATCCACAACCCACCCAACCGCCGAAATGCACCATCCTCGTTCACTAACTGAACGGTATTGCACTTAGAGCGTAATGGTTGTTAGCCGGCGAATGTCGCTGTCGTGACCACTGCACCGCCCGTGCGATCCCTGATACGACCGCGGGCCACCAGATGAGTCCACGTGCGCGTCACGACCCGCCAGCACTCGGGTATGAAGTTCGACACCATGACGAGTGCTCAGCTGAGGCGTTCTAGCACCATGGCCATACCCATGCCGCCGCCGACACATATGGTCTCGACACCGAACGACTTGTCGTGCGCCTTCAGGTTGTTCAGCAACGTCGTCGTAATCTGGGCACCCGTCATACCGAGCGGGTGGCCGCGGCGATGGCGCCACCGGAGACATTGAGCTTGTCGTGGTCGATACCGAGGTCCCCAGCCGAACCGAGAACCTGCACGGCGAACGCCTCGTTGATCTCGAACAGGTCGATGTCGGAGATCGACATGCCGCGATGGACAGCGCCTTGCGGGTGGCTTCGATCGGTCCCAGGCCGATGATCTCGGGCAAAGTTCCGGTGACGCCGGGAGACGGCCCGCGCCAACAGGGCGAGACCGAGTGCCTTGGCCTTGGTTTCGCTCATGATCACCAGTGCTGCAGCGCCGTCGTTGAGCGGGCACGCGTTGCCGGCGGTGACGGTTCCGTTGGGACGGAACACCGGCTCGAGCTGGCTGATCTTCTCGTACGTGGTGCCGGCGCGCGGACCGTCGTCGGTGGACACCACGGTGCCGTCGGGAAGCGTCACGAGTGATCTCGCGCTCGAAGAAGCCGGACTCGAGTGCTTCCTCGACGCGGTTCTGGCTGCGGACGCCCTAGCTTGAGTTTCCCCGCTATCTGCTCGGTCGGCGTGTCTTTTCCTGTGGTGCTTGCCTTTTAGTCCCGGGGAATATATTACCTAAATATGTCGTCGATCGTGGGGAAACGTCAGGGCGGCAAGACGTACTACTACCTGGTCGAATCCGCACGGGTGGACGGTAAGCCGCGGATCGTCTCGCAGCAGTATTTGGGGAGCGCGGACGAGGTGACGGCGAAGCTGGCGGGGGCCGAGTCGGGGCAGCCGGTCCGCAGTGCGCACAAGAGCTTCGGGGATGTGGCGGCGGTGTGGTCGATCCTCGAACGCCTCGGTGTCGCTGAGGTCATCGACGCGGTCGTGCCGCGTCGGTCGGATGCGGCGGTGTCGGTGGGCACCTACATGACGTTGGCCACCGTCAACCGGGTGGTGGCACCACGGTCGAAGGCCGCGTTCGCGCAGTGGTGGGCGGGCACCGCGGGGTCCCGGTGGGTCAAGGCTCCGGCCGCCGCGCTCGATCACCGCCGGTTCTGGAAGGCGATGGACCGACTCGGCGAGGACGAGCTCCGCCGGGTCGAGACCGAACTGGGTCGGCGGATGGTCACCGAGTTCGGGCTGGACCTGTCCGGGCTGGCATTGGACATGACGAACTTCGCCACCTTCATCGACTCGGCCAACGAGGCGGCGCCGATCGCGCAACGCGGCAAGGCGAAACAGAAACGGGTTGACCTGCGGCTGGTCGGGCTGGCGTTGGTGATCACCCGCGACGGCGGCATCCCGATCGTGGCGCACCCCTACCCCGGGGACCGACCCGACGTCACCCAGTTCCCCGACGTCCTCGACGCCCTGGTGGCGCGCTACCGGGACCTGACCAGCTCTATCGAGTCGCTGACCGTGGTCTACGACGCCGGCCAGAACTCCGCCGCCAACCACGCCCACGTCGAGGAGTCGGGGATCGGGTTCGTCGGCTCCCTGCCCCCGAGCGATCATCCCACCCTGCTGGCGATCGGCAGGTCCCGCTACACCAGCGTCGACGAGGACCGGTATCCCGGCCTGCGATGTGTCGACACCGAGGTCAGTGCGCTGGGGGTGACCCGCCGGGCGGTGTTGACACACTCGCCGAACCTGCACGCCAAACAGTCCCGTGGATTCGACCAGACCCTGGCCAAGACCCGCCGACAACTCGCCGAACTGCAGGCCACCCTCGCGGGCGGGCGCACCCGCCGCGACAAGGCAGCCGTGCAGGCCGAGATCGACCGGATCTGCCGACCCCGCTGGGTGCGTGAGGTGCTCACCACCACCCTGACCGGGGAGACTCCGGCGATGCTGCGCCTGTCCTGGCGAACCGACACCAAGGCCCGGAAGCGACTGGAACAGCGGATCTTCGGCAAACGGATCCTGTTCACCAACCGAGACCACTGGAGTACCGCGGAGGTGGTGGCCGCCTACCGGTCCCAGTCCGAGGTCGAGTCCGGCTTCCGGCAACTCAAGGACACCCACGTCGTCTCGTTCTCCCCGATGCATCACTGGACCGACTCGAAGATCCGCGTCCACGTCTTCTACTGCGTCCTGGCCCTGGCCGTCGCACACCTGATGCGCCGCCAGGCCGCACACGCCGGCCTGCACCTGTCCGTGCGCGCCCTGCTCGCCGAACTCGCCGACATCGAGGAAACCGTGCTGCTCTACCACCACGGCGGCAAGGGACGCCCCCGCGCCCGCCGCATGCTCACCGACATGACCGACACCCAGCACCGCCTCTACGATCTGTTCACCCTCGACCGCTACGCCCCCACCCGATGAGCGCAGCCAGTTAGGTAATACACCCACACCACCCCAAAATGCCCACTGGCCAGCGCAAATACCACACAACCCCGAGCTAGCGGGGAAACTCCGGCTAGTGGTCCTGCTCCTCGCGGCCGATGCCGGACAGAAGCGCCACGTTCTCGGCGGTCTGGCCCATCGCGATGTACACGTCGAGACGCTCGCCGATCTCACGAGGATCGGTCCACGTGTCGGCCCTCTTCCTGCGCCTTTTTGGTGCGGACCTTCGCGTCGGCGAAGAGCGGATTGTGGCTCTGCGGCAGCCAATCGGAGTTGCCGTGCACAAAGCTCGAAACGCTCTCGACTCCGGCGGAGATTAAGGCGTCACCCTCGCTCGCCTTGATCGCGTGCAGAGCCATGCGGGTTGTCTGCGGCGACGAGGAACAGTAACGGGCGATGGTGGTACAGGGAGACGAGTAGCCGAGGAGAACAGCGACGATGCGGGCGAGGTTGTCGCCCTGCATACCGTCGGGCTGACCGCAGCCGAGAGCTGATCGTCGATGTCGAGGGGTTCGACGATCTCGGGCACTTTCGCCAACGCCGCTGCCAGCATCTGCACGGTCAGGTCGTTCGGACGGATGTCCTCGAGCGACCCTTCATCGCGCGGCCGATCGGTGAGCGGGCGGTACTGACGATCACTGCTCTGGCATGTAGAGACTTTCGTTCGGTGCGTGGGTCAAATTCAGGTGTTGCGTTACGCGATTGAGTTCCGGGTGTCGACGTTGTGGGCGCCTACTGCCGGGCCACCGGCTGCGGGGCTCTGGTGCGTCTGGCGTGAGGAGACAGCGCGGGGAACGAGCGTCACGGCTGCGACACCGATGATGGCCGGGAGTGCGAAGGCGAGGAACTGCAGGTTCAGTGGTGCACCGGATGCAATGTACACGCCGTCGTAGAGTGGGCCGAGCACACCGCCGACCCTGCCGACTGCCAGCGCAAGTCCCAAACCTGTTGCGCGGCAGTAAGTCGGATAGTAGCTACCGACGTAAGCGAGGAGTATCTGCGATCCTTGTGTTCCGAACCCGGCCAGGGCGACGAGCAGGTACACCACAATTGTCGGCGGTGCCAGGCTCAGTGTCACGAGCGAGAGCGCCGCGGACCCCATCGCCACCATGCTCATGGACTTGAGCCCGAATCTGTCGGCGAGAATCGATGCGCCCAGTGAGCCGATCACGGCACCGGCGTTGAGGACGAGGACGAAGCTCAACGCAGAGGTCAACGGGTAGCCGGCGGTATGCAACAACTCCGGAAGCCAGGACGAGACACCGAAGAACACCATCAGAGAGCAGAAGGTGGCGGTCCAGAAAAGAATGGTTGCTCGCCATGTGGACCGGCCGAACAGGGCGACCGCTTTGGATTCGGTTGCCTTGGCTCCGTCGCCGGGGGTCGATACCGGTTCGACGCGGAAACGCCGTTCGATTGTCGCCGCTTCGTCGTGGCGTCCTCTGGTGCGGAGGAACGCCGGCGATTCAGGGAGTTTCTTGATCAGGATGGGGACGACGACGAGCACGGGAGGGAATCCGGCGACGAACATTCCGCGGAATCCATAGCTCGGGACCAGCCAGGGGGAGCAATCCGCTGGCCATGCCGCCGAAACCGACGCCGACGAAGCTGATGGCCGCCGACCTGGCACGCCTGTTGGGCGGGGAGAACTCCAGCAGGATGGCCATTGCAGTGGGCATCAGGGCTCCGGCGCCGAGGCCGACTACGAACCGGCCGATGCCGAATATTTCGGGTGAGGTGGCGAACGCGCACAGGCCCATCGCCACGGAGAAGAGGACGACGCTGCAGATGATGGTTCGACGTCGGCCCCACCGGTCCCCCATCGAGGCTGCGAGCAGCGCTCCTGCTCCCATGCCGAACACGGCGGCAGAGCCGAGGAAGCCGACTGCGGTGGGGTCGAGTCCCCATGGTTCGTACGTCAATAGCGACGGGCACGATGGTGCCTTACATGACAAGGTCGTAGCCCTCCAGGCAGAGGACAGTGAAGGCCAATGCAAGTAGCAGTGGCGAGGTTCTGGGAACTTCGGCGGGGGTAACTGGGGTCTGATCCACGAGGGGTCCTTAGGTCGTAGCGCGTCGAACACGTGTGGCTGCGGCTGCTGCTGTTGAAACGATGGGGCACACACCGCGTGCGCCTGTAATTCGTTGACGCGGAGGGCCCAGATAGCTGAATTCGGTCAGCCGTGCAGAATGCTGTCTACCGATGGGTCGAGATTGTGTTTATGCGGCCGATAAGCTTATTGACTCGTTACCCTGTTACTGCGCGATCGCTCGTATTCGATAGGAACGTGGATTCAGTCGGACAGGGAGCGCCGCAATTGTGCGATATCGTTCTCGAGTCGGGCGACCAGATCCAAGGGTGTTTCAGGACCTGCCGCCGGGCCATCGGTACGGCGCAGCATGGATACCGCGCTGTCCGAAATTTGTTCGGCGATAGGTGAAATCGGATGGTTGTCCGCTGGCTCGAACCACCACGCGACCCAATTACACATGCCGAGGACCGACAGCGCTGCCACGCGTTCATCGACGGGTTTGAACTCTCCCTCGGCGATTCCTTGCGCGATGACCGATCGTACGATGGCCAGCGCTTCGCGCCTGCCGTGCAAGTATTCTTCTGTCAGTTCATCGGGCAGCGACGATGACGATCGGTCGAGTAGACGGAATTCGCGTGGTTTCTTTGCTCGGTCGGTAACGATTACTGTCACGACCCTCGACAGTTTATCTGTCGCGGTCGCGTCTTCATCCATTTCGATGAACCGCATTTGCTCGACCAAGTTCGTCGTCATATGTGCGACGAGCTTGGCGAGGATGTCTTCTTTGCTGGACATGTAGTAGTACAGCGATTGTCGGCTCATTCCGACCGAGTCGGCGATCTCTTGCGGCGTGGTTCCGGCGTAACCCTTCTCTGCGAACAAGGCCGAGGCGTGCGCGAGGATCTCGCTCTCCACCAGATCGCGCCGTGCAGAACGGCGCGATTGTCCGGTGTGTTCGTCAGCAGTCACATCGCCAATCCTATCGACCGGATTGGTACTGGAGTCGGCAGGTCTACCGTCGCGGTTCGCGCGTTCCGCGCGGCGGGTCGTCATGACGCCGTGTTCCTGACGTACATCTCGCACCGCAAACTGAATACCGTCTCCTCGCCCGCGGTGAGCTGCCCTGCGATGCAGACGAGGGATCGACCTGGCTTGTCGTGGCGAATGTCGACCACTGTCACCGAGCCGTGCAGTTCCATGCCGCCGCGGACTGGGCGGGGCAGTTCGATGTCGGAGATGCGCCGGCCAGCGATGACGGCCCACGAGGAGTAGATCGCGCTCGCGGCCAACCGCTGGAAGATGGCGAATGTGTGTACTCCGCTGGCGATGATTCCACCGAAGTACCCCTCGCGAGCTACCTCGGGATCGCAGTGGAAAGGTTGCGGATCCCAGTGGTTGGAGAAGTCGATGATGTCGGACTCCGTCACCGCAAACAACCCGAGATCGTATCTCTGGCCGATCTCGAGATCGTCCGCGGCGAGGGTGGCAGTACTTGCTGCGCTGTCGGATCGCATCTCAGAACTTATCTTTCAACCACGGCTCAATGACGCGCGCCGCGAGTTCATATCCGGTCGGATCGCCTTTGGTCAGAGGCTGACCGAAATGCTGACCGGGTACCGACTCGTACCGTTTGTCCTTCGCTGCCAGCGCATCGAACATGCGACTGACGTCCGATGGGAACGCCGCCTGGTCACCGCTGAAGTCGACATACAGGGTGGGCACGTGGACGCCTGCGGCGCAGCGGACGAAGTCGGCGTTGCTGCTGATGGCGGACCAGGTCGAGAGCCAGGCGTCGGGTGTGGTGAGCCTGCCGAAGCCGACCAGGCCGTAGTTGATCAGGTCAGGGCGGGCACCGAACAACGAACCGTAGGGCCGATCGTTGGGGTCCAACGAAAGGTCGATGCAGCGTGGGTCGGCGTTTGTGCGGTAGGTGGTGATGATGCGTGGGGCGAGCGATCGACGCCGGTCCTCGACCGCTCCTGTGACCGAGAACGAGGCCCGGTGGTCGAGGACTTCTTTGGCCATCTCTCGTGCGCGTGCGTCGATGCGCTCGACGCGGGTGTACTGCGCTTGCCGGTAGTGGTCGAGCCATTCGGCAGAGTAGGTCGACGACTGCGGCGGTGGTGCGAACCCGTTGGCGGGGTCGAACATGTCCAGCTCGGGGATCCGCGACATCGGATCGTCTTCGTCGGCGACCGACGGGTCGATGAGGCTGAGCAGAACCTTGCCTTGACCCGGGTGCGGCGCCATGAAGATCGCGCCGTCTGGCACCGGCATCTGCGCCCCGGATAGCGCCACCCGGCGGCCGGCTGGTGTGCTGTCTATCCGGAATTCCGGTTCGAGCGCTGCCTGTTCGATGTAGAAGGCGTACAGGGTGCCTCCACCCGAGTGGCCGAGTGTGACGATCTTGTCGAAACCGGCCTCGCGCAGGAACGTCATACCTGCAGCCACGTCGAGGATGGCCTGTTCGTGGACGAGATTGATATCGTTGTTGACCGACCGGCTGTCCTGCGTCCACACCGACACCCCAGCCCGCAGCAGCCACGCGACCATAGGGTGGTGGGTCAGTGACTGCCGCGGGTGCATCAGGGTGACCACTGCCGTGGAGCCGCTGATGCGGTGGAGCACGCCGTGCAGTTTGGCGCCGTCGAAGGCCCCCAGCTCATGCACGGTCGTCACAACGTCGCTGGGCATCTCGACGGTAGCGACATCCCGGCCGGCGCCGAGCCTGTCGACGGCGGTATCGGAACTCATGACGTACCGTCCGTCGCGGTCGCGGTCGGCTCGATAATCATTTCGGTCTTGTCCCAGGTGGTGATGCGGGCGCCGGACAGTGCGGCTACCGAGCTGAACCACACCGCGTTGCGGCAACCGGTGGCGTTTCGATCGATGATGATTTTGTCTTCGGCGCTGACCAGCAGGTACGGTCCGCGCCGAGTGATGGTCACATCGGGATTCTTGGCGGCGACTTCGGCGAGCGGGGTGAAGTCCTCTACGTCGAGGACGAACAGTGTGGTCATGCGAACGTCACCTCGGGAGCATCGTCCGCAAACTGCTCGGCAATGAGAACCGCCTTGCGCGCGTAGAACTTCTGCAGTGACGGTGAGTCCTCCTGGGAGACCTGCAGAAGCGCTTCGGCACTGATGCGAGCGTCGACATCGTCTTCGGGGGTGAGGGCGCGCAGGGGCCTGGTGATCTCGATCAAGTAGCCGTTGGGGTCAGTGACGTAGATCGATTCGACCGTCTCGTGCCGGACCTGCAGCTCGCACTTGTAGTCGCTCGCGTCGAGCCTGCTGCGGTACTCCCGGAGGTGGTCCTCGGTATCAACGTGGATGGCTAGATGCCGGGCGCGAGCCAGCAGATCAGCCTTCGCTGCGTCGACGGGCTCGACCGCTTCGGGCTTTTCGAGCCCGAAGTAGTAGAAGAACGCCAAGCGGTCTCCGCTGCCGATGTCGAAGAAGAAGTGCACGAAGTCCGGATGCGCGGACGGGCCCCAGCCCAGCGCACACGTGGCGTGCACGACCGGGAACCCGAGCACGTCCCTATAGAACGCGATCGTGGCTGCCGGATCGAACGTGGGAAATGCTGCGTGGTCGACGCCGCGGACGACGTGGTCTAGCTCAGTCATTGCAACCTCCTGCGCGGAATGACTCCACGATAGCTAATTCTGTCACTACTGTCTATTATTAGTCATAGTCGCAGATTCCTTGACGGGTTCCGGGGTCAAGTGCTGCGCGATCGCGCTCAGACGCTTCTTGTCGAGCTTGCCGACCTGGCTGGCGCGCGGCATTTCGTCGACCCACTCGATGCGTTCGGGCCACTTGTACTTCGCCACGCCGAGCGAGTCGAGGTATTCGCGAATGTCGTGAATGGTCGGCCGCTCACCCTTGGCCGAGTACACGAATGCGCAGGCCCGCTCCCCCAGTCGGTCGTCGGGCATAGCCACGAGCGCCGCCTCGTCGATAGACGGGTGCGAGACGAGCAGAAATTCGACTTCTTCGGCGTTGATCTTCTCGCCGCCGCGGTTGATGAGGTCCTTGATGCGGCCCTCGACGACCAAATTCGGTTCACCGTCGATAATTTGAACCGACGCCAGATCACCCGAGCGGTAGAAGCCGTCACTGGTGAAGGCGCGTTCGTTGTACTCGGGCGAGTCGAAGTATCCGCGGATCGTGTAAGGCCCGCGAGCGCACAGTTCCCCGACCTCACCCGCGGGAACCTCGTCCTCGTAGCCGGGCTGCAGAATGCGCACCTCGTCGTACGGGGAGATCGGCGAGCCGATGGACACCGACCGAACTGCCGCCGAGTCGTCGAGCTTGGTCACCGCGCACAGGCCTTCACCCATCCCGAAGAGCTGACCTGCCCAGATGTTCAGGTTCGTCAGCGCCGCAAAGTGCTCCGCAGGTACCTTCTTGCCGCTGAAGACCACGCGGCGCAGATGCTTGGCCGCCGTCAGTTCCGGATCGATGGCGACGGCGTAGGCGAAGGGGCCGAGCACGATGTCGGACACTTCATGCTTGGCCATCATCGGAATGACCGGAGGCAGGGCGGGAGGTCCGAGAATCGCTGCCGCGCCCACTGCGTGCGGCCCGTGGATTCCGCAGATGATTCCGGCGTTGTGCGAGACCGGCCCGATGTAGGCCACCCGGGCCTTTTCGTCCCAGCCGAGTCTTTCGGCGTAGGCGCGGGCGTTGTACCAGTACTCGGCGTGCAGGCGCGGAATCACCTTGGGCACTCCGGTGGTGCCGCCGGAGAGTTGCAGTACCGATACCGAATCGGGGTCGACCTCGGCTTGAATGGACGCCACCACTGCGCGGGCCTGATCGAGATCGACACCCTCGGCGAGCGAATCGATATCCTGCGCGGACGAACCCGCACCTTCGATCGCGAGGACGTGGCGAACGGATGGCAGTTCCTTCCGCATCTCGAGTGCGAAGGTCACGAGATCGAAGTTGGGGTTCTTTGCGTCGACCAGATGCAGCGCAGGCTGCGTCTGCCGGGCGATGGCGGAGATCTCGTGACGGCGGTGCAACGCGAGGGTGCAGATCGGGATCAATCCTGCCTTGAGCAGGCCGTACCAGGACACCACCGAGGACAGCGTGTTGTTGACCTGGAGGAGGACCGTTTCGCCGGGGCGCAGACCCACTCGGTTCAGGCCGGCGGCGAGAACGGTCGAGCGGTCGTCCAGCTCGGCGTAGGTCAACGACTCCTCCCCCACGATGAGGGCGACGCGCTCGGGGAATCGCTGGGCGGTGGCGGTGAACTCTTGCGAGAGCGTCGCAGTCCCCCACAGGCCGGCGCTTCGGTAACGCTCTTTGTCCGCTTCCGGAAACTGGACGACCTTCTCGTCGAGGAGTTTCAGCTCTGACATCTTCAAATCCTTCTCGTGTCGAAACAAATCAGGTCCGTACGGAACGAGGCAAGGCCGGCGGCCAGGTCGTCGGTGAGCGCCTGCGGCGCTGCGACACGAACGGGGATGCCCAGCTCGAGGCGGATCCGCTCGGCGATGTCGAGTCGCTCGAGCAGGGCGGGGCGGGTCGGCGGGCCGGTAAGGGTGATCAGGGGCGCCCCGTCGGCCGAGCGGGACTTCACGGTTTCAACCAGGGCATCTGCGGCCGCGCCCCAGGGATCTACGATGTCGACCTCGACGGTGCCGGCCTGCCAGTCGGAGTTGTCCATGTCGGTCAGCCTGGAGACGGTGCGCACCGTGCCGTGGGAGAACGGTTGTTCAATGACCCATTGGGCGATGGTCGTTCCGGCGTCAATTCCGTCGAAGTCGCGTTGGGCGTGTACCGACATCGCGTCGCGGAAGACGTCGGGTTCGCGTGACTGGAATGCCTCGAGGGAGGTGTTGCCGGCCCGGGTGAGGAACGAGAGCATCATCTGTGCTGGTGTGAAGTCCAGTCGGCGGGTGTAGGACTCCCACCAGAACTGGCTGCGTTCGGCGAGGTACTGCAGTCGCTCGACGGAGGGTCGGCGTTCTGTCTCGTACCGCACGAACGCATCTTCGACGCTCGCCTCTTCGGTGAGGGCCGTGGAGAGGGAGATCGCATCTTCCATGGCCAGCTTCGTGCCGGATCCAACCGAGTAGTGCGCGGTGTGCGCGGCGTCGCCGAGCAGCGCGATTCGCCCGTGGTGCCAGGTCTTGCACTTGACGTTGCGGAACTGCGTCCATCGGGTGTTATTGCCCAACAACGGATGCCCCTGCAACTGTTCCTCGAATGTCTTTTCGAGGTAGTCGATGGCCACCTGGTCGGACTCGCCACGTGCGATCGTTTCGGCGGTGGCGTCGAAGCCGGCGGCGCGCCAC
Source organism: Rhodococcus sp. 4CII (assembly GCF_014256275.1). Taxonomy (NCBI): domain Bacteria; kingdom Bacillati; phylum Actinomycetota; class Actinomycetes; order Mycobacteriales; family Nocardiaceae; genus Rhodococcus; species Rhodococcus sp. 4CII. The sequence goes on from NZ_JACCFE010000002.1 coordinate 88,385, forward strand.
GTTGCGGGGTCGGTTTCGACGAGGAACGTGCTCCGGTCCTCGCGGTAAGGGTATGCGTGCGTGGTGAACAGTCCGTGCTCGGTCTCTGCGGGCGCGAACAAGGCGTCGGGGAGCGGGAAGTCGGTTCCGCACCACAGGTACATCTGGCGGCCGAGTTCGACGTTCGCACCGAATTCTTCGCTGCGTTCCGTTCGGGTACGGCTGCCGACTCCGTCGGCTGCGATGATCACCTCGGCGTCGAGGTCGTCGATCGACACACGTTCGCCGAATCGGAGATCGACTCCGGCTTCGTTCGCTCTGGTGTAGAGAATCTCAAGCAGATCCGCGCGGGCGATAGCAGTCTGGCTGTTGCCGCCGAAACGGACCGATCCGGTGGAGGCGAACAGATGGGCGCCGTGGCCCTGGTAGGACGAGTTGGCGATCATCTCGAATGTCTTCGGGTCACTGTGGCCGAGGCTTTGCTGCGTACTCGTGCTCAGCCCGACTCCGAAGCCGAAGGTCGCCTGCGCCGGCCACTCCTCGTAGAGAGTGACGGTCATCTCCGGGTTCTTCATTTGAAGTAGGAGCGCTACGTAGGCACCGCCGGGGCCTCCACCGAGGACGGCCACGGTCCGCGGGCTCATCGTCCCGATTCCGGGTTGTTGATGGACATGGCGTGAACCTCCGTGATTGTCATTAATGACAAAAGATTGTCATAATTGTCAGACTCCCGTCAAGCCTGGTCAGCACAGTTGCGTATCGAGTTGCGCACAGTGTGGCGGCCACCTGGGGGCGCGGCCGGAGGCACTCCTCCGACCGCGACCCATGGGTTCCGCGATCACTCGCAGTCGTTCGCGGGCGATCGATCAGCTCACTCGGCGAGTGCGCGGCTCAGCCAGCGAATGTCATCCGTGTGACGGGTCGGTACGACCGAGGAGGCGAACGCCGCCGAGCAGCTCGGGCAGGACAGCTGACGGAACACCACGTCGTCGTCGACGTAAAGGGAGGTGTCCTCAACGATTCGCGGTCCGGCTTCACTGGGCTTGCCGTCGTACGTGAGCACCGACAGCGGCTGCTCGTGATCCGCTCCGAGCACCGCCGAGCAGTGGACGCAGATCACACCAGGACCATCGGCGGTCTCGGCCAGTGCCAGGTTGTCGTCGAGACGACGAGTCCGCGTCACCGAATCCGGCGAAGCCGGGCCGTACGACGAGACCTGTGGCGAGCGGGACTTACGCGTGGACAGGATGTCCGTTCGCCGCGCGTTCGTCGCGTTTGTGTCCACCGCGAGCGCGTCGTCGAGGACGACGCCATAGAGTTCGCGAGCTGCGTCCGTGCTGACGTAGCCGTCGCGAACATCCTTGGCGACGGCATCGGGTTCGCGGAAGAGTGGATCGCCGTATCCGCCGCCGCCCTGCCAATGCATCTCGAACACATCCCCGGGCGCGAGGTAGGTGCGCCCATAGCAGGGGCAGAGCTCGGTCGTGCCGTCGAGCTGGTCGATGGTCGAGGGGATCTGCCCGTTAGCCAGCATCTCCTGCAGACCACCGTAGCGGATGATCGTCTCGCGGCCGGAGTTGCCGGGATAGCCGCCGGAGAGACCGCTGTTCTGACTCACTGCCTTACCTGCCGAGGCAAGCACCAGACCCATCGGCGTACTGGTGCCGTGCGGAACGAGTGCAAGCGAGGCGCTGACGCCGCCGCGGTGACGGCCGGGGCCGCCGGAGTCGATCTCTTCACGCCGCCAGAGGGCGAGCACCGGGTACATCAGTTCGGTCATCTCGACGTCGGGCACCCGGCCCATCGGGATGCCGAGGAGTCCGCCGGTGTCCATTCCGTCGGCGTGGGGCTGGGCGCCGAAACCACCGGCCATCGGTTCCATCATGATCGACAGAAACGGAACCGAGGCACCGTTGCGCTCGTCCAAGCCGGCGATGACGGCGGTGTCCCACGTACCGCAACACGTGGCCTGAACGTGCCCGTTGGTCACATCCGCTGTCTCGAGCATGTTCGACAGGCACTCTGCGACAAGGTTGCCGGTCAGCCAAGCAGGACCGATCGGTGCGCGGCTCACCGCAGCGGGGAACGTTGCGTTGTTGATCGTTCCCTCTTCGGTGATGATGTCGAAGCAGCGCATGATTCCGCCGGTGGACCAGGGAATATCACCCGATAAGTGGGGGAGCACTGCCAGCATGATGCCGCCTCGCAGTCCGGCGTAGGTGCAGTTGATCACCCCCGAGCTCGGGTCGGTGCCGGTGAAATCGAATGTCAGGTGATCGGCGGCCTTGGTCATGGTGACGGTGATGCCATGTACGCCGCGGTCGCCCTCGTGGGACTGATCCTGGTATCCGGTTGCGCTCCATTTGCCGTCCGGCACGCTGGTCAGCTTGCTCCGCAGACGGGACTCGGCGTCGTTCATCATCCGCTTCATCACGGCCTTGACCGTGTCGGCACCGTAGTGGTCGATGATCTGCAACAGCTGGTTGCGGCCGACGGTGTTGGCGCCGACCTTCGCGCGCAGATCGAGTCCGACCATCATCGGTACGCGCGAGCGGCGTACCCACATGTCGGCGATGTCTTCCTGCACGACGTTGCCACGCACGACCTTTACCGGCGGGGTCGGCAGTGCCTCGGAGAATACGTCTTCTGCTGCCGGAGAGAACGACCCGAGACCGACACCGCCCAGGTCGGCCTGGTGAGCGACTGCGCTCGTCCAGGCGAAGAGCTTGCCTTCGTGGAAGATCGGCTGGTAGACCATCGCGTCGTTCTGGTGCAGTCCGCCGCCCACCCAAGGGTCGTTGCAGAGGAACATATCGCCCTCTTCGATGCCCGGGTTGACAACGCGATTCTGCAGAGTCCAGTAGATGGCCAGGTCGACAGCGCCGACGAGCATGGTGTTGTACAGGCCCACCTGAACTTCTTGTCCGAGTTCGTCGCTCAGGGCGAAGTCGAAGTCGTTGGCATCGGTCACGATCGGGGAGCCGCTCATACGCATGAGAGCTTCGCCCATCTCGTTGGTGACCGACCACAGGCGATGTCGTACCACTTCGTACGTCAGGGGGTCGATGTTGCGGACCTGCTCATCGGTGACGGTGTGCACCGGGATGAGCGATTTGAGGGAATCATTCAGTTCGCCCGGGTCGACTGGGCGGCTGATGAACTTGTCGGATCCGAGGACTGGCATTGGCATGGCGAGCTCCTAGTTGGTAATTATCAGGTTGCCGAGGCTGTCGACCGTGCCTGTGCGCTTGTGCGGAATGACGACTGTGGTGGTCGGCACCTCGATGATCGCGGGCCCGTGGATGACGTGACCGGCACCCAACTTCGAATAGTCGTAGACGGGAGTATCGACGAATCCGATTTCGAGATCGAGCGAAACCGGGCGGGCCTCCTTGATCGCACTGGAAGAATCACTGCTGGGTGCGGCGGCGAGCGGCGGCAGCTGGGGCGCGGTGCCGAGAACGCCGGTGCCACGAACGCGATAGGTGATCGACTGAATACCTGCCTCACGGAAACCTGTTCCCTCGCCGTATAATTCGGCGTAGCGACGCTCGAAAAGCGTGACCACCTCTTCGAGCGCCTTCGGGAAATCGTCGTGGTCCGGGACCTCGACGGGGACCTCGGCCAGCTGCATCGCGTAGCGCATGTCGATCTCGCGAGTGAGGTCGACGTGGTCGAACTTCACGTCCTGGCGGTCGATTCCCGCGAGTACCTGCTCTTCGAGGTCCTTGAAAACCTTGTCCACCGACTCGGGGTCGAACGGCGCGAATGCAGGGTCGGACATCTCGCGGGTGAGAACGACGTTGGAAGAGGCCAGCCCGAATGCCGAGAACGCAGAGGCGACGGCACCCAGGGGGATGACCACCTCTCTGACATTGAGTGCGGCTGCGTAAGCGGCGCAGAACGCCGGCCCCGATCCGCCGAAGGCGTAGAGCACGAAATCGCGGGGATCCTTGCCGGCCTCGACGACGGTCTTGCGGAGCAGATCGCCCGTCTGCGCGGTCTGGGCGGCGTAGATCGCTGCTGCGGCGTCCTCGATCGACAGGCCGAGAGGTTCGGCGATCCGGGTCCGGATCGCCTCACGCGAGCGCTCCTTGTTCAGCGCTTTCTTCCCGCCCAGCAAACCGGTCTCGGGCAGGATGCCGAGTACGAGGTTTGCGTCGGTGTTGGTCGGCTCGGTGCCGCCCTGGTCGTAGCAGGCAGGGCCGGGTACGGCCTGCGCGCTCTTCGGTCCGATCCGCAGGTTACGGCCTTCGTCGACCCAGGCGATGGCACCGCCGCCGGAACCGATGGCGTCGACTTTAAGCGTCGGAACGTTGATGGGATGGTGGTTGATGACCGTCACCGAGTCGCGAACCGGCTCCCCGCCGACGATCAGGCCGGTGAGGAAGGTGGTACCGCCGACGTCGGTGGCGATAACATTGGAGTGCCCGAGCTGCTTGGCCAGCGCCATCGATCCGATGACACCGCCGGTCAGAACCGAACCGACCGTTGAGATGGCCTGGTCGGGTGCCTCGGCTGCCGTAACGGCGCCGCCGCTGCTCTGCATCACCAGCAGGGGTCCGGTCAGCCCGCGTGCGTCGAGCTCGCCCTGCAGGTGGTCGAGGTAGCTGCGCAGCCCCGGGCCGACCTGGGTGCTCATGATGGTAGTCGAGTGCCTCGCGAATTCACGGATTCGCGGGCTGACTTCGCTGGAGAGCGCCACGAACACGTCGGGATCGATCTCGTGGATCAGGTCCTTTATCCGCAGTTCGTGCTGCGGATTCCGAAACGACCAGAGCAGCGACACTGCGATCGCACGCACGCCGTGGCCGATGAGTGTGCGGATGCGGTCGCGGCACTCGTCCTCGTCGAGGGCGACGACGATGTTACCGTCGCGATCGATTCGTTCGGTCACCTCTTTGGCCAGGTGCTTGGCCAGCAGCTTGTGGTTCTTGTCCTGCATGATCGGGTTCTGCAACTCGTACGAGCCGCGGCCGAGGAAGCGGCCTTCGACGTTCATGATGAAAATCGAGTCGCGGTGGCCCTTGGTGGCGATGAAGCCCACGTCCGGGACATTGCCCATCACCAGCGCATTGAGCGAGGACGTCGTTCCGTGCGCGATGTGGTGCGTGTCGGCCAGCATCTCTTCGGTGGAGATCTCCAGCTGGGCCGAGAGCTGCTCGAGGGTCTCGAGGACACCCACCGAGTAGTCAGGCGGCGTCGACGGGGCCTTCGCGGCGACGAGAGTTCCGGCACCGTCGTCGAGGACGGCGTCCGTGAAGGTACCTCCCACATCAATTCCGATGACATACGACATGTAGGGCTCCTGAGGCTTCAATGTGACGGTCCGAGAGAAGTGGGCGTCGGGGGTGTGATGCACATCATCTTGTCGTCAGCGGTGACTAATTGTCAACACAACTGACAGGAAAACTTTCGACACGCATGCCGCCGTGACACCACGGACACCCCAGCAATGCCGAGGTCGCCAGGCGGGATTGCGCCGGGCGACCTCCGCTTCCAAGAGTGGAGTTTGCCGCGGGAGCGATGGGCTTCAGAGGTGGGTCGAGCCGCGAGTTGCAGCCTCGACGATGTGTCGAACCTGATCGGTCATGCTGTCGGTACCCGAGGCGAGACTCTTGTCGCTGATCGAATCCCATTGCCGAGCGACGTCTTCTGGCGCCCTCGCATCGACGGGCAGAAACGCTCCCTGCGCTTCGACCATGGCGCTGACCGCGAAGGTCCCGCCGCCCGCACCGAGAATCGTTTTCGTCGGCGCGTCGTCGGAGACGAGAAACAGCGCGCCCGCCGTGATGGACTCCGGCGTGAGCAGGCTGGCCGTTTCGGCGTCGAAGATGTCCTCGGTCATCCCCGTTGCGGCGAGAGGTGCGAGGGCATTGACCCGAATCCCTTTCGGCTTGCCTTCGATCGCGAGGACGTTCATGAGCCCCACCAGGGCGGACTTGGCGGCCCCGTAGTTCGCCTGGCCGAAGTTGCCGTATATGCCCGAGGCTGAAGTGGTCATCAGGATTCGGCCGTAGCCCTGCGAGATCAGGTGCTCCCACGCGGCTTTGCAGGTGTGCACCGCTCCCATCAGGTGAACGTCGAGGACACGGCGGAAGTCATCGAGGTTCGCTTTACGGAATGTCGAATCCCGCAGGATCCCAGCGTTGTTGATCACGATGTCGACCCTCCCCACTCTCCAACCGTCCGATCGGTCATCGCGACGATCTGGTCATAGTCCGTCACATCACTGTGGTCGGCCACAGCCGACCCTCCTAACGCGGTAATTCGGCGACGACGCGTGCCCCGCGCGCGGCCAGGGCGTGAGCGTGTGCCCGGCCCAGTCCCCCGCCTGCTCCGGTCACGATCGCGACCTGCCCGTTAAAATCGATGGTCATCAGCACTCCCTGCTTCGAGTCGACTCGCTACCGCCGGAGCCGAGCAAATTATTGACATAAGTGACAGACTTTCGTCACCGCGGATGATATTATCGGACATCGAGGGCCTGCTGACAGCGCAATTTGTCGGCAGCGGGCTGGTCGACTACGCCACTCCGACAACGAACGACCATGAGGACAGGGTTCACATATGACGCGCGAGGACAAAGCGGTTGAACGCAGATCCCGCCGCGGGGTCGATTACGTCGCGACGCAATCGACCCGCGTCGATGCGCGTGGCGAGGCCCACACTGGCCCACGCCGCGAACTTGTCGAAAAGCAGATCTTCGCTCAGGCCACGCGCTTGTTCGCCGAACGCGGATTCGCCAGAACCACATTGCAAGACATAGCCGACGCCACAGGTCTCACGCGCCCCGCGCTGTACCACTACGTTGCCAACAAGGATGAACTACTCGCGCGCCTAGTGTCCGAAACCACGCAAACTCCGGCCGATCACCTCCGAAAGATCAACGACCGCCTCGATCTCCGCCCCTCGGAAAGGCTTCGCAGTATGGCCACCACGATCGCCCTTCATCAAGCGCGGAATCCCAATCAATTCCAGCTTATCGTTCGATCCGAAGCCGAACTGCCCCCGTACCTCGCCAGAACATTCGAGCAGGGTCGACGTCAGGTACTAAAGGAATTCATTCGCGTTATCGAAGACGGCATCAGCGCCGGCGAATTAAGACCCATTGATTCCAGATCGGCAGCCCTGGGCATTATCGGCATGCTCAATTGGATAGCATGGTGGCACCAACCAGGGAACGCGCGCAACGACGAAACTGTCGCTAAACAACTCGGCGACATGGCCGGACGCTCCCTGGAGCGCGGCCACGGAAGCGACGGGCCAGTAGCGGAGGACGGCCCCGCCCGCGCAATTGCCAGACTCCGTGAAGACGTCGACTACCTCGAACGCCTAATTGCCGGGGCTGGCAGGTCAACGTAGCCAATAATAAGACGGTGCGTACTGCTTCACTAAAGCCACACCGTATGCGCCGATAATTCGTTCCTATGTCGGGTTTGGCTTGTGGGGCCGAGTGCCAGCTGCGAAATGTCGAAGTACTACGTTGAGAACTGATATGCAGAGATACCAATAGCCGGGCGAGAGGAGGCCCGGTTGGACCGACCGCCAAACCCGCCCGATCGACGCGGTCCTCGACGACGCCGGCCAGCACGTCCCCGCCATCGTCGAGCAGTTCGTCCTGCCCTTCCGCGGACCCGCGCGCGCACGCCACGCGCGAGGTCGAGGCACACCTGGACCAGACTCGGCTCTCCTGGATCGGAGTCCACAAGCCAAGGACCTCTTCTATTACCGCATCCAGTCTCCAGTGATCGTCGCCGGGCTCGACCACCACTGCGGAGTCTCTCGACTACGCCACCCCTATGCGCTTCCAGGTCCACACGGTGCTAAGCACCCACACGGCAACGACTGCGGTCGAGCACTGGCTCGCCATCGGCAGGCCGCCCATGCCGAGGTCTCGGGGATGAGCGTTGGGATTGCCGAGACGCGGCACAGGATCGCAAACCTGCTGTTCGCCTACCACGAGCCGACCGCAAGTACGTCGAAGCGGTCGCCGCACTGCTCGGTACAGCGCACGTCCGGGTCCCCGCCGGGGCTGCTCCGACCCGGACGGAGCCGGGCGCTTCCTCGTCAGGCTCTGGAGCGCCCCTTGGGCCAGCGGACGACATGAGCCCCCATTGTCGACCGGTCCGAGGAACCCAGAGCATGGAGTGCGACCGCCCCCTAACCCACTGTGCAGATACGAACTGCTCGTCGAGGGCACTGATTGGTCCATCCGCGAGCTGATGGTCGGCCCGGGCCTGGACCGCAGGGGGCCGCTGCGGTCGAACGCACGGTGACCGCGGTGGCACACCGTTTTCAATCACGTCGGCCGATTCGCCGCCCACTACCGCGGGTGATTGGCCGATCTTCGTGGACTCCCACGACGTCCGGCGCGCGTACTTCAACAGACCCGAACACCCGGCAGTGGCACCAACTGGACTGGGAACACGGGACGTGTCTGCATCAGCAGTTCAACGACCGCCTTGATCTCGCCAAACGCGTCAGCGTCCGCGAGCACCGCCACCCCGAGTGTGGGTGAATCACAGCTTGGACATACCTGCCCTGCGAGAGGGCGCTCCGCCGCTGGTGCCTGATGCGGTGGGGACATCGAACATCCCCACCGATCGATGGTGGTTCAGGGCCGCCTGACAGTCGACAGGCCATCAACGCACATAGATTCACGGTCAACAGCGACCGGCATGGTTAGAAGGGTTCAAAAATTATCACTGCCGGCTCGGTGGCGGTATGGTGTCGAGGATCGTGCGGCTCTACAAGCACCGCCACAGCACAGCACACTACGGTCGCTTGCTCTGGGTCGACCGTAGTGTGCTGTGATCAGCCGAGGCTGAAGCCACAATCAATCTTGAGATCCTGGCCTGTCACGTAGCGTGCCTCCTCACTGACTAGGAACGCCACCGCATTGGACACGTCGTTCGCTTCCACCCATGGAAAAGGCATGGGGCTGATCGAGAAGGCCTCTTCCGCTTGTTTCGGTGTGGGAGTTTCGATGTCAGGCAGGAACAAACGGTACATGGCCTCGTTGTGAATCATCTTCGTGTTTACCATGCTCGGGCTGACAGTATTGACGCGAATCAGGTGCGGTGCCAATTCGAGCGCCAATGCTCGCATCAGGCCCACAACACCGGCCTTGGCGGCGACGTAGTGAGCGGAGTTTTGCATAGGACGCGTGCCCAGCGCCGAGCCGGTGAAAACCATTGCACCCGACCCAGCCTCAATCAGGTAGGGCACGGCGTTGCGGGCAGTGTTGTACACGCCGGTCAAGTTGATGTCGACTACGTCGCCCCACATGCCAGGTCCCAGATCGGCAATGGGGGCGTTGCTGACGATTCCAGCGTTCGCGACCACTATGTCGAGACGACCGAGTTCTGCGACACCGTCGCTCAGCGCCGCCGCGACCGCCTCGTTGTCGCGAACGTCGGCGATTCGGAACACGATTCGCCTGTCCAGCTTCTCCACGAGTGCGACCGTCTCATCGAATTCATCCCGGGTGGCCATCGGGTAAGCGGCGGAATGCACGTCAGCGCACGAATCGACAGCGATGATGTCGGCTCCCTCCTCGGCGAGCCGGACCGCATGACTACGGCCTTGTCCACGGGCCGCTCCGCTGACGAAGGCGACCTTTCCAGCAAGACGTTCCATTGATTTCTCCTTCGATTCGAAATGATTCTCGAATGCTCACCGGGAAAGCCGGCAAGTTGTGTGACCGTCGTTCGAACACCGAAGCTGTTACCGCTGACATGTCCATCCCCCATCCCGGTCCGACTAGATCAGGACGAACAACCGGGCGTAGAGAACGCGACGTCAGAATTGCCGGAAGAGGGCTCCCGTTGAGCTCCAGGCTATGACACTGATCACACTAGTGTCCCGCGTCAGAAATTCGTGAGATATATTTGGCGAGGGAATCGAGGATCTCCTCGGCGGTCTTGTGCCAGACGAACGGCTTCGGGTCGTCGTTCCAGGTCTTGATCCAGTTGCGAACGTCTTTCTCCAGTGCTGCAACGCTTTTGTGTACACCACGGCGGAGCAGCTGATCGGTCAGGAATGCGAACCATCGCTCGACCTGATTGATCCACGAGGACCCGGTCGGGGTGAAGTGGACGTGAAAACGTGGGTGCTTGGCCAACCAGTCGCCCACTGCCGGCGTCTTGTGGGTGGCCAGGTTGTCGCAGACGAGATGCACGTCCAACTCGTCGGGGACGGCCTTGTCGATCGCGGTGAGGAACTTCTTGAACTCCACGGCCCGGTGACGTCGATGAAGCTCGGAGATCACCGTGCCGTCGGCGATGTTGAACGCCGCGACTCCCCCAAGGACTACGTCCAGGGAGGTACCCCCAGGCTGGTGACGCCGCTGCGGGCGTAGTCATGACTGCGCCGTTCCGGCATGCCGGGCATCATCGGCAGCACCGGCTGGGAACGGTTCAAGGCCTGCATCTGGCTCTTCTCGTCCACACAGAGGATAACGGCATGCTCGGGCGGATTATGGTAAAGGCCAACAACATCGACGACCTTGTCCACGAACTGCGGATCCGTGGAAAGCTTGAACCCGTCGGTCAGATGCGGTTTGAGTTCGAACTTGCGCCAGATCCGGCCGATCGTCGACGGTGACAGGCCGGTGCGCTTGGCCATCGAGGTACGCGACCAGTGCGTCGCATTGGCCGGGGCGGTTTCCAGTGTCGCGGTGACCACGTCTTCGACCCGGTCCAGCAAGATCGAGGGCGGACGACCCGGTCGAGGTTCGTCGACCAAGCCGTCGAGGCGTCGGTCGACGAAGCGCCCGCGCCATTTGTTGACCGTGTTAGCGGATATCCCCAGGTCTGCCGCGACTTGCTTGTTGGTCATCCCCGGCTCCGCGCAGGCCAACACGATCCGCGACCTCAGTGCCAACGATTGTGGGGTTTTCGCTCGCCGCGACCATCGAACGAGTTGTTCGCGTTCGTCATCGGTCAACATCAACTCAGCCTTCGGGCGTCCGGTTCGAGGCATGCCTCAGGATATCAAGTTAAAGCACGAATTTATGGCGTACGACACTAGGGATCGACGGCCTAATTGTAAAGGTCTGCGCCGCAGCATTTTTCGTCCAACAACCACCATGAACTGCACCCTCAATAACACGGCAGCCAGGCCGCCGTGTCTTGCATCCGGCGGCCTGGCTGCGCGTACTACGGGATAGCGGGAATTCACGTGTAACGTTGTCACCCAGCCATATCGGCGATTGCGTAGTGTTGCTGACGACCTTCAGGAAGGCTATGCACCGCGGAATTGCATAGCAGAGTGGCACACGTCGAGTATCTCGTCGGACATCTCCGACGAGTCTGCACAGGCCCTCGACAGTACGATTGCGCCGACGCCTTCGGCTAGGAGGCTGATCGCTCGTGCACGTGACGCAGGGTCGTTTTCATCGCCCGCTGCGCGCTGCAGAATCGCCACCATGGTCTCGATCCCGGCTTCGAACGCTGTTTTGACCTCATCGGGTTGACGGGCCGCATCTCCGCCCAGGGCGGCCAAGGTGCACCCATCGGCGCGGGAGTCCCGATGCGTCCGCGAAACGTAGTAGTCGACGAAATGAGGAATATCCAGGTCGGCCACTTTGGTCAAGAGCTGCTCAAATCCACTCGCCGCGGATTCGCACATCAGGGCCGCTTTGGAGCGGAAGTTCTTGTAGAACCCGCCGTGCGTGAGTCCGGCGGACGCCATGAGGTCTGCGACGCCGATTCCGTCGTAACCGTGTTCGCGAAACAACGTCGAGGCTGTGGCGACGACACGCTCCCGATTGGCTCGGGCTTGCTCCTTGGTGACCCTCATACGGTTCGACCTCTCGCCGTCCAGTGACGTTTGGGTCCAGCGATCATACATGGATGTCGACCATCATCAAAAGTCTTGACACGTTAGATTACGGCCATCATGATTAGACAAATACCGATTGAAAGGACGTTCAGCCATGACCGATACACACGTAACCGCACCGACCCGCTTCGTCGAAGTCGATGGTGAGAAATTCGCCTACCGGCGCTGGGGTAAAGCGGCGGGCGTTGGCGTGCCGATCTTCTTGGTGCCGCACTTTCGTGCCGGACTGGATCATTGGGATCCAATCTTGACAGACGGGTTGGCCGAGGATCGAGAAGTCATTTTGTTCAATGGTCGAGGCATCGCCTCGTCGACAGGTGTCCCCCGGAACCGCATCGAGGACATGGCTGACGATGTCGCCGCGGTCATCGAAGCGCTCGACCTTCCTCAGGTCGACCTTCTCGGGTTCTCTATCGGAGGGTTTGTGGTGCAGGAGGTGGCGCTCCGCCATCCCCGCTTGGTGCGCAAGCTTTTGCTCCTCGGAACCGGCTTGCGCGGGGGCGATCCCAAGATGGAACCGAAGGCGCTGGAGGTTGCGCCTAACCCCGTACCTACTGCGGAAGATTTCTTGTACTTGTTCTTCGGGCGCTCGGAAGCGGCCAAGCGGGCAGGATTGGCGTTCTGGGATCGGCGACATCTGCGCGTCGACCAGGATCCGCCCAGCTCGCCTGAAGTCGCGCAGGCGCAGGCGGAAGCTTCGGCGGCCTATCTGCCGCCGTTACCCGGCGACAACCCGTTTGCTTACCTGCAGGCGATTACCCAGCCGACTCTCGTGCTCAATGGGGTTGACGATGTGATGATTCCAACGATCAACTCCTGGCATCTGTCTCAGAACATTCCCAACGCACAGCTCTTGATCTACCCAGACGCCGGCCACGGGGCTCAATTCCAATACCCCGAGCGCTTCCTCTCACACGCCCGCCAGTTCTTGGCGGAATAACCCCGGTCAGGTCGCGTCGTGTGTGCAATGTTGGGCCGAAGCATTGCTGCGCTCAGGTAATCCACATACCCAAAGCACATGTGTGGCTACTGTTGCCCGCTCCGTGCCTGTTGCGAGGCTGCTGGCGGGCTTTGAAGGTGGGAACAGTTCTTAGCGGAGCTGCTTCGAGCCCGCGCAGCGCTTCTGTTCCGACACGCTGGTCCTATCTACCTGTACGAGTCGCTCCAGGACAACTGTCGTAGTGCCACACTGCGGCGCATGGCAGGCGACGCATGCTGCCGACGATGAGGATATCCAGCCTGCCGGGACCGGCGACGCGCCTGCCCGAGCGCTCCTGTTCATGGCGGTCCGCCAGGCAAGGTGTTTCGTTCCGGGTGCCGGCGGACCGCCGTAATACGCTGAACAGATGTTGGCCTGCGTGAAAGCGGGTGCGCTCTCCTGTGACGAGATAGCGCTAGTGCGGCGTGCAATAAGTAACTGAACGGTCAGGATGAGGACGCCTGGCGTTCCCCCATACTTCCGAGGACTTCCCCAGTACGACTAGAGGTGAAATTCCGTGAACTCTCCCCAGTGGCGTCAACGGCGCCGTGCCGGTTGGATTGAAGCCAACCGCAAGCGCACCCATCCTGACATCGAGGCGGAGCGCCTGATTAGGTTCGCCACCATGTGGGCGCCGTACGGAGGCGCTTCCGAGGAGGAGATCCTTATGCAGTTCGGGATGACGCGGCGCCGGTTCCTCGAGCGATTGTGGCAGGTCATCCCTGAGTCGACCTGTTCCGAAGCCGAGATACACAGTTTGGTGAACGCATACCCGCACCGCCGGCGCGGTTCCTCACCCATCCCGTAAACCCGCAACGATTTGTTACGTGAATTGGCCATTCAGCTGACGATCTAGAGAACTTGCGGACGAAATCAGTGCAAGCACCCCAAGGAGGATGAAATGTGGAACAGCCTTAACGACAATGACATCCTCGATTTTGCGCTTCTCTGGGATCCGCTTGGAGTGCCAGCCCCGGAAAGCGTTGCGACCGCCTTCTCAATCGAAATGAGCGAGTACAACTATAGGCTTCGGGGTGCCGCAAGGTTTCAGTTGGCCCGACTCGAGCAAGGCACCACCTCTCCCAATCACATTTATGGGCTGGCGGCACTTACAGCGCTCGCACATGAGCCCCGAAAGTGTGCGTCGTAGGACATCACCCAATCTTGTGGTGGTCACCGGTGACAGGTCGACTATCAAAATACTTACCCCCACGCTGCACTAGAGTAACCGAACTGCGCTGTGGGTATCCGATGCGGCGGGTTGTCAAAAATATTAGTTGATCTCGTAACCACTCGACACTCGCACCTTGCAGAACCGCAGCTTCGTGTGGCGATTGTCTCCACAAATGTTACTGCTCAATGCTGTTGATTCTTGAAAGCCACCCTTCGAAGGGATCAGAGTTTGCTATGAAAACGCCGAACCGTACTTTCGTCACCGCGTCCGAGGACGCTTCCCCACTGCCCATGTTGGAACCCAAGCAGTCCGGGATCTCGTTACCCCGACCGCCCACGTTCGCGAGCAGCGAGGACGAGCGTCGACACCGCAAGCAGCAGCTCGCTGGTGCCTTCCGAATCTTTGGGCGACTCGGTTTCGGGGAGGGCGTGACCGGTCACATAACAGTGCGTGACCCGGAGTATCCAAGCATGTTTTGGGTGAACCCATTCGGAATGTCCTTCCGGCACATTCGCGTCTCCGACCTAATACTCGTCGATCATGAGGGGTCCGTTCGGCAGGGGAATCGTCCCGTCAATGCAGCTGGATTCACGATCCACTCAGCGATTCACGAAGCCAATCCCGGCGTAGTGGCAGCCTGCCATGCGCATGCTGTACACGGCAAGGCATGGGCCTCGTTGGGGCGCCTGCTCGATCCGATCACACAAGACGCCTGCGCACTCTACGGAAATCACGTCGTGGTCAACGAAGGGGCGGGCGCTGTAGTGCTCGATCGGGAGGTCGGTCGGAACTTGGGCAAAAGCTTGATCGGCCAGCGTATGGCACTGCACCGCAACCACGGAATTTTCACGGTCGGCGAGTCGGTCGCTGAGGCAGCATGGTGGTTCATCAGCTCCGAACGTAATTGCCAAGCGCAGTTGCTGGCCGAGGCGGCCGGCACACCAGTTCTGATCGATCACGAGAACGCAATGTTCACCAGAGAGCAGACCGGAAGCCCATACGCTGGGTGGTTCTCATTCCAGCCGCTTTGGGATGAGATTCTCCGAACTGATCCCGACCTCCTGGACTGACATCGCCCGAATGATTGTTTATGAATGGACCCGACCGAGGTTCCGGGATGACTTCGATTGCTCGTTGTACACCGAAACTTCGTTCGTGTACCGATCTTTTGGCCACCTCGACGCTCTTTCCATCAAGGAGAACCGTGAGTTTCAACAGCCCCTTTCCCGATGTCGAGATTCCCGAACTGAACGTCTATGACTACCTGTTCGGATCCATCGCCGGGTCCGATCTCGATAGGCCCGCACTAATCGACGGCACGTCCGGCGCTGTGAGCACCTACAAGACGCTGATCGGTCAGATCGATGCCATTGCGGGTGCTCTGGCTGCACGTGGACTCGAAGTCGGTGGCGTTGTCGGGCTCCACTCACCGAACGTGCCCGCGTTCGCCTCGGTATTGCACGGTATCCTGCGCGCCGGCGGAACCGCGACGACGATCAACGCGCTGTACACGGCTGAGGATATCGCGAAGCAGCTCACCGATTCGGGCGCGAAGTTCCTGTTCACCGTGTCAACGCTCTACACGCAGGCGATGGCCGCCGCCGAGCACGTCGGCATCGATGCTGATCATGTGATCGTGCTCGACGGCGCTGAGGGCCACGAAAGCTTACGGGATTTGCTCGCCGAGGGCGCACCTGTCCCCGAGGTCTCGTTCGATCCAGCAACTCACGTCGCCGTGCTCCCTTATTCCTCGGGAACGACAGGTGTGCCGAAAGGCGTTATCCTCACCCATCGCAACCTCGTGGCCAACATCGCGCAGATGGAACCGCGAGTGGGCATCGACAGCAACGACGCGATCCTGGCGGTACTGCCGTTCTTTCACATTTATGGCCTGACAGTGTTGCTGAATATCGCCCTCAAGCTGCGCGCACATTTGGTAACCATGCCGAAGTTCGACCTCGTCGAATTTCTGCGCATCATCTCCGAACACAAGCTGACGTACCTCTTCATCGCCCCGCCAGTGGCTGTGGCGCTCGCCAAGAACCCGTTAATCGATGAGTACGACCTCTCGAGTGTTCACACCATCTTCTCGGGCGCGGCACCGTTGGACGAGGAACTTGGCAAGACGGTCGCCCAACGCTTGAACACGCGGGTGCGTCAGGGCTACGGAATGAGCGAGCTCAGCCCGGTCAGCCACATCATCCCGTTCGACCGCGACGACATGCCACTCAGCTCTGTAGGACAGCCGCTGGCCAACACCGAGAACAAACTGGTTGACCCAAGCAGCGGCAATGAAATCAACCTTCCTGTAGAGGGATTGAGCGAGCCGGGCGAGCTGTGGGTCAAGGGGCCGAACGTCATGGCAGGCTACCTCAACAACCCGACTGCAACGGCGGAGACCCTCGACTCCGACGGGTACCTGCACACCGGTGACATCGCCGTCGCCGATCCCGAGGGCGTCGTCTACATTGTCGACAGGCTCAAGGAACTCATCAAGTACAAGGGCTACCAGGTTCCGCCCGCCGAACTCGAAGCCCTACTTCTCACCCATCCCGAGATCGCCGACGCCGCCGTCATCGGCGTTCTGGACTCCGAGGGCGAAGAAGTGCCCAAGGCGTTCGTCGTACGGCAGGCCGACGCCACGATCGACGAGGACGGTGTCATCGCGTTCGTCGCCGAGCGTGTGTCCCCGCACAAGAAGGTTCGAACGGTCGAGTTCATCGACATCGTCCCGAAGTCCGCTGCTGGCAAAATTCTTCGCAAGGATCTGCGCGCCATCGAAAGCGGCTAGATCGGCTCGGCGGCGGTTCGGTGGTCATGGGAAGTATTGGACAATAGCTATTCGTTATCGGTCAGGATGGTAGAGAGTCGGAGTTCGTCGATGTCGACCATCCTTAACCCGGGGATGAGGACCATATGCACCTGATCCCTCTTGCCACCGACCATTGCCGGGTAACCCAACGCTCGGTCGTCACCGTCGGCCAGAAGCGGACCCTCGCCGGACTCGAACTGGCGCCATGAAGATTGACCGCGGGTACGCTCTGGGCATCCAGGTTCCGCCCGCCAATACCCGGCCGAATGGACTCCCTCGCCGTCCTCGACCTCGCCCGCCGCGTCGAACCGGAGGTGCCGGTTGTGTTCTTCGAATCGGGTCTCGACTATGGCGAAACCTACGACTATCTCAGCAAAACGACCCACACCTGGCGGCTGGACCTGCACCGCATCCCCACAGACCCCCACTACTGCAGGTCCCCTCCCAGGTTCGGGCTGTGGGATCACGAGGCGACCAGCGACGCGACGACTGCGGCGATAGTAGTTCTGCATGAGTGTTCATCGCCGAACCCGCCGACGAGCCCACTCATGGCTGGGCCCTGGTGAGCTTTGGCGTGTGCGCGCCGACGAATCCGCCGCCCGCCGGCATCTTCACACCCTCGGCGGCCGCCGCGATGGCATCATCACCCGCGCCGACGGCACGGATTTGTACGGGCCAATCTGGAACTGGACACCGAGTCGCCGGATGTGGTGGCGTCGACGGACCGCTTACACCTCAGATCAGCGTAAGAGTCAAGCCGCGACCGGTTCGGGTGTGCCGGCATCGCGGGGAGACGCCTTCGGCGCGTCGCAGGTCTGGCCAGGTGTGCAGGCAGTGGTAGAGCTGACCCGGGGCCGGTTGAAGACGTTGCGCAGCGCCGCGGTGCCGGTCCCGACGCGTACGACGCCGGTGGCAATGTTCCTTGACCCGGCCCGGTCTCGGGGTGCTCCCGCCGACCATGGATGCGCTCGTCGATGACGCAGTCGACTCGCTTGAAGCGTTTCATAGCACGCTCGCGCTGCCGTTTCGGCTAATGCGAGTTCTCGCTCGATTGTTCAGTTCTTGGATCGTCGACGATCGACCGAGCCGAGCACGTCGCGATGCGCGAGGTGTAGCTGGCCGGCCTTATCGGTGACGCACCCGCGGCACGTATGGCAGGGCCTTGAGCGGTTCCCGGAAGATCGCCTGGCAGTTGGCATTGCGCCTGGGCATGCACCAGCACGTCGAGCACGTTGCCGTGCTGGTCGACCGCGCACCACAAGTAGCGTTGCTCGCCGTCGATCGTCAAAAAGGACCTCGTCGACGTGCCACTTGTCGCCGGGTCGTGCCCGGCGGTGCCGCAGCCGGGCACGCCCAGTCCTGCCCGACTTTCGCGCACCAGCGCCAGATCATTTCGTAGGACACCGTGTTCGAGCATCATCTCCTCCACATCGCGGAAGCTGAGGCTGAAGCGTAAGTACAACCACACGCAGCGCTGGATAATGTCGACCGGGAAGTGGTGACGCTTTGTACGAGCGAGCCGGTCACCACGTCGTCGATGCGCAAGTTCAACGAGGCGTTCGCACCGTACGGGCTGCCGAAGACGGCGATCAAGCCGTCGTACGGCATGGCCGAGGCCACCCTGTTCGTGTCCTCCACCCGGCACTCGGACGAGGCCCGCGTCATCTACGTCGATCGTGACGAGCTCAACGCCGGCCGCGTCGTGAAGGTGGACCAGGACGCCGAGAACGCCATTCCGCAGGTGTCCTGCGGGTACGTCGCGCGCAGCCAGTGGGCTGCCATCGTCGACCCGGAGTCGCGCATCGAGCAGCCCGACGACCGGGTCGGGGAGATCTGGTTGCACGGCGAGAACATCGGCATCGGGTACTGGGGTCGTACCGACGAGACCGCCGAGACGTTCCACAACAAGCTCACCAACCGGCTCGCCGAGGGCAGCCACGCGGAGGGCACGCCCGAGGACGCCAACTGGATGCGCACCGGCGACTACGGCGTGTACATCGACGGCGAGCTGTTCATCACGGGCCGCGTCAAGGACCTCGTGATCGTCGACGGCCGCAACCACTACCCGCAGGACCTCGAGTTCTCGGCGCAGGAGGCCAGCACCGCGCTGCGTCCGGCTTCGTCGCCGCGTTCGCGGTCCCGGCCAACCAGCTGCCCGCCGTCGTGTTCGAGAACACGCAGTCGGGTCTGAACTACGACGCGGACGATTCGGCCGAGCAACTCGTGATCGTGGCCGAGCGCGCACCGGGTGCGGGCAAGGCCGACCCGCAGCCCGTCGCCGACACCGTGCGGGCCGCGTTGTCGACCAGGCACGGGGTCACCGCGCGCGACATCCTGCTGGTGCCCGCGGGCTCGATTCCTCGTACGTCGAGCGGCAAGATCGCCCGCCGCGCGTGCAAGGCGAGCTACATCGAGGGCACCCTGCGCGGCGGATACACGCAGACGGCCTTCCCCGATAGCGTTTCCGAATAGTCCACTTCCCGACGGGTCAGCAGGGCCGGGCCGGTTGTGCGACGCGCACCGTGACGCGGTCACGGCCATTGCGGTGACACCTGTCGCGTCGAGGTCGACGCGGACCCACTGCGGTGCAGGAGCACCGGCGTACGCGTGTCACCGTCCCGCCCGGCCAGCGCTGCGGCCGTGTACCGCAGACCCGACGGAAACCGCCAGCCAAACACGGCCACCCGCTGCGGGACGGGTGAGCGCTATGCCTTTACCTTTCCATGCTCTCCAGCATCGAGACACGGATGCAGCGCGATGACCGCCACCGTAGATCTTCACGACACCGCGGAAACCCTTGCCCTCATGCGCATTTAGCTGGGATAGATGGTGTCGGCTGCCAAATTCCCGAGAAGTCACTTGCATGATGGAAGTGACTAGGGTTACATTTGACTTCCGAACCGCAGGCGAGGATCACCGCGCGGATCGCCCTGACCGCCGGCGGACAGGGCGCCGACGGCCGCCATCAGGGCGGCCGACTACTCGCTGTCAATCGATGAGGTGCAACATGAGTTCTTCCGTGAGCGATCGAGCTGTCCAGCAGTACCTTTCGGTCCAGATACCGACCCAGTACGTCGAGGTCGACGGCGTCCGCTACGCCTATCGGGAGGTGGGACAGGACCAGCACCGGGACACGGCGCCGTTGGTTTTCCTGCACCGCTTCCGGGGAACGCTCGACGACTGGGATCCGGCGTTCGTCGACGCCGTGGCCGAGCACCGGCACGTCATTCTGTTCAGTGATGCCGCGGTGGGTTCGTCCACCGGGTCTGCGGCCACCAGCGTGGACGAGAAGGCCGCGAACGCTGCGTCTTTCGTTCGGGCGCTCGGGCATGACGTCGTGGACGTGCTCGGATTCTCCATGGGCGGCTTCGTGGCGCAGGCTTTCGCGATGCGCGAACCCACACTGGTCCGCAGCGTCGTCCTCGTCGGCACCGGTCCGGGCGGCAACGCCGAGACCGACCCGCACACCGACATTGTCTTCGACATCGCCCTCAAACCCGAATACTCCTTCGAAGACATCCGCTACCTGTTCTTCGCCGACGGTCGCGATACCGAAACCCAGGCCTACATCGACCGCCACGCCCTGCGGACCGACCGCGAACCGCTCGTCGCACCGGCGACCATCCAGGCGATGGCCGGGCTGATCATGGACTTCATGGGCGGCAAGACCGACCATTACGCCCGACTCGGCACGCTGCACCAACCGACGCTCATCGTCTCCGGGGACGACGACCACTTCTTCCCCGTCAAGAACCAGTGGCTGCTCTACCGGGAGCTGCCCGACGCTCAGCTGGCGGTCTACCCCCAGGCCGGACACGCACCACACCAGCAGCACCCCGATGCCGTCGCGGCGCAAGTCACACGGTTCCTGCACGTGCGGGACACGGCAGCATCTCGATGACGAGCTACAGCAGCCTGTACGAGAGTTGGCGTGCGGATCCGCTGGGTTTCTGGGGCAAGCAGGCGGCAAGTATCGACTGGGACACCCCGTGGACCGCGGTATTCGACGGGGACACCGGTCCGTACGGCCGGTGGTTCCCCGGCGGCCGGTTGAACACGAGCTACAACTGTCTCGATCGTCACGTCGAGGCGGGCGCCGGCGACCGGCTCGCCCTCGTCTGGGACAGTGCGATGACCGGCGAGAGCGCAAGTTACACCTACCGTGAAATGCGTGACCGTGTCGCGAAAGTGGCTGGTGCGCTGGCGGCCGTGGGCGTCGTCCGCGGCGATCGCGTCGTGATCTATATGCCGATGGTGCCCGACGCGGCGATTGCCATGCTGGCGTGCGCCAGGCTGGGGGCAGTCCATTCGGTTGTGTTCGGCGGCTTCGCCGCGTCCGAACTCGCCGCGCGGATCGATGCCACCGAGCCACGCGTGATCATCGCCGCGTCATGCGGTTTGGAGCCGGGCCGAGTGGTCGCCTACAAGCCGGTACTCGATGCCGCATTGCTCCAGGCGCGACACCGCCCCGAGGCCTGTTTCGTGCTGCAGCGCCCGCAGGCGATCGCCGAGCTCCACCCGGGCCGCGACCACGATCTGCTGGCCGCAGCGGCAGCGGCCCGCCCACACCCACCGGTGCCGGTCGCGGCCACGGACCCGCTGTACATCCTGCACACGTCGGGCACGACAGGACGTCCGAAGGGCGTCGTGCGGGACAACGGCGGGCACGCCGTGGCGCTCGCGGCGTCAATCCCGACGATCTTCGGGTTGCAGGCCGGCGACGTCTTGTGGGCGGCATCGGATGTCGGCTGGGTGGTCGGTCACTCGTATATCGTCTATGCGCCTCTGCTGGCGGGTCTGACGACGGTCATGTACGAGGGCAAACCGATCGGCACCCCGGACGCCGGCGCGTTCTGGAACGTGATCGCCCGGCACCAAGTGAATGTCCTGTTCACCGCGCCGACGGCGATTCGCGCGATCAGGCGGCAGGACCCGGAGCTCGAGCTGATGGACCGGTACGACATCTCCTCTCTCCGTGCGGTCTTCCTGGCCGGCGAGCGGTGCGACCCACCGACCGCGACATGGCTGCAGACCCGGATCGACCGGCCCGTCATCGACAACTGGTGGCAGACCGAAACAGGCTGGCCGATCACCGCGCGCTTCCGCGGGGGCGAACTGACGCCGTTCAAGCCCGGCTCGGGAGGCCGACCGAGTCCGGGTTTCGAGATCCGGGCGCTCGACGACGACGGCGTACCGCTGTCGGCTGGTGAGACCGGCAACCTCGCACTGCGGCTACCGCTGCCCCCCGGGTGCGCCCCGACCCTGTGGGGCGACGACGACGGGTACCGCGCGTCGTACCTGGACGACTTTCCCGGTTGGTACCGCACCGGCGACGCCGGACATCTCGACACGGACGGGGACGTGTGGGTCCTGGGCCGCACCGACGACATCATCAACGTTGCGGGGCATCGGCTTTCGACCGGCGCGATGGAAGAGGTTCTCGCCGCGCATCCCGATGTGGCCGAATGCGCGGTGATCGGTGTCTCCGACCCGCTCAAAGGGGAGTCGCCGGTGGGCCTGGTCGTGCTCAAGACCGGGGTGAGTCGCGATCCGGAGACCGTCGTCAGCGAGCTGGTCGACATGGTCCGCAGCCAGATCGGGGCTGTGGCCGCCTTCCGCACCGCAGTGGTGGTCGACCAACTTCCCAAGACGCGGTCCGGGAAAATCCTGCGCCGGACGCTGCGCAACCTGGCGAATGGCGAACCCGTTCAGGTGCCGCCGACGATCGAGGACGCGAGTGTGCTGGATCGGCTCCGCGACACCTTCCCGGCATCCCGGCCCGCGTCGGTCCGCTAACGCCTGACAACCCCCCAAGACGGCCCCGAGCCCCGGGTCCGCTCACCCCGGACGAACCCACGGATCTTTGTCAACGTCACCGTGCCGTGTCGTCCCAACCATAAGGAGACTGCAAAATGGGACGAGTCGACGGGAAAGTCGCCTTCATCACCGGCGCAGCCCGCGGTCAGGGCCGCAGCCACGCCCTGCTGCTCGCCGAGCAGGGCGCCGACATCATCGCGTTGGACATGTGCAAACCGCTCGCGTCGGCTCGCTACGAACTGGCGTCGCCGAACGACCTCGCCGATACCCGCAAATCGGTCGAGGCCCTCGGCCGGCGTTGCATCAGCGTCGAGGCCGACGTGCGTGACGAGGACCAACTCGCGGAAGCAATCCGCGAGGGCGTAGCGGAGCTCGGCCCGATCGACATCGTGATCGCGAACGCCGGCGTCGCCCTCTTCGCCGTCGACGAGGCGCACGAGGCCTGGCAAGACACGATCGACATCAACCTCACAGGCATCTTCAACACGTTGGAGGCTGTGGTGCCCTCCATGATCGCGCGGGGTCGGGGCGGAGCCATCGTGCTGACCAGCTCCACCGCCGGCCTGCGCGGCATTCTCGGTCCGTCCCGGGCCGCGCTCGGCTATGTCGCCTCCAAGCACGGCCTGGTCGGGTTGATGCGCTCGTACGCCAATAACCTTGCCGCACATTCGATTCGTGTGAACACGGTGAACCCGTCCGGTGTGGAGACGCCGATGATCACCGCCGCCTCGATGATCGGCTTCGTCGAAGCGAACCAGCACCTCGCAGCCGACATAACCAACCCCATGCCAGTCGAGTTGCTCCCCTGCCAGGACGTCAGCAACGCCGTCCTCTACCTGGTCTCGGACGACGGCCGCTACATCACCGGCACGACCTTGTCCGTCGACGCGGGCTTCAACAACAAGAACTGAGGAGATAAATATGACCGGACGTGTCGAGGGCAAGGTTGCCTTCATCACCGGCGCCGCTCGTGGACAGGGCCGCGCGCACGCCGCGCGGCTGGCGTCGGAAGGCGCCGACATCATCGCCGTAGACCTGTGCGGGGACATCGATTCGGTGCCCTACCCGCTGGCCACCGACACCGACCTCAAGGAGACGGTGCGCCTGGTCGAGAGCCTCGGCCGACGGATTCTCGCAACCCGTGCCGATGTGCGCGACCTCGCCGCACTCGAGGCGGTGGTCGCCGCCGGCGTCGCCGAGTTCGGGCGCCTCGACATCGCGGTGGCTAACGCCGGCATCCTGTCGGCGGCGTCCACCGAGGCTCTGGCGGAGAAAAGCTGGCAGGACATGATCGATGTGAATCTCACCGGGGTCTACCACGCAGCCAAGGCCGCGATCCCGCACATCCGAGCGGGCGGCGGAGGTGGGGCGATCATCCTCACCAGCTCCGCCGTGGGCATCCGGGCCATGCCCAATCTCCCGCACTACGTTGCCGCGAAGGCCGGCGTGATCGGGCTGATGCGGGCCATGTCGCTCGAGCTCGCCGCCGAGTGGATCCGCGTCAACACCGTCAACCCCAGCATCGCGGACACGCTCATGGTGCAGAACAGCGCCGTACATCGGCTCTTCGTCCCCGACGTCGAAGATCCGACCCGCGAGCAGGCCGCGGAGGCGTTCGCCACCCTCAACCCGATGCCGACGCCCTGGGTCGATGCCGAGGACGTCGCGAACGCGGTGCTGTTCCTCGCATCGGACGAGGCACGGTACGTGACCGGGCTCGAGATGAAAATCGACGCCGGATTCTGCCTGGCCTGACTCCGGGCGACACCATCCCATCAATGTATGACCAGTATGTGAAAGGAAATCTGTGGTGCGAGCAGTACAGATCGTGAAAGACGAATCCGGACAACGCGCAGAACTGACCGAGATCGCCGACGACGACATCGGCGAGGGCGACGTAACCATCGCGGTCGACTACTCGGCGGTGAACTTCAAAGACGGCCTCGGCGTGACGGGTATCGTTCCGGTCGTCCAGCGGTTCCCCATCGTCGCCGGCATCGACCTGGCCGGCACCGTCGTGGAAGCCCCCACCGGGTCGGGCTTCGCGCCGGGCGACGCCGTCGCGGTGAACGGCTGGGGTCTCGCGGTCGACCACAACGGCGGGTTCGCCACGCGTGCACGAGTGCCGTCGGCCTGGCTGACCAGGATCCCCGCCCGGTTCACCACTTGGCAGGCCATGGCGATCGGGACAGCCGGGTACACAGCGGCCCTCAGTGTCGCCGCGCTCCAGCGCCGCGGAGTCACCCCGAGTCAAGGACCGGTCCTGGTGACCGGCGCCGCCGGCGGTGTCGGCTCGGTGGCCATCGCCCTGCTGGCCGCACTCGGGCACGAGGTGCACGCCTCGACCGGGCGACCGAATGAAGAGGCCTACCTACGTAACCTGGGAGCCCAGGAGATCCTCGCCCGATCCGAATTGAGCGAACCTTCCGAGGCCGCACTCGGCGCCGAGCGGTGGGCAGCGGCGGTCGACACCGTCGGCAGCCACACGCTGGTGAATGTCCTGGCGCAGATCCACTACGGCGGCACGGTGGCGAACTGCGGACTCGCCCAGGGACTCGACCTCCCCGGCTCGGTCGCGCCGTTCATCCTGCGATCCGTCACGCTCGTCGGGATCGACTCCGTCAACGCCCCCGCAGGCAGCCGAGACGAAGCATGGACTCTGCTGGACAAGCATCTCGACGACGCGCAGCTCGAGAAGATGACCACCACGATCCCGCTCGACCAGGCCGCGGCGGTGGCACAACAGGTGCTCTCCGGAACCATCCGCGGACGAACCGTGGTGGACGTCAACGCCTAAACCTGTCCGAAATATCCAACGGGACGGCGAGTGGTCTCGGGGTACGTTCCACTCGCCGTCCCGTTCAACAGTTCCGCCACCGATGCTCCCCTCCGACAGCGTGTTTCCACCGTCGAGGGCCCCTATTCCAGGCGTGGGATAAGCGTCTTGACGGGCAGCGCAAGAACGGCCGGCTTTCGTAGCCCTCACTGTGGCGAGAACGCGGATAGTTCCGCAATCCTCCTCAGTCCCGAACAGAAGTGTGAAATCCCGTGAATCCCCATAGGTATCGCCAAGGACAGCGTCGCGCCGCGTGGACCGATGCCACCCGTGCGCGCAAACATCTTGACGCCGAGACGGAGCGTCTCATCGTGTTCGCCAGTATGTGGGCACCCTACGGGGGCGCTACCGAGGGGGAAATCCTTGTGCACTTCGGAATGACCACTCGCCGTTTCATCGAACGATTGTGGCAGGTCGTCCCCGAATCGAACTGTCGCCAAGACGAGATACGAAGCTTATCGAGCGCATATCCGCGCAACCGTGCGAACGAGAGACTACTCACCCGATCCGTGAGTCCGTCGGCGATCCGTCACGTACGCGGCCCAGGCAACTGACGGCTCGACATGTCCAAAGACCTTGCGGATAGGTCGGAGCAAGGAAGGATGTGGAACAGACATAACGACAATGACATTCTCGACTTTGCGCTTCTCTGGGAGCCGATTGGGGGACCTGCTCCGGAAAATGTTGCGGCCGCCTTCGCAATCGATATACGGGAGTACAACCACAGGCTCGGAGGTGGTGCGAGATCCCAGTTGACCCGACTGCAGCAAGGGATCACCTCACCCGAGCGCATCTATGGGCCGTCCGCCATTTCAGCGTTCCAGATCTCCGTAAGAGCCTGTCATCGGACCTGACTGGGTCTGCTCGTTGCTCGTTGACAACTCGACTGTCAAATTGCTTGTCCCGCGGCGCACCAGCCAGATCTGTCGCCACTCCCTGCCCGATGTTGCGTCGGCAGGCTCCCTGGGCTCTGTCGGCAGACTCTGGCTATACGCGCTCCGAACGCCCGTCCGTCGTCCATGGCCATCCGGGACCATCCTCAACGTGCCGCGGCAGAGGCAACCCCGAACGGGCTACCGCAACAGCGACGTCACGCGTGGCGCGTTCAGGCCGTGACCTCGTTGCGTCGAGCGAGCACGGCCCGCAACCGATCATCGGCGGAGGGGCCGGGCTGAAAGCTCGTGTGCTCGTCATCGAGCGGATCGCCCGTGGATCGGTCAATCAGCAGCGGTTCAACGTCGGCACCCGACTCTTTGTGCACCAGACGGACGTTGGGCGCTTCGGGCGGGAAGTTCTCGTTGCCCCAGGCATAGAGTGCTATCAGCACGGGTCGGAACGTTCGTCCGGACTCGGTCAGGACGTACTCGTGTCTCGGAGGGCGTTCGCTGTAGCGACGACGCTCGAGCAGGCCCGCCTCGACGAGGACCCCGAGCCGACGAGACAGGGAGTTGGTCGAAATCCCGAGGCTTTTCTGGAACTGATCGAAACGGGTGATGCCGTGCGTGGCGTCGCGCAGGATGAGAATGCTCCACCAGTCGCCCACCCGCTCGAGCGAGAGCGCGATCGGGCAATCCATGTCCCGGAAACTGGTACGTTCCATAATAGAAGTATACCGCCGGGGTCCGCTGGCTGCCCACTCCATGCCCGAGGGTGACGACCCATTCAGTCCACCCCACATCCCACGGGACCAAGTCAAGCCGAGCGCCCTGGCGTACATCTCGGGGGATCGGCCACCGTGATCCGGTCCGCCGGGGTAGGGCGCACAGCCTCATGCAGGCGGGCGGCGTTGCCGAACTGGTGCCGGTCGGGTTGCAGGTATTGGGCCCTGCCAGGGGTGATCTCACCACGAGGGAGTTCGTCACACCCACGCCGGAGGTGGGCGGCTACGTGCCACCGCCGGCCTACTCGTAACGAGACGGCGCGCCATGCCGGCCGATGATCGGGCCGGTGTTTCGACCTGGCATCGACGTCCGCGAGGCGCCGGGCCCATCCGGGCCACCGCCCGCGCCCGCCCCCACGTAACCGTCTAGGCCGGTCGCGCCGCAGCTCCAACGGGACGCGCGAGTTGCAATAATAGTATTGATTACTACTTTATTTTAAAGTAGTGTGCTGTCGAGTCCGCATCCCGAAGGAGCACACCGTGACCTCCCTGCACGAACCCCTGACCCTGCCCAACGGCCAGGTGCTGCCCAACCGGATCATGAAATCCGCGTTGAGCGAGGCGCTCGGTGACAAGACCAATTCCCCAGACCACCGGCTCGAACAGCTCTACCGAACGTGGAGTGAGGGCGGATACGGACTGATCGTCACCGGAAATGTCATGATCGATCGCCGGCAGCTCGGCGAGCCTGGCAACGTCGCGATCGAGGACGACCGGGACTTGGATGCACTGTCGCGGTGGGCCAAGACCACCCAGGACGCCGGCGTCCCGATCTGGGTGCAACTCAATCACCCCGGCCGCCAGTCCAACCCGCTCGCCCTCGGCCATACCCCCGTGGCCCCGAGCCCTATCCCGCTCGACTTCCCCGGCGCCACCACCCCGCGCGAGCTGACCTCCACCGAGATCGAGGACATCATCGAGCGCTTCGCCAACGCGGCCGCTGTGTGCGAACAGGCCGGTTTCGACGGCGTGCAGGTGCACGGCGCCCACGGCTACCTCGTCGCACAATTCCTCTCGCCCCTGTCGAACCAGCGGACCGACGAGTGGGGAGGCGACCCGGACCGCCGCATGCGTTTCGTGCTCGAGGTCGTCCGCCGCATCCGGTCCCGCGTCTCGCCCGGCTTCGCAGTCGGCATCAAACTCAACTCGGCCGACTTCCAGCGTGGAGGCTTCACCGAGGAGGAATCCCGCGGCGTCCTCGCCGCACTGGCCCTCGAAGGCATCGACCTGATCGAGGTCAGCGGCGGCAGCTACGAATCTCCCGCGATGATGGGCACCGCGGCGGCGTCCACCCGGGCCCGCGAGGCCTACTTCCTCGAATACGCCCGCACCGTCCGCACCCTGGTGGGTGACATCCCACTGGCGGTCACCGGCGGCTTCCGGTCACGGACCGCGATGGACAACGCCATCGAGGGCGGCGAATGCGATGTCGTCGGCATCGGCCGCCCTACCGCCACCACCCCCGGCTCCGCAGAGGTGATCCTCGCCGGACGCGCACCTGCCCTCGTCGCCCACCAGGTGCGCTTCGGCATGCGCCGTGTGCTCGGCAAAATCGCCGACCTCAAAGCGCTCGACGGCCTGCTCGACCTGAGCTGGCACACCGACCAGCTGCACCGCCTCGGCGCCGGACTCGCGCCCGACCCGAACCGTGGACGTCTCACCACCACCGTCGCCATGGTGCGACGCAACGGCCGGACGCCCTTCCGGTCCAGGCGCGGATGACGCAGAGGAGTGTCATGTTGAACTTGTCGATCCTTCTCGAAGACTCCGCCCGCAGGTATCCCGCCCGTGACGCACTGGTGCTCGGCGACACCCGGTTCACCTACGCGCAGGTCGACGCCGCCGCCAACCAGGTCGCCAACCTCCTGGTCGAACGCGGCATCCAGCCCGGCGACAAGGTTGCGCTGAGCTGCCCGAATCAGCCCTGGTTCCCGATCGTCTACTACGGCGTCCTCAAGGCCGGTGCGGTCGTCGTCCCCCTCAACATCCTCCTCAAGGGCCGCGAGGTCGCCTACCACCTCGCCGACGCCGATGCGGTCGCGTACTTCTGCTTCGAAGGCACACCCGACCTGCCTATCGGCACCGAGGGACACACCGGATTCCGGGAGTCGGCCGCCGAGCACTTCTTCCTGATCACCGCGGACCCCACGGCACCGAGCCCGATCGAGGGCGTCGAGACACTGGGCCAGGCGCTCGCGGAACAGCCCACGTCCTTCGAGTCCGTCGTCACCGAGCCCACCGACACCGCGATCATCCTGTACACCAGTGGGACCACCGGGCAGGCCAAGGGCGCCGAACTGTCGCACGCGAACACGATGCTGAACACCCTCACCCTCAACCGACTCTTCAACAACCAACCCGCCGGCGACACCCACGTCCTCACCCTCCCGCTCTTCCACACCTTCGGCGCAACGGTGCAGATGCACGCCGGCTTCTCCATGGCGGCGACGCTGCTCCTGGTTCCACGTTTCGACGCGCAGCAGGTGATCGGACTCATGCAGAAGGAGGACGTCACCTTCTTCGCCGGGGTACCGACCATGTGGTGGGCGTTGCTCGATGCGCTCACCGACGAGGTCGACGTCGACCGGATCGCCGGAAATCTGCGCGTCGGAGTCTCGGGCGGAGCCAGCCTTCCACTCGAGATCATCACCCGGGTCAAGGAGCGGCTCGGCGTCCAGATCCTCGAGGGCTACGGCCTCTCGGAGACCTCCCCGGTCGTGACGTTCAGCGACCCGGGCCGGGAACCGCGGGCGGGCTCGATCGGCGTCCCCATCTGGGGTGTGGAATGCAAACTCGTCGACGACGATTGGAACGAGATCACAGACGACGGCTCAGACAGTGCGATCGGGGAGATCGCGATCAAGGGCCACAACGTCATGAAGGGCTACTACGGACGCCCCGAGGCCACTGCCGAAGTGATCAGGGACGGCTGGTTTCGCTCCGGCGACCTCGCCCGCAGAGACGCGGCCGGCTTCTACTACATCGTCGACCGCTCCAAGGACATGATCATCCGCGGAGGCTTCAACGTGTATCCGCGGGAGATCGAAGAGGTGCTGATGACCCACCCCGACGTCAGCCTCGCGACCGTGGTCGGCGTACCGCACGAGAGCCACGGCGAGGAGGTCAAGGCATTCGTCATCCTCAATCCCGGCGCTCACACCACCGACCACGAACTGGTCGCCTGGGGACGAGAACAGATGGCCGGCTACAAATACCCCCGCATCGTCGAGATCGTGACGTCGCTACCGATGACCGCCACCGGCAAGATTCTCAAGCGCGATCTCAGCTCGCGCCCTACCAGCGACCGTGCCGCCCACTAGATTAGCGCGCTACCCAGCGAAGGAGGTCGACCAGAAGCGAGACGACCTCCGTCGGTGCCGCACCGTTCGCCCGATCCAGTTGTTTCGGATCACTCTGGGGTCGAATGCATCCATCTCGGAGCAGCGGCGCTTTCCGGAGCCCTTCTCCATGAACGCGTCGTAGGTGGGATCTGTAGGGGGCGCGGTCGCCTTCAGGATCAGATCAAATATCCACCCAAGCGGGATGGATGAGCGGATCCCGAGGCTGAAAGCCCTAATGTGCAGTCCGGTGGTCCGAGCCATGGAAGTGTTTGGTAGGCATATTGTTCGCGCTCGAGGCCCTCCTTTCGCGGTCGGGAAAGACGCCGGTCGGGGCGACGCCCACGCCGCCCGTCACCTTGTCGCACTCGCTCATGAGCAATGACGACGAATGTCCGGATCGTGCTGGGTGACACTCGAGCTGTCCCCAGGGCACCCTCGCGGTCCGGGACGGAAACGGCTGCGGAACGCAGCATTCCGCGGGTGAGTCACCGACGTGTCACCTGGCACTGGGAAGTTCCCACCGAATAACGGCGGCGAGGTCACCGTCATCATTCTCGCGACCAGTGCCGACTTGGTTCACCGCACCACACCACGTGGGCGTATTGTTGCCGGTAGTCTCTGCTAGCGGGCCTGAAATCAGCTCGCCGACACTCCTACGCCGTCGAGGGCGTACACGCGAAGGAACTCGTCCAGATCCGCGGCGGTGGCGTCGACGACGAGGACGCCGGACGCCATGGCGTCGGCCACGGTGGTCTCCTCGTTCACCACGGACAGTAATGTCGAGAGATCGGTCGCGAGCCGCACTTTCGGCGTTGTGGGAGCGGCACCCGGCCGAAGCACCACGCCATTAGATGAGGGACCGATCCAGGCGGACTCCTCGCCGACGTCGAACTGGACCACCCCACCGAAGCGGGCGACGGCGTCTGGGTCGGCGCGCGCGAAAATGCCCTGGATGATCCACTCCGCACGAGTCATGTCCGCATCATCGAACCCCGCCCCGTGCCGCAGTCCCCAGGCCGCCAACTGACCCAACATCGGACGCAGTTCTTCGCCCGCGCCGGTCAGTGCATAGGCCGGGACCGATACCGGTGGAGGCAGCACGATCCGTTCGATCACCCCGGCCTCTTCCAGGCTCTTGAGGCGGCTTGCGAGAAGGTTGGTGCCGATGCCCGGCAACCCCGCCGCCAGATCCTTGTATCTGCGCGGACCCATTCCCAGGTCGCGCATGATGAGCAGGGTCCACCGCTCGCCGAGGAGGTCGAGCGCACGAGCGAGACCACAGTTCTGGCCGTACGTTCGAGAATTCATTCCCATAGTATAGTCGCTACTTCATTTTCATATCGTTGCTGCTTCCGGTTGTGCGAGCACACCCGTCCGGGACAGGGCGAGCCAGGACGACGCCTGGCCCTGTCCGATGGTTCTCCATCAGACAGCGTCAGGCGTCGTCACGGAAGTCGGCAGCGGAATTCAGCTTTCGAGGAAACGCTTGACCTCGGTGGTGAACTCCTCGAGGTGCTGGAACAGGAATGCGTGACCGGCGTCGCTGTAGAGCACGAGCTTGGCCGCCGGGAGATGCTCGACCGCCGAGTAGGAGGCGAAGGCGTGGATCATCACATCGTGCGTCCCGTTGGCGTAGAGGACGGGTTGGGTGATCGTCTTCAGGTTCTCGACCACCTGCTCCCACGGCATCGCCAAGGCCGCGGTGATCGCCCGGAGCTGACCCATCGCGGCCTCCTCGCTGACGACCGGAGCGTCGGCGGGCATCGCGGCCGAGACCTTGTCGAAGTGGTCGAGCCCCAGCTTCCGGGCTTCCTCGGTCTCCGGGTAGAAGAGGTACAGGGTGTCCTCGAGGTCGGCATTCGGCTTCGCCATGATCCCCAGGACGCGCTCGGTGATGCTCGGCATGTTGGGGGCGAGGCCGGATCCGCTTCCCGCGACGATCAGCTTCCGGACGAGACTCGGCCGGGTCAGGGTGATCGCCTGCGCCACGACACCACCGAACGACCATCCGAGTAGATCCACCTCGGTCAGCCCCAGAGCGTCGATGAAGTCGATCGCGCCGGCCACGAAGCCCTCCACGGTGGTCAGGGCATCACCGCCGGTGTAGCCGATTCCGATGTTGTCGAAGAGGATCACGTCACGATCGTCGGCGAGGATGTCGACGAACTCCGGATCCCACCAGTCGACGGTGGCCCGGAATCGGTGGACCAGCACGAGGGGGACACCGCCGCGCGGGCCGAATCGGCGGTAGGTGAACCGCCCCAGAACCCCCTCGACCTGAAGGTTCTCAGCGGTGTGGACCGGTGTGTAGGTGCTCATATCTCTTTCCTCGAAGATTGTTGTGATACTTGGCCGTCTGCGTGTGGTGAGTGAGATGACGAGCGGGTCAGGGGATCTCGGCCAGGACCGGGTAGTCGGTGTAGCCGCGCGCATCACCGCCGTAGAGGGTGCCGAAGTCGACCTCGTTCAGTTCCGCACCGGTGCGCCACCTCTCCACGAGGTCCGGGTTGGCCAGGAATCCCCGCCCGACAGCCACCGCGTCGGCGAGTTCCTTCTCCAGCAGTTCCTCGACCGTCGCCAGCGAGGTGGCAGCAGGAGCAGCGAGGTTGAGGAGCACCGAGCCACCGAATCGCTGGCGCAGGTCCCGGACGAGCGGTTCGAGGGCCTCGAACGGGCTGGCGAGGATGCTCAGGTATGCCAGGCCCAGCGGAGCGATCCCGTCGACAACCGCCCGGTAGGTGGCGGTCAGATCCTCACCGGGAACCTCACCGACGCCGTTCAACTGGTGGCCGGGCGAGAGTCGCAGGCCGACGCGGTCCGCGCCGATCGCGTCTGCCACGGCCGCCACGACCTCGATGACGAAGCGCGCCCGCCCCTGCGGCGAACCGCCATACGCGTCCTCGCGCAGATTGACCGTGGGGTCGAGGAACTGGTGCAGCAGGTAGCCGTTCGCGCCGTGAACCTCGACGCCGTCGAGTCCGGCGCTGATCGCATTTCGGGCCGCGCCGACGAATTCTGCGATCACTCCGTCGATCTCGCCGGACTCGAGTGCCCGCGGCACGTCGTGGTCGACCATGCCTGAGAAGGTGAACATCTGCCCAGGAGCCTGGACCACGCTCGGCGCGACCGTGTCGACCCCACCCTTGTTGCTCGCGTGAGCGACACGGCCGACATGCATCAACTGCGCGACGACGGTTCCCCCGGCCCCGTGCACGGCGTCGGCGACGAGCTGCCACCCGGCGACCTGCTCGTCGGTGTACAGACCGGGCACCGCCGGGTAGCCCTGCCCGACCGCGCTGGGCGCGGTGCCCTCGGTGACGATGAACCCCGCCCCGGCGCGCTGGGCGTAGTACTCGGCGTTCAGCGCGGTCGGCGCGTTGCCCTCTCCCGCGCGGCTGCGCGTCAACGGCGCCATGACGAACGACTGGGGCAGGTCCCAGGATCCGATGCGAACCGGTTTGAATGCGACGGACATGCGGTGATCCTCCTGAAGGGCGACGGGTCCCGAGTGAACCCAGAAACTGTTACTTTAAATTACTATAGCGTCCACTATAGTAATGAGCAATCGCGCCGTGGTCGCACTCAGCTGCTCAGTCGGCCTTCACCGTCGCGCCGGCCGAGCTCGCGCAACATCGTCTGCGTCGTGCAATCGGAGGCTTGATGCGCGTCGAGCACCATTCCCACCACGCCTCGCAAGCCCGAGACCCCGGCCCATCGTCGTGGACGGAACACCCGCGCCCGCCTGCGTTCGATTCCGCCGACGATGGCTGTCGCGGCCTCCGCGGGCGTGATCCGCTTGCGAAATGGATGAGGAAAGGTTCCGAGCAGCTTCTGCGCGGTGGGGTCGCCGTCGACACTCTGTCGAATCATCTCGGTGCCAACGAGCGAGTACACGGTCGTCACCGTGACGTCGTGAGAAGCAAACTCCACTCGTAATCCCCGACCCAGTTGCTCAACGGCCGCTTTGCTCATCGCATTCGGAAGGGTGCCGGCACCGTTCAAGAAGGCGAACACCGAGGACAGAAGAACAACGTGCCCTCGGTTCGTGATGACAGACGGCAGACACGCCTGGACGGTGGTGAGCACACCGCCGACATTGATGTCCCACAGCCGATCGTTGACATGATTAGACGACGCGCGCACGGTCGATCCCCTCGCTGCGACACCAGCATTCGCGATGACGACGTCAATCCGCCCGAAATGATCCAGCACCTTCTCCACGGCGGCAAATTGGTGTGAAGTGACCGTCTGGATCTCACCTACAGGCCGGACGGAAAGTCTCGGTGGCGCTCCCGGTTCGGCTTCCCCCACCCAGCGGGTTCCTCCAACGCTATCCGAGGTTTGCCGGTAGCAGTCCGCCAAGTATCGCCGCGAAAGCCGTCTCCCCTGAGTCACTCTAGTGCGGCGTGGGGTAAGTAATTTGACGGTCTTGTTTGCGACAATAAGGCATGCGAGCTGCTCCTTTGATGTTGCGTGACGGAGATCGGGACGAGTTGACCGCGTTGGCACGGTCGAAGTCAGTGCGCGCGGATTTGGCGCAGCGGGCGCGGATGATGGTGCTGGCCGCCGACGGAGAGTCGAACGCACGGATCGCGCGGACAGTGGGGGTATCGCGACCGACGGTGATCTTGTGGCGCTCGCGTTACGAGCGATTCGGAATCGCGGGCCTCGAGGACGAACAGCGTTCCGGGCGTCCCCGAGAGATCGACCACGCCGCCATCGTGACGGCGACGCTGGCTCCGCCGCCAAAGAATCTCGGCGTGACACATTGGAGCAGCCGGTTGCTCGCCGACCGGTTGAAAATCAGTAACACCACGGTCGCGTCGGCGTGGCGCGAATACGGCGTCAAGCCTTGGCGCAGTGAGACGTTCAAATTCTCGACGGACCCAGAGTTGGTCGCCAAGGTCACCGACATCGTCGGGCTGTACTTGGACCCACCGGACAACGCGATCGTGCTCTGTGTGGACGAAAAGTCGCAGATCCAGGCCCTGGACCGGACCGCGCCGATGCTTCCGATGCGCGTCGGCTCGGTCGAGAAGCGCACCCACGACTATGTCCGGCACGGCACCTCGACCTTGTTCGCCGCCCTCGACATCGCCACCGGAAAGGTCACCGGCCTGTGCAAACCGCGGCACCGTCATCAGGAGTTCCTCGTCTTCCTCAAACACCTCGCCCGCGCCTACCCGGAACGGGAGTTGCATCTGGTCATGGACAACTACGCCACTCACAAGAAGGCCGAAGTCCGCACGTGGTTGGCCGAACATCCCCGTATCCATGTGCATTTCACACCCACCTCGGCATCGTGGATGAACCTGGTGGAGGTGTGGTTCGGGATCATCGAACGTCAAGCCATTCACCGCGGAACCTTCGGTTCCGTTAGGGATCTGACCACCAAGATCCGTGCCTTCATCAACGGATGGAACACCCGCTGTGCGCCGTTCGTCTGGACCAAGACCGCCGACCAAGTACTAACCAAAGCGAACCGTCAAGACACTTCAATCACGAGCCACTAGGTTAAGTAATTGAACCGTCTGGGGCGCTTTTGGGGTGGCTCGTAGTCCGCAGAGGGATAACCTCGTCAGCCGGTACTTCACAACCGAGGGTATCGATGAAGACTGCGACCGGGCCGCGCACACCCGGCTCGAGGACCGCATCCGGTGCCGCAGCGTGGGCGCCGCCCCATGCCAAGAGAGATGCCGTCAACTCATACGGATGGGTCCAGTGAAGGCCGTCGTGGCCAGTGCCCGGCCGGAGTTGTCGCGGGCGACGTCGATCACCGGCGAGCGGCCGTCACTGTTCGGCTCGCGGTGCGCGTGGGGTAACCGCTCGGACAGCCACGTCAGGGCGGTCCGCGCTGGCGCCGATCGCAGGAGCGGGATTTGAAGCGCAGTGGCCGTGCGTATCGGACGCGTCCATCGCCCCAACCACCCCATGCACACGTCGATACTCTCCAACTGCGGAGAGACTTCCGACAGGCCGAGATGCACCGAGCCGGCGATGGTCATCGCCGCACGCCTCACACCCGCATAGCGGAAGGTGCGGACCCGCTCGCCGACACGCTCGTCAACCAGGCGGGCGGGAGCCCCGATGTGAGGGCGGCGATAGGCGAACGCAGTATCAGTCGCCGCAGCCACCAGCGTCTGCCGGGTACCCCCCGTGGTTAGGGTGAAGACATCGCGCAGGGTGCTTCGGTAGCGCAGTACGTCACCCTGGCCCGCACGCGTGAGAAAGTAGCCGACCTCGAGTCGGGTCGCCCGCTCCCCCGCGCTCGTCAACGCAAGCGCGCCGGCAAGGTTACCCGGCACATACACCCGATCAAGGACGGTGACTCACCCCGTGTGAGCAGTTCCTGGAGCACTCGCCGCCCGGTGTACCCCGTTGCGCCCAGCAGTACGATTCTGCGCTTGTCCACGGCTTCGCCTTTCGGATGATTTTTACGGCGACTTGCGTTCACCGCCAGTCGTCTGTCTCGAGCCTGGTGCCGTATCGCAACTCCCCCAGGAACAGGCACGTTGACCGCTTACAGGCGGAACCAAGCAGCGCGTGGGCGACCTGTCGGCTCACGTTCCGTACTCCGAGCGGTCCGTGGTGTGTAACGCCGACACAGCTCGGCTCGTGGTCATGTATCACCTCGTATTCCGGGTGACGGACGCAGGCCAGTCCCTTACTGTCCTCGGACATTCGGAGGGATCAACGGGTCGACGGCCTCATCGCCTGGAACACAATCACCGGGGGGCACCTCACCGGCCGGCACCGACGACTTCCGCAGTCAGAACTTGTCCCCGAGTGACAGTGCTGGGGGCAGATCCGGCCCACCGCTAAAATGCTGGCCTCCGACTGTGGTCGTGGGCGACGTGTGACGATTCGCCGAGGGGACGGAGAATGCTGGCCTCCGACTGTGGTCGTGGGCGACGTGTGACGATTCGCCGAGGGGACGGAGAATGCTGGCCTCCGACTGTGGTCGTGGGCGACGTGTGACGATTCGCCGAGGGGACGGAGAATGCTGGCCTCCGACTGTGGTCGTGGGCGACGTGTGACGATTCGCCGAGGGGACGGAGAATGCTCGTCTTCGTCTGGCATGATCGCCACGCTGTCCGCGGAGGATCGCTCATCCGATCTTGATGACGACCTTGCCCTTTGCACGGCCCTGTTCGACGTACGCGAGAGCCTCTTTGGTCGATTCGAAGGGAAAGACCCGGTCCACCACGGGACGTATGACGCCCGCATCGATGACGGTCGCGAGCTCGGCCAGTTGGTCGCCACTCGACTTCATGAACAGGAACGAGTAGGTGACTTTGTGACGTTTCGCTTTCCGTCTGATCGGAAAGCTCAACAGGCGCATCACTTGTTGCATGAGCCAGTTCAATCCGGCCTCTTTCGCGAAATCACGATCGGGCGGACCGGCAATCGAGATGACCTTCCCGCCCGGTTTGAGGACGCGGAGCGATTTTTCGAGGGTCTGGCCGCCGAGAGTGTCCACTACCAGATCGTAGTCGTGCAGGATCGCGGCGAAATCGTCCTTCTTGTAGTCGATGACGACATCGGCACCGAGCCCTTGCACCCA
The DNA here is from genome assembly GCF_014256275.1 of Rhodococcus sp. 4CII. NCBI lineage: Bacteria > Bacillati > Actinomycetota > Actinomycetes > Mycobacteriales > Nocardiaceae > Rhodococcus > Rhodococcus sp. 4CII. The sequence continues at coordinate 126,394 of NZ_JACCFE010000002.1, forward strand.
TTCGGTGTTCGCGGTGCTGGTGGTCGTGGCCACGGTCGCGCCCAGGTGCTTGGCCAGTTGAATCGCGAAGGTGCCCACTCCGCCCGAGCCGGCGTGGATGAGAACCTTCTGCCCTGCCTGCAGATTCGCTCGCTCGATCAGCGCTTGCCACGCGGTCAGGCCGACCAGCGGGACCGACGCCGCCTCCTCCATGCTCATCGTTCGCGGCTTGAGCGCCACGTCTTCTTCGTTCATGGCAATGAATTCTGCGAAAGCACCGATCCGGTTTTTGTCCGGGCGCGCGTAGACCTCGTCGCCGGCCTTCAACCGCTGCACCCCGGGTCCGACCCGGACGACGACACCGGCCAAGTCGTTGCCCAAAACGAGGGGGAGGCGGTACGGCAGAATCGGTTTGAGCTTCCCGTCTCTGATTCGCAGATCCAAGGGGTTCACACTGGCGGCGTGAATCTGAACCAGGACGTCATTGTCGCGCAACGAGGGGTCGGGCATCTCGCCCGCCCGTATCCCGTCATTGTTCCCGTAACGGTCGAGAACGAACGCCTTCATCGTTTTTCCTATCTCGTGTCTTACTATCCCCAACAAGGGCCTTCGCCTTTTCGCGCGTCCTTCGACCCGCACCTTCGGGGATGTACTCGTGCCGCCATCGCGGCCGGACATCATTTCACTCAGATACGCACTGGTGACTGCGCTCGTTGCCGCTCGGGCGAGGTGAATGCTGGAACGAGTTGGTCGTTGCGGCCCAAGGCGGCGACTTCGGTCTCGAGGGACGGAATTGTCGCGGCCGCGAACCTCCGCGTCCAGGGCCACACCAGCGGCGAGTTGAGAAGTGCCTTGGCCCAGTTGGCGATGGCGACGGCGCGAGGAACGTAGACGCGACCGCGTCGGTACGCGAGTCCGTCCACGATGGCTGCGGCCACGCGGTCGACACTGGTCGTGACGTTGCCCGGATACGGCAGGCGCCGGCGCATCTGCTTGAAGGAGGGAATGTCGGCCTCGGCACCGCGGACCAGGTCGGTGTCTATCCAGGAGGGATGGACAAGGCCGACGGTGATCCCGAGATGGGCCACCTCCGCGCGATAGGCGAGGGCGAGGGACTCGACCCCGGCCTTGCTCGCCCCGTACGAGGCCAGGCCCCCGATCGAGGTGAACGACAACGCGGACGCCACGATCAGCACGTGGCCCCCGCTTTGCTGTAGGTGGGGTGTCGCGTGCTTGAGGGTGCGGAACACGCCGTTGAGGTTGATGTCCACCACCCGCTCGAAGGACGCCTCGTCCGCGTATCGCATCGTGCCGTACGCGGCCACTCCGGCGTTGGCGACGACCAGGTCGACGCCGTTCATGATGCCGGCGCACTCGTCGATCGCGGACTTCAGCGCGTTGCTGTCGCGCACGTCTGCCTCGCACCAATGCACCGACGGACCGAGTTCCTCGGCCAGGGCGCGCAGCCTGTCGGGTTCGAGTCCGATCAGGGCGACCCGTGCACCCTGGGCCGCGGCGAGGCGGGCCACCTTCTCGCCGATGCCGCGCGCGGCTCCGGTGACGATTATTTTCCGGCCCACCAGATCTCGTTTCATAAAGCGAATATAACTTCGTTATATGATGGGCGCAATGCCCCGCATCAATTCCACATGACTCACCGACCCCGCCCGCCTCCCGAGCCGCGGCGCCGCGGTCTCAATATCGAGCGCCGGCCGACCTGGCGCCCTCCAGTGCACCCGCGGCGTACAGGCGCACGACCCGGTCGTGCGAGGACTGGGCACGCTTGCGGGTGTCGCCGAGCCCGACGGCGAAATTCACCCCCATCGGCAGCAGCACCTGGGTCACCGCGTCGTTGAAGTCGGCGAAGTGCTCGCCGAGCTCGAGGGTGATGTAACCGTGCACGAAGCTCCACAACTGCGCGGCGACGACCTCCGGTTCCTGTTGCCGGACCCGGCCGGAGTTCACCAGGCGGGCGCAGGCATCGGTGATCCGCGCGTACGCGTCCCGGAACGCGGGTGACTGCCCGCTCAGGCGCATGTCCGACTCGAGCGGTCGGTACGTCGCGCGGGTGGACAGCCCGAACATCAGGTCGTACAGGTGAGGGCTCTTCCGCGCGATTCGCCGGCACGTCAAGGCCAGCGTGAACAGGTCCGCGATCGGGTCCTCCGTCACCGGTACCCGGGAGAACGCGTCGCCGAGTTCGGTGAAGCCGTGCTCGACCACCGCACGGATGAGCTCGGGAATGCCCCCGAAGTGGCTGTAGACGACCATCGTCGACAACCCGGTCGCCGTGGCCACCGTCCGCGCCTTGATCGCGGCCGGCCCCTGCTCGGCCAGCAGGCCGATCGTGGCCCGAATGAGCCTCTCGGGAACACTCTCGGACACCGAAACCGCTGATTTGTCTTGCATTTCTCCACCTGACTCGGGCTGCCCAACGACGCGAACGAGAGGGTTGTCCGTTACCTCCCGGACGCCTCACTACTGTCCGGGCACTCTTGCCGCCTCTCGATAACCTCGTTATAGTAAGCCGATAACGAAGTTACCGCGAGTGGTGTCGGTCACGGCGCTCCGCACCGTCGCCTCTTCCCCCGAAGCCTCACGGAAGCAGAAATCTCATGACACACGAAAGCAAGGGCCATCTCGAGGTCGAGGACCGCGGGGACGTGTTGATCGTGCGGGTCGACGGCGGCCCGCACAGCCTGTTCGGTCTCGACATCGCCAATCAGCTCGACGAGTTGGTGGACCGGGTCGACCGCGACGCCGGCGTTCACGCGGTCGTGTTCACCGGGACGCGTCCGGGCCGGTTCGTCAGCCACGCCGATGTCCGGTGGCTGCAGGAAGAGGGGGCCGCGGTGCCGCCGTTGGGCCGGCGCGGAGCCTCCGCGATCGCGCGGGTGGCCAGGGGCGCCGACCGCGCGCGTCTCCTCGAACCCGTGGTCCGCAAGACCCCACTGTGGGGGGCCGTCCAGCTCGACCGGCTGCACGCGACATTTCTGCGGATGAACGCCAGCGGCGTCATCTTCGTTGCGGCACTGAATGGTTCGGCTCTCGGCCTCGGCGCGGAGTTCGCCTGGGCCTGCGACCTGAGGGTCATGGCCGACGGGGACTTCTTCATCGGCCAGCCCGAAGTGCTCCTGGGCATCAATCCGGGCGGCGGCGGCACCCAGCGCCTCACCCGGCTGATCGGACCCCACCGATCCCTCGTCGCGATCCTCGAGGGCAAGCCGTTCACCCCCGCACAGGCCCTCGCCAACGGCGCCGTCGACGAGGTCGTCGACGAGGCCGACGTGATCACCCGGGCCACCGAACTCGGCACCTACCTCGGCTCACGGCCGAGAGAGGCGCTCGCCGCGATCAAGCGGTCGGTGTACTTCGGCGGCTCGATGTCACTGACGGAAGGCCTGCACGTCGAGCGCACCGAGTTCCTCGGCACCGATCAGTCCGACGACGGCCAGCAACTGATGCTCGACTACCTCGAGACCACCGCCGCCACCGGCGAGCTGCCCCTCTACAACCCGGACACCTACAAGCAGGCCCTCGAAGCAGGCCGGGTCCCCGGGCCTCACTCGACCAACGGACGGTAACCGCCATGGCCACCAAGAAGCCCTACACCCGCCACGACGTCCTCTTCTCCTCCGGCGACAGCTCCTGCGCCGCATGGCTCTACCTCCCCACCGGAGTGACCTCGCCCCCCGTCGTCATCCTCGGACACGGCCTCGGTGCCACCCGCGAGATGCGCCTGGACGCCTTCGCCGAACAGTTCGCCAAGGCCGGCATTGCCGCCTTCGCCTTCACCTACCGGCACTTCGGCGACAGCGGCGGTGAACCCCGTCAGCTCCTGTCGATCAAGAAACAGCTCGCCGACTGGGATGCCGCCATCGCGTGGGTGAAGACTCGACCCGGCCTCGACAACACCCGCATCGCGATCTGGGGCAGCTCCTTCGGCGGTGGCCACGCCATCACCGTCGCCGCACGCCACCCGGAACTGCGCGCCGCCATCGCGCAGTGCCCATTCACCGACGGGCTCGCCTCCGCGCTCGCACTCGGCCCAACCGCCAGCCTGAAGGCGGCCCCCGTGATCGCCCGGGACCTGGTGGCCAAGGGCCGCCGCAGAGCACCGGTGACGATTCCCCTCGCCGGCGCCCCCGGTTCGCTGGCACTGATGAACGCCCCGGACGCGCTGCCCGGCTACCGGGCGATCGTCCCGGCCCGCACAACGTTCCGCAACGAGGTGGCCGCCCGCGTCATTCCCAGCCTCGTCACCTACCGGCCCGGGCGCGTGGCCAAGAACATCGACATCCCGATCCTGTTCTGCATCAGCACCACCGACACCGTCACCCCACCCGCCCAAACCCTCCGATACGCGCGCACCGCACCGCGGGGTGAGATCAAGACCTACGACGCCGGCCACTTCGACTTCTACCTCGGCGAACCCTTCGAGGCCCTGGCCCGCGACCAGATCGAATTCCTCACCCGCCACCTCGCCCCGGCACCCGCCACCGCCGCCCCTGGCCGAATCGCACCGCACCGAAGGTGAGTACGCCCACCATGAACTTCGCATCGCTGCCCGACCTGCGCGCCGAGTCCGATCCGCACGGCCCCGCGATCTCCGACGCCTCACAGTCACTCACCAATGCTCAACTGCTCACCCGGGTTCGCGCGGCCGCGCACCACCTCCGGGGCCTCGGAATCGGGCCCGGCGACGTCGTGGCCCTGCGACTGACGAACCGCGCCGAGTTCGTGGTGCTGCTGTTCGCCACCTGGCGACTCGGCGCCACCATCACCCCGGTCAACCCGGCCCTGACCGACGCCGAGGTCGCCCGGCAACTCGGCGACGCCGGCGCACGCCTGCTGGTCACCGAGGCCGACGCGACCCCGATCACCGGCCTCGCCACACTCGCCGTCGGCACACTGCCCGACGGTCCGGTGGAATCCGAGCCCGCACCGACCACGGACCCGTCCGCACTGGCCCTGCTGATCTACACCAGCGGCACCACCGGGGTACCGAAAGGCGTCATGCTCGACCACGCCAACATCGACGCCATGGCAGAGATGGGAGTCCACGCACTGGGGGTGGGACCGGCCGACCGATGCCTGCTGATCCTGCCGCTCTTCCACGTCAACGGCATCGTCGTCAGCGTCCTCACCCCGCTACTCGCCGGCGCCAGCGTCGTCATCGCCGGTCGCTTCGACCCCCGCACCTTCTTCCACCTCGTCGAAACCGAGCGACCCACCTACTTCAGCGCGGTCCCAACCATCTACAACATCCTCGCCGCCCTCCCCGGCGACGTCCGCCCCGACACATCGTCCCTGCGATTCGGGGTCTGCGGCGCCGCCCCCGCCCCGCCCGAGCTGCTGACCCGGTTCGAGGCCCGCTACGGATTCCCCCTCGTCGAGGGATACGGACTCTCCGAAGGAACCTGCGCCACCACCCTCAACCCCGTCACCGGCCCGCGGCGCCCCGGCACCGTGGGCATTGCCTTCCCGGGTCAGGAGATACGGATCGTCGACGAGAACGGCGACGAGATGGACGCCGGTGTGGACGGTGAGGTCGTGGTGCGCGGCCCCAACATCATGCGCGGCTACCTCGGCCGCCCGGACGAGACCGCCCGCACCGTCGTCGACGGCTGGCTGCACACCGGCGACGTCGGCCACCTCGACGCGGACGGCTACCTGACCCTGGTCGGACGATCGAAAGACCTGATCATCCGCGGCGGCGAGAACATCTATCCCAAGGAGATCGAGGACGTCCTCGCCGGCGACCCGGATGTCCTCGAGGCCGCCGTAATCGGCGTCCCCGACGACAAATGGGGCGAGGTCGTCATCGCCTACGTCCAACCCCGACCCGGCAGGGCCGTGGATCCCACCGCGCTCACCGCACGGTGCGCGCACCACCTCAGCCACTACAAACGCCCGACCTCGATCGTCGTGGTCGACGCCATCGCCAAGAACGCCGTCGGCAAGATCGACAAGACCACGCTGCGCGCCACCCACGTCGCGGACCAGGCAGTGCCGTAGCAGCCGAATGTCCTGCAGGCGAACCGCCGCGAATTCAGCGCGTCGAGAACCCGCGCGTTCCGAGTTCGAGGCGATCCGGGCCGCCGGCTTCAGGCACGCCACCGTGCGGCTCCGGGACCAGTCGGCGAGACCGCCATTGTGGTGGCAGACCTTTGGGCTGGAGTGCATCGATATGCCCGGCTACGGGTACACGGACTCGTGACGCAGACAACGCCCCAGCGGCGTAGACGATCCTGGTCAGGAGCAGAGCATGGTGTCCACCGAATGGGTTGATCCCGCTCCGACGCGGCTCGACGATTACAGCATCCTGCCGACCGTTGGCGTCGAGGAGGAGTTCGTCCTGATCGACCCGGTCACCGATGCCCCGTTTCCGGGAAATGCCGTCGTCGCCGCCGAGGGGCGGGCGCTCGATGTCCACCTGCAGCTCGAGCTGTCGCAGTGTCAGATCGAGACGGCCACTCCGGTGTGCACCGGAACGACCCAGCTCCGTGCGGAATTGTGCCGGGCCCGCGGGCGGGCCGCCGCAGCGGCCACCCGAGTGGGGGCGCGGTTGTTGGCCGCCGGGGTTCCGCCTGTGGGGCCCGCGCCGCGGGCGATCAGCGACGTGCCCCGATACCGGCACCTGGCCGAGCATTTCGGGCTTCTCGGCCAGCAGGTGATCTGTGGGTGCCATGTCCATGTCGGTGTCTGCGACCGCGACCTCGCGGTCCAGGTCAGCAACCACCTTCGTCCCTGGTTGCCCGCATTGTTGGCGCTGACCGCGAATTCTCCCATCATCGGCGGCGTCGACACCGGGTACTCCAGCTGGCGGCAGGTGCTGTGGGCGCGGTGGCCCAGCGCGGGACCACCGCCGGTGTTCGAGTCGGCCGCGCACTACGACGCCGTCGTGGCGGAACTGCTCGCGCAGCAGGCCATTCTCGATCCCGCGATGATCTACTGGGACGTGCGCCTGTCGGCGCATCTGCCGACGGTCGAAGTCCGCGTCGCGGACGTGCCGGCCACCGTGGAGGAGACCGTGCTGCTCGCCACCTTGATCCGCGGACTGGTCAGCACCGCCCTGACCGATGTGCGCCAGGGTCGGTCGGCGGCGCCGGTGTACGGCCACCGACTGCGGGCCGGGTACTGGCGTGCCGCCCGCGACGGGATGACCGGGCACGCCGTCGACATGCGCTCGGGACGGCTGGTCCCGGCCACCGAACCGATCCGGCACCTGCTCGAGCACGTCCGGCCCGCCCTCGAACGCACCGGCGACTACCGCGACACCCAGCGGGCCGTGCGGACCGTCCTCACCTGCGGCAATGGCGCCATCCGGCAGCGACGCGCCTTCGCGGCGGGCACCACACACGACCTCGTCGACATGCTCGCCCGCAGCACCATCGGCGGCTGCACGCCGCCGAGCGAACTGAACTGATACCCGGCCACCGGCACGGAGGCACGGGAGACAGAACCGCACAGGAGAACCCGTGAACAACATAACCGCCAACGGCGCCCAGAATCGATCGACCATCACCACCGCCCTGCTGATCCTCGCGTTTGTCGGAGCGCTGACACTGGTGAGCGCCTGCGGAACGAAGACCCAATCCGCGGAGGAGCGCAGCGCACCCGTTACCACCGAATCAACAGCCGCCTCCGACGAGAAAGCAACTATGCCCACCGGGACCGAAGCGACAACAGCCACCGCCCAGAGCCACTACGACCAACTCGCCCTGGAGACTCTCGATGCCGTCGTGCAAGGAGACTTCGACTCCGCCACCGCTCGTTTTGATGATGTCATGCACCAAAATCTGCCTCCCGACCTTCTCGAATCGAGTTGGTCCACCTATCAAGAACAGTTCGGCAGCTATCAATCACACACAGACCCACAGGACACTGCCCGGGGACAAATCACCGTGGTCAGCGTGCCCCTGCAGATGGAATACGCTCCAGGCGAGTTCCGTGTGAGCTTCCACCCGAACGAGACAATAGCGGGACTGTACTTCCTTCAGACCGGCGTTCCGATTCCGTGAGCCCATTCCACCGAGCATCCGAGATCTTTCACCAACTGTACGTAGGTGGAATAGCGCTGTACGTACGTGGAATAGCGTCCGGTACAGGCCAACGGCACGCACGGGTTCGTCGGTGGTACGGCACGTCGATTCCTCTGACGTTGTTGCCGTGGGAGGGTTCATTACCGACACGCGGTGGGTCGCAAACCGAAGTGTACGAGCCGTCCGGCACCGATATCCGGATCAGTATCCCAGCCCGCCGCCCCGATGTGCTCGCCGAGATCCTGCTGGGCGTCGTCCTCGCCGACTCCGACTCTCAGGGCCAGCGGGGTCGGGCGGTGCAGGTGGCTGCCGACCGTGGCCGCGACCTCGGCGCTGTCCAACGACCCTTGAAGCGCCCCCGTCCGCAGAGTAGTGAATCCGCCCTCGATGCAGCCGAGCGCACCCTCGCCGGCCTCGGTTTCGAACCGGTCCGCGACACCAGCAGCTGTGTCCGGTTGTGGAACTGCCCGTTTCATCCGCTCGCGGGCCAGGCCCCCGACCTGGTCTGCGGCATCAACCATGCCTTCGTGACCGGGGTCCTTACCGGGCTCGGCTCCCGCAGCGTAGTCGCGGTCCTCGTCCCCTGGCCGGGCACTGCTGCGTCGAGCTCCGCACACGTGAAGCCGACACGGCGACCGCCGAAATGTAGACATTGCACCAGATCTCCACTGTGTGGACGAACTCACTCGGTTTCCCATTCGTCGTCGAGTCACAACACGAACGATTTTCGCCCGCCACCGTGAAGCGACTCCGTCTGCGATCGCTGAGATCTGTACTGGACTGCGTCTTGCCGGCTCGATACCCGGGTGCGTCATACGCCATTTCCTGTTGGCCGGGGTGCCGCACCAGCACACCGGCGTCTGACTCCCGTGGCGCGAGGGATTCGGCGGTGCGAACGCCGGACCCTCGGGTCACATCGTCGTCGACCGATTCCCCACCTGGCTCCTGCCGCGAACACCGGTCTTCCGTTGCCGTGGCGCCGGTTTCGGATTGTGGTGGTTCGGCAGCACCGGTCACGGCCGCTTCGACCTCGCCGGACCGTCCAGGAACTGCTACATCGCCGAATCCGAACAGATCACCCTGCTCGAAACGTGGGGTGGCATGCGGGTGATCCCGAGCACCGAACTCCTTGGCGGGCATTCGCTCGGATGCAGGTCACCACCGATCGCCACATGGCGGATCTGACGTCGAACGCCGCCGAAGATATCGAGGAGGAACCTCCGGTTCGCTCATCGCGGGCCCGCTCCTGTCCCCAGGGCATACTCCTCGTGATCGAGTTCGCGTTCGAGGATGCGCAGGCTGGCGTCGGGTAGTCGACCGGCATCGCGCCAGCGCAGCAGTTCTTCGCGCTGGGCGTCGATGACCAGATGGCGTGCACTCAGTGCCGACTCCAAAGCCGGCGACAGCACGATCGTGCCGTCCGCGGAATCCTGCAGTGCCTCGAGCCGACGTCGGTATCGGGCGGCGCGTTGTTCCAAGCTCGTTCGCAATGCGTTGGTGACGCCCGGCTCGAGTCCCTCGTCGTGAGCGATCTGGTCCAGTCCCGCCAGCGCCGCGTTCACCGATGCGGCGCGCGCTTCGTTCCGCAGCCGCGCCTCGTCGGCGGCGTCGGCCTGCAAGCCCGTCGCCCGGACCAGCGGGCCGAACGTCATTCCCTGGCCCACCAATGTCACGAGCACGATCACGAAGGCACAGAACTGCAGCAGATCGCGGCCTGGGAACGGCGCTCCCGTCGACGTGACCAGGGGCAGGGAAAAGATGGCAGCAAGCGTGATGACGCCTCGGGTGCCGGCCCAGCTGAGCACCAACACCTCTTTGCCGCTCAAGCGCCGACTGCCGTCGGCGCCCTCTGCACCCAGGCGCATGTGCAGTCGTCGCGGTAGGTATTCGGTCAACGTCAGCCACAGCGGCCGGAGCAGCAGAACGATTCCTACACTCACCACGGACGCGACGACGATCGTGCCGGTGGCGTAGGCGTCGAGTCCGGTCAAGATCGTCGGCAGCTGCTCACCGATCAACAGGAATACGAACCCCTCGAGCAAGAAATCGACCAGCCGCCATACCGCACCGGTCTGCAGGCGACTCGCGCCCGAGACCGCGCGGGGTGTGTCATGCCCCACGAGCAGGCCAGCCACCACCACTGCCAGCACTCCCGAGGCGTGCAACTGCTCCCCCAACAGGTACGCAGCAAACGGCGTTGCCAACGAAATCGAGTTGAGCATCAACGGTTCTCGGACCACCGAACGCACCAGCCGAACGGCGAACGCCACGACTGCCCCCACAACGACTCCGCCGATCCCCGCCAGCAGAAACAGACCACCGGCATGGCCGAGCGAGAAACCGCCGCTGGTCGCGGCAGCGACGGCCACACTGAACATCGTCAGTGCAGTCGCGTCGTTGAGCAGGCCTTCCCCTTCGACAAGGGTGATGATCTTCGGGTGCAACCCAGCCCGCCTGCCCACCGCGAGTGCAGCCACCGGATCCGGCGGAGCAACCGCAGCGCCGAACGCGATGCCGGCTGCAAGGCTCACACCAGGTATCAGCAGATCGATGCCCACACCTGCCAGCACCGCGGTGGCAACAATCAACGCCACGGACAAGCTGAACACCGAGCGAAGATTCTTACGGATGGCGAGCAGTGAGGAGTTCAGTGCTGCGCTGTAGAGCAGCGGGGGTATGACGAAGGTCAAAATCACCTCCGGCTCCAGCTCGATACCGGGTATCGGCAACGCCGCCCCCGCAAGTCCTGCAAGTGTCAGGAGCGCCGCAGCAGGTAACCCCGTCTTGTCGGCAACGAGATGGACGACGATGATGACGGCAATCGCCAAGAGCACGAACGCGAGAATGCCCAGCATTGCGGGTTCTACCCTCGACCTTGGAAGGTGCTGTCAATCGTCGCGTCCCACAGATACTTAGCCATACCTTGATTCTGTCAGGCAGGCCGACGAGCGCCTGTGACGATTCGGATTCGGCGCTGCCGATCGCTCACCGCCGAGATCGAACGTGCAGAGGGCGCCCCCGTAACGGCTGCCGGGTCATGTTTTGGATATGAACCTCGTCGGCGGAGAATCGTGCGTCGGCTACGCTCGAGGATTTGACGAGCGTTCCATTGCCAATCCATGTTCCGGGGTGAGGATGGCTTCGAAGCGGGACCGCCCGAATATGCAGCGTAGGTGGCATTTCGGAGTCATCGAGCACTACACCGTGTCTTGCGGTCGCCGAACGAACTGGGTCTTGTGCGCGCTCATGTGTCCGGAGACCTGAATATCAACGGCGACATATTTTCGCCCGGGGGTCGCAGATCTCGTCACCCACATCGGGCTTGCGGGAAATCGCGCGCCTGTCAGCGCAGCGTTGCCGAGTCGGGGGCTGTATGGGCCTCCACAAGCGGGCCGCAGGAGGCTACTGCGTGCTGAAGAGTGCGCGGTGAATCTCCTCACCGGTCTTCCGCTCCGGTCCGGGAAGGCGGGTTAACGGGTCGATGAGTTCTCGTGTGGGATTGCTGTTCACACAGTCGGCCTCCGCCTGCGGGTCGGAGAAGAGTCGTCCGTGTATGGCATCATGCTCAATTTTCACTGCGGGTCCTTACTTGTCGGTATCACGTTGGGCGGCAGCCCCCGGCCGGCCCTGGCGCAGCTCCGCGCGAGGGCTATTGCCCGACACCCGTATGCGGCGCGGCTCACTCATGTACTCGATCACCGAGACGAGTGTCCGGTGTGGGCGAGATCGCCGGGAAATCAGAAATTCCCCTGTCGCGTACTCTACTGTACCGTCGCGCCGTAGAATCGGTCGCCGACGGGCGATCGTCGCTGACACAGCGTCGGGGATCCTCGCGCTCACACAGATCTGGCACCTCCCGTGTGGTGAGCCGCGGGAACTGCGTGACCACTTGCTCACCGTCTCGACGTTCAAACGCGGCGACACTGGTAAGGGCACCGAACAGGGTGGCGTCCAGGGAATAGATGTCGACGGCCGGGTGCACAGACCGCCGTCGAGCACCTCAGGCGGGGTGTAGTCCGCTGATCCGGTGAGGATGCCGGTGGCGGTCGCGAAGCCTGCCCACGACGTGCCCGATCCCGCAGTCGGTGAACTCGGGCTCGCCGTAGTCGGTCAAGCAGGATAGTCGCCGGTGTGACGTCGCGATGACGGTTCCGAATCGATGCGCCGTCTCCCCCGCGCCGTCCATCGTTACCCCGAGCCGTACGCCTCGCCCAGGGGCGATAGAACATCGATGGAATCCTTTGGGTGATAGGGCATTACAAAGTTCTGACGCCCGGTCACCCAGCCCATCGCACACTGTTTCCGGAAGAACGGTGCCCGGCTCTCCTTGTCGAGTTCGACGGTGACATTCACCGCCACCGTGCGAGCCAGCGCGGTCTGGGTCAGCGAGAAGACCATGCCGAAACCGTCGCGTGCGCGTACGATCGCGCCATCCTCACTTCCTGCCGACACCACCATTACCGTGCGCACCGAACCCCACGAGGAAGGCCACGACCGTGAGTACAGAGACCACCAGGGGTTCGACATCTGTCATGCCGGCCGCGTTCATCGGCCACGGCAACCCGATGAACGCGTTGGACGTCAATCGTTACACCGCAGCATGGAAGGCGTTCGGAAATGCGGTGCCCCGCCCCCGCGCCATCCTGGTCGTCAGCGCGCACTGGTACATCAACGCGACCGCCGTCACCGCCATGCCCCGCCCGCGGACCATTCACGACTTCTACGGTTTTCCCAACGAACTGTTCGACGTGCAATACCCCGCACCCGGGCTGCCCGAACTGGCCACCGAGATCAGCGACGTCGTCCACCCCACCTGGGTGGGCGCCGACCTCGACAGCTGGGGCATCGACCACGGCACCTGGTCCGTACTCGTGCACGCCTTCCCCGACGCCACCATCCCCGTCGTGCAGCTGAGCATCAACGCCGACAAACCCCTGGACTACCACCTGGGGCTCGGCGCCAAACTGGCCCCTCTGCGCGAGCGCGGTGTGCTCGTGGTGGCCAGCGGCAACGTCGTCCACAACCTGCGGAGCATGAACTGGAGACTCGCCGATGACGGATACGACTGGGCCCGGCGCTTCAACGACGATGCCAAGGCCGCCATGCTGACCGACCCCACCGAATTCGCCTCGCTCGACGCCCACCGTGACTTCGCCAAGGCCGTACCCACGCCGGATCATTTCATTCCCGCCCTCTACCTCGCGGGGCTCGCGGACCAGTCCGCGCACCCCGGCGTCGATATTCTGGTCGACGGCTACGCATACGGTTCTCTGTCGATGACCGCGTTCACCCTCGGACTCTCCTGCCCGACCATCCCCGGCCCCACCGGATCATCCCTGCCACCGGGCACATTCCCACCAGACTCGTCGAACATCTGACTCCTGCCCCGGACCCACCGGACGGCGCCGGGGCGGACCGCCACCGCCCCCGCCTTGATCGCTGCCGCCGCACCGCCTCTGGCACCCATCTCAGTACTCGTCGCCCCGGACGCCACCGGCAGCGCGCGGTGATCGGCGCGCGCCGCAACCGGTGGTGGTGACGGTACGTGTGCTTCGCAGTCCACATGTCCGGGTTGCCCATCCGCACGGTGTCACCCTCCACCGTGTCTGCAGGAGATGAGTCGGCGAGGTGGGGCGAAGGATCCTGCTGCGCTGCTGCACGTCTCAGGCGTCCATCCTCGATGCCATCCGCCGCATCGTCACCGCCGAATGCCAGGCCTCCAGGTCACCCAAGGATCCCGACTTCGACGTCGTCGACCACTTCCCCGCCACCGACAACGACCCTGCCACCACCGCGCGGGCGGCGCATTCGACGACCACTTCGGCGGCGACCGGACCTTCGACCTCCCCCTGCAGACCGCAAGTGAGGACTTCAGCGACATCCCCACCGCCCTCGGCGCCCCCTCCACGTACTGGGGCATCGGCGGCATCGACCCCGACACCTACCGCAACGCCGAGACCGCCGGACGCGTCGACGACGACATCCCGGTCAACCACTCCCCCACTTCGCACCCGTCATCCAACCCACCCTCGACACCGGAACCCAGACCCTCACCGTCGCCGCACTCGCCTGGCTCGCCCTGCCCCGATCACTGCCACCGGATCGTGCATGAAAGGACAGACGAAGGCCGCCTCCTGACAGGCTGATCCTCGTGAGCGGGTGTGTATTGCACCAGTCCGGTTCGCGGTAGCCGGGTCGTTCCCGCCGCATCGCACGGGCGCCCAATCGCAAGGAAACCGCCGTGGACGTCTGAGCCGAAGCCGGTACTTCACAGCTGAACGTGCACCTCGAGGCTCTACGGTGCTGGATCCGCCGAACGGAACCGGTCAGCGAGCCGAGAGTCGTTGCACGAATCCCAAACCTGACCGAAGCTTCCGGGAGCGACAGGTTTTCGGTGGTTCCAGCTCTGGCCGTCCGATCGCCAGTCATGCTCGGAAAGTGCTGGAATCAGGCGGTGACGATCGGCAGATCGACTCATCTTTGCCTCGTGCCCCGTAGGGCTTGGGTGACCGAGTGTTCGACCTCCGCCGTTCGCGGTTGGTCAATGTCCGGGCGGTGTTGCTCGGCGGGCGCGGACACGTGGCGCTCGACCACGGCCATCATGAGGCCGCTGTAGCGGTGGTTGGCCGGGCACCCCGGATCGGGGTGCCCGGCGTGCCGTGGCCAAAGTGTCGTCACGCGCTCAGGTCAACGTGCTTGCTCTCGCTGACGAACAGAATGAGGATCACGGCGCTCATGGCGCACAGGGCGACGAGATAAACGATGACGCTGGTGATCGTGCCAGACCCGGCGAACAGGGAGGCGACGATGACCGGGGTAAATCCTGCACCGAGCAGACTGCCGATCTGGTAGCCGAGGGACGCGCCGGTGTAGCGGGCTCGGGTGCCGAACTGTTCGGCGAGGAATGCCGGCATAGGTCCGAACGTAAGCGATTGCAGCACTGAGCATGCGATCAGGAAGGCAAGCACGACGAGCAGGAAGTTACCGGAGGACGCGAGCTGAAACAGTGGCCATGCCAGCACGACCATGCCGGTGAATCCGGTCAGCATGATCGGCTTGCGGCCGAATTGGTCTGAGAGTTTGGCCGCGCCGAGGATGCCGAAGATGGCGAAGAATTGGCAGACCGCGAACGCGGTGAGACCCTGCGATCGAGTGACACCGTTCTGTGCGGCGAAGGTGATCACGAATGTCGAGAACAGGGCCTGGATGACGAACGGCGCGGTGCATACCAGACCGGCCAGGATCAGGGTGCGCGGTGCACGCAGGATCGTCACCAGCGGAATGGATTCCTTCGCCTGTGATGTCCTCTCCTTGGCCGCGTGCAGGGCCTCTTCGAAGA
Source organism: Rhodococcus sp. 4CII (assembly GCF_014256275.1). Taxonomy (NCBI): domain Bacteria; kingdom Bacillati; phylum Actinomycetota; class Actinomycetes; order Mycobacteriales; family Nocardiaceae; genus Rhodococcus; species Rhodococcus sp. 4CII. The sequence goes on from NZ_JACCFE010000002.1 coordinate 141,757, forward strand.
CCGGGCTCTCGGCGATGCGAGCCCTCACGAACAGACCGACAGCGAGCAGGACCGCCGAGAACAGGAACGGGATGCGCCAACCCCAGCCGAGGAAGTCGTCCTCGGGCATGAGCGCGACCAGGGAGAGCGCAATGGTGCCGAGCACGGCGCCGGTCGGGCCGCCGGCGTTGGTGAATGCGGCGGCGAACCCGCGGTTGCGGCCCTTGACGTGTTCGAGCGACATCAGGGCGGCGCCACCCCACTCTCCGCCGATCGCGATGCCCTGCACCGCGCGCAGGACGATCAGCATTACCGCACCCCAGGTGGGGATGGCGGGGACCAGCCCGATCAGGAAGGACGCGATACCCATGATCGACATCGACCACATGAGCATCTTCTTGCGGCCGACGCGGTCGCCGAAGTGTCCGAACACGATCCCCCCGAGCGGGCGGGAGATGTAGCCGATTGCAAACGTCGCGTAGGAGGCGATGAGCGCCACCCCGGGGTTCAGATCGGCGAAGAATACGGGGCCGAAGACCAGTGAGGAGGCGGTGGCGTAGAGGATGAAGTCGTAGAACTCGACGGTGCTTCCGAGGTAGCTCGAGAGAACGACGCGGCGAATGTCCTTCTGCCGCTGCGCGGGCGCGGCGTCGAGGTCGCGTCCTGGGTCTGCCAGGGTCATGGTGGGTCCTTACTGTGCAAGAAGTCGATGTTAGGCCGGTTGCTGACGGGTGCTCAGAAGGGGTAGGCGGGCACGTCGCGGCTGACGGTGATCCAGCGGGACTCGGTGAAGGCTTCGATGCTGTTGGCGGGGCCGCCGAATCGGGCACCGTTGCCGGAGGCACCGAGGCCGCCGAATGGGATGTTCGCCTCGTCGCCGACGGTCTGGTCGTTGATGTGGGCGATGCCGGTCGGGATCCGGTCGGCGAGGTCGAGGCCCTTGCCGATGTCGCGGGTGAAGATGCCCAGCGACAGGCCGTACTCGGTGTCCGTGGCCAGCGCCACCGCCTCGTCGAGCGTGGAGAACTTCACGGCGGGGGCGACGGGGCCGAACACCTCCTGGGTGTACGCGGGTGCGTGGGTGGGGATGTCGGCGAGAACGGTGGGCCGGTAGAACAGTTGCTCGAAGGTGCCGCCCGTCACGAGGCGCGCGCCGGCGTCAACGGAGGTGGTGACGAGCGCGTGGATCTTCGCGAGCTGGGCCTGGTCGATGATCGGGCCGAGTGCGACCTGTTCGGTGACCGGATCACCGACCGGCAACGCCTCCGCCTTGGCGGCCAGCTTGGCCACGTACTCGTCGTAGACGGATTCGTGCACGATGTGCCGCCCGGTGGTCATGCACACCTGCCCTTGGTGCAGGAAGGACCCGGCGGCCCCGGCCGACACGGTGGCGTCGAGGTCGGCGTCGCCGAGGACGATGATCGCGGAGTTGCCGCCGAGCTCGAGGTGCACCTTCTTGAGGTTGCCGGACGCGGCGGCACCGACGGCCCGGCCGGCCTGGGTGGAGCCGGTGAAGGAGATGACCGGCACCCGCGGGTCCTCGACCAGGGCGGCACCGACGTCGGCGCCCGCAGGCAATACAGACAACACGCCTGCGGGTAGGCCGGCCTGCTCGAAGATACGGGCGAGCGCGACACCGCCACAGACGGCGGTGCGCGGATCCGGTTTGAGCACCACAGCATTGCCGAGGGCAAGGGCCGGTGCGACGGAGCGGATGGCGAGGATGAGCGGGAAGTTGAACGGGGCAATGACCCCGACGACGCCGACCGGCACTCGCCTGGACATACTCAGGCGCGGTGCCTCGCTCGGCAGGACTTCGCCGATCGCGTGCCCGGGCAGCGCCGCCGCCTCGAAGCATTCCTGTGCCGCCACGTGGGTTTCGAGTTGCGCCTTCGGACGCAGTGATCCGGACTCGCGCATGATCCACCGCTCGATCTCGTCGGTGTGCTGCTGCCACAGATCCCCGGCGCGGCGCATGATGGCGGCACGTTCGGTGTGCGGACGCGCGGCCCAGTCGCGTTGTGCGGCGACAGCACGGTCGACGGCGGTACCCAGGTCACCGATATCGGCGAGGCCGACGCTGCCGAGAGTGGCACCGGTGGCGGGTTCGACCACCTTGAGTTCTCCCGCCCCGCCGGGGAGCCAGTCGCCGGCGAAGATCTTTCCTTGCCAGATGGATTCGTCGAGAAGTGCCATCAGAACTCCTTGTGTGGGGCTTGGGATGAGGGGAAGCGAAGTGATGGTCGCGCGGGCGGGTCGCCGCCGTTGTCGGGCGAGGGAACCGTGCGTGGGCGTCGGCCGGGCATGAGGGGGCGATCATTCCGGGCGCAGAAGGTCGATCGGATGGGGCCCACGAAGTATGGGGCACATCACAATGCCGTGAAAAGCGTTATTAGTCGTTGATATTCCACGGTTCTACTCAGCGATGGTGAGGGTCACCGCGGGTGAGACGGATTTGGCGGCTTCTGGACCGTGACGCCGGTCGCCGGGGAGGACGTGGGCATCCCGCCGAGACCCCAGGCGGCCAGGATCTCGGCTCGGTCGTCCTGTCCCGGAACGGGCGGTGGCGTCGGGATTCCTGCGGGTGTGCGTGAGAACCTCGGTGCCGGAGCAGGTTCCGGCTCTCCGTTTCGATCGAGGAACGTGCCGCGCGCGACGAGGTGCTCGTCTGCAGGCGCCTCGGTCATCGACAGTATCGGTGCGACGCAGGCGTCCGTGTCGCGGAAGACCGAGGTCCACTCGTCGCGGGTGCGGGTGGCGAACTCGGCCGCGAAACGCTCGCGCAGCTCCGGCCAGCGTCGGCGGTCCCACTGGTCAGGGAGGTCGCCGGATCGGTCCAATCCCAGACCGGCCAAAAGGTGTGTGTAGAAGGGTGGCTCGAGCGCCGCGACGGCCACATGCTTGCCGTCCGAGGTCGAGTAGACGTCGACGAATGGGGCGCCGGTGTCGATGAGGTTGGTCCCCCGTTCATCGTTCCAGGCACCACCGGCAAGCATCGAATACGGGTTGGCCATGAGGTGCGCGACGCCGTCGACGATCGCGGCATCGACAACCTGGCCGCGGCCCGATCTGTTGGCCTCCCACAACGCGGCGAGGATCCCGGCTACGAGATACATCGCCCCGCCGCCGAAGTCACCGACCAGGCTCAGTGGCAGCTGCGGTGGTCCGCCGGCCCGGCCGATGGCGTGCAACGATCCGACCAGTGCCTGGTACGTGGGGTCGTGGCCGGCGCGCTGCGCGAGCGGCCCGGTCTGACCCCAGCCCGTCATGCGGCCGTAGACGAGCGTGGGGTTGCGCTGCCAGCAGTCGTCTGGCCCGAGACCGAGTCGTTCGGTCACACCGGGCCGGTAGCCCTCGACAAGGACATCGGCTTTACCGATCAGGTCGAGCACCATGTCCAATCCGGCGGGGTCCTTGAGGTCGGCGCTGATCATTCGCTTGCCGCGTTGGAGAGTGTCCAGCGACGTGTCTATCGGCATGGTGAACCCTGCGCCGGTGCGTTCGATGCGCACGACGTCGGCGCCCTGGTCGGCGAGGAACATGGCGGCGAACGGCGCCGGGCCCAGCCCGGCCAGTTCCACGACCTTCAGTCCCACTAAGGGTCCTGTGCGGTGCTCGGTCATCGTCAGCGTCTCCTACAGCATTCTCGGGGTGTGCCGCCGACACACACGGGCCCGCGGCACACCGAGCCGGGGGCGGGCAGAGGGGTTACACGCGCGCGAGGTCGCCGATGGTGACTGTCTGTTTGCCGGCGGTGATGTGCGTGTCGATGAAGTCCTGGTTCAATTCGATGCCGTAGCCCGGACCCTCGTTCGGGTAGAGCTTGCCGTCCTTGAAGATCGGCACGTTGCGCGCGATGTCCTGGGTGATCGTTTGTTGATCGTTTTCCCACTGGTTGTTGATGATCAGCGGGCCGAGGTTCTCGTGGGTGAACTGCGACGCCCAGTTGTTGGCGATCATCAGGTGTGCCGACGGGCTGGCCTCGAGGCCCGAGCCGATCATGCAGCCGCTCATGACTGCCATATCGGCCAGGCGGGCCATGGTCAGCCAGCGCTGCGCCTTGAGCAGACCACCCGCCTTCTGCATCTTGATGAACAGGCCGTCGGCGGCGCGGCGTTCGATGATCTCCCGGATGTTGTGCAGTTCCTGCGCGGACTCGTCGGCGAAGACGGGGGTGTCGATCCGGGTGCGCAGGCGGGCCATTCCTTCGATGTCCCAATGCGGCACCGGCTGCTCGATGCACTCCATGCCGTACCGGTCGAGTCGGCGCATTGCCTTCAGTGCTTGGTCATAGTTCCAGAAACCGTTCGCGTCCACCACGATCCGTGCGGAGTCGCCGAGTGCGGCGCGGACCTCACGCACGTTGTCGACATCGTGGTCGGCGTTTCCGTCGGACTTGAGCTTGATGAGGCAAAATCCCCGCTCGTGGGCCTGTACGGCCTCGGCGACGACCTGGTCGACGGGGCCGGCCGACGCGACCCAGCCCTGCACCGACGCGTCGGCATTCTTCCCGCCGAGCAGCTGATACACCGGCACCCCGAAGGCCTTGCCCTTGAGGTCGTGCAGCGCGAAGTCGACGAGGGCTTTGGCCTGGTTGTTGTCGCGGACGAAGGTGTCCATCTGGCCGACGATCTTCTCGATGTTGAGTGGATCCTGGCCGAGGAGGAACGCCGGTGCGATGTGATGCGCGATCATCGCGATCATGGATTCCTGTGTTTCGCCGCGATACCAGGTGGAGGTGTCGCCGGAATCGCCGTAGCCGACGATGCCTTCGTCGGTGTGCAACTTCAGGAGCACCGAGTGGATGTGGGTGATCCTGGTTCCCGGCATCAGGAACGGTTTGATTAGTGGCGTCGAGACGGGGATCAGTTCGATCTTGGTGATGATCATGCAACGGGCTCCTGAGAAGAAGGGATGACGATGGCACCGGCGTCGACCAGGACGGTGAGGTCGGCGGTGTCGAGACCGGACTCGCGGAGGATCTCGACGGTGTGCTCACCGATGAGGGGGGCGCGACGGTCGATGGCGCCGGGAGTGTGGGAGAGCTTGGCTGCGATGCCGGGAACTGTGACGGTGCGGCCGCTGGTGGGATGGGTGACCGTTGGCAGCATGTCCCGGGCTCGAAAATGCGGGTCGGCGAAGATGTCGGCGGCGTCGAGGATCGGGCCCAGCGGTACCGTGCCGCCGAGCAGTTCGATCAGTTCGGCGACCGTGTGCCGTTCGGTCCAGGCATTGACCACCTCGTAGACGGCGTCACGGTTGATCCACCGGTCGTGGTCGGTCGCGAACCGAGGGTCGTCGATGAGTTCCGGCTGTCCCATGACCGCGGCGAGCTTGGTCCATTGCGGGTTGTGCGGGGCGCCGAGCGCGACGACGCCGTCCTTGGCGCGGACGGTGTCGAACGGCGCGAAGCCCTGCAACTGGTTGCCGATCGGCCCGGGAACCTGACCGGTATGGCCGTAGGTGTTGACCACAACCTCGGAGATCGCCAGGACCGCGTCGGCCATCGCGACGTCGACATACTGCCCCTGGCCCGTGCGTTCGGCATCGCGCAGCGCGGAGAGGATCCCGAACGCGGCGAACAGGCCTGGAACAGTGTCCCCCACACCGGAACCCACGCGTACAGGATGATCGGAATCGGCACCGGTGATGGACATCAACCCACCCATCGCCTGCGCGACGATGTCGAACGCCGGCCAGTCCCGATACGGGCTCACGCCGCCGGCCTTGTCACCGAAGCCACGGATCGACGCGTACACCAGGCGGGGGTTCCGGGCAATCAGGGTGTCGTAGTCGAGTCCGAAGCGTTCCATGACACCAGCACTGAAGTTCTCGACGAGGACGTCCGCGTCGTCGATCAGCCGCAGCAGCACGTCCCTGGCTTCGGGTTTCTTCAGGTCCAGCACGAGCGACCGCTTGTTGCGGTTGGCCGACTGGAATACTCCGCCGTAGTCGCGGGGCTCGTCAGCAGAGGCGAAGGGCCCGGTGTAGCGGAGGAAGTCACCGCGCGGCGGCTCCACCTTGACCACGTCTGCCCCCTGATCCGCAAGCAGCGACGTGCAGAACGGCCCGGCGAGCGCCTGGGTGAGGTCGACGACACGGACACCGTCGAGGGCGCGGCGACCCGTCTTCGCGGCGCTCACGAGGTGGCCTCCCGCCCGAGCAGGGCGCGGGCGATGACCACTTTCTGGATCTGCGGGGTGCCCTCGCCGATCTCGAGTCCGGAAACGTCGCGCAGCATCGCCTGTAGGGGAAGCTCTTCGGCGAATCCGCTGTGTCCGTGTGCGATGACGCAGTCGCGGAGGGTCTGCAGTGAGATGTCGGTGGCGTACAGCTTGGTCATCGCGGCCTCCTTGGTGAACGGTTTGTCGGCATCGGCAAGCGAGAGGGCGCGGTAGGTGAGCCAGCGGGCAGCCTCGAGCTTCGTCGCGTTCTCCGCGATCGGGAACGACACGCCCTGGAACGAGGCGACGGGCTTGCCGAACGCCTTGCGGCTCTTGACGTACTCGATCGTGAGGTCGAGGGCCTTGCGTGCCACGCCTGTGGACATCAGGCCGATGACCGAACGAGTGTAGTCGAATTCGCTCATCACCAGCCGGAAACCGTTGCCGACACCACCGATGACGTATTCGTCCGGGACGAAGACGTCATCGAGGAACACCCCGGCGCGGCCGAGGGGTTTCCACCCGGCGTCCGGGAACTTTTGCATACTCACCCCGGGTGCATCGAGGGGGACGAGGAATGCCGTGACGCCGGACTCTTCGGGCGTAGCGCCGCGGGCTTTGACGAACGTGATCATCGCCTTGGCGTGCGGAGCGAAAGTGATGGAGGTCTTCTCACCGTTGAGTTTCCAGCCGCCGTCGACCCTGTCGGCCTTGGCGCGCATGGCCATCGCGTCTGACCCGCTGCCCGGTTCGGTCAGGCCGAGTGCCACCACGTGGCGGCCCTCGACGATTCCGCGCACCCACCCCTCCGCGACCTCGGGGGCGAGGAACTTCTCCAGCAGTGGGCCGGTGAGATTGTTCGTGTAGGCGAGTTGGCTCGCATAGAAGTTCGCGTAGGCGAGCTCCTCGTGTGCGATGCCGAGGTGGGTCTTGGTCAGTACGTCACCGATACGGCCCATGCCACCGTTCTCTTCCGACACACCGAGGCCGAGCAAACCCTGTGCCGCCATCTTCTCGGCGAGATCCCACGGAAACTCCTCGCTGTGCGCGCGGACGAGGTAACTCTCGGCGTGCGGTGCCGCGAACTCGCGGACCCACTGCGCGAACTCCTCGTGCTCCGGCCGGAACAGAACCGGCGGGTGGTTGGCATCCGGGGATGACATATGAAGGCTCCTCGACGTTGTGGCGGCTGAACCGTGTGGGCTGAAAACCGGCGTGAAGCCGGACCTCAGCGCCTCTTCAGCGCGTTGCAATCGAGTATGTCTGCAGTCACAACCCCAGAAAAGAACAGGAATAGACGCTTTATCATGAGAAAAACTCAAGAATGAGTCCGGTGCGACCATATGCCGTGGTCACACCCCCGGCCCGGCGCTACAGACGCGCGACGCGGTGCGTTGCAAAGGATATGAATTCCCGCACCACCCGGCTGAGCACCACATCGGACCGCCAGGCTATGACCAGGCGGACTGGATCCAGGTCCGGGTCATCGATCGGCAGCAGGACGATCTTCATTCCCCCATAGGTGCGATTGAGCTGCGGCTGGTGCAGCATGATCGTCCACCCCAGTCCCCGTCCGACATATGCTCGCACCGTCTCGTAATTCGCCGACCGGTACCCGATCCGCGGCGTAAACCCGGCGCGGGCGCACACCTGTAACGCATGCGTCGATGCCGGTGGTGCATCGAGTAACACCATCGGCTCATCCTTTACCGCGGCGAGTTCCACCCGGCCTGGTGTTGTAGCGAGCCGATGCCCGGCTGGCACGACGAGCGCCGGTCGACGCGTCATCAACGTCGCCGTACGCAGCGTCGGCGGCAGTTCCAGGTCATAGGTGATCACCGCATCGAGCGCACCACCCTCGAGCCGCGCAGCCAGCTCGTCGGCCATAGCCTCCCGGAACGTAAGCGACACTCGCGGATGTAAGTCGGTGAACTCGGACAACAGCGGCGGCAGGATCGTCGGGCCGACGGTCGCATAACAGCCGATGGCGAGCCTGCCGGCAAGATCGCCGCCTGCTCCCAGCATCTCGTTCTCGATCTCACTCGCCTGCTGCAGCAAGGCTCGCGCCCGGGCCAGCAACGACTCCCCCGCCGACGTGAGCTGCACCCCGTGGGCGCGGCGACGCACGCACAGCTGCGCCGAAAGCGCCTTCTCGAGCTCCGTAACCGCAAGCGACACCGCGGACTGCGATACCAGCAACCGTCCGGCTGCGGCACTGATCGTGCCGGTCTCCGCGACCGCGACGAAGGCGACGAGCTGCCGCATGGTGAAACCCGGCGCCCGGTCAATGCTCATGGTCCGATCATATGGGCGCCTCGAGGCGGCTCCTCGGCAGTCTCACCTCCACCCGATGCCGACCAACATCACCGGCTGGCGAAGCATCATCCGGGGACTCGTCCTGGCTGCACAGATGCTCGGCACCGCGGGCGCGCCTTCGAAGACTGTCCGGCGTTCATCTCGGAACACTCCATGGCCATAACCAAATCTTCGCGGCCGCCACCGCCGGCGGGGAACCGGTGACCGGGGAGCAGCTGAAGCAGCTCACCATCTGAACTATCGCGAGTTTCTCGATCCGCGCCTGCTCGAGAGCATCCCGATCGTCGGGCAGTCGTGGGCACTGCTGCGGGGCACCGGACTCTACCGAGGCGATCGTGTCCACCAATGGCTCCAGGACACGCTCGCGAGTCTCGGGGTCTCGACCTTCCACGACCTGCAGATCGACGACCAGCGTTATTTCTACGAGCCGCAGCTTTCCGCCTCCCAGCAGTGTCCGTTTTAGTAGTCTGCAAATACCATTGGGAAACCTGTGATGACGATTCGTGTAGTGAGACGGGTGGCAGTATGCAGCTCGTAACCGTCATTATCACTGCGGTAGTCAGCGTCGTGTCGACGCTTGCGGCGGTGTTCTTCGGTCCCGCGTGGAAGGATCGGCTGGACGCCCGCCGGGCCACACGTCAACGATCAGATCATGTCATCGCGCAGTATTCCGAACCCGCAGTATTCCGAACCCTTGGCCCGCGCGGCCTTCGAACTGCAAAGTCGGCTGTACAACATCTACAGCCAGGATTTTATGCACTCTTCACGCCTTCCAAGGCAGTACCGCGGATGCAGCACGCTCTGGCTGTTCGGGCAGTTTCTCGCGTGGATTGAGATCGTTCGCCGAGAGATCCAGGTCATCGACTTCGGCGACATTCAAAAGACGACTGAGCTGCAGCGCCAACTCTTCGATGTCGCCGACATCCTGGCTAGCGATGAGCTCGACGATCCCGTCTTTCGGATGTTTCGCGCCGAGCAACGTGCGATTGGCGAGGTAATGGTCGTGGAAAGACTCGCGGCGGGTCAGAGTCGCAACGATAGTGCAGGATATGCCGAGTTCACATACAGGTTGAGAACGGACGACACGTTCAAGGAGTGGTTCTCATCGCTCGATCGTAACGTCGAGGCGTTGATGGGAGGCAAACGCCCCGGTGTGCGAACGGTACTGATCCAGCGGGCGCTCATCGATCTCATAAACTTTCTCGACCCCGACTGGATACGCTTTCCGGATCACAGAGGGCGCGGGAAAATCCCGGTGCCGCAGGACTTCGTCGACATCAAGCAGAGACGTTCGGACAGCGAAGTGGCATGTTTCAGGCTCGAACCAGATCCGCTCACATTCGTTGAGCCCTGGGCGCAACAACACAATCTGCGCCTGATATCTGCTACCGACGACAACAACGAGAACGTGCGAACGACTCTTACACAGTTCGGTCTGCGCCGTCACGATCTGCTCGTCCGAACCGTCCGATCCCAATCGCAACCGTGTGTGGTCGAGATACATGTCGGGCCCCATGATCTCACTCTCCCAGCTGCGCACCCGAGACCGGGCACTTTGGCACTTCGGCCGAAGGAGGTACGCGTTCTCAACGACCTTCTCCGACGTTTCGACCGCCCCGAGTATCCTGAAAGGATTCTTCGACCGCCCCGGGTATCCCGAAAGGGTTTAACCCCATCACTTTTGAACCTGTTCTCTTCTCGCTAGGCGCGCGCGTTACCTCGAACTCGCGCCGCTCGTGGCGAATTTCCTGCGACCTCGCCCTCGATCATCAAGAGCCTTGCGTACCCCGCTGACGAGATGCGGCCCTCCCTCGCGTGTTGTCCTCGCTGAACGTACCGATGGTGCCAGTCACTGTCTGTGCCAATGACGCGATGCCGCCCGGGATAGCTCCAATACGCTGCGTGTCCGCCCGGGAACCGCCTCGGGTGCGGTCCGCACCGAGACGGCTTACCTGACCTGATTGACTTGACCTGCTTGACCGGTGGACGATGGGTGCATGAGCACCCCGTTGCACGACGTCGTGGCCGCCGCGCTCGCTGCGAGCGGTCTCGAGCAGGAGGTTCTGAACCCGGCCGACGCCTCGTACGTCGAGAACGGGATCCGGGGGGTGCTGTCCGGGCTGAAGGCGCGGCGGGTGTGGGAGAACCACATCGGGCCGATCCTCACGCACAAGCAGGTCCTCGAGGTCACCGGCTGGAGCAAGCAGGCCCTGAGCCAGGCGGTCCGCGAGCACCGCGTGCTCCGCTTGGAGGCCGAGGACGGCTCCGCCGGCTACTCGGTCACCGGGTTGAACGACGAGCACCCGGCGCGCCCGATCCTCGGGGTCAAGGACGTGCTCCGGGTGTGGGCGGACGCGGACCCGACCGGCTGGATGACCGCGTCGTGGCTGAGCACCGAGCAACCCGAACTGGAGGGGCGCACCCCCCGCCACGCCCTGCTCGACGGTGATGGTCCGGCGGTGGTCGATGTCGCCCGCGCGGCCACCGGGCGGCTCGCCGCGTGAGTGCACCCCGCTCCGCCCTGCACCTGCTCGCACCCCCCCGACCAACTCCGCGACCGATTCCCCACCCGGCTCCTGCCCGCCGGAATACCGGTGTTCCGGTGCCATGGTGCCGGTTTCGGACCGTGGTGGTTCGGCAGCACCGGTCACGGCCGCTTCGACCTCGCCACCGCACGGGACCTGCCACACCGCCGAATCTGAGCAGATCACCCTGCTCGAAACCTGAGGTGGCATGCGGGTGATCCCGAGCACCGACCCCGGCGGGCACTATCCCGGATGCAGGTCATCACCGACCACCGAGGGGCGGATCTGACGTCGAACGCCGCCGCCCGGTTCGGGGTGACCGCGGAAATCTTCACCACCGGCAACTACCCCCTGCCCCGAAGTCGGGCGCTCACGCGCGTGATCCGAACAGCACTCGCGGTTCCACCCCCGGGGGCGGACCATCCCGCCTACCGGGCCGGCGGACTGCCCGTCCCCGCCCAGCGGCAAGCAGGCCAGCTCATCGGAGTTGAAGCAGTACCTGATCGCGGTGCTGCTCGCCCACTCGACCAACCTGGGACTGACCAAGGATGGCCGACGCCTGCGGCATCTCCTACGACGTGCTGTCCTGGACCGCCGAGTGGTACGTGCGGGAGAGGTTGCGCGCGCGAACCTGGCGATCATCGGCTACCACCAGACGTTGCGGCCGCTCACCCCGATCTTCGGCACCGGCACCCTGTCCTCCTCGATGGGCAGCGGTTCCCCACCCGGGGTGGCGGGTCCGGCCAGTCTGATCCAGGTAGTGGGCACCACAGCATGGGTGTCGGTCACGTGCCGATCGGGAGCGGCGGCAGCTGAACCCGCACGTTCGGCAAGGTCGGCGCCGAGGTGACTTCGCAAAACGGCAAGTCTGGTTTGTTCCGGTTTGGGCGGGGCCGTCCGGGCCGCGGTGGATCCGGGATTTGCTGGATCGGGAGGTGGTGTAACCACCGGCGGTATCTACTTGTAGGCGTGGCGATGCGTCTGCGGCAGACTCGGAAGGCAGCAGGTCATGGAAGGACGGCCGGAATCAGAGCGCCGACGCACCACCGATATCCAGGATCCGACGCCGCGGCGGGGGCTGCAGCTCGTGTCCGGTGACGGATACAGCGGCTGGGAGTCGGTGTATCGAGACAACGTGGGCTGGGTGTACGGCCTCATGTTTTCGAAGGTCGGCAACCGGGCCGACGCGGAGGATCTGACCGCGGAGGTGTTCATGGCGGCGCTGCGACCGTTGCGGATGTCGGCCGGCGTCGCGGAGGTGCGCGCATACCTGCGCGCCACCGCGCGCACCGTCCTGGCAGGCTACTGGCGTACACGGATGGGCCGGGAAATCACCACCATCGTCGACGATATCGCCGACGACCCCGCGGACGAACCCACCGAGAACGCGATCGCGGTAACCCGGGCGCGTGCACTGCTGGACCGGCTCCCGGACCGGTACCGGAGGATCCTGGAGCTACGGTTTCTGCAGGGACTGTCGGTGCGGGACTCGGCCACCGACCTCGGTGTCAGCGTCGCGAATGCGAAAGTATTACAGCACCGGGCCTTGCAGATGGCCGCCCAGTTCAGCGAAGGAGGTGCACGATGACCGGCAGGGATGTACGCCGATACGTCGACGACCTGCTCAACGGTCGTCGGCCGCGGTCGTTCCGGCCCGACGACGACGACGCCGAGCAGATGCGTGCCGCCATCACGCTGAGTTCCGCACGATTGGGCGCCGACACGCCCAGCGAGTCGTTCCTGACCGATCTGCAGCAGCGCCTCGCCGCCGAGATCGACGAACCCGCGCCCGACGGTCCCGGTATCGGCGCGCACTCGACGCGGCGGCGGCAGATACTGATCGGCACCTCGGTCGCGGCGGCCGCCGCTGCCGTTGGCGCTGTCGTCGACCATGCCTTCGTGGGCGGGGTTCAGGCGGAGAGGAACGAGACGGCCGCAGACGCGACACTGGAGCCGACCACCGGTGCGTGGCGTGCGGTCGCCGCGAGCGCCGACGTCCCCGAGGGCGCGACCGTCGCGTTCGATGTCGGCACCATCAGCGGGTTCGTGCACCGCGTCGACGGGCAACCGCAGGCGGTGTCCGGGATCTGCACGCATCAGGGCTGCCGATTGTGGTTGGATGCACCCGCCGAGCGGTTGCGCTGCCCGTGCCACTCGACCTCGTTCTCGATCGCCGGACAAGTGCTCAGCCACCAGCTGCCGGTCACCCCCGCACCGTTGCCGCACCTGCAAATCCGCGAAAACGGTGGCACCATCGAGGTATTCGCACCGACCGAACCGGCCTGACCGCCGACCGTGTAACCCCTCCCGCTACCTGCTAGTGAGACGATCCGCACCCACGGACCGGCACAACAGGGAAACGGCGACCAGTGATGAACGCACTCATCGAGATGTCTCGGCTGGCGATGCGACGCCCTGGCCCGGACACGACTGTCGAGGCGCGGGCCGCATGGTATCGGGCCAAGGGGCGGCTGCTCGAGCACCTCGGCGACGACGCACCCGGCACCGCCAGGCACGCCGCGGTTGCCTACGCGCAGGCCCGATCGTTGTTGGGGTCAGGCGAAGTCGGCGCCGCGTGAGCACCGTCGACGTGTACCCGTCGAGACCGGGGCATGCCGCCCGCGCCCGGATCGGGGAAACGGCGAGGCATCGCCGTTTTCGTCGCCGTCCGGTCCTCGCACCGTCGAGACACACATTCGTCGTGTAACCCCGGTCCGTATCTGTTGGTGACCGACCCGTATCCGTGGGGCGGACCCACCCGGAGCAAAGGACCTGGATCGATGAGACTCTTCGTTGGACGGCGGCATGCGATAGCAGCCGCCATGGCCGCAGCGCTGCTGACGGCGGCCGCGTGCGGCACCTCGGGCTCGGATGCCACGTCGAACGACACTGCGTCACCGACGTTCGTATTCGCTTCCGGTGCCGAGACTCCCGGTATGTCCGGCGGTACGGCACCCGCCGCGGCCCCGAACATGACGGACATGACGGACATGACGGGCATGACGGCTCCCGCGCAGGCGCCTGCCGCGCCGGCGGCGGCGAATGCGGTGGACATCGACAACTTCGCGTTCGCGCCGGCCGCGCTCACGGTCCCGGTCGGGAGCACGGTGACCTGGACCAACAAGGACGAGGAACCGCACACCGTCGCCAGCGGCGACGGCAGCTTCCATTCCCCCGGGATGGGCACCGACGCAACATATTCGTTCACCTTCACCAAGGCGGGCAGCTTCGACTACACCTGCTCGATCCACCCGTTCATGCACGCCACCGTGGTGGTGACACCGTGAGCACCCAGCAGCCCGAACACACCGACCCGCGCGACCCGCACGCGATGACCCGCCGCCAACTGCTCCGGCACACCGCCTGGTTCGGCGCCGCGGTCGGGTTGACCGTCGTCGGCGGTGAGGTCATCTCCCACGTCGCCGGCACCGCGGTCGGCTCGGCCGCCCCGGCCCGCCCGACGCTGCGGTTCGCGCAGATCAGCGACAGTCATATCGGATTCCAGGGCACCGCGAACAGCAACGTCGTCGACACATTCGATCAGGCGATCCGGCAGGTCAACTCGCTGGGCTACACGCCGGACTTCGTCGTCCACACCGGGGACCTCACCCACCTGGCGACCCCGGAACAGTTCGATCAGGTCAAGCAGATGATGACCGGTCTGAACACCCCGCACATCTTCACCGTGCCCGGCGAACACGATTCCACCGACGACGGCGGTCAACGGTATCGGGACGCGTTCGGCACGGGCAGCCGCGGCGACGGCTGGTACAGCTTCGACGTCGCCGGCGTGCACGTCATCGCGCTGGTCAACACGCTGAACCTGAAACAACTCGGCCACCTCGGCCTGGACCAACTCGACTTCGTGAAACACGACGTCGCCAGCCTCTCGGCCGACACCCCGATCGTCGTGTTCAGCCACATCCCGTTGTTCGCGATGTACCCGCAATGGGGGTGGGGCACCGACGACGCCACCCAGGCGTTGAGCTACCTGCGCCGCTTCTCCTCGGTGACCTGCCTCAATGGACATGTCCACCAACTGTTCACCAAAACCGACGGCAACATCACCTTCTACAGCGGCACCACCACCGCGTACCCGCTGCCGAAACCGGGCGAGGGCGGCCCGGACGCCAAACCGACGCCGCGCACGCTGCCCGCCGGGCAACTGCACGCCGCTCTCGGCATCCGGGAAGTCAGCTACCTGCAGGGACAACAGACCCTTGCGGTCAAGGACCAGGCCCTGACATGACCGCGCACACATCCGGGCCTGATGCACCGGCCTCCCCCGACCGGGCAGCGGAATCAGGCGACACCGCGCCACGCCGGTGGATATCGAGGTCCTGGCCGGATCTGTTGCTGCGCATCGGGATCAGTGCGTCCCTCGCGGTCAGTGGCTACATCCACGCCGATCTGTACCGCCACGGCGACCGGCACATCCCTGTCGTCGGGCCGTCGTTTCTGCTGCAGGCCGCCGCCGCGTTCGCGATCGCTGTGCTGCTGCTGCTCGGTGGGCCGTTTCTGTTGCGCCTGGCCGCGGCCGCCGTCGCCGGTGGCGCGCTGGTGGGGTTCGTGTTGTCGCGCACCGTCGGGGTCTTCGGATTCATCGAGATCGGCTGGCAACCCGCGCCGCAGGCCGCGGTCAGTGTCGCCGCCGAAGTCGCCACGATCGTGCTGTGCGCGGCCTCGCTGCTACTACGATGGCGGTCGCGCCCGCGACGGCGGCGGAGTTGGGGGTGGGTGAGATGAGTCGTGTCGATCGCCGCCGGCGCGTGACGACGGCCGGGATCCGGCTCGCGGTGATCCGCCGAATTCGTGGGGAGGCTGATGTTGTGTTCAGCAACATCGGCTGGGACAAGATGCTCGTCCTGCTCGTCGCTGCCCTGGTCGTACTCGGTCCGGAACGGCTACCCGGCGCGCTGCACCAGTGCCTGCAATTCCTGCACCGGGCGCGTGACTACGCCAGCGGCGCCACCGAAGCGTTGCGCGAGGAACTCCGACCCACCTTCGGCGAGTTCCGGCCTGCCCTCGACGATGTCGGGCAGATGTTCCCGCACTCCGGGAGACCACCCGATAGCGCACCGCGCGTCGTTTTCACCGCGCCCAGCGACGAGGACGAGACGGGAATCGCCGGCGGCCACGACCCTCAGACCGAAACAACAGCGCCCGCGTCCGGCGACACCCGCCGAAAGCGACACCGGCATGAGGCCGGTGCCCTCGCAAGTCCTGGACTCGGAGCGGAACCCCGAGAACGCGACTTTCGTCGTGACCCGCCGATCGGTTGGCCTCGTCGACCGCGCACCGTCCCGAGTCGCTTGTAACCTGCGCCCCTATTCACCTGTGAGGGTCGTAACCGTCGACCGGCGGCCGAAATTCTGGGAGGTAGACAAATGGGTGAAATGAGCCCGTGGCACTGGGCGATCGTGATCCTGGTTCTGGTGGTGCTGTTCGGTTCGAAGAGACTGCCGTCGGCGGCCCGCAGCCTGGGACAGTCGCTGCACATCTTCACCAGCGAGATGAAGGAGATGCACGCCGATCCGCGTGCCGCTACGGCGACCCCGCCGACGACAGCCGGATCCTCGCCGCAACGTCCGCCTACGCAGCCCGTACCGACGACCGAACCCACGGGCCCCGACGTCGACCTCGGTCGTTCGTAGCACGATCCGGCGCCGTCCCGGAATGGAGGTCCCACCCGGCCGGCGATGTCGTTGTCAGCAGTGAGGCGAAATGCGCATCCCGTTCGATCCACGCCGCAGCAGGCGCAGAACCAATCCCGACGGCGCCATGTCGTTCGTCGAGCATCTGCACGAACTGCGCATCCGGCTGTTGATCTCGCTCGGCGCCGGGTCGGGGCGGTAGAAGTTCAAATCGTGCCAGTTGCGGATGCGCGGCAGCAGCTCGAACCCGAGCAGCGCGGCGAGCCCGAACACCGGCAGCGACTGGCCTTGCGTGTCGCCGTGGATGGTGTCCGGTTGGACGTCGGACTCGTTGCGCAGCAACCCATCGACGATGTAGACGCTTCCCACGCCCCGCACGGCACGAAGTGGCTGAACAGCGCAATGTAGGAATCGGAACGAACCGGATCGCCAGCCCGCCATAACCGCCGCAGCGGATGTGAGACTCGGCGAGCAGGTTGTTCTCCCAGGTGTCCATCTGCGACCCGTCGACGGCGACGATCTGTCCGTCGCCCCCCATCCCGGCCACGTCCAAGGTGATGAACGCGTTGATCACGTCGGCCGAGCACCGATGCACCTTGTCGGCGGTGGAGTGCTTGTTGCCCGCGGTGTAGAGCGCCCGACCAGCTCCGGGATGTCGTACCCACCGACAACAAACTGACCACTGCGCTCGACGAAACCTCTCCGAGCAGCAGGACCTTCCCGACGAAAAGGACCACCGATGGTAGTCCGTCGTGGGCTTCAACGGCTACGGGCACCGTGGCCGACAGCGGACGGGGCCGGCGGTCCGGCTCGGGCCTGCGGGCGGTTCCCGACGACCCATCGCGAACACCCTTGACTGCGCGAAGGGCTGATCCCGAAAGTGGCTTCGCCCCACGACCCACAGCGATCGGATCGGCGGTTTACGCCAAAGATGCTGGCAAGCAATCCTTTTCGAAGTGCCGATAATTTATGTTATGTCAACTACGCCGCCGGGAGCGTCGACTTTCGCGACTAGCCATGGCTGCGCGGTCACCATATGCGATGCTTGCGCGCATGATGTCGGCCGCGAGCGCATCGGCGATACCGGTGAAGTCGTGCCGGTATGCCTCGGCGGTGTGGGCGGACATGGTACCGCCCCTGGGCCAAGTCATGAATGATTCGAAGGAGACGTCGAGGGGAGTCGGCACGAGTCGATCTCCTATCGGTGGCAGTGGGAAGTGCTCCGCATGCTCACGTCATTTTGCTACATAAAAGCTGTTATCCAGCAAAGTTCCGGCACGGGGGGTTATGAGCACCATGGCCAGGGCGACGACCCCTTGCCACCTCGAGCACCACGACAGATCCGGGAGACGATCATCGATGGACTAGCGACGATCACCGTCCCCGCGGTCAACATTGCGACTGCGTGTACCGCACCGCCGCACAGCACGCATGTGATGTTCGGCGCGGTACCGAACTCACCCTCGACGACATCTTGCGGATGGGGGTTTACAAAGCGCTGATGCAGTCCCGATATCGAATCGCGGAATCTGCGAACTCAAACCTTTCACGGACGCGTCCCGGCGGGCCGACTCGGCATCGCGAACCCGTTGCGCACCTTGACTCGGCGGCGTTTCATCAACCGGACACCGGGTCCTTCAGAGCCACCAGCCTGCCCGGACCCTCGCAACACGGCACGGTGCCCGCACCTGTTCCCTACCAACTCGACCACGGGATCATCCCCCGGGCTGGGGTGGGTCCGGCGCCAACGACGCGGTGTTGTGCCACCAGTGCGACTTCGCCGGCTGCACCAACCCCCAACACCTGCGGCCGGCCGCAGCGAGTACGACCTGCGGCGCCGCAACATTGTCATTCCCTGTCGATCAGACGTGTTTGGCAAGAAAAGGAATGGCTCGATCCAGGATCTGGGTGACGGCCTCCTTCTTGTCGTAGAGGTCGTAGTGGGTGCCTCCGGCAATCTCCACCAGTTCCTTGTCCTTGGACGCGGCGCGACTGTAGATCTCGCGGCCGTCGCGGTAGGCGCCGAAAGCACCAGGGATATCCCCGATGGCGACCAGCAGCGGTTGTGTGAGGAGCTTTTCGGCGCGGTGGAACGCGTCCCAACCGACGGCCTTGGATTGATACGAGAACAATGCTCGGGTGCACCCGTTGGGCTGTTCGCCGCGTGGGGTGCGGTAGTACAGGGTGGCTTCGTAGAGGTCGACCTCGGTCGCGCCGGACTTCTCGGCATCGTCGGGCGAGTCCGGCAGGTAGTTGTTGACCTTGGCTTCTCCGCCGCGGGCCTCGGCGGTGCGCTGCGCGGCCATTTGCTCGAGAGCAGCGACCGGGTCGAACTGAGAGAATTCCTCGTTCATCAGGCGCCCGAAGTTGACGCCGGTCACACTGACGATCGCCTTGAAGCGGCGTTCGGTCATCGCGGAGTTGATGCAGTAGCCGCCGCTGCCGCATACGCCGAGCACGGCGATGCGGTCGGCGTCGATGAAGTCCTGGGTGACGAGGTAGTCCACGACGTGGCTGAAGTCCGCCGAGCGTTGCGTCGGATCCTCGATGAAGCGCGGTTGACCTCCGGATTCGCCCTGGAAGCTGGCATCGAACGCGATCGCGACGTAACCCTCTTTGGCCAGCGCGGCGCCATAGATGTTGCCGGCGGTCTGTTCCTTACAGCTGCCGATCGGATGGCCGCACACCACCGCCGGGTACTTCTTGTTCTCGTCGAATCCGGAGGGGAGCAAGAGATTTGCTGCGATCTCCCACGCCAGAGCCGGCACCCGGACGCTGCGGATCTCTCCGTCATAGCCGGGATCATAGGTCTCGACGTGGCGGTTGCTTCCGGTCTTCTTGCTCTCGGTCATCTCATTCACCCTTCGTCGTTACCAGACAGAGAAACCTGATGCCTTCGTCTACGGAGTGTTTGTCGCCGCTGCCATCGAACGTAACGCTGGAGCAATGCCGGAGCCAGGGGCTGTCCGTCCCCCCTCTCGACGGCATCTGTCAGATCCGGCCGGGTTTGTGCACGATGGTGCGGTGTTCGCCCGGAACCGTGGGTGAACGACACCAAGCACGATCAGATCCGTCCCAAGCACGCTACGAAGGGAATATCTCATGGCCCGGACCGTCCTCATCACCGGAGCATCGTCCGGCTTCGGAGCAGCTCTGGTCACTGCTTTCGCAGACGCGGGGTGGCACGTTGCCGCGACGATGCGCAATCCCGCCAAGATGCCGGCGAGTCTGCACGCGCTGCCGAACGTCCGCACCCAGTGCCTCGACGTCACCGACGAGACGTCGATCCGCGACGCCGTCGCGGCAGTAGAATCGTGCTTCGGTCCGGTCGACGTACTGCTCAACGTTGCTGGCAATGTCGTCCAAGGCACCCTCGAAGAACTCTCGATAGATCAGGTCCGAGCTCAGCTCGAGACCAACGTCGTCGGCGTCGCGGCAGTGACGAAGGCCCTGCTGCCCGGGATGCGGCAGCGTCGCAGCGGTCACATTATCAATTTCTCCTCCGGTGGCGGCCTCGTCGGTGTGCCGCGGCTCGATGCCTACGTCGCATCCAAGTTCGCGGTCGAGGGACTCAGCGAGGCTCTGTCGCGGGATGTTTCCCATCTCGGCCTTCAGGTCACGATCGTCGAACCCGGGGTTTTCCACACCGATCTCGGCGATTCGGCGGTGCAGCCGGCGCACCCCATCGAGGCGTACGCGCCAGCCGCAGACCAACTACCAGGACTCTACGACTGGACCCCCGGCAACCTCGAAGGTGCGGCGAGGGCCATCGCGTCAATCGCCGCTCGGCCCGGCGCGCCACTACGCCTGTACGTGGGACACGGACTCGATGATGTGCGCCGGCATTACCACGAACGCCTCGACGGATGGGCAGCCTCGGAACATCTCACCCGCGGCACCCTGTAAGCGCCTGTTCAGCAGAGTTGCGGACCCCGTCGCCCCTGGCTGGAGCATAGCGCCCCTCGGATCCAGCTGTCCCTCGCTCGCCCCCAAGCGAACCGCACCGGCAGGGCTCGTTGATCTGAGAGTGGGGCGACGACGCGAAGCGGAACATCATCGAACGAAGCTGAGACAGTAATACTTGGGAAACATAGGCGGCTAGCTCCGACTGTCGGCAGCGAGGGCTGACGTGTCGGGTATCCAGTGTCGAATCGGGGTTTGCGATCAGATGCTCCGAACCTTCCTGAGCGGTCCGAACGCGAGGCGCTCGTTCCGATCGTCCATCTACTGGATTCCGACTCGGGATGGATCGCGCCCCGATCGAACAGTTCTTTGGCGGAGTGATTGCTGAGATGGTGCGAGGCAGAGACACCGCTCCCCGCACGCGCCCAAGATCATGGCGCCTTTGTCCGCAAGTCCCTTGTCTTACCCTTGATCTCGGCTTTGAGGCATTGACTGCGGTGCCCTCCACCAGCACGAATCAACTCGATAGCGCGTCGATGTCCGGCCCGGTGGTGTCGATCGAAGACCACCCACTGCTTCAGCATGGGCGCATCGAGCACCTACAAATGTTTGATGGTGCCGCAAGCGGTCACGCCGTACCTCCTCCGGGCCGGGCAAGGGAAGAATCGCGGCGTCGATATGCGCCGTATCACGCATGATATAAAAAGCGCCATGCAACACATCGCATCTATATATTCTGTACTATGTAGTATAGAGTCCAGGGCGCGCTCAGTTACATTCCCGCACATTCGCTGACACCCACAAAGACCGTCGGCCGCAGAGTCTCTCGGAGGTAGCAGATGACACCGACCACCGGCGTTCAGGCATTGAAGGAACTCGTCGAGCCGGACCGGTTGCTGATCGACGGTTCGTGGGTGCCCGCGGCCGAGGGCGCATCGTTCCCCGCGATCGATCCCGGCACCGGAGAACAGGTGGCCCGGGTGGCCGAAGGCACCGAGGCCGACGTCGACGCCGCGGTGGTCGCCGCGCGCCGCTCGTTCGACGACGGGCGCTGGCTCCGACTGTCGGGCCAGCAGCGGTCGGTGATCCTGTGGCGCATCGCCGACCTGCTGGAGAGCAGGGCCGACGACCTCGCAGCGCTGGAGAGCATGGACGCCGGCATGCCGGTCTCCCAGGCGCGCCTCATGGTCGGTGAGGCCGTCAATCAGTTCCGGTACTTCGCCGGCTGGGCCGACAAGGTCGAGGGCAAGAGCGTCGAGATCGGCCCTGCCGACATGCGATTCCAGGGATACACCCGCAAGGAGGCAGTCGGGGTGGCCACGTTGATCGTGCCGTGGAACGCACCCGTCGTCGCGACCGCGCAGAAGCTGGCACCGGCGCTGGCCGCCGGATGCTCGTGTGTGCTCAAGCCCTCCGAGGAGGCGTCCCTCAGCGCGCTCGCCGTCGGCCGACTGCTCCTCGATGCCGGAGTGCCACCCGGCGTCGTCAACGTCGTCACCGGATTCGGGCCGCGGGTCGGCGCTCCACTCGCCGCCCACCCCGACGTCGACAAGGTGAGTTTCACCGGGTCGACCCAGGTCGGCAGGCAGATCGTGCACGCCGCCGCGGGCAACCTCAAGAAGGTGTCACTCGAACTCGGCGGCAAGTCGGCGATGATCGTGCTGCCGGACGCGGACCTGGACACCGTGATCCCCGGCGTCGCCACCGGAATCTTCTGGAACTCCGGACAGATCTGCACCTCCGGCTCCCGGCTGTTCGTCCATCGGGACATCGCCGACGAGGTGGCCGACGGGGTCGCCGAGTTCGCTCGCAACCTGAAGGTCGGTTACGGCACCGACCCGGACGCCGACCTCGGGCCCCTCATCTCGCAGCGGCACCTCGACCGGGTGCACGGATACGTCGAGAGCGGCGTCGCGTCCGGAGCGCGGGTTATCGCCGGCGGCAACCGAATCGGTGACACCGGCTACTTCTACGAGCCGACCGTGGTGGTCGACGCCGACCCGTCGATGGCGATGATCCGCGAAGAGATCTTCGGCCCGGTGCTCGGCGTCGTGACATTCACCGACCTCGACTCCGCGGTCGCCGCCGCCAACGACACCGAGTACGGACTCGCGGGCAGCGTCTGGACCCGCGACGTGGCCCGCGCCCACTCGATCGCGCATCGGCTGCGGGCGAGCCGAATCGGCATCAACGTCCACCGTGCGGGCGGTGTACAGATGCCGGTCGGCGGATACAAGCAGTCCGGCTGGGGCCGCGAGAACGGTGCCGAGGCGCTCGCCGAATACCTCGAGACGAAGTCGGTGGTCACCCGGCTCGCCGACTGACACCAGCACATCCCATTCACCAACCCCAAGGAGAAGCATGAGAACTCGCGGCGCAGTCATCCGGCAGGTCCCCGGCGAACTGGAGGTGATCGACCTCGAACTCGAAGATCCCCGCGACGACGAGGTCCAGGTCAAGCTCGTCGCGAGCGGCATGTGCCACTCGGACGACCACCACGTGACCGGGGACATCCCCGTCGGCATGTACCCGTTCGCGCTCGGCCACGAGGGCGCAGGCATCGTGACGAAGGCGTCTCCCAACTACAAGGGCATCGAGGTCGGCGACCACGTCGTGTTCTCCGCGATCCCGTCCTGCGGTCATTGCCGCTGGTGCTCGTCCAACCTGCAGAGCCTGTGCAATCTCGCCGCCGGCATCCTCGCCGGCCCGCGCTGGACGGACGGGACGTTCCGGGTGCGCACGACCGACGGAACTCCGGTCGGGCAGATGTGCGGCATCTCCACGTTCCTCGAGACGACGACGGTCTCCATCAACTCGGTCGTCAAGATCGACGAGGACATTCCGCTCGACAAGGCCTGCCTCGTCGGCTGCGGGGTGAGCACCGGCTGGGGATCGGCGGTGAACCTCGGCAACGTCGAGCCCGGTCAGACCGTCATCGTGATGGGCATCGGTGGGCTCGGCTCCGCCGCGCTGCAGGGCGCCCGGCACGCCGGCGCAACCCACGTCATCGCCGTCGACCCCGTCGCCTTCAAACGGGACAGCGCCAAGACGTTCGGGGCCACTGACGCCGTCGCGACTATCGAGGAGGGCGCCGAACTCGCCAAGCAGTACACCGACGGTCAGGGCGCGGACGCCCTCGTCATCACCGTCGGCGTGCTCGAACCCGAGCACGTCGCTCAGGCTCTCACCTCGGTCCGGAAGGCGGGCACCGTCGTCGTCACCGCCGTCGGCGAACACTCCCGGATCGGTCTTCCGATCCCGGTCGCCGACCTCACCCTCTCCCAGAAGCGTCTGCAGGGCTGCGTCTTCGGCTCGACGAACGGCACGTGGGACGTCAACCGGCTGCTGAACATGTACAGGTCCGGACAGCTCAACCTCGACGACATGATCACGCGCACCTACCGGCTCGACGAGATCAACCAGGGATACCAGGACCTGAAGGACGGCAGGAACATCCGCGGCGTCATCCTGTTCGACTGACCACCCGCGCACACGAAGGGCCGCTCGGGAACTCCCGAGCGGCCCTTCCTGGTCCTGCGACTACTCGGTACCTGCGAACGCCGGGGCAGTCCGGCTCGGCTCACCGACCACGACGGTACGGGTGATGCGGGTGAGAGCCATCGCCGCGACGGCCGCGAGCACGATAGGGACGATGACCGCGAGGTACATCGCGCGCGGTGTCATGACGCTGAGCGCGTACCCCGCGACGATCGGCGACAGAATCGCACCCGCGCGGGCCACGCCCATCATCGCTCCGTAGCCCTTGGCACGTGCGAGCACCGGGTACGCTGTCGTCGACGTGGACGTGAACCCGGACATGGCCGCGAAGGTGCCTGCGCCGAGAAGCCCGGCCATGGCCAGCGCAAACGGGCCCTGCAGCGTGAGCGCGAACCCGGCGATCGCCGCGGCGGACACGGCCGTGCACCTCGCCGGCCACACCGCGACCGCCGACGCAACCACCAAGACCTCAGCGAAAACCGCATCGGCCACCGCGCTCGTCGAGGCACTGTTCGAACAGCACTGAAACAGGCTGTCTCTGTCGCGCCAGACAATCCGCATCATTACGCCGCTAGCCGCGGCTCGGAGCCAGCCTATAGCGGCCCGAATCGCAGCCGCGACCGCACCACAAGCGACTCCCTCGTCGAGACGATACGTGTCGTCGACATGCGATGCGGGAGCGTCGATTCCGTTCGCTGACATACAGATTCGACATGTGTCCGCGGGGTCAGATCCAGTCGATGTGGACGGAGTCGATGTGGTCGAAATGGAAACCGAACTGGTCGCTGTAGGTGTCGAAGCCCTTGTTCTCCGGGTAGTCGAGGGTGGCGTGCCGCTCGAGCAGGGCGACGACTCGGGCGTGATCGTCGTTGGCCAGTGCGGCGGCGAGTTCGCGGGACTCGTCACTGCTGAACGGGGTGTCGGAGTTCGCGAAATCCAGGGTGCGGACCCGGTAGTCATATCCCACGTCGGCGCCGTTGCGGACCATCACACCACCCTTGACGCGGATCACCGCCCTCTTCGGTGTGCCGTCCGGCCGCAACACCCCAGCGCGTCTCATGATGTCCTGCGCCTTGACGTTTTTTAGTTTCTTGCTGGCGTCGGCCCGCAACTCGTTCGTCTCCCCGGACCGGTACCGGGACACCGCGGAACGCGACCGCCCGATCTTCTTTGCGACGGCATCGATACCGCCGAGGCGTTCGATCGCCGCCCGCCGTTGCGCCCGTTCCAGCACGTCCGGGTGCGGAATGCGGCCCTGCTGCGCCCACCGCCGCAACGTCCGGTCCGACGGCGGGGTGCGGCCCGCGTCGATCGCCGCCTGCCGCAGACCATCGTTGCCGAGCTCCGTACGCAGCTGCTTGACGGAGACCTTGCTGGTCAGTCCGGCCAGTCCCCCGCTCTTGACCTGCTTGGACTTCTCCACACCACTGGTGGCGGCACCGGCAACGGACACCTTGAGGCCGTCGAGGCCGACAGCCTGCTGCGGCGGATTGGTGGTGCGCGGCTTGGGAAGGTGCAGGGCCATCAGTTCGCGTCCTCGTCCTCGTCGTCGTCGGCGAACGCCGACCTGATGACCAGATTCACCTCGTGCACATCCTGAGCCGACGCCAACTCGGCCAGCTGGGTGTCGGTGAGAAGTATGTCCTTTTCCACCGACATCTTCCCCAGCGCCTCGCTCGGGTCGGCGAGGTCCTCGCCCTCTTGGAGGAGGTACACCCAGGAGTCGGTGACGGTGCGGACCGGCCACCGCCCCGTCTCGCGGGCGATCCGCATCGCCACCCGGCGGCCGCGCCACCGGCAGTGCGCGATGATCGCCGCCCGCCACACCGGCTGGTGATGATGCTGCATCCGGGTCGCGGTCCACATGTCCGGGTTCACCATCCGCCCGATGTACCCCTTGTAGCAGGAGCCGATGAACCGTTTCGTCGCGTCGTCGCCGGTGTCGACCGCCGTCTTCCGCGCTTCGCGCAAGATTTTGGCCCACTTGTCCAGCGCCCGGCCCTGCTGCGGGTACACCCACGCCTCGGCGATGTCGAGGTCGTCGAGGTCGGCGCCGATCCCGCCGTCGGCGACCGGTGCGCACAATCCGTCGAGGCTGACCGAGGTGACCCAGGTCTGCACCGGCTGATCGTCGAGCATCCGCGGGTGCGGCAACGGGAGTTTCTCCGGCAGCGCCACGGTCTGCCCGGGTGGCAGGGTGATCCGCCACAGCCCGAACGGGGCACCCTTGTCCCCCACCGCCGCCGCGGCCGCCCCGTCACCGGTCAGATGCGTGGGTTGCCCGTACCCGAATTCGAGCATTCCAGCGGAGGCGAGATAGGCGGCGCGCTGGTCGAGGGACACCAACCGGTGGGTGCCGTCCATGTCGTCGGGTTGGGGGATGCGGGTCCAGCCGGCGGCAGGTTCGAGGTCTCCGCGCGGGGCCCCGTCCAGCGGCGGGACCGGGCCCGCGGTCGCGACCAGCAGACCCTTGCCCGTTCGGGTGCGTTCCCGCTTGATCTTGTCGACGACCGCGGCACCGGTCCGGGCCGGTGTCGGCCCCGGCAGCACCCCGAGATGCTTCACGGACCACGCGACCCGGCGACCGAGTTCCCGTGCGGCGGACAGGTCGTCGTCGGGGAGATACGTTCCGGCCGCCGGTGAGCCGAGGATGCCCATCTCACCGACCCGGTTGTTCCAGCCGAAGTCCTTGTTCCAATACGTCCAGACATACGGTTCGATCAGCACATCGATCATCGTCGTGAACTTCCCGATCGACCGCGCCAGGCGCACCACATGCCCCGGGTCGCCGCGCAGTTCCCACCCGGCGCTGAGCATCGGCGTCAAAGTGGCCTGCAGCACCGCGGTCAACTCCTCGGCGGCCCGGGTACGCAACGTCTCCATGTCCTCGAAGTCGTCCTCGGAGCCGGGATCGATAACCCACCCCAACGCCTCGCACGCGCCCTGGCCCACGATCCACACCTGCGCAGGAGCACCCAGCGGGGTCAGGGCGGCCCAGCGAATCAGCTGGTCGAGCTTCTCGACCGAATCCACCGGACCAGTCAGCTCCCGCCCCGACGGCGTATACGTTCCCGCAGCGGTGACGATCAACGCATGGCCGTCGGCCTCGTCACCGGCCGGCAACGCCTCCCACACCGGCGTCGGCGGTGCGGGTGCCTCAGCTGCGTCGTCGGGTGACTGCGTCTCGGGTGACTGCGTCTCGGGTGACTGCGAGATCGGGGCGTCGTCGGCGACGTCCGAGTGGTGGTGCGGTTCGGGTTCTGCGGGAGCGACCAGCTCCGGATCCGCCTGATCGGCGGTGTGGGCGACAGCGACATCGGCAGACTCTGGTGACGTTGTCGGAGTCTCCTCGGGTAGTCCGAACAGAGGAATCTGCTCCCCGGCCCCGCTCATGACTCCGGCTCGGCGATCCGACCGTCGACATCTACCTGCGGGACGCTGTAGCGGTCGAAGAATTCCTGCAAGGCAACGTCGACGACGTTGGTAACCGTGGACTGGCGATCTCTCACCAGCCAGTTCAACCGGGCCTCCGTCGAGGCCAATACCCGGGTATTGAGCGGCACCTTTGTCGGCCCCTTCCGCGGTTCCAACTTCGCCGTCAACTCCGGACTCGGCGTAACCGTGCCGGAGACACTTCCCGGACCGTTTCCCCTTGAGTGAGCGGCACCTCCGCGTGCGCCCCCGGACCGGGGACCGTCTGCGAAATCTCTTGCCTTCGCCATATCCACCTCGTGTTCCAGCCTGCCGCGCATGTACCCCGGGTAATCAACTTACCCCATGCATGTCTTCGTGCACGCATATTCGCTCGCGTGTATGCGCGCAAAGTTTCATGCGGACAGATGCGACGGCGGAAGCGACACCACTGGTGGTGACATCACCGCACGCCGGGGCCGGAGCAGCACGCGGTCGTATTGCTTGCACCGTGCTACAGCGGCTTTCGCTGCCTCGTCCGTCGTCAATCTGGCAGCAGTAGAGGACGAGTGGGCGAGCGACGACGAGGCAGATGGTGGGCGGGGCGACACCACCGGTAATGGGTGGTGCCGACGTGGACATCGGCGGAGTCGAGGGAGGGACTCGAGCACGTCATCGGGCACTGCGTCCCTGAAAGTGGGACTATTCTGCTTTGTGCCGGGGTAATGCTGCAGCAGCAAATGCGGGGCGGATGATGAGAATAAGCGTCATGGGGCCGATTCGGTTGTGTTTGGCTGCGGTGGTGATGGCGATCGTGGTGTTCGCCTGTGGGGGTGATCAATCCGGGTGCCGTGGGCCGATGATCCCACTGGATGTACGAGCCTGCCTGCGGTTCGGCGTCAGCACACCGGGCGGTCCCACGGCCGTCGAGGAATTTGAGGGTGTCGCGAACGTGGTCGGTGAACCACCGACTGTGGTCTTGTCGTACTCCGACTTCACCTCGCCGCCCCCGATCGACGGCCTGCGGGCAGTGCGGGACCTCGGCGCCGTGCCGGTGATCACCTGGGAACCCTGGCGGTGGTTCGACGAGGGGCGGTACGGGTCGAGTGAGTTCTCGATGTCGGGGATCGCCGCCGGTGTCCACGACGACTACCTGTACCGGTGGGCGGATGAACTGATCGCCTGGAAGTCACTGGTCTACCTCCGTTTCGCCCACGAGCCGAACGGAACCTGGTACCCGTGGAGTGTGGCCCAGGGAACGCAGCCGAGCAGCTATGTCACCGCCTGGCGTCACATCCACGACCTGTTCGCTTCGAAGGGCGCCGACAACGTGCTCTGGGTATGGGCGCCCAACGTTCGGTTCGAGGGCAGCAGCCCGATAGCCCACCTGTACCCCGGCGATAATTACGTCGACGTTCTCGGTGTGGACGGATACAACTGGGGTACGACGCAGCCGTCGAGTTCGTGGGTGGAACCGGCCGAGCTCTTCGGTCCGAGCCTGGACGAACTGCGGAACCTGGCGCCGGGTAAGCCGATCCTGGTCACCGAGGTAGGAAGCACTGACACCGGAGGGTCGAAGGCCGATTGGATCGGCGCGCTCGTCGACTTCCTCACAGCGCAGGACGACGTGTCCGGTTTCATATGGTTCGATCACGACAAGGAGGCCGACTGGCGGCTGACGAGCACACCGGAATCGGCTGCCGCTCTGGCGGACGCATTGGGGAGGAAGTACCGCTGACATGAACATCCCGATCATTGCCGAAGACACCGAAATCGCGCGGCTACGTTCACTCGAACAGCTGACGATCCTGGATACACTGCCCGAGGCGCGTTTCGACCAGATCACCCGAATGGCGCGCCGCCTCTTCGGGGTTCCGATGTCAACGGTGTCGCTACTCGATCGGGATCGGCAGTGGGTCAAGTCGACGCAAGGCCTCGACATGCAGAACATTCCGCGATCGCAGACCGTGTGCCAGACGACGATCGCCCGGGCGTATCACCACCCGGAGGATCCGATGGTGATTCTCGAGGACGCGCGTCGCGATACGGCGTTCGCGGATCTGCCCGGAGTGGCGGCGGACGGAGGGGTGCGGTTCTATGCGGGCTATCCGCTGTACGGGCCCGGTGGTCACCCTGTCGGGACGTTCTGCATCTACGACACCGAACCCCGGACGCTGGACTCGACGCAGTTGGCCGCTTTCGTCGAACTCGCCGAATGGGCGCAGCGGGAACTGGAGCACTCCGACGAGCTCGAGCGTGCCGCCAGGATTCAGCGTGAACTGCTCCCTCGGCACGAGATCGATCTGCCGGGGTACGAAGTGGAGTCGGCGTGCGTGCAGGCCTTCGCTGTCGGTGGTGACTTCTATGACTACTACCGGGTCGGCCCCGGCGCGATGTTCAGCCTCGCGGATGTCATGGGAAAGGGCCTCGGCGCCGCGATCCTCACGGCGTCGGTCCGGTCGGCGTTGCGCGGTGTCACTCACGCGCTGGCCGCGTACGGTGAGGGTCGCCCCGACCTCGGACGCACGGTGGCTGCTGTCGCGGCACAACTCGCCGAGGACTTCGACCGCACCGGCACGTTCGTGACGCTGTTCCACGCGCGGATCGACGTCGACTCCGGCGCACTGGACTACGTCGACGGCGGACACGGTCTCGCAATGATCGTCAGGCGGGACGGCACCGTGGAACAGCTCCGCAGCTCCGCACTCCCGCTGGGAGTGATCGACAACGACTCCTGGGCGGCGCAACACAGCACACTGCACCCCGGCGACATGCTCGTGATCTGCTCCGACGGCCTGCTCGACCACCTCGGCGACATCGACGGCGAATGGGACTCGGTGCCCGCGTTCGCCGCTGCGCACCCGTCGCCGACACGGTTGCTGGCGGCCGTTCACGAACTCGCCGCTGTCACCCCGCCCCTCGACGACATCACCGTCGTTGCCCTTCGACGTCACGACTGCTGAGGAGGAGACACGTGTCACCCCTGCGGCTTGCCGGCCTCCGGATACTGATCTTCCTCACCGCCCTGCTCGGTCTCAATTACATCGTGTGGCGATGGCTGTTCTCGGTGAACTGGCCGGCGTGGTGGATCGCCCTTCCGCTGGTGGTCGCCGAAACCTACAGTCTGATCGACTCGTTGCTGTTCGGGCTGACGATGTGGCGCCTGCGGACGCGGCCCACGCCAGCGCCGCCGCCCCACGACCTCACCGTCGACGTCTTCATCACCACCTACAACGAACCCGACGATCTGGTGCTCGCGACCGCAACCGCGGCACACCGGATCCGGTACCCACACACCACGTGGATTCTCGACGACGGGGATCGCCCCGAACTGGCCGCCGCCGCAGACGAGCTCGGTGTGCGCTACATGACTCGCGCGGCATCCTGGACGAACAAACCCCGGCACGCCAAGGCCGGCAACCTGAACAACGCACTGATGCTCACCGAGGGCGAGTTCATCCTCATCCTCGACGCCGACCAGGTGCCCGATCCGGAAATCCTCGATCGCACGCTCGGATATTTCGGCGACGAGAAGATGGCACTCGTCCAGACACCGCAGTACTTCGTGAACGTGCCCGCGAGCGACCCTCTCGGCAGTCAGGCCCCGTTGTTCTACGGTCCCATTCAGCAGGGCAAAGACGGCTGGAACGCGGCGTTCTTCTGCGGGTCCAACGCTGTGCTGCGCCGCGACGCCCTGATGCAGCTCGGCATCGCCGGATACGTCGAAGCCGTCGAACGCGACGTGCAGCGGGCGCTGCGGACGGCCGCAAAGGTTGTCACGAAGGCCCGGGCCGAGTTGAACAGTGACCAGGAGAAGATCGCCGACGTCCTCGAGGAGGTTACCGAGGCCGTGCACTCGGCACGGGAAGAGCTCCGCGGCAACCGATCACTCGCCGACGTCACCTACGACTTCCAGCAACGGGTCGACGCCGCCGCACGCAGGATCGTCGACACAGACGTCGAGTCGATGCGCGAGGACCTGGCGGTCATCGCCGCGCTGGAAGCGGACCTGCACGACACCGATGCCCCCGTCGCGATACTCGACGACGCTGCGTTGACGCGGCTGGCCGAGCGCGAATGGTCACCGCTCGGCGCCATCGAGTCCGTCCGCACGCTGATCCGGGCGGTCGACGTCGGCCGTGACGACGAGGCGCAGCCGGTGTTGCCGATGGCCACCATCTCGGTCACCGAAGACATGGCGACGTGCATGAAACTGCACGAATTGGGTTGGCACACCGCCTACCACCACGAGATCCTCGCCCACGGTCTGGCACCGGAAGACGCAGGCACGATGCTGACCCAGCGACTGCGGTGGGCACAGGGCACCATCCAGGTGATGTTCCGGGACAACCCGCTGCTGCAGCGCGGTCTCACACTGGCGCAGCGGCTGATGTACTGGGCGACGATGTGGAGTTACCTCTCCGGCTTCGCTGCCGTCGTCTACATCGCCGCGCCAGTGGTGTACCTCGTCGTCGGCGTCATGCCCGTGCAGGCCTACAGCTGGGAGTTCTTCGGCCGTCTCGTCCCGTTCCTCGCCCTCAACCAGTTGGTGTTCTTCGTCGTCAGCCGCGGCACTCCCACCTGGCGCGGCCAGCAGTACAGCCTCGCTCTCTTCCCGGTGTGGATCACAGCGTGCTGGACGGCTGTCCTCAACGTGTACGCGGGGCGGTCGCTGGGTTTCGCGGTGACGCCCAAGACCCGGCAGGAACACGGTGCGACCCAGTGGTATCTGGTGCGGTACCAGCTGATCGCGATGGCGGCACTCGTCCTCGCGTCGGTGATCGGCGTGATTCGTCTGATGCTCGGGAACATCTCCATGTTCGGCGTCGGTGTGAACCTGTTCTGGGTTGCGTTCGACCTGGTCATCTTGAGTGTCGTCATCCCCGCGGTCCGATATCGCGGATTCCGACAGGAGGAAGCTGCATGATCGAGTTCGAGAGCCGTACCACGGAAGAGGGTGTGGCTGTGGTGCGTCCGGTCGGCAGGTTGAATATGGTTGCAGCACCACGCCTGCGAGACCTGTTGCGCGATTTCGTCGACGGCGGAACGAACCGGGTGGTGGTCGATCTGAGCGTTACCGACTTCATCGACTCCTCGGGGCTCGGGGCACTCATCTCCGGTCTCAAGGCCGCCCGGCAGGCCGGTGGCGACCTCCGCATCGCCAAGCCCACCGAGCAGGTCGAGACCGTGCTCGCGCTGACCAACCTCAATCGTGTACTCCGAACACACGACTCGGTCGATGCCGCATTCGATGGCCGCTGAACTCGGCTCCTTCTCCCGACGGATACGTACGACTGCCCGCCCGGAAAGCCTGAACGAGGTCCACGAACTTCTCGCGGAACTGTGGGTGCACGACTCGCTGGACGGGCGCCGGCGCCTCGAGTTCGAGTCAGCAGTCGCCGAGATCGCAGCGAACATCATCGAGCACACTTCCGGTGACGTCGTGACTATGACACTCGACGTCCGGGCGCTGCCGGACCGGGTCGAGGCCCGTTTCGAGGACGACGGCGATCCGGTGTCGGTGGATCTCACGACCGTCGAACTACCGGACGAACTCGCCGAACGCGGCCGCGGCCTCGCGATCGCTGCCACAGTTCTCGACCGGCTCGACTACCACAGGGACGGCACCGTCAATATCTGGACGCTGAGCCGCAACCGGGCGGGTTGATCTCACCGGAGGACTCCTCCTCCGGTGAGTGTTGCGTCGGCGGCCACGATCCTCGACGGTCGAAGCGGTTCCGCCTACGGTGAGAACGCCCTTGGCGTTCGGACACCAGCGCCGGCGGCTTCTGCCCAGAACCTGCGATCCGGGCGGGCGGACCAGTGCTGCACGTGCGGACCCGGCATCTCGTCCTCTGGATGAGAACGTCGCTGGCCAAATGTCACCCCTCGCACCCGCCACTGGTGCAGCGGGCCAACGGCAGCTTCAGGTCATCGGGGACGGTGTCGAGGCTGTACGGCTCGTGGTCAGCCGGTCCCCTCTGCCGCGATCGGCACGCCGACGCGCGTGGCCCGTTACCGTCTGTCGGTATGGGGACCACCTTCCACGGGCCGAGCCCGTGGCCGCACATCACCCGCGCGATCCGCACACGCGGCGCCCGCCATGCGGCGATCGCCTACCTCGGCCCGGATGCACCCGACCTACTCCCGCTGCGTGCCGGCGACGTCCTGGTCGTCAACGCCTCCAGGGCCGCGATCCGGGCGCACGCCACCTCCCCCGCAGCCCTCGCGTTCTACGTGAACAAGGGGGTGCGGGTGCTGTCCACGCCAACCCTGCACGCCAAGGTGATCGCGACCAACACCCGGGCCGTGATCGGGTCGGCGAACGCGTCCGAGAACTCCATCCTCGCCGACGACGCCGTGGTCATCACCGACGACCCCGAGATCATCGCAGGTGTCTGGAAGTTCATCGACAGCCTCGACGAGATCACCGAGGTCGATCAGGTGTTCCTCGACGACGCGATCCGGGAGTGGGAGATCGGCCGTGCCGTGCCACTGCCCGGGGTCACCGGACGTGTCCGCACCGAGACAGACTTCCTCCCCGCCCCGGTAACTCGGATGTTCGTCAAACACGCCGTCGACTACGAACCCACCCGAACCGAGAGCCGCGTGCTCGACGAGCAGCGGGGCCGACATCGCAGCCGGGGCGGCCCGGCGGCGAAGTACCAGCTCGAATCGCTGCGCCTCGATAGGCCCAGCGGGGTGAAGCGTGGCGACGTCATCGTCTTCGTCTCCACCGACGACCAGTGGATTTACGCGCCGGCGGTCGTGGTCTCCGACCCCATGAAGGTCCCGCGGTCCGGTGGGGCGGTTCTGTACTTCCTCCGCCTCCGCACCGACCTGTCCCCGCTCCCCCTCCCAGCCGCAGAGGAAGAGTTGACCGCTCTCGGGCATCCGGGCTCACGGCTGCGGACCGACCACTTCGTCCGCTCCCCCACCATGCGGACAGCCCTGTTGAGTTTGTGGGACCTCTAGACCTCAATCACCGAGCGGCGCAGTGGCCTTCTTAAGCATCAGGCGGACCTTGTCAGGGAAGGCGATCCGCACACCATGGGGGTGGAACCGGCAGCGGCGGGTGGTCGAGCAACGACGGTGTTACCTTCGACCACAGCAGGATCCCCACAGCGGCGGTGAGCGGAGAAGGCGCCCTGAGGGTATGCGCTCTCTCATGGCTCGTCCCTGGCGAGAATGTCGAGATGGACTCGGTTGCGGTGGCTGATTTCGCATCGACCGGATTCAAGGTCGCGAAAGTAGGGCGCGGCACTGCTCATCGGTGCCTACTTCCGCGTTCTGCCCGATCACGTTGACCGGTTCGCGTATTCCGTTTCGCCAGTCGATGACCGTGTAGGCGAACTGGCCGTGGGTGGTGAAGTCGCGTTGGCGGGTGCAGACGACGAAGTGCTCCGAGAGTGCGCGGACGGTGTCCGGGCGACGGGGTTCGATCCCGAGGACATCGACCGCGACACGCTCGGAGAAAATCAGCGGGGAACGCTCGCAGATGGTCGGCTCGCGGGGAAGGCGTGGTGACCCTGATGAACGCCAAGGGCGCATCGACCACCCCGCTCGCATTCGATCCCGGCGGCCAGATCCGCTTGCGCGGGCGTCCCTGCGTGTGAAATAGGTGTGTTTGTCGCAGTGCGGGCAGGTCACCCAGCAGGATGTCGGGCGGTGGGTTCGAGGGGCCATTTTTCGGTGCTCCATTCGATTTTGGGCGCCGTCGGCTCGTCAGACGGCGCGGGTGATCTGCAGATTCAGCCAATCCGCGATCCACTGGACGGCGTTGCGGCCGGCGTTGTCGACGACCAAGTTCTGGTTGCTCTGGTGTGCACCGGAGGCGAAGAAGCTGGCCGCGTTCAGTCCCTCCCCGACGACCGCGGCGAGTTCCCCGGCCCCCTGCGAGCGCGCCATCGTGGACACCGACACGGCGAGTGCTGCGAGGTCGAGGGTCTGGGCCTGCGTGGTGATCGCGTTCCCGACCGGGTTGGCCTGCGTGCCCAGCAGCGCGGGGTCGGTATTGCCGGCTTTGCCGGTGAGCATGTTTGCGCCCACCGAGGCGAGCTCGAGGCCGAGTGGGATCAACGCTGCGGTCTGCGCCGCATCACCCACCGGGTCGGGAAGCACTCCGGGTGGAGGGAAGAGCTTGGCCGCGGCGGTCCACGCAATTTCCTGGGCCTGGCCGGCGATGTTGGCCAGCTTGATCACGTCGACGTTGCCGAGAATGCTGGTGACCAGCGCTGTGTGCGAGAGCTGAGAGATTTCGGGGGCGGTGGCGGGCAGTGTGGTGGTGCCACTGTTCGAGAGTGTGGCTGCGGTGTTCGCGATGGTGGTCACCGCGTCGAGTGCACCGGTCAGGTCCGCGTGGCTCGCGGTGGTAAGGACCTGCGCGGCCGCATGTTCCGGTGTGCCCACTGGGGCTGCGGCCAGGCCTGCGGTGGCGGCAGTGTTCGCGGCCCCGGACTGCAGCAGCTCGGCGAGTGGGCTGAGTGTCTTACTCACGAGGTTGCGGTGTCGCCTATCCGGTTCACATCAACCGAACCACCGGTGTCGCTGCCGCTCAGTTGTTTTGCAAGCACGTCGACATTCGATCCGAGACCGGGCAGGTCGACGTCGGTGAAATCGGAGGTCAGCGCGGTGGCAATAGCAGTGTTACCTCCTTCGGTGCCGGTGGTGCCGGGGGTCTTCGACAGGATCGATCCGAGCGATCCGAGGAACGGGTTCGCACCCTTCTGGATCGAGCAGTACAGGTCGTTCGGATCGCAGATCGAGGCCACCCGCCCGGACAACTTGCCCATGCCCTGCACTCGGGGACCGGCGATCCCCTCCCCGGAGGTATTCGGTCCCACCGTCGCCGCGCCCTTCGTGCCGGCACCGGGATCGGCGAGCAGTGCCACACCGAGGACCCGGTCCGCATCGACCGGCCCCTGATCGTTTCCGATCGCCGAGGCGAGATCGCCTGCAGCGTCCGAACCTTGGGAGTAGCCGGTGATCGTGATCTTCGCGCCCTGGCATTTGTCGGTGTAGTTCTTCAGCACGGCGCTGAGCATGGTAGCGACCGCTCAGACCACCACCCTCACTAGTCCGACACCGAAGATGGGACTGGCAAGGTACTGGATTCTCAACACCCCTAATGCCATTCAGGCCCGCCACCAGGTGACCTCGGTGGACCGTGCCGACGGAGTTGACGGCCGCCGAATGACTTGCCACCGGTCCAACGGCGACGTGGAACCGTATGGGCAGCCGGGTATATCTGGGCGTCCCACGACGAGGGTGTCATGGGCACGAAGATGGCCGACTGCCGACCGATTGATTTCTTACAAGTGCGACAGCTCACGACACGCTAATTTGGGGGCACCCCGAAGAAGAGGAGAGCCCCGTGGGCAAGGTGGTCATGTACAGCTCGGTGTCGGTGGACGGCTTCGTCGCGGACGAGAATGACCAGCCCGGACCGCTGTTCGACTGGTTGTCCAGCGGTGACGTCCCGTTGGACGAGAGCGGCGAGTTGAACGTGTCGCAGACGTCCTACGACTACATCCGGCCGTACTGGGACCAGATCGGGGCGACACTCGTCGGCCGCCACGTCTTCGACATTACGGACGGCTGGGGCGGGAATCCTCCGGGCGGGATCGATCACGTGGTCGTCGTGACCCACCGGCCGGAGCCCGAGGGCTGGGACCCCGAGGCGCCGTTTCACTTCGTCGACGGCGTCGAGGCAGCCGTGGCCAAGGCGCAGGAGCTTGCGGGTGACCGCATGGTCGAGGTCGCCGCTGGCGACGTCGGTGGCCAGGTGCTTGCCGCGGGCCTGATCGACGAGGTGCGCATGGACGTCGTGCCCGTCGTGTTCGGGTCCGGCAAGCGCTACTTCGGGTCGGCCCACGCGCAGCACCTGTTGGAGGATCCTGACGTGGTTATTCAGGGCAACCGGGTGCTTCACCTGCGCTATCGGGTGCGCCGTTGACCGATCTGAGCGGGCACGCAACGAAGTCCACTGCGAACAGAAGCGTGCAGATCTCCGCAGATCCTCGCGACTTGAGGCGCCTCAAACAAGCCGATACTGAGTCCCCGCTGCACCCATAGCGCGACTCAAGCCCGACCCCGCCGGCTCGGGCTTTTCATGCCCGCGTGGCATCCCCGAACCACAATGGAATCCCGCTGTGGTCAACCGCCCACCACCTTGCATGCATGGGCCCTCCACCACCGAGAATCGGAGGTGGATCCTTCTCGACAGTGTTTC
Source organism: Rhodococcus sp. 4CII (assembly GCF_014256275.1). Taxonomy (NCBI): domain Bacteria; kingdom Bacillati; phylum Actinomycetota; class Actinomycetes; order Mycobacteriales; family Nocardiaceae; genus Rhodococcus; species Rhodococcus sp. 4CII. The sequence goes on from NZ_JACCFE010000002.1 coordinate 179,438, forward strand.
TAGGACTTCGGGGCGTCCGCGTCCGCCCAGTTACCTACTCGCGAGTGGCCGGTTAGCGCCCCCGGGGTTCGGCTTGCGGTGATCTTTCGGGACATCTCGACGAGCCGTTGTGGCTGCCTGTCGATGGAGTTGGAGGCCTTGAGATGTCCCTGTCCGATCCGTGTGTCTGACCGTTCTCGGGGCCGTCCGGTGAGCCGGTGGTCCGGCTCGGGGTGCGGTTGGTCGATGACTATCTGGAGTTCCTGGAGGGGCGGTGTCGCTCGAACACGGTGCTGGCCGCGTACGACCTGCGGGTGTTCTTCACTGTGGTCGCCAAGGCACCAGCCGAGGTCGCACCGGCGAACGTGCTGGCCGCCCACACCCCATCGGTCGTTGTTGAACTCGTGAGTGCGCAAGGACGCGATTACCGGTTGAATGAGCCTTGATGTCCGACCGCGATGACGTCCGTCTCGGCCTGCAGCTGTTCGCGCAGCAGGCTTGGGCGAGGGCGCACCAAGCGCTGGCAACGGCTGACCAACGCGATCCGCTCCCGGTCGACGTGTTGGAGAAACTCGCCGGGGCTGCATACCTGGCGGGAATGAACGATGAGAGCGACCGAGCCTGGAGCCGTGCCTTCCAGGTCCACGAGCGCGGCGGCGATCGGCAGCGCGCAGTGCGGTGCGCCTTCTGGGTGGCCTTCCGTTTGGTGAACGCCTACGACGAACCCCGCAGCGGCGGGTGGATTTCCCGGATCGGTCGGTTGTTGGAAGGGTGCGACCAGTGCGTTGAGCACGGTTACGCAGCTATCTGCGGGCGACGCAGGTGCTGTTCTTCAGGGGCGACGTCAGGGCAGCCGCGGAGACGTACGCCGAAGCCGCGAGGATCGGTGATCAGTACGCGAACGTCGAGTTGACCACGATCGCTCGCACGGGCCAGGGCCGGTGCCTCATCTATCTGGACGAGGTCGACGCCGGCCTGGCCCTGCTCGACGAGGCCATGATGGCCGTGACCGCGGGTGACGTCTCGCCGATTCTCACCGCCGACACCTACTGCACGGTGATTGAGGGCTGCAGGGAGCTGTTCGACCTGCGCCGGGTCCAGGTCTGGACATCCGGATTGGTCGCGTGGTGCCACGCACAGCCTGAACTCGTCGCTTTCCGCGGCCAGTGTCTGGTCGATCGCTGCGAGGTGCTTCAGTTGAGCGGCGAATGGGTCGACGCTCTCGCGGAGGCCCGGCGAGCGTGCGAGCACCTCAGTACCCCCAAGCCCCACCCTCCCATCGGCGCGGCGCACTACCAGGTGGGTGAGCTGCACAGACTGGGCGGGGAGCTCACTGCCGCCGAGGCCGCCTACCGCAGGGCCAGCGCGGCCGGTCATGATCCGCAGCCCGGACTCGCCCTACTACGCCTCGCGCAAGGCAAGGTCGACTCGGCCCGCACCACCATCCAGCGGGTTCTCACCGAAACGCGGGACCACCTCGTCCGCGCGCGTCTGCTTCCCGCCTACGTGGAGATCAGCCTCTGCGCCGGAGATCGCGATGCAGCAAGCACCGCGGCGGCAGAGCTGGCGGACACCGCAGCGGCGTTGCGTGCCCCGTTGCTCAGAGCCATGTCGGCGACGGCGGACGGCCGGGTATTGCTTGCACGCGACGACGCACCGGCGGCGCTGGGCCGATTGCGGGCAGCAGAGAAGCTGTGGACAGATCTGGAGGCGCCGTACGAACTCGCGCGCGTTCGTCTCCTCATCGCAGAGGGCTGCGGTGCTCTGGGGGACCATGAGAGCCAGACGATGGAGGCTCGAGCCGCCCGCGCCGCCCTCGAGCGGTTGGGCGCCGCCGGCGACCTGGCCCGACTTGACGTTTCCCACCAGGCCACCGTCCTGAGCAGGAGGGAATCCGAGGTGATCAGGCGGATCGCAGCAGGCGATTCCAACAGGCAGATCGCCGAAGCGCTTGTGATCAGCGAGCGAACCGTGGAACGCCACGTGAGCAACATCTTTGCCAAACTCGACATCACAAGTCGTGCGGCTGCGACCGCCTATGCCTACGAGCACGATCTGGTGTAACTGGGTGCCAGCACCCAAATCTCGGACCCGCTGAAGATGGGTGCTCGCTCGGATGCCGCGGATCCCCGCCATCCCTAACGTCGGAGGCATAGAAACCACCACTGAAGGAGGCATCCGATGCCAAGCGTTACCAAGACATCCGCATCCGAGCAGGTAAGCATCGAAGGTCTCGACGTGGGAATGGAGAATTTCGAGGGCGGGTACACCGTCTGCTTCGAGTCCCACCACGCCGACACCGACCTGGCTCCGGCCTTCCGGGGACTGCCCGATGACCGCTGCCAGTTCTCCCGCTGGGGCTACGTCGTTCGAGGCCGGGTCGGCTTCCGATTCGCCAGCCACGAGGAGACCTACTCCACCGGCGAGGCCTATTACGTCCCACCTGGCCACACCCCGATCCACTACGCCGGAACCGAGCTCGTCGAATTCAGCCCGACCGATCAGCTCGGCCAGGCCCTCGGCGTGGCCATGGCAAACCTCGGCGTCGAGGTTCGGTGATGACGATGAGCACCCACCCCAATGTCGCCACCATCGATCGAATGACCGCCGCGATCGTCGAAGGCGACCGAGACACGTTGACGACCCTGTTCTCAGATGACCTCGTGCTCCACGTGAGCGGGCCGCTGCCGAGCCTCGGCGACCACGCCGGTGTTGACGGCCTGCTCGGCGCCATCGGGCTGATTTTCGAACTCACCGATGGCCAAGTAGATCTGCAGCAGCTTTCCTGCCTTGCCGACGACACCTACGCCGCCGAGTGGGAACACGCGGTGTTCACGCGAAACGGTCGCTCCGTCGAAGTCAAGAACGCCTTCATCTACCGCTTCGACCAAGGCCGGATCGCGGAGATGTGGATGATCTGCGCCGGGAGACCCGAACTCACCTCGTTCTGGAACTGACTCCACCGTCCTCGTCGACGTCGTCTCCTGGCCGTCTCGGTGTCACGGCGTCACGCTCGACGATTCTTGGGTTCGTGCGGTCAGCGATCCTCTACGGACAGCTATCGCGGGCTCTGACCGTCGCGGTATTCTTCAGCGCAAGGTAGCCCCGCGCCCGATGGCGTCGTCCATCGGTTCGTCGAGTGCGTGGGGTGTGACGATGCTCGCCGAAACGGCTAATCGCACTCTTGCTGTGTTCGCCCCTGGATGGGTTCTCGATGACCGCTCGCTCGCACCACCCGCTCGCGGTGATGTCGTCGAAGTCGTGCTGACCTTCCACCCCACCGGCCAAACACCCTCACCATGTGGGCAAACCGTGCTGGCAACCGTCCGGCCGATGTTCGGGCACATCCCCTACAGCCACCCGGAGGGTGGACTGCGGTGGCCGCTCGAGGCAATCGGTGACGGATGGTCCGCCGAGTGGTTGTCCGACGGGCCCCTGACGGGACGAGTCGAACTCACCGGAAGATTCGTCGTCGATATTGCCTGGACGGGGTCCGACAATCCCGTACGGGTTCGCGGCAGGGTTCGACGGGTCCAGCTTGTCGAACAGCGCATCGAACACACCGGCAATGGACTGCGTGCCTTGGACGGCACCGAGCGACTGACCGAGGTCGAGTCCACCCCGCACCGCTACTGGTCGAACTGGGAGACGCTCTCGACCGAGGACCACTTCCAGGGGACTGGAGTGCTGATCGACCTGGACGTCGACAACGTACCGGTCACCGAGGCGGAGTTCGTCGCCGGCGCGGTCTCCATCGACGGACCCGACGTGTGGGTGATGGATCGGTCGAATCCTGTCCTGCTGCACATTGACACGGGGTCGACACCACCGCGAATCGTCGAGTATCTGTTGCCGCTGACGATCGAGCCGCCGACGGACCAGTGGACCCGCAAGGTCCACGCCGACCGCGGCGGGTGCTGGATCACCTCCCGGCACGAGGTGTTCCGGTGCGACCGTGCCGGGGACGGAACGTTGACCATTGAACGCGTCTGTGCCGAAGGCGGTAGCAGCGTCGTCGTCGACGGGCGACTGTTCCTTGTCGGCACCACGTATCCGATGCTGCGTCGAGACCGCCGGTACGGGGTGGTGCGCGTCGATCCCGATGCTCACCCGGTGCGGATGCTCGACGACGAGCGGCGACTGGTCCCGGTCGATGATCCGGCAACCGTGGCCCGGGTGACCGCTCAGCCGCGACGTGCCGACAAGGCGCGCGGCGCCGACGACACCGAATGGGTCGCCGTCGTCGAACTCACCGCGACATCTCCGGACGGCACACGCCGGCGAGTCGACCTCGATGCCCGTACTCGGGGCACGGTGCAGTGGATTCAGCCGGATCCCTTTGCCGATCCCGCGAACGCGGACATCGTGGCAAGAATCTCGGTGCCGATGCCGGGTGCGCGGACCACCGACACGACCGCTGGTCCATGATCAGACCCGTGCCCCATCGGGTGATGGAGTCATGACACAACGTCTGCTGACCGTGCCGATTGTGATCAAGTCCGACGTGCTGCCCTACACCGCCCCCTTCCACCTGGATAGCCGAATTGGGGTCCATCTGTCCTGGACACCCACACTGGGGCGGTGGTGGCGCATTCTTGCGGAGGGGTGGCACACCACCATGCCGATCCGGCTGCACTCAGAAGTCGTCGCCGGCACGCGCGACACGTACATCACGCAGGGCGGGACACCCGTTGCCGTCGAGGTGGTGGCGGAACTGGCCGGAGTCCGTGTTGCGACGCATGTTGCTCTGCCGCTCCCTGCTTCGCGTCGTATCGAGGTCTCCGGCGCGCTCAATGTGTCGAAGCCTGCTGACCGGACCGATGGACGGCGGATCCGGTCTCGCGTGCTTCCCACCACCGGCAGGGTGGGCCGCATCCGGATGTTGTGCGTCGCGGTCGGGGTTCCCGCCGACGCTCCCGACGGTTGGGTCGCGAGCCAGTATCTACCGGGAACGGTGCGCGAGTACGAACTCCGTCGCAGCCCAGCAGGCGTGTACACCTATCCGACCGCTGAAGGCGATGACGGGGATTACCGCGAGGAGCTTCTCGTTGTCGACTTGATGTGCGACGGATGAACCGCCGCGAGCCGCCCCCGTCGCGGGATCATCTTATGGATGAAGTCCGCACCGATCGCTTACATCGCCGGATTCCACGCCAGCTGTTCTTCTACGAGGTATGGCCTGCTGACTATCCTTCGGTTCTCAGCGCACGGTCGGGAGGGTTCATGAGCATCCGAATATCGTCGAACCCAGCGGACGACGAACCGGGGAACAGGTTGTTGCCGGTTCGCGACAGAATCGACGAAGACCTACGCACCCACCCAGCGGTAAGGCTTGCGCGCGAAGCAGTCCCATTGATGCACCGCACCACGGCTGGAGAGCGATTCGGCCCAGTCCGGCTCATCGAGCGCGACTCCGATGTCGCCGTCGTATTCGCCGCAGATACCACCCCTTGGGCGGTTCTTGTTCAGCCAGGCGGCGATTCACCGAAGGCATCCCTCATCCTCGGGGTGCCCAATCCCCGCGTTGGATTCGGTCGCTCGTTTCGAGCTTCGTACTTGGCGCGGTTGACCGTCCATCAATCCGGCGATCCGTCCGTCGCGAAGGTACCACCAGAGTTCGGGTGGATGGCACTGGCCGGAATCGCTGCCGACGGCGTGTCTCAGTTCGAAGTGAGGTCGTCGCTCGATACAGACACCGGAGATGTCGGAGCCGACGGAGTCGTCTTTGCGGTGCTCCGTGCGCGGTGGAGAGAGAAACTGCACCTCGCCGTAACCCTTGCCAGCGGCGAGACAGTCCCCATCCATCATCCAAGCCTGCGGCCCGAGCGCCCGAGCTGACGACATGAATGCAGACTATGACGCCCGGGCCCCCATCCGACTCGTACTCGAGGGTTCCCGCGTGGTCGTGCAATGGCGCGTCGATGGCACGAGCCTCGTAGCTCCGGAAGACGACCTAGACGCGATCTTTCTGCGAGATCCTCCGAGTCCGCATGGAATCTGACAGAAACCACGCGACCCTGGCTCGATCGCAAGTTATGCGAGTGGGTCAGCTACCCGACCATCGCCGAGATCCACCGATCCGATCGAGACCGGATGGCCCGCGTCTCGTTCGAGCGACCGATGTTCATGCCGCCGGCCCCACACCCTGAAGTTGAAATCAGGCAGAGAAGACGCGGCAGGGGCTCCGGGAAGTCGAACGAGAATCCCCTCGACTGATACGGAACTAGCGAACAACCGGAGGCTCCCGCGAGAATGCGGAAGTTCATGGTGCGCACTTCCCCGCAGGTGCGCCGGAGCCTGGCGATCGAAGCAGAGGAGCAGGGCGTCTCGCTCAACATGCTGGTCAACCAGAAGATCACGGCTCCTACTGCGCCTCGGTCGACAGCGGCCGGCGCCGCCTGACGGGCCGCCTCCGGCAAAGTTGGAGAACGTTAACAACTTGACGCTGCAAGTACTTTCACCGTTTGCGTCATAGGCTGCATGTGCTTTGTGTCCAACGAATTGGCGCGCGGGGAGGTCACGCTTCGCGTGGCGGCGCGCACAGTCCAGGGAACCTGCCCATAGTCGTTCGTTCGCGGTATCCGGCGCAACATCCAGGACTCAGGGGCCCAACGGTTCTGAGCCGGTAGGCCCGTCGAAACACCCACAGAACCAGGTTGCTCGCAAGTACACACGTCTACCCCGCCGCCAGACGGGCCAGGAGCCCGGCGATCACCACGATCGATGTCCGGCGCCACCAGCGGATCCGAGCCCGCGGGTGCCGGGGCTGCGCGAGGGTTGGTTCGGTGGGCCCGCTGGGTTTCCTCCCACTGCGGTGGTGTGGGTGGTCCCGGTGTGGGCGCCCCGGCGGATGCTACCGGTCGGTGTCCGATTCTTCCCGCACCGATGTCGGGATGTCGGCCTCCCATGAGTCGGTGCTCGGTGTACAGACCAGCACCGCGCGAAAGAAATCATCGGTCAGGCCACCCCGAGGACGGGTTCACCGCCAATCCAACTTCGGATCCGGTCATCGCGTTCGGACCCATGACATCTCATCCGTGGTCCGGGCAGAGGAGACCGGGCGTGGTGGTCCATCTGGTGCTTGCGAGCCATCGTCGAACCGGGCCGGCCAGCTCACAGTTCTCGGCCAGTACTGCGAAGTGGTCGGCGAGAATCGGCCCATCGACGCAGACACTGCACGCAACGTCGAACGCTGGTTGCCCGGGTTCGCAATGACGGCAGTGCTGGTGGGTTTGCGCCCCGGCGGTCCGGCCGGACTTGGCCCGAGTGGCGGTCAGTTCGCGATTACGGGCAGCAGCAGGTGCGAGTCGAAATCGCCGCCCGTGTGGATGATGTGGGTGCCGGCATTGACGGTGAAGGCATGCGATTGGGCGAACAGACCCTGGGCGTAGGTGTTGACATCGTGGCCCTGGATGAGCAGGCGCAGCGACTCACCGGCGTGAAAAACGGTTCCGGCCGGCCAGATCTCGATGTCGACGGGCACGATCTCCCCGGGCGTGAGGGGCTGGTCGCTCTGGTGGGTGTAGCGGGGTTGCTCGGGCGTGGAGTCGAGGTCGAGTTCGCGGCGGCTCACGCGCAGCCACCCGAGGGCGACGTTGCCGTCGTCGAAGGTGGAGAAGAACGGGAAGTGCACGATGTTGCGGTCACGGTCGATCTTCTGCAGGGCCACGAACACATCCAGATCGTTCGCCCCCTCTGCCTCGACCCACAGCCGCAGCTTCGCGTACCCGGTCAGCTCGGTGTCGGTGGTGAAGGTGTGCTCGAAACTGGTGCTGCCCTCGCGGGCGTCGTAGCGGGCGGTCGCGGCGGCGGAGGCCTGGGCGGCATCCAGGGTGCGCGTGCCGGCGTCGAGGTACAGCGGGGTGTAGTCGGTGCGGGCGAGGGGCCATTCGGTCTCGTCGCGCCAGGTGCCGGTGTAGGCGCGGTCGCGGATTTCCAGCCGCACCGGAGGCCAGTCGGTGACCTCGGTGTCTTCACCCTTGAGGACGTGGTCGAAAAAGGCGACCTGGCGGGCCTGGCTTGCCCGGTCGTAGTAGTAGGCCCACTTCTTGCGGCCGTGGACTTCGAGCCATTTCCTCGGTGAGGAGGCCTTGCGGAACCCTTCGAGGGTGCCGCGGGTGTGCAGGCCGTGGTCGGACCAGCTGGCGACGATGTAAGCGGGGACCTCGATCGCCGTCAGGTCGGGGGCCTTGGACTGCCAATACTCGTCGTAGAACGGGTGATTCATCGCGTTGGCGAGGACGTCTTCGACCTGGCCGTGGGAATTCGCGATCAGCGGGGCAAGCGCGGTGGTGAACTGGGTTTCGGGGATACCGCCGTGGGTGCCGACCTCCTTGTACTGGTCAGAGAATCCCTCCCACGGGTTGATCGCGGCCAGGTGCGCGGGCCTGCGAGCCGCCACCGCCCACTGGATGACCGAGTACCAGGACACCCCGGCCATGCCGACCTTGCCGCTGCTCCAGTCCTGTTCGCCCGCCCAGTCGACGAGGTCGCAGCACGCGTCGACTTCTTCGGGGCCGAACATGGTGACGTTGCCTTCCGAGCCCCAGGAACCGCGGGCGTCGGCGAGGATGACGGCGTACCCGTGACCGACCCAGAATGCGGGGTCGGGGGTTTCGAAGGCGGTGTACTTCGACAACTGATCGAGGTCGACGTCGTGGCCGGGCCAGCCGGCATAGTTCAGGGCACCGTGCTTGCCATAGGGCGCCCAGGCGACCAGGGCGGGCAGGCCGGTGGTGACGTCCTTCGGGCGGTACAGGTCGACCAGCAGGGTGAGGCCGTCACGCATCGGGACTGCGACGTTGCGTTCGATCAGCATGTCGCCGTCGATCTCGCGGCTGTAGTCGGGTCCGGGCCAGCCCGCCTCTTCCGGCGGGTTTCCGGGGACGAAGACGACGGCGTTGTCGGTGTGGGTGGTCATCGGAAGTTCCTCCGGTCAGTTGGTGGTGGAGTAAGTGGGGGTCGGGAGCTGCCAGGCGCGGGCGACCGCGAACGAGGCGAAGCGCCACTCGTTGTGGTCGTGGATGAAGGTGGCGCGGTAGTCGCCGATCGCGAGGAGGGTCGCGTCGGTGTCGAGGGACCAGCGGGAATAGCGGCAGCGTGCGGCAGCCTGGTCGGGTCCGGCGACGTCGATGATGGTGTTGGTCAGCAGGTGTCGGCTCGGTGCTGCGTCGGCGAACAGTGCGGTGTAGTGGACGCTGATGTCGTCGCGGCTGCGCAGGGTGGTGCCGGCGAATTCCACTGTGGCGTGGGCGAACAGTGCGGCGACAGCGTTTGCGTCGCGGTCGTCGGCGTGCTCGGCGTAGGTACCGAACAGGTTGTGCACGTGGTGGCCGAGTGCGCCGAGATCGATATCGGTCACATCGTCCACCAATCCAGCCGGGTGGAGCAGACGTCGCGGGCGGCACCCGGATGCAGGCGGGACAGTTTGCCCCGGTGAAAGACCAGCGGCCGGTGGTCGCTGTAGTCGACATGGTGGACGCGGCCCATCATGCCCAGGTGGTCGCCGGCCTCGAAGACCGATTCGCGGGTGCATTCGATCCACGCGGATGCCCCGTGCAAGCGGGGGGCATCTGAACAGCAGCGTTCCCACTGCCCGAGGTCGAACTTCGCTCCGGTCCGGGAGGCGAATCCGAAGCACACGTCGCCCTGCCCCTCGGCGAGGACGTTGAAGCAGAACTGATCGACCGAACGCAGCTGGGTGAACGTGTCGGAAGTGGCGAGCGCAAAGAACGTGACCAGCGGCGGGTCCGAGGACACCGAGGCCAATGATCCGATGGTCATTCCAATCGGACCCTCCGCGCCGGCGGCGGTCACCACGGCCACCGAGGTGGGTATCCGGCCGAGCGTGCGGCGCAGTGTGGACGGGTCGACCTGGTGCGGGTGACTGGCTGTGAGCGACATCTGCCTTCTCCTGCTCGGGGACATCGTACGAATACCGATAGTGAAGCGCGCCACACCCCACGGACGCTTGTGCGCAGCAGCACAGCGGGGCGGATCGCTTTGTGCTCTGAGCTCAAAACGGTGCCGCTCCTGGGCGAGGAACCCTACCCCGGCTCCGATCTTTGGTGGGTGAGCACAAGCCGGGAGGGCGGCCGGGGCCGAAGTATGTGATTCGCACCGCATTTCCTGCCCGATGACGAAGGAACTCCCCATGACTCTTGCGACCGACCTCCCCGCCACCACCGAGGACGTGGATCTGTCCGCCGAGCTGCCCCGCCGCGCCGCCGCGCTGACGGACCTGCTGCGCTCGAATGCCTTCCGTGCCGATGCCGAACGCCGGGTCCCGGAGGAGAACATCGACGCGCTCGCGGCCGCCGGATTGTTCAAGTTGTCGGTGCCGCGCCGGTTCGGTGGCCACCAGGTGGACTTCACCACCTTCTTGAAGGTCACCTCCACGCTGGGTCAGGCCTGCGGGTCGACCGCATGGACGGCGACGTTGATCAACGTGTGCGGCTGGCTGATCGGCCTCTACCCGGACCAGGCGCAGCGGGAGGTGTTCGACGCCGACCCGGAGGCCCGGATCTGCGGTGTCGTCGCACCGAACTCCACCACCAAGGCCGTCGACGGGGGCCTGGTGGTGACCGGCAAGTGGGGCTTCGCCTCCGGTTGCCTGCATTCACAGTGGGCGATGCTCGGCGTTCCGGTCGTCGACGAGAACGGCACCCAGATCGACCAGGGCATGGCGTTGATCCCGATGAGCGAGCTGACCGTCGAGGACACCTGGTACGTCGCCGGGATGCGCGGCACCGGCAGCAACACCCTCGTCGCCGACGAGGTGTTCGTCCCCACCCACCGCATCCTGTCGGTGACCCAGGCCATCGAGGGGGTGTATCCGACCGAGCACAAGGACGAGGAACTCTACCGGGCCGCGTTCGTGCCGGTGCTCTCACTGGTTCTCGTCGGACCGCAGCTCGGTCTCGCGCAGGGCGCCCTCGAGCTGGTCAAGGAATCACTCGCCAAGGGCCGCGGCATCTCGTACACCTTCTACGACAAGTCCACCGACTCCGGATCCACCCAGCTCAACATGGCCCACGCGGCGTCGCTGATCGATACCGCTGCGCTGCACTGCTTCCGGGCCGCCGCCGATATCGACGCGGCCACCCGGACCACCGACTACCTCGACTTCGCTACCCGGGCCCGTGCGCGGATGGACGTCGGGGTGGTAGCCACCCGGGCCCGCGAGGCCATGGATCTGCTCCTGAGCGTTCAGGGCGCCGGCAGCTTCGCCGAGGTCAGTCCGTTGCAGCTCAAGTGGCGTGACCTCGAGACCGGATCCCGGCATGCCGTGGTCAACCCGGCGATCGCCGCCGAGGCCTACGGCCGCGCCCTGATCGGAGTCAGCGAGCAGATCACCCCCCTGATCTGACGCCTCCCTCCCTGCCCGCACGGGCGACGAACTTCAAGGACTGATACGACGTGAGCACTCCCCACGGCGGCGGCCCGGCGCCGTCCCGCCCCCTCGACGGCATCGTGATTGCCGACTTCTCCCGGGTCCTCGCCGGCCCCTACGCCACCATGCTGCTCGCCGATCTGGGCGCCGAGGTGATCAAGGTCGAAGGTCCGGGCGGGGACGACACCCGCTCCTGGGTGCCCCCGGTCCGCCCCGACGGCGTCTCCACCTACTACGCGGCCATCAACCGCAACAAGAAGTCGATCGTCATGGACTTCAAGGACCCCGACGACCTCGCCGTCGCGCACGCCCTCTCCGCCCGCGCCGACGTCGTCATCGAGAATTTCAAACCGGGCGGACTGACCCGGTTCGGTCTCGACTACGACTCGGTCCGCGATCGCAACGAGACGGTGATCTATTGCTCGATCAGCGGATTCGGTTCCGCCGAGGGCGCCACCCTGCCCGGCTACGACCTGATCGTGCAGGCGATGTCCGGGCTGATGAGCCTGACCGGACACCCGGACGGGCCCGCCTACCGGGCCGGGATCAGCGTCTTCGACGTGATGGCCGGACTGCACTCGACGATCGGGATCCTCGCCGCCCTGCGGCACCGGTCGCAGACCGGGACGGGCCAGAACATCGAAACGAGCCTGCTCGCGTCGGCGATGAGCGGGCTGGTCAACCAGACCTCCGCCTACGTCGCGGGCGGGGTCACCCCGCACCGGATGGGCAACGCCCACCCGAGCCTGTTCCCCTACGAGCCGCTGCCCACCGCCGACAACGACCTGATCATCGCCGCCGGCAACGACGGCCAGTTCCGCAAACTCGTCGAGGTCCTCGGTGTTCCCGAACTCGCCGACGACCCCCGCTTCGCCCGCAACGCCGACCGCACCGAGCGCCGGGAGGAACTGCGGCCGTTGCTCGTCGAGCGATTGAAGACCCAGCCGGTGGAGCACTGGTTCGCCAAACTCAACGACGTCGGTGTGCCGAACGGGCCGATCAACACCATCGCCCAGGGAGTGCAGTACGCCGAGAAACTCGGCCTGGCACCGATCGTGCAGGTGGGACCCCCAGGTGCGACCGTGCCCGGGGTCCGCAACCCGATCTCGTTCTCGGGAATCGAACCCCGCTACGACCTGGCGCCGCCCGCACTCGGCCAAGACACCGACGAGATCCGAGCCTGGCTGTCCGCCACGGCAACCGCCGCGAACGGAGCGACATGACCACCGACCACACGACACCTCAATACCCGACGTCACTGAGCACCTCCACCGCCACCGAGATCAACCTCCTCGGTCACGACCTGGCCGGCGACCTGATGGGCAAGGTCAGTTTCGGGGAACTCGCCTTCTGGCTGGTCGCGATGCGCCGACCCGGCCCCGGCGAGCTGCGGGTCTTCGAATCGGTCCTCGTCGCCCTCGCCGACCACGGCTTCACCCCCACCGCCATCGCCGCCCGAGTCACCTACCTCAGTGCCCCCGATTCGCTGCAGGGGGCGATCGCTGCCGGCCTGCTCGGTGGCGGGTCCCGTTTCCTCGGTGTCACCGAGGACTGCGGCCAGTTCCTGCACGCCGCGATCGAGGCGCATCAGGGTGAGCTTCCGGGCACCGACGACGAGTGGGACCAGATGGCCCTCGACGCCATCGCCCGCCAACACAAGCTCGGCAAACACGTTCCCGGCCTGGGGCATCCGAACCACAAGGACGGCGACCCCCGCACCCCGGTGCTGATCGGCATCGCCGCCGAGGAAGGGCTGCGTGGCCCGCACCTGCAACTGTTCGAAGCGATCGGCCGGATGAGTGAACGCGGCGTCGGCCGCAAGCTCCCGCTCAACGGCGCCGGCGTCTGCGGCGCAGCGTTGGCCGACCTGGGCCTACCGGTCGAGCTGCTCCGCGGGTTCGCGCTGCTGGCCCGCTGCGCCGGGCTGCTGGGGCAGATCGCCGAGGAACGCCGCAACCCGATCGCCAGCCAGATCTATATGAGCGTCGACCGGGGCGCCGTCTACGTCGATCCCGACACCGCCGCCGACCCGGCCACTGACCACAACCCTCATTGAGAAACAACCAAGGAGACGACGATGGCCTTCGTCAACGAGGACAACATCACCGACCTCGCCATCAAACGCTGGTCCACCGCCCACTCGCCGCGAGTGGCCGAGTTGATGACCGCTCTCGTCCGGCACATCCACGACTACGCCCGCGAAGTGGAACTGACCGATCAGGAGTGGATGTCCGCCATCGACTGGCTCACCGAAGTCGGGCAGATCAGCAACGACAAACGGCAGGAGTTCATCCTCGCCTCCGACGTCGTCGGTCTGAGCATGCTGGTGGTGCAGATGAACAACCGCTTCGACGACAAGGCCACCCCGGCCACCGTCCTGGGCCCCTTCCACATCGACGGCTCACCGCCGGCCCCGTTCGGATTCGACATGTCCGAGGGCATCGCGGGCACCCCGCTGTTCATCACCGGCACCGTCACCGACACCGCCGGCGCCCCGATCCCCGGAGCCGTCCTCGATGTGTGGCAGGCCGACGCCGAGGGCACCTACGAAGCGCAGATGCCCGAGATCGACGAAGCGCGGCTGCGGGCGAAGTACCAGGCCCGCGAGGACGGCACCTACTGTGTCCGCACCATCGCCCCGCTCGGCTACACCATCCCGATGGACGGCCCGGTCGGGAAACTGATGACGAGCACCGAGATCAGCGAGTACCGGCCCGCGCACGTGCACTTCATGTTCGACCAACCCGGATACAAGAAGCTGATCACCCACCTGTTTCAGCAGGACACCGACTACCTCGACACCGACGTGGTCTTCGGCGTCAAGGACCCGCTGATCACCGCGTTCGTCGAACACCCCGCCGGGCCCAGCCCGGACGGCGGGACCATGGAACAACCGTTCCTGGTGGGGCACTTCGACTTCATCCTCCAACCAGACCACTGACATCACCGCACCACCCGTGCCGGCCCGGCCACTACCGCAAGTGGGTGACCGCGGCCGACATCGGCGTGACGCCCCCCAGCCGGGAGTTCGATATTCCACAACGTCCCATCCCTGGTCGCGGCATCATCGACACCAGGAACCACCACGCACCGAACGCACCGTCCGAGTAGTCAGGCCTGACATTGACACCCACCGGCAGCCATACCCGGCACGGAGTCCGGCATGCCTGATCCCACGCCACCGGCCCCCGGCACCTGGACCCGGCCGTGGCTGCGGAACCTGCGCGCACACGCCACCGCACCGAAACCTGCCAGCACCGCCGCCACCGTCGCCGACGCCATCGACCGCGTCGGGCTCGGCCCCGTCGAATGGGCCTGCGAGGTCGGCCATGCCATGGCAACTCGCATCATCGTCGAAATCCCCGAACTCGGCGGCGGCACCGAGCAGTTCGACACGCTGCGCATGGGCACCGAATCATCGACCCTGCGGTCCCTGATCTGGATCAGCGGAACCGCCGAATCGTCCCCCGCCATCACCGACGAAGCCCTCGTCGGCGTGCGCGAATTCGTCCGCCGCGGCGTCTCCCTCGACCGAGTCCTGCGCGGCATCCGGCTCGGACACGCCCAGATGGCCAAAGCGTTCATGGCCGCCTGCCGAGAACTCGTCCCCGCCGCCGAGCGCACCGATCAAATGCAAACCATCACCGACGTCCTGTTCGACTACATCGACGACTTCTCCGGCGAAATGGCCGGCGAATACATCAGCGAACGCGACCGATGGATGGCCAGCGCAGCGGCCGCCCGCGACGAGGCCGTCCGCCAAATCCTCAACGGCGACCTCACCGACACCACCGCCGCGCACCACGTCCTCGGCTACGACCTGACCCGCCACAACATCGCCGCCACCCTCTGGTACGAACCCACCCGCAACCGCTCCGACACCTCCGAGCTCCAAACCGCCGCCCAGGACGTCCTCACCCGGCTCGGTGCCACCCACCGCCTCGTTGTCCCAGTGGGCGCCGGCCGACTCTGGGCCTGGGGCAGCCGCCGCGAATTCGACCCCGCCATCTCCCTCGACGACGCCCGACCTGCCCAACAGGACATCCGCATCGCCACCGGTACCCCCGCCTTCGGCATCGACGGTTTCCGCCGATCCCACCACGAAGCTGTCGCCACCGAACGTACCGCCCGCGCCTCCACACCCGACAAAGACGGCTGGGCCACCACCTATGCCGACCTCGCCATCCCCGCGATGCTGACCACCGACCTCGCCGTCGCACGCGACTTCGTCCAACGAGAACTCGGCCCCCTGGCCGCCGAAACGACTCACGCCGCCGACCTCCGCAGCACCCTGCTCAGCTACTTCGACGAAGAAAGCAGCCCCTTCGCCGCCGCCCGCCGCCTCCACGTCTCCCGCAACACCGTCGCCTACCGCGTGAAACGCGCCAGCGAACTCCTCGGCTACGACATCACCACCCGCCGGTACCAACTCCACACCGCACTGATCCTCGCCGACCGCTTCGGTACCACCGTCCTCCACACAACTACCAACCCATCCTGACAACACCACGAGGCTCAGAACCCCAGGCGAATGCAGTCAGGGTTGTGAAATGCCAGGGTCAGTCAGCATCCTCGAGCGCGGGCACAGTGCCGTGGTGGACTAGCGATGGTGCAGCGAGCGTCCAGCCACCGAACCCCAGGAGGATCGTGTGCGGGCGGCAGCGGGTCGGTGAGAGGGCTGTTCGGGCGCTCCAGCGGTCGGAACTCCTCCCGGAGCTGACGGCGCATCGAGACTGTGAGCCCCGAGCTCACCGACCCCACCGGAACCAACCGCCCCTCGGCGTCGTACGCGCCGAGAATCAGCGCGGCGACCGACCGGCTCGAGCCGACGAACCCGATCACCAGCAGGCTCGATGTCGTACGCAGAGCATGCTTGATCCAGGCCCTGCTTCGCTGGCCGGGAAGGTAGATCGATGTCGACCGCTTCGCCAAAACGCCCTCCATCCCAGCGCTTTTCGCGGCATTCAGCATGCTCTTGCCACTCTGATTCTCCCAAACGGCGGGACGGTGATCGGCAGGCCGCCCACGTCCTGGAGGATCGAATCCAGCTTGCCAGCTCCGCCCGACGGGCCAGATACGACACCTTCGTGAGATCCCGATCGTCGCGCGTCAGGACGCCGAAACGTAAGAACGTCACAGGGATTCGCCGTTGCAGCGGTTTCATCGCATGGACGATCCCCATTCTGCGCTGGAGCAGACCGAACGAGGGGGTGCCGTGATCGAGGACGACGACCCCCGGCTGTGTTCTCTGCAGCAAATCTTCTCGGTGTTGATCACCGGTCAGCGCCGCCACCAGCGCCTCGTCGATCAACCGCTCCTCGTGCTCGGTGGACGGGTGCGATCGCACGGGTCGGCCGGGCCGACGAAACCAAGCAAACATGAACTCCCCCTGTCCGTGCCGACACGCTAACGCCTCACGACACCCAGGCGCCGGGCGCGGAGGCGGGGGACCGACATTCCCCCAAGCACTCCGTGCAGGGAGGTGCCCCCACCGAGCACTGGGACCGATGAGGGCAAGCTCTACCTCTGCGCGATCAAGGACTGCCTCTCCACACGGATCGTCGGCTACTCGATCGCGGACCGGATGACCGTGGACCTGGCGTGTTCGGCGCTGCGAAATGCTATCGCGCTCCGCAACCCGGACGGCACCGTCGTGTATTCCGATCGCGGCAGCCAATTTCGCTCAGGAATGTTCGTAGAATTCTTGTCCCGCAATGGTTTACAAGTCCCCATGGGAAGGGTGGGGGCATGTGGTGACAATGCGGCGATGGAATCGTTCTTCGCGTTGCTTCAACGCAATGTCCTCGACCGTCGCCGCTGGAGCAGCCGTGAGGACTACGGTTGGCGATCGTCGGGTGGATCGAGACGACGGCATCAGACCCAATCTGATGTCGACCGACGCAAGACGGAAGCTCTGCAAAGTGCAGGATGGAAGGTCGTTCGAATACGCGAGACGACACCCAACCGTCGCCCCCTCCCCCACGTCCCCGGGACCATCGTTTCGTGCACTGATTCGGAAGACCCCACTATGGTTGCCCGTCGCGTGGTCACAGCCCTCACCACGTTCTGCACACACACGACTGACCTACGACTTTGCTCCTCAACCGATTTGAGCACCCTCCGGTGAGACGGAGTTAATTCGGGGTGACCAAGACCTGCAACTCACCAATTCTCTGCTGGTAGGGTGGATGTAAGCGGAACGGGAACAACTCCCCCAGCTGAAGCTCCCGGATATACAACTGTCCAGTTCACAATCTACGTCGAAGTCGCCGAGACGTTGAACCTATCGCCGTTCGGCTGGCCAATCGATGTCATTTCTATGTAGTGATCGCAAGTCGGCGACGGCATACCACTCGGTGGCGCAAGTGGACTGGCATCGACTACGTCGGTGTACGGAGTGAATGGCAACAGCGCTCCTCGGCAGAGGATCGCATCGCCATCACCGAAGTTTACAACGACACCGGTGTTGACCGCCGTCGCATAGACCAGAAGGCCGCCCGGACGCGCGGCGGTTCAAATTACGGGACCAACCTGACTGCGTCGCAAGGCCGCCCCCGGTATCTGTACCGCCCCATGCCCACCCAAATCTGCCGACTACCCCGGTTCTCCCTCCTCCGAAATCTGCTGCTTCGGGCGTCCAACACATTTCGGGCGCCTCAAGCTGCATTCCCGTGATCGCGATGCCCACTGTGTTCATGATCTGGGCCATCGATACCGGCGTATTCGCGAGCGCCTGCTCGGGTGCCACTTCCGATACACACGTTTTTCATGCACGACCTCGGCGCGGGCGGTGATCATGCGTGAGCCGATCTTCGGGTCCTTAGACCAGAACGGGACAATGCCCCATTTCGAGATTGCGCAATTGTCGCCGGCGCTCCTCGTCGGTCTCTTTCGGTACGCGGGCGATCACGACCGGTGAGGTCTTCGTGGGTGCCACGTTGTAGTCCGGCGCCATCTCCGGGTCGGCCCGTTCAGGGGTCGATCCCGACGGTCTCGAACACCGTGCTCCGACTCTTCGTCGATGCGTAGCGACCGCACATACCGATACCGTGCCACGACCGATCGACCGACCGACGAGGAGGGCGAGGCCGGCGTCAGTGCGCGTCGTGGAACCCCTGCTCGATCTCGGCGGGGATCCGGCCGTGGGAGGACAGCTCGTAGCCCGCTCGGTCGCCCAGGCGCGGATCTTCTTAAATTCGCCCCGCGACCGCTTCTCAGTAGCGGCAGTGGCAGGCCGGTCTGAGCGGTGTGTGCGGCCGCCGACTCGGGTGGAGTGGGTGATGTAGTCGGTCCAGGTGCAGTCCCTGTGAACCGAGTCGGACACCCGAATCACTCCGCCGTCAGTCGTCCCGTCGGCACCAGTAACGCCAGAAGCGCGACGATCAGGCCACCGCCGGCGAGGTACAGCCCCCAGCGATCGGTGAGCATGGTGTCGTAGTTGTCTCGGAGGTAGTCGCCGACACTGTCATTGAGCCGCCACCCGAACACCGCAATCGTGCCGATCCCTACGCTCACGGCCAGCCACTCGGCCGCACGGGAACCCACCAACGCGGCGACCAGCAGCAGGGCCGCAGCCCCCAGCAGTAGTGCCGTCATCGACTGGTAGAAGGTCACGGCCTGATTTTCGATCTGCTCGACGGTGATTCCGGTGGGGAAGCCGTCGCGGAGATCGATCACCGCGACGTCGCTCGGCGCAATGCCGCCGACGACGGGAAGGAAGGCACCGATCGCGACCGCGATGGCGCACGCGAACAGGACCAGATGAATGAAGCTGCGCATCGGCATTCTCCTCAGTGTCAGGCAGCAGATGATATGGAGCCGGTGCGGTTACTCGTCCGGCGCCCGAGGCGGGGAAGCGTGCCGAAGCTGATCGATCGACAACGACACCGCCGCGGCGCGGACCGCATCGAGTCGGGACCGTGCCACCGCACACGCCTCGAGGGCGGTCGACATGCCCAGCGCCCACGGCGCCGACTCGACCGGTGTCAGCCCACACCGCCCCCAGTGGTCCGACAGCCCGCCGAGGGCACCGTCGAGCGCTGCAATCCGAGCAGAATCCGCGTCAGGACCCGCGTCGATGGCGGAGCCGGAGGCGAGCACCCGGTAGGGCCACATCAGCACGATCCCGGTGGGCAGCATCCGATGAAACGTCTCGGCCACCAGCCACACCCCCCGATCGTGGCCCCGCAGCGGTTCGGTGACGAACGCGACGTTCGGATCAGGACCCCCTCGGTGAGGACGGTCAGCGTCCCGTACTGCTCGGTGAGGTGATTGCCGTCGAACAACCCGGCCCGCATCTCGTGATCGCCCCCGACTCGGTCCAGGCACAGGACGATCGGATCCGCGGTGCCGAGGCCGATCACCGTGAAGTCGAGTGAGCCGACGACAACAGTGCCGGCGTCGTCGATATCCACCGGTATGATCAGTTGCGCGAACCAGACCAGGCACGCGCCGACATCGCTGCCACCCACGCTCCGGAGCCGCACCCGCGGCGACAAGCAGCTCGACGGCGCTCCGGCCCTCCTCCCCAGCCAGGTCCGACACCGCGGCCAGCGACAGTGACACCGCACAGTCCTCCTTCATGTCGCGGCCCGAGCCCGAACCCCAGCCACTATCGCGCATCACCGCCCTTTCACGCGAACATCCCGGCACCCACGGGAAGCGTCACATCGATCTCGCTGTCCGCGCACCAGGCACGAACGACCGGGCGTTGAATCGATGGTCGAGACCACTACTCAGATCCACCGGGTGAATGACCATCCATGAAACCCCGCCGCGTCAGCGCAGTCGCCACTGCCGTCGACGTCGCTGCCGCCGTTACCTGGTACACGAGTTCCTTCGACCGACCTGCCGACCACCACACGCCCGGTCTCGCCGAATGGCAGCTCACCGGTGACGCGGCCCTGCAACCGGTACTCGATCCCCACCGCGCCGGCAGTTCGACGGTCACTCCCGACACAGACGCGTGAACGGCGTCCTCGCCGACACCCGAGCACGACATCATCCCGGAGTCGATCATCAACGACACAGCGACGAACACCGACCCCCCGGGCAATCGCATCACGACCACGACGCATCGCCGGGAGACGTACGCGAGCGGCAGCCCTCGCTCGGCGGCAGCCAGGAAACAGCATCGAAGTCGGACCACCGGCCGTTCGACGATCCGACTCCGAACATCGACAACAAAGCCCGGGTATGCACGACCAGACAGGCACGCCAGAAACGATCGCTGCTTAGGCCCGCGCAACCTTCACAATGTCGATTGCGGGCAAACAAGGCATTTATCGCCGCAGGGGCACCCCGGACCCGTTGCGCCCGGGCCCCGCCGCCCGATCGGCTGGGTACGCCGGTGCCGTCGTGACGCGCCGCTTGCCACCCGCGCCTCGACGCTCGACCGCATCACACTCCGGTCGGTGACACCGCACGGTGCGGATCGCCGTCGCGGCCGCTCGACACCATGTCCGGCATTCACCAGCCGGGCCCACCGGGTACGTCAATCGAATGCATGTTCGAGTTCCGTCGTGTCGACGATCGATCGGTCCTCACGTCAGTGAGCGTGCCCCGCGGGAAAATAGATCGACCCGTCGTCGCCGACGCAGCCACCCTGGGCCGGGCCGTCGCCGAAGAAGGCGCCGTTGACCGGACCGCTGCCGTTTGCGGGTGCCGATCCGATTCCCACGCCCGTGACACCGATGGCGCCGCAGGTGAAACTGTGCGGGCTATTCGAATGGATGTTCAACTGGGTGCCGGGAGTATCCGGGTCTCCGTGAAGCGTCGGCGCCGCCGCCGCGACGCCGGCACCGAGTGCGACAAGTGGTGCGGCCGCGACCGCTGCGATGGTGGTCCGCAATGCGAGTCTGTTCATCTGATATCACCCTGGGATTCCTGTGTGGCCGGCTCCCCCGCCATTTCCGTATTTCCGTTCTCGCCACGATCATCGTCCGGAATGCGACCGGACAATATCCCCCGATCGGAGGGGGACCGTGTCCACCAGTCGGCGTCGGAGCGGGTGCGCTCGTCCCCCTACCCGTACGCGGCGACGACGAGTGCCGCCATCGCCGTCAGCCCGGAATGGTTGGGGTGTAGTGGCATCGCTGACGATTGCGGAACGAGACCTTCGAACCACCGTCGATCGGATCCCGCGCATGCGTCGTGTCCCCGCGCGGCGCCGGCCACGTCGACGAAGTATGCCCCGTTCGTGCGCGCCGCATCGGCGAGAACCGCGTTCATCCTCAGGAAGAACCGCACGACCCAGGCGGCGTCGGCGTCGCTCATGGGAGCGTACGGCCAGCAACCGTGGTCACCGAAGATGCCGCCGTGCCCCACCAGGAGCACCGCCGCGGCGGGAGCCTTCGCGGTGATCGCGGCCAGGGCGACCGACACTTTCGGGCCGAGCGCGGCGAGTGCGATGTCCACTCGCCTCGCTGTGGTGGCGTCGGATCGGCAGTGCGCGTCGAGTCCCGGCGCGAGCGTGTAGCACGGCTCGACCAGCGACGACCACGCGATGTCGTTTCCGCCGATGCTGACCGTGACGAGTGTCGTGTCCGGCCGGAGCGCATCGATCTGCGGTGGCTGCGGTCCTGTCAAGGTGAATTGTGGAGTGTCCGTAATATTTTCAGTCTTCGCCCCGGCGCACGTCTGGTTGGCGAACGTCACCGCATGCAGGGTGTCGGCGACGATCTGCGGGTAGCTGTCCGAGGTACGGAAGCAACCGTCGCGGAGTGAGAGCGGGTCGCTGAGCGAACCGGTGGCGCGCGAATCCCCCAGGGCGACGTACCGGATGGCCGAACCGGGCGCGGCTTGCACCACGGCATGCGGGGACCACAGAAGCGTCAGGGCCACCACGAGCCCGAACAGCACCGCTCGCGGAATCGCGTTCACGACAATGTCCGGTGCCGGGCCGGGTCATTTTTCGTCATTGCTCATCATATTGCGGGGCCACTCCCCCCGCACCGGATCCGCGACAACGGATCATTGCAGGTCGGACGGTCGTCGATCAGGGTGTTGTGGGCGCGGTGAGCGGCTTCAGGCCGCACGCCGCGGCGGAGCCCAGCGACTCGATGCCGAACGCGGTGTTGATGCGCGTCATGAGATTCGCCACCGCGACGCACGCGGTCAACTCCACCAACCCTGCCTCGGGGGCGTATCGATCGATCAGGAATCGAGAAGCGCCGGTCGCCGAACCGTCGTTAGAGTGACAACCATGATCTTGAACTGGTGCGATGCGTTCCAGTTGCCAGGTTGAGCCGCCGAACATCCCACCGGAAGGACGTGACGAAGATGAAGACGATGACGTGCAAGCAGATGGGTGGGCCGTGCGATGCCCCGTTCCACGGGGACAAGGCGGACGAGGTGATCAAGGCGCAGGACAGCCATCTGAAAGAGATGGTCGCGCAGGGAGATGAAACGCACCGGAGCGCCTTGGAGAGCATGCAGGGCAGGTGGAAGCGTCCCGTGTCGGGCATGGGATGGTATCTGAAGACGAAGAAGGCTTTTGCCGCTCTTCCCGAGGACTGACCTGCCATTTCGTCCGGCTGACCGCGGGCACGCAGGGTCCATACCATTGGATAAGTTACTAATCGATGGTATGGACCCTGCGTGACATCGGCTGACGCGGATAGCTGTGGCCTGCCGTCGCCTACGAGCAGCGCCCGTGGACCAGCACCGCGGGCGATTTCGGATCTCGGCGCGAGAAACGCCTCACGGTCGGCCCCTACCGTGCGTCGCGGACCACACCGTCACGCTCAGCAGCGAATTGCAGGCGCTGACCGAAGAAGCGGCGACCGAGCCCACCCGTTTCGACGTCGAGATCGGTCACCTCACCGCTCCCTTCGCCTCGATCCTGCTGCGCATCGAGAGCGCGTCGAGTTCGGAGATCGAGAATTTCACCAGCGGGGGCGCGGCAGATCGCGCTGGCCGAACTCGGCGAGCACGCCTCCCGCAATGCCCGATTGATCGTCGGAAACGTCCGGGCATGCAGACCGCGTTGGAGTTGTCCGACGCCATCGACGCCGAGGCGATCCTGCGGATGCACCGTGCGCTGCTCGAGCGTGACGATCCGAACATTGCCGGTGTGTGGCGGCAGCAGCACGTCTGGATCGGCGGGGGAAATCTCGGGCCGCACACCGCGCAATTCGTGCCCCCACACCATGGCCGGGTTCCGGCACTGATCGACGACTTGATCGTTTTCGCGAACCGGGTCGACGTGCCGGTGATCGCGCAGATCGCGGTGGCTCATGCGCAATTCGAGACCATCCACCCGTTCCCCGACGGCAACGGGCGCGTCGGACGTGCCTTGATTCAGGCGATGCTGCGCGGTGGTCAACTCACGCGCAGCGTTGCCGTTCCGGTGTCCGCGGGACTGCTGCACGACACCGCACAGTATTTCGAGGCGCTCGGCGAGTACCGGTCGGGGAACGTCGAGCCGATCGTGCGTTCCATCGCGGAAGCATCGTTCGGTGCGGTAGCCAACGGCCGCATCCTCGTTCAGGACCTCGAGTCGATTCGCGCTGACTGGCGCACCCGCATGATGGCGCGGCGGTGCACCGGCTCGTCGACTTCCTGCTCCGCCAACCGGTGGTGGACGGCCGACTCGTCGCGTCCGCCCTCGGGGTGACCGGCGCCACCGCGCAGATCGCGAGCGACAAGTTGGTGGACGCGGGGATACTCACCCAGATCACCGACGGACGACGGAACCGGATCTGGCAGGCCACGGACGTCGTCCGTGTGCTGGACGAGTTCGCCGCCGCGACAAACGCCGCCGGCAGGCGCAGGATGGACCACGCTGCGACACGACGGTGAGCCGAGCTCGACGCCGATCTGGTACCTACGAACGCTCCGGAACTGGAACTGTCGCGGAACCGGCGCAGTGCTTCATAGTGATTACCGTCACGTTCTCTGGAGGAGGAGCAGCAGCTCCCCCAATGTAGGGCTGTAGGAATCGGATTCCTGCCCGTTCACTCGGCAGGAGTCTACCGATGACAAGTCCACGCATCGAACCCGTCGGCCCCATCTCGGGCCAAGACCTTCCCCGGTACGCCGGGTATTCGACGTTCGCCCGCCTGCCTCGCGCTGATGAGGTTTCCCATGTCGGCGTGGGCATCCTGGGAGTCCCATTCGACGCAGGCGTCACCTACCGGCCCGGCGCGCGATTCGGCCCGGGTCACATCCGGCAGGCGTCGCGTGTGCTCCGGCCGTACAACCCGGAGCTGGGCGTCGACCCCTTCAGGTCCATGCAGGTGGCCGACTGTGGTGATGTCGGGTGTAACCCCTTCGCAATCGGGGAGGCGCTGGGGCAGATCGAGCGGGCCGCCGATTCGCATCTCAGCGTGGGCACTCGTCTGGTCGTTCTCGGCGGCGACCACACGGTCGCCCTGCCGGTCCTTCGTTCGATCGCCAAACAATACGGCCCGGTGGCTGTCGTCCACTTCGACGCACACCTCGATACCTGGGACACCTATTTCGGCGAGGCCTACACCCATGGGACACCGTTCCGGCGCGCATCCGAAGAGGGCTTGATCGACAGGCAAGCCAGCGTCCACATCGGTACCCGCGGTCCGATCTACAGCGCCGTCGACCTGAGTATGGACCGAGAACTCGGCTTCATTCCGATTCATGCGCGAGAGTTCACGCGCACTCCACTCGACCGCATTATCGATCGAGTGCTGGAACGGGTCGGTTCTCGTCCCGTGTACGTGTCCGTCGACATCGACGTGTTGGATCCCGCGCACGCCCCGGGAACGGGAACACCGGAGCCCGGTGGTCTGACGAGTCGTGAACTGCTGGAAATGATCCGGAGTTTCTCGCAGGCCCGCCTGGTCTCTGCGGACATCGTCGAGGTGTCGCCGGCGTACGACCACGCCGAGATCACCGCGCTCGCCGCTTCCTCCGTGGCTTATGAGCTGCTCTCGGTCATGGCCTGCACGCCGCGTTGAGGTAAGCCCCGACCCGGTCCCAGGTTCCGGCTCCGCATATTCAAACTCTCAGCGTCACTGCACCAGGCGACCTCGCTCGTGTGCAGCAGACCACCGCTCTCTTACTCGACCTCACAGTACGGAGACACCCGTGAAGAAGACCCCTACACCAGACCAACCGCCGGCAACCGAACGCCCTCCCAAGAAGTTCGGCGTCGAGCACCGTTCCATCGGCTTCGTGCCGACGACCGAACGATACGGCCGGCCGTTGAATCAGTTCACGCTGTGGTTCGGGTCGAACCTGCAGGTTACGGCGGTGGTCACCGGGGCCCTGGCTGTCGTGCTCGGAGGTGACGTCGTGTGGTCGATCATCGGGCTCCTGCTGGGGCAGGTTCTCGGGGGCGTTGTGATGGCGCTGCACTCGGTGCAGGGCCCGCGGCTCGGACTTCCCCAGATGATCTCGAGTCGGGCGCAGTTCGGTGTCTACGGGGCGATGATCCCGCTTGTCCTGGTCGTTGTCATGTACACCGGTTTTGCTGCGGGAGGCTCCGTGCTCGCCGGTCAGGCGGTCGCGGGGATCATTCACTCGTCGCACTGGCTGGGCATCGTCATATTCGGCGCGGCCACCGCAGTCATTGCGATCATCGGGTATCGCCTGATCCACGTGATGGGGCGCCTCAGCAGCATCATCGGATTTCTCGCGTTTGCCTATCTGACGTACCGGCTTCTGGCCGGCGCAGACCTGGGCATGCTTTTCAGCCACTCCTCGTTCTCGTTGGCCGGTTTCCTTCTCGCGATGTCGCTGTCCGCATCCTGGCAAATTGCCTACGGGCCCTACGTCGCCGACTATTCTCGGTATCTGCCCGCCGAGACGGCGGCGTGGAAAACCTTCGGTGCCACCTTCTCCGGTTCGGTCATCGCGTCACAGTGGTCGATGACGTTCGGCGTCTTCGCTGCTGCGCTCGCGGGACCCGCGTTCGTGGACAACGAGGTCGGCTTCATCGTGAGCCTCGGCGGCGCAGGTGTAATTGCCACCGTGCTGTACTGCGTGATCGCACTGGGAAAACTCACGGTCAACGTGCTGAATGCGTATGGCGGCTTCATGTCCCTGGTTACCACGGTGACCGGATTTCTCGGTCACCGGGAGATACCGCAGAGAGCGCGAGTTGCCTGTGTCGCCGTCATCATGCTGTGCGCAACGGTGATTGCGCTCCTTGCGAGTGACAACTTCCTCACGTCGTTCTCGACGTTCCTCTTGTTCCTCTTGGCCTTCTTCACTCCGTGGAGTGCCATCAACCTCGTCGACTTCTATTGCGTGACGAAAGAGGACTACGACGTACCAGCGCTGACCGACCCGGACGGACGGTACGGGCGCTGGAACACCGTGGCTCTCACAACCTACGCAGTCGGCCTGATTGCTCAGCTACCGTTCCTCTACACGTCCTTCTACTCGGGGCCGATGGTGGCCGTCCTCGGGCACACGGACATCTCGTGGATCGTCGGCCTGATCGTCCCCGGCGCCATCTATTACGTGTGGGCACGACGGGATCGATCGATGGTCCCCGATCGCCTGATCCTGCCCGGCGACGAGTCCGCGCCGGATGACCAGCACACCGTCGTGGAGTCGGCAGGCGTGGACGGGATTCTGACCCACGTACCGGCCCGACAAGCATGAAGTGGAACGACGACTTTCGGGCCGCCGGTGGAAAACTGAAATAGGCTGTGCGAGGTGGACATTGTCGATGCTCATCATCATTTCATCAACGTTCGGGATCTTACGTACCCGTGGATCGACAACCGCCCGCCCGCACTGACCGCCCTGCTGCCGAATTACTATGACGCTGCGCACCGGTACCTGCCGCGCGACTACCGGGCGGAGGTCGACGGCATCCCCGTCACCGCGTCGGTCGCGTGTGAGTTCGGTGCCGCAGACGGTGTCGCGGAGGCCATGTGGGTGCAGCACTGCGCCGACCGTTCCGGAGTTCCGGACGCCTTCATCGCGGCCGCGCAACTCGATTCGGGTGATCTGTCCGATGTTCTCGCGCGTTATCGGGATCTGCCGACGGTCCGGGCGGTTCGCCAGCCCCTGTACTGGGCGGCCGACCCCACCAAGCGTCTGGGTGCGCGCGGCGACTACCTGTCGGACCCCGATTGGCTGCGCGGGTTCGAGCAGGTCGCCGATGCGGGGCTCGTATGGGATCTGCTCGTCTACGACGAGCAGTTACCCGCCGCTCACGATCTCATTGCCTCGTTTCCCGACACCACGTTCGTGTTGGAGGCCGCGGGTTGGCCGATCGACCTCACTGCCGAGGGCTTCGCCCGCTGGGAAGAACGCCTCCGTGCGGTGAGCCGGTTTCCGAACGTCGTCCTCAAGCTGCAGGGAATCGCCCTCATCTTCGGAACATCCCTCGATGCCGTCGGCCGATGGATTCGGGCGGCGGTCGGGATCTTCGGCGCCGGGCGGTGCATGTTCGCTTCCCATTACCCGATCGACCATCTGCTGTGGGACGGCCGAACCATGGTGTCCACCATCCAGGCGGCCCTCGGT
Organism: Rhodococcus sp. 4CII; assembly: GCF_014256275.1. Taxonomy (NCBI): domain Bacteria; kingdom Bacillati; phylum Actinomycetota; class Actinomycetes; order Mycobacteriales; family Nocardiaceae; genus Rhodococcus; species Rhodococcus sp. 4CII. Next base: position 207,270 of record NZ_JACCFE010000002.1, read on the forward strand.
GATCTGTCGCCGACAGACCGAGTGCTGTTCTTCGGTGACACCGCCCGGCGGGTGTACCGCCTGCCCGCCGCAAGTTGATCGCACGCCTACACCCCTCGGGACGCCTTTCGTCTACCGTCGCTCCCCTCTCGGCGCCGACTTCGTTCGGTCCTGCAGGTTCACGATCGCTGCCGCAGTGGACGCGATCGTCCGGTCACCGTCCTGGGTCAGCCGTTCGAGTGCCCGCCGCGCCGCGGTTCCGGGAATCTCGGCCAGGGCCTGCGTGATCCGCAACCGCGTGGGCACGTCCTCGGTGTTGTCGAGCCGGTCCTGCAGGGCCGAGGCGACGTCGTCGGCCGAGGGCGAAACGGTCGTCAGCCGGCCCAGCATCTCCGCAGCCTCGACATCGCGCCGTCCCTCGACCACCATCTCGACGAGGGCGGGCATCGAATCGAGGTGTCCGCGCGAGCCGAGAGCGAGAGCGGCCAACCCGCGGATCGTGACGTCCGGATCCTCGAGTGCTCGACCCAGATGCTCCGTTGCCTCCGGGGTATGGATTTCCGCGATCGCGGTCGCCGCCCGCCGCCGGACGGCGATCTCGTCGGCGTCGAGACCGACGGCCAGATCCGCGAGCCCCCGGCCGGCGACGCGCGTCAACGACCACTGCAGCGCTCCGGCCACATTGGCGTCGTCCTCCGACAGGATGGCTTTCACCAGCGCTTCGACGGGCAGCGACGTCGTCCCGCTCTGAGCCAGGACCGCTTGTTGACGACGCGCCGCGGACTCCGACTCCAGCGCATACAACAGGGTGACGATGCCCAGGACGTCCTCCCATTCGGCCGGCGAGGCCGCGTCGACGCGTTCGAGTCTGCCGAGCAGTTCCTCCTCGGCAGCGATCCGCCGGCGCGTGTGTCGGATGAGGTCTCCCACCAGATCGGCCGGTGCGAAATCGGGGTCGTCCAGTGCGCGCTTGGTCTCGGACAACGACAGTCCCAGAGTCCGCAGGCTCTCGACGTGGAAGAGCCGCCGGATGTCGTCGGCGGAGTACTCGCGGTAACCGCCGGAGGTGCGGCCCGTGGGCTCGACCAGCCCCAACGTGTCGTAGTGGCGCAACATCCGCGTGCTGACACCGCAACGCCGCGAGACCTCACCGATCAACATCCCATCTCCTCCTGCTATGTGTCGGGTCCGGCGACCGCGACGCGTGTGGCCATCTCGAGCGAGACGGCGAAGCTGCTGTCCGGGTCGTGGTACAGCTGCGTCGTCGCCTCCGAGTGCACACGAACGCGAGGGTCGAGACTCGTGCCGGCGGCGTCGAGGACCGGTAGGACGACGTCGCCGAGTTCCACCAGCGCACGACTCAGACTGAGCTGCACGTGCCGGTCGCCTCGTCCGAGTTGGGCTGCCAAATCGGATGCGAGCGCAGCCTCCTCACCGGGCGGCACGAGCGCTACGGCCGCCCGCCACGCGCTGCGGGCGACGTCGTCGTGCTCGTCGTGGAGCAGTGCCGACACCCCGGGCCACGCCTGCCGATCCCCGATCTTGGACAGGATGTGCAGCGACTGACTGCGGGCCTGCGCCGTGTCGGACCCGAGTTCCCGGACCAGTCTCGGCACCGTGATCTCGGCCGGCAGCCGGCACAACGCCCACGTCAGCATGTCGCGGACGAAGAAGTCCGGTTCGACGGCACACCGATCGACGAGAGCGTCCGTGAGATGGGGATCGGCGCGTGTGCCCGCGGATAGCGCGGCCCGTAGCCGACTCGACGGGTCGGCCGCCGCCAGAACGTCGACGAGGTGAGCATTCGGCCCACCGTGGTTGGTTGTGTTCACGACAACCACCTCCTTCGCCGACCATTCGAATCCTTCTCACTGTGTCAGGGTCAAGCCTCGCTCGGCGGACGGTGGCCGTCGGTGATGTCAGCGCTCGGCGGGGTCGAGGTCGTCGGAGCGCCCGGCGGTCAGGCGGGACCACTGCGCGGTGGGCCGTCCGTCGGTGCGCATGATGTCCCGTGTGCGGCGCTCCCAATGCCGCGGCCAACCGCTCGGCGAGTCTTCCCACGTTTCCTGACGGCCGTACACGGTCATGTCGAGTAGCCCGTACGTCGGCGCCATCGGTTCCAGGCCGCGGCCGCTGGTCCAGAACGTTTCGAACACCCTGTCCTGCTGTCGCAGATAGCAGACGAGAGGTGCCGGGGATCGTGGGCGATCACCGAGCAGGGCATCCGCGGCGTTCTGCGCGGAGTACCAGGGCACGTCCCAGCCCATGAAGTCGCGGTAGCGCAGGCTCCCGTCGTACGGGCCCTGGCACAGCGTGGCGTACGTGACGTCGCGGGAGTGCAGGTACGACAGCTCGCGCACCTGGCCGTTGAAGAACGTGCAGCCCTCGCATTGTTCGGCCGCGGGGTGGTCGGCGTGCCACATGTGGAAATACGCGATCAGCTGGTTGCGGCCCTCGAACACGTCCGGCAGCGGGACCGGCCCGTGCGGGCCGACGACGGTGACGGTGGGGTCCACCTCGACCATCGGCAGCCGTCGGCGGGCCGCGGCGATCGCGTCGCCTTCGTGGGTGTGCGCCTTCTCCCGGACCCGCAGCACGTCCAGTTCGGCCTGGTAGGCGGCGCGGTCGACGACGGACGGTGCCGGTGGGGTCGTGTCGGTGTTCACGAGATTTTCCTTTCATCCAGGTTGCCTGTCACCTCACCGACGAACGACACCTCCGGGGATCGACAACGACCGCGAAGAAGATTCTCCGATTCTTCAGAGCTCGCGCAGGCGGCTGGTCAGGTAGCGGCGCTCGGCCTCGGTCGGCGCCAGCTGCAGGGCTTGCTCGTACGCGGCCTCGGCCTCGGCGGCGCGGCCGTCCCGGCGGAGCAGGTCGGCCCGGGTCGCGGGCAGCAGGTAGTAGCGGTCGAGTCGGCCGGATGCGGTGATCTCGTCGACCAGGGCCAGGCCGGCCGGAATGCCGTCGGCCATCGCGACCGCCACGGCGCGGTTGAGATCCACGACCGGTGACGGCGCCAGCCGCGCCAACTCGGTGTACAGGGCCGCGATCTGCGGCCAGTCGGTGCTCGCCGTGTCGGCGGCGGTGGCATGGCAGGCGGCGATCGCGGCCTGAACCTGGTAGCCGCCGGTGTGTCCCAGAGCCAGCGCCTGGTCGAGCGTCGCCACTCCCTCGGCGATGAGCGCCCGGTCCCACCGAGATCGGTCCTGGTCCTCCAGCGTGACCAATACTCCGCCGTCTTTGCGTGTCGCCCGACGGGATTCGTGCAGCAGCATCAGCGCCAGTAGACCGCGAGGTTCGGGTTCGGAGGGCATCAGCCGGACCAGGAGCCGGGCAAGCCGGATGGCCTCGAACGTCAGGGCCCGGCCGTCCTCCTCGTCGTAGCCCTGGTTGAAGATCAGGTAGAGCACCGCCAGGACGGCGGCCAGTCGCGGGGACAGCAGCTCGACGGGCGGTACCCGATACGGGATACCGGCCTCCCGGATCTTGCGTTTGGCGCGGACCAGTCGCTGCGCCATCGTGGCCTCGGCGGTCAGGAAGGCCCGAGCGATCTCGCCGGTGCTCAAACCGGCCAACGTCCGCAGCGTGAGCGCCACCCGGGCCGGAAACGGCAGCGCCGGATGGCAGCAGGTGAAGATCAGCCGCAACCGCTCGTCGGGGATTTCCTCCGGTGGCTCGTCCGGCTCGCGGGACAGCACCGCGAGCTGACGCATCTTGCCCGCACCCGTGGCATCGCGGCGCAGCCGATCGATCGCGCGGTTCCGCGCCGTCGTGGTGAGCCAGGCACCGGGCCGGCTCGGAACTCCGTCACGCGCCCAGCTCGTTACCGCGGCAGCGAATGCTTCCTGCGCACAGTCCTCGGCCAGATCCCAATCCCCGGTCGACCCGATCAGGGTCGCCACCACCTGACCCCACTCGTCCCGGAACGCCGCATCGACCGCCGCACGCACTCGGTCGCCGGACGCCGTCATTCCCAGACGGGACGGACCTCGACGCCGCCCCACCGCGCGTAGGGATGCCCGGCAGCGATCTCGATTGCCTCGTCCAGATTCGCGCACTCGACCATCACGAAACCGCCGACGAAGTCCTTGGTCTCGGCGAACGGCCCATCCGAGACCAGCGTCTCACCGTCGCGGACCCGGACCGTCGTGGCATCCACCACCGGCCGCAACCGCCGGCCGACGAGTAGACCGCCACGCCGTTGCACGTCCGCCCACCACGCCTGGTGCACCGGATCGGCTGCGAGCTCCTCGTTCGTCGGCGATACCGACTCGTCGTCGCAGATCAACAGCACATACTTCATGGACACGATTTTGCCCGAACCGGTGTCATCACGGCGCCGGACCGGAGGACGCCATGATGACCACGCCGAACGACCCGACCACCGCGCTGCCCGCTCGCCCGCCGATCGTCGACCTCACCACCTGGCAGACCGCCCGGGATGCACTGCTGGTCCGCGAGAAGGCCCACCGCGCCTTCGGCGGCAGCTGCCCTCCAGACTGTGACGTCGGGAGATGAACCGGGGCAGGACGCGAGGACTCCGGCGGTCGCCATTCGCCTCCCACGCGGCGGCTCCGACGGTAGATTCTCGTATCGCTGCTCCCGCAAGATTCCCGCTCGCCGAAGGGATCGTCCGTCATGAGTAAGCCCTCTCGTCGGTGGGTGCACCGCGCCACCTCTGCGGCGCTCGCCGTCGCCATCGGATTCGCCACCCTGTCCTGCGGATCGGAGGACAGCAGCAGCGGCGGAACCGCGTCGCCCACCCCGCAATCCCCCGACGCCGCGAAAATCGAAGAGATCGTCCGCGAGAAGATGACCGCGCTCGACCTCACCTCCGCCGTCTTCGGTGCGTGGCGCGGCGACGAGCAGATCGCCGTGGGCGCACTCGGCGGATCCCCGATCGGAGTTTCCGCAACGCCCGATATGCAGCTGCGGGTGGGCCAGCCGATGGAACCGATGCTGTCGACGGTGCTGCTGCAACTCGACAAGGACGGCGTCGTCCCCCTGGACAAGCCGATCGCCGAATGGGTCCCCGACTTCCCCCGCGCCGACAAGATCACCCCGCGGATGCTTGCGAACGGCACCACGGGCATCTCGGACTACGTCACCAACCCCGAATTCCTGAAACAGTTCTACGCCAACCCGATGGCGGGTTTCACCGCGCAGCAGATCTTCGACCTGGCCAACTCGAGGCCGCCGCTGTTCGAGCCCGGCACCAGTTGGGCCTACGCCCACAGCGACCTGTGCCTGCTCGGCGTGGTTCTGGAGAAGGCCACCGGCCAGCCCCTCGGCGACCTCATCGAGCAGCGCATCCTTGATCCGCTCGACATGAACAGCACCGACGTCGTGCTCACGCCCCAGATGACACAGCCGACACTGCACGGCTACACCAATGAACGTGGCGTCTTCGAGGACTCCACGTTCTGGAACCCCACCGCATTCCTCAACAGCGGCAACATGAACTCCACCCTCTCCGACGTCGCCGTGTGGGTGCGTGCCCTCGCCGCAGGCAAGCTGCTCTCGGCCGAGCAGTTCACCGAGATGATGGCGCCGAAGACGGCCGGTCTGGGACCACTGACGCCGCAGAAGTACTTCGCGTACGGGGTCGTCCACATCGACGACTGGCTCTACATGAACCCGGCATTCGGTGGCTACAACGGCGTCGCCTTCTACGACACGAAGACCGACACGACAATCGTCGTCTACTGCACACTGGGCCCGAAAGCCAACGCCGACACCAACAACGCCGTCCCCATCGGCACCGACATCGGCACACTGCTCGTTCCCGACCGTCCCCCGAAAGTCTGATCAGTCCTGGAACGTCATCCTCTGGAGCCGGCGTACGCTGAGTCGGACCGAGAGGCAGGAGCCGACGTGGCCGAGACGACGCCGACCGGAACGACGGTCGCTGACGTGATGGGTGAGCTGGGCGAACTCGAAGACCCGAAGTCGCGCGCGGTGAACGAGAAGCACGGTGACGACCACGGGGTGAACCTCAGCAAGCTGCGTGCGCTCGCCAAGCGGTTGAAGACTCAGCAGGACCTCGCCCGCGAGCTGTGGGAGACCGACGACACCGCGGCGAAGCTTCTGGCGATCCTGATATGCCGGCCGAAGGCGTTCGAGCGTGACGAGTTGGACACGATGCTGCGCCAGGCGCGCACCCCGAAGGTGCACGACTGGCTCGTCAACTACGTCGTGAAGAAGAACCCGCACGCCGAAGAGCTGCGCGTGGCATGGTCCGCCGATCCGGATCCCGTGGTGGCGAGCGCCGGTTGGGCGCTGACCACCGAGCGCGTGGCGAAGAAACCCGATGGTCTGGACCTCGCGGGGCTGCTCGACATCATCGAGGCAGAGATGAAGGACGCCCCGGATCGCCTGCAGTGGGCGATGAACCACTGCCTGGCCCAGATCGGAATCGAACGCGCCGAGCACCGCGCCCGCGCGATCGACATCGGTGAGCGGCTGGGGGTGCTCGAGGACTACCCGACACCCCCGAATTGCACTTCACCGTTCGCGCCCATCTGGATCACCGAGATGGTGCGCCGACAGCACGACAAACAGGACGGCAAATAAACAGGTCACGATCCGCGTCACCCTGACGCAGAGCGCCGGCTGCGCTGGCTCTCAGGTCTGAACCAGCACAACCTGAGCGCTCTCGGTGCTCCGGAATCACTCGAGCGCCTCCCCCCGCGTTACCCCACCCGTCGGCGGTTAAACAGAACCCTCGACTCGGTGCGCGGCGAATGTCCCGCCGGCCCCACCGCCCGCTTGCCCGCACACCCACGGTTCCCTATTCTGAACGAATAGTTCAATCTATCGAACGCCGCTATTCGGATCGAGGTGTGGAGTGTGCCTTTAGCCGAGGGGCAGTCGGTGAACGACAGGTGCGCTGCCATCGGCGAGCAGCTCGTGATGCGCCGAACCCAGCGGGGAATGACCGCCGCGGAGCTCGCGCGCCGTGCAGGGATCAGCAAAGCGACCCTGTCGGGGCTCGAATCGGGCACCGGAAACCCGACGATCACCACCCTGGATTCGCTTGCGGTGGCGCTGAGAATTCCGCTCACCGACCTCATCACCGGCGAACGGGATCCGGGTCCGATCCACCTGCCCGGGACCGATGTCGAGTCGGGCGAGGTGAAACGGGAACTGCTCCGCAGGATCAGCGGCGGGCATTCGGTCGAAATTTGGCGGATGCGCCTGCCGGCGAACCATTCCAGTACAGGTCTGCCCCACGCAGACGGCACCGTCGAGCAGCTCTATGTCTCGTCCGGCCACCTCCGCGCGGGACCGGTGGACAACCCCACGACGCTGGGGCCGGGCGACCTCCTGGCCTTTGCCGGCGACGCACCGCACGTGTATGTCACGTCGGACGAATCCGTCGACCTGACGGTGACATTCATTGTCCCAGTTCCGAATTGAAAGGGCTTCATGATTACGACCGCCACCCCCTTGCGGGGCTACCTCAGCGACAACGCGGCGGGCGCGTCCCCTCAGGTCCTGGCCGCGATGACGGCAGCGGCCGAGGGCATGGCCGCGCCGTACGGCAACGACGAGCTGTCGGCGTCGGTGCGGGCGAAGTTCGCCGACGTCTTCGACCATCACGTCGATGTCTTCCCAGTCGGTACCGGGTCGGCGGCCAACGGACTCGCGTTGGCCGCCCTGACGCCGCCGTGGGGCGCCGTCCTGTCGCACCCCGATTCGCACATCAATAATGACGAGGCCGGGGCGCCGGAATTCTTCACCAACGGTGCGAGATCGATCCTGGTGGACGGCCCGGATTCCAAGATCGATCCGGACCTGCTCCGCGCAGCGGTGGGGCGGCGGAGGGGCGACGTCCACAGCGTGCAGCCCTCCGTCGTCAGCCTCACGCAGGCAACCGAGGCCGGTAGCGTCTACAGCCTGGACGAACTCGCGGAACTGTCCTCGATCGCCCACGAGGCGGGTCTGCGGGTTCACATGGACGGTGCTCGGTTCGCCAACGCCCTGACGGCGATCGGGGCGACGCCGGCCGCGATGAGCTGGAAGGCCGGAGTGGACGTTCTGTCGTTCGGCGCCACGAAGAACGGCGCGATGACCGCCGACGCCGTGATCTCGTTCGACAGGCGGCTCGCCACCGAATTGCGCTACCGACACAAGCGCGCGGGTCAGCTCACGTCCAAGATGCGCTTCCAGGCAGCGCAACTGGGCGCCTACCTCGACGACGACCTCTGGCTGGACAATGCGCGTCACGCGAACGCCATGGCGTCACGGCTGCGCGACGGCCTCGCCGCCCTGCCCGGCGTGACGATTCTGAGCAGGGGCGGTGCCAACATTCTGTTCTGCCACTTCCCCGAGTACCTTTCGGTCGAGCTCAAAGCGCGGGGGTACGCCTTCTACGACGACCGCTGGGGCGCAGGAGTCGTGCGGTTCGTGACGTCCTTCGCGCACGACGCATCGGACATCGACACACTCCTGGCCTCGGTGACAGAGGTGACACGCCAGCACAGCTGACCGTTCCGCGCCGTTTATCCGCACCCACGGCGGGTATCACCACTCCGAGTTCGGGGAGAGCCCATAGAGCGGAGGTTCGGCGACGATGGCACGCATGCGACGGGTCGTGGGCGGGCTGATCGCCGCAGGCCCTCTCGTCCTCCTCCTCGCCGCGCCCGCGGCCGCGGACCCGGCCGATGTGGCGCTGACCGCGGCGGCGGCAGGCAGCACTGTGACGGCGACGATCACCAACGCCACCTCAGAGGACATCGTGTGCGGATTGGGCGGGCTGCACGCGGCGGACGACATCGTCGACCCGGAGTCCGTCGCGGTGTTCCACGCCTCCAACGTGGTGATCGCCCCGGGACCGCGTGAGTTCGTGTTCGAGGCGGTGCCCGATGGCGACTACCTGATCCATTGGATCTGCGGCGAGAACGCCGGACCCGGCGACGAGGTGTGGGGCTCGTCCCCGCTGCCCGAGACCGCCTACGCGAAAACCGCTACCGCGCAACCACTTCCCGTGTCGGTGCGCACCGAGACCTGTTTCGGATCGGTGTGCCTGCCGCCCGGCCTCGGTGTGGGTCTCGGCCTCTGATCGGCCGCCCGGTCACCCGAGCGCATCGCGCTGCTCTCGGAGGAATTCGCGCTCGGCGGTGTTGTCGGTGCGTTCGATCGCCGCGTCATACGCACGGGCCGCGTCGCCAGGGCGTCCGAGGCGGCGCAGCAGATCGGCCCGGACCGCGTGGTAGGGGTGGTATCGGTCGAGGTCGAGCTGTTCGACGAGCGCCAGCCCCTCCGCGGGTCCCCGGACCTCTGCGACCGCGACCGCACGGTGCAACGCGACCACCGGAGTCGGCGCGACCGACAACAACTGGTCGTAGAGTTGCAGGATCTGCGCCCAATCGGTGTCGGCCGCGGTGGGGGCGTCGCTGTGGACGGCATTGATCGCCGCCTGAATCTGATACTGCCCGGGACGGTTCCGTCGCAGGCACTCCCGCACCAGCGACTGCCCCTCGGCGACGAGATCGCGGTCCCACCGGCCGCGGTCCTGATCGGCGAGGAGGACGAGCCGCCCGTCGCCGTCGGTGCGGGCGGCCCGTCGCGAGTCGACCAGCACCATCAACGCCAGCAGTCCCGTGACCTCGGGTTCGTCGGGCATCAGCGCGGTCAGGAGCCGGCCGAGGCGGATGGCCTCGGCGCCCAGGTCCGCCCGCGTCAGCCCATCCCCCGAACTGGCCGTGTACCCCTCGTTGAAAATGAGGTAGACGACGGCCAGGACGGCGCGGAGACGGTCCGGGAGTTCGGCCTCGTCCGGCACCCGGTACGGGATGCGGGCGTCTCGGATCTTGCCCTTGGCCCGGACGAGGCGCTGCGCCATGGTCGGCTCGGGTACGAGAAACGCCCGCGCGATCTCCGCCGTGCCGAGCCCGCCGAGCAGCCGGAGGGTCAGGGCGACCTGGGCGGCGGGCGCCAGCGACGGGTGGCAGCACGTGAAGATCAGGCGTAGCCGGTCGTCGGGCACGACTCCCTCCTCCACGGGTTCTTCGTCGGCATGCAGCAGGGTGGCCTGCGCGTGGCGGTCCTGCTGGGACGCGTCGCGGCGGAGCCGATCGATCGCACGCCGGCGGGCGGTGGTGATGATCCATCCGGCCGGGCTCGGTGGCAGACCGGACGACGGCCAGCGCTGCACCGCCTCGGCGAACGCGTCCTGGACGGCCTCTTCGGCGATGTCGATGTCGCCGAACACGCCGACCAGGACGGACACCGCCCGGCCGTGTTCCTCCCGGAACACGCGTTCGACGTCGGCGGACGCGGTCACGTCAGCTGCCGCCTCCGGCGTGATGATGGAACGGGCGGACCTCGATCGGCAGGGTCGTCGCCCGGGTGAGTTTGCGGCCCCACTCCAGCGCCGCGTCCAGGTCGGGGGCCTCGACGATGGTGAATCCGCCGAGATGCTCCTTCCCCTCCGTGTAGGGGCCGTCGGTGACGAGCACGTCACCGCCCCGCACCCGCAGAACGGTCGAGGTGGTGGGGGCGCACAGCCCCCCGCTGAACACCCACGCCCCGGAGGACACCATTTCCTGATCGAGGGCGGCGAGGTCGTCGCCGATCTTCGCGAGGACGTCGGGTTCGGGGGCGGGGCCGTCGGGCTGGTACACGCTCAACAGGTACTGGGTCATCTCGGGTTCCTCCTCGGATCGAGTTCGTCGGCTCTTCCGGGACGTGCTGTGGCCGACTCTCACCTCCTATACGAACGCCACCCTTCCGAATCGACACTCCGCACGCAGAAATTTCCCGAACCTCGTCAGTTGTGCTCGGACACCAGCACCGCGCGGGTCCCCGGCTCCAGCGCCTCGAACACGTGCGCCACGTCGCCGGGGTAGGCGATGTAGTCGCCGGGCCCGAGTTCGACGGGATCGTCGGCCACGCCGACGAGCGCGCGCCCGGCGCTCAGGATCACGTGTTCGACGACACCGGGCATGTGCGGTTCGGATTCCCGGCCGGGGCCCGGTTCCACGGCGAGGCGATACAGGTCCCGGCGGGCGGACGGAGGGCAGGACGCGACCAGGGTGGCGCGGTAGTCGGCCCGGTCGGACACCAGTTCCGGTCCCTCGTCCGCCCGGATGACCTGGACGCGCGGGCGCGGCGGGTCCAGCAGTTGCGATATCGGCACGTCCAGCGCGACGCACAGGGCCCACAGAGTTTCGACGCTCGGGTTGCCGCCGCCCGACTCGAGTTGGGACAGAGTGGATTTCGCGACACCGGCGCGGCGGGCGACCTCGGTCAGGGACATGCCCGACCGTTCGCGTTCGCGGCGCAGCGAGGGTCCGATGTATCCCAGGGGGGATGTCGCCGCCATGATTACCCTTCCCGAAGCCGTGTTCATTATTTCGGTCACCATGTTCGCCTTGACGAATGGGTGTGTTCTGTTCAGTATAGAAGTCATGCGTTCGATACAGCGAACACTCGGAAGGCCGGCCCTCCGGAACATCGCGCTGGTATGCCTGGCCGACGGCCTCGTCGGCATGGCCTACGGCGCGATCGCGGTCGGCTCCGGGCTGGACCCGTGGCTGCCCGTGGCGCTGTCGGTGCTGGTGCTGGCCGGATCGGCCGAGTTCCTGTTCGTCGGCATCGTCGCGGCAGGGGGAAGCCCGATCGCGGCGGCGATCGCCGGGTTGCTGGTGAACGCGCGCCACCTGCCGTTCGGTCTGGCGGTCGGCGACGCGCTGGGTCGGGGGCTGCGCCGGGTCGCGGGCAGCCACCTGATGAACGACGAATCGGTCGTGTTCGCGCTCGGTCAGACGGACCCGGCCCGCCGCCGCGCCGCGTACTGGGCGTGCGGGGTGGGGATTGCGGTGTGCTGGCCACTCGGCGCCCTGGTCGGCGCGGCGGCGGGCAATGGGCTCGGCGACCCCACCGCCCTCGGGCTCGACGCCATGTTCCCGGCGGTGCTGCTGGCGCTGGTGCTGCCTGCGCTGCGCGATCGGGACGTGCGGGTGCCCGCGCTGATCGGCGGCGCTGTCGCCCTGGCGGCCGCTCCCCTCCTGCCTGCCGGCCTCCCGGTGCTCGCGGCGTTGGTGGGGCTGCTCGCGGGTGCTCGCCGGAAGATACTGCGGTGAGTGGGAATCTCGTCCTGCTCGGATCGGTCGGGACGCTCGCCGCGGGCACGTTCGCCTTCCGGTTCGCCGGTCCGATGCTGCGGACCCGGCTCGCCACGAGACCCTGGATGGAACGGACCATGGCGACCGCGGCGGTGGTCCTGCTCACCGCGGTGGTTGGCACGACGGCGCTCACGGAGGGGCACGAATTCGCCGGAGTGGCGCGTCCCACCGGCGTCGTCGTCGCGGGCCTACTCGCCTGGCGGAAGGCGCCTTTCGTCGTCATCGTCCTGTCGGCGGCCGCCACGGCTTCCGGATTGCGGCTCCTGGGCGTGCCGTGAGCATGCATGATCGGGGGGTGCTATTTCATCTCTGTGCCACGTGCGGCGTCGAACAGGACCCGAACACTCCACTCCCCGACGAATGCGCGATCTGCGCGGACGAACGCCAGTACATTCCGTTGGGCGGTCAGGAGTGGACCACCGTGGAGGCACTGGCCGGTGCGGGGCACCGGGCGGTCGAGCACGAGGTCGAGCCGGGACTGTTCGGCCTGTACGTGGAGCCGAAGACCGCGATCGGTCAGCAGTCGCTCGTCGTCCGCACCCCCGCCGGGTCGCTGTTGTGGGATCCGATCGGTTTCGTCGACGCCGCGGCCGTCGAGGCCGTCGCCGCGCACGGCCCGGTGATCGCCGTCGCCGGCAGTCACCCGCACATGTTCGGCGTCCAGACGCAGTGGTCGAGGGCGCTCGGCGACGTGCCCATCCTGGTGGCCGAGGCGGACCGCTCCTGGCTGGCGCGGGCGGACGGGCCGGTCGAGTTCTGGTCGGGCACCCACGAGGTGGCGCCGGGACTCACCCTCCACCAGATCGGCGGACACTTTCCCGGCAGCGCGGTCGCGCACTGGCGGGCCGGCGCCGACGGCCGCGGCGTCCTCCTGACCGGGGACGGCGTGTTCCCCAATCCGGACCGCCGCACCGTGTCCTTCCTGCGGTCGTACCCGAACCGGTTGCCGCTGTCCGCGGCGGTGGTGCGGCGCATCGCGGATCAGTTGTCCCACCTCGAGTTCGACCGGATCATCGGCAACTTCGACAACGTGATCGACAGCGACGGCCGCGAAGCGCTCGCCTACTCCGCCGGCCGGCACTGCGCGTGGGTGACCGGAGAGTTCGACCACCTCACCTGACGTCACGGTGACAGGCCGGCGACGATCGTTTCTCCCCGCCGACGCGGTGACAGGGCTACCCTCCGCACTAGTAGCGTGGGCAGCGACTGAGGAGGTAGGTCGGATGGACTTGACAGCAATCGGTGTCGGTTTCGGCTACGTGGTCGTAGTCCTCACCATTCTTGTGGTCGTGGTGGGGGTGTCGGCTCTGTTCGTGTTCTCGATCAAGTCGGACTACCTTCCGCCGGACACCACTGGCACTCCCCCGGGAAGAAAGCGGATCGGCAGGGCGAGATAGCCGCGTACGCACCGGAAGGCGGGTGGTTCCCACGGCGGAGCCACCCGCCTTCCATGCGTCGCGGGCACCCCTCGGTTTCTGGATCGATTCTGCTGTGCGGACGTGGCGAAGCCACGCTTACCGAGACGGTCGGGAACAAGGCGACTACCGTGACAGGAGTCGCCTATTTTTCGAGGAGCACGGAATGAGTATCCAGTCGGTTGAGTCACGCCGCCATCGCGTCGTGGTCATTGGATCCGGCTTCGGTGGGTTGTTCGGCACACAGGCGCTGAAGAACGCCGATGTCGACATCACCATGATCGCGCGCACCACTCACCATCTGTTCCAGCCGTTGCTGTACCAGGTGGCGACCGGCATCCTCTCAGTCGGCGACATCGCCCCCGCCACCCGGCTGGTGCTGCGGAAGCAGAAGAACACGCAGGTGCTGCTCGGCGATGTCGAGAAGATCGATCTCGAGGCGAAGACGATCACCTCCCGGTTCCTGGACCGGACCACGGTCACCCCCTACGACAGCCTGATCGTCGCCGCCGGCGCCGGCCAGTCGTACTTCGGCAACGATCACTTCTCCGAGTTCGCGCCGGGCATGAAGACGATCGACGACGCACTCGAACTCCGCGGCCGGATCCTCGGCGCATTCGAGCAGGCCGAGCTGTCGGCCGACCCCGCCGAGCGGGCCCGGCTCCTGACGTTCGTGGTCGTCGGCGCGGGACCGACCGGTGTGGAACTCGCCGGCCAGATCGCGGAACTGTCGCGCCGCACCCTGTCGGGGGCGTTCCGCAACATCGATCCGCGGGAGGCCCGGGTGATCCTGCTCGACGGCGCCGACGACGTCCTGCCCGTATACGGCGGAAAGCTGAGCCGCAAGGCGCGTGAGCAGCTGGAGAAACTCGGAGTCGAGATCCAGCTCGGGGCGATGGTCACCGACGTCGACGTGGACGGGCTCGTCGTCAAGGACAAGGACGGCACCCACCGGCGGATCGAGTCGCAATGCAAGGTGTGGTCGGCCGGTGTGCAGGCCAGCCCGCTGGGCAAGCAGATCGCCGACCAGTCCGACGCGGAGATCGACCGGGCCGGTCGGGTGATGGTCCGGCCGGACCTCTCCGTGCCCGGCCACCCCGACGTCTTCGTCATCGGCGACATGATGTCGCTCGACAAGCTGCCGGGTCTGGCGCAGGTCGCGATGCAGGGCGGCAAGTACGCGGCCAAGCAGATCAAGGCCGGCCTGAGCGGCGGGAAGCCGGAGGACCGGCCGCCGTTCAAGTATTTCGACAAGGGCAGCATGGCCACCATCTCGCGGTTCAGCGCGGTGGCGAAGGTCGGCAAGCTCGAGATCAGCGGATTCATCGGGTGGGTGGCCTGGCTGGCGATCCACCTCATGTACCTGGTCGGGTTCCGCAGCCGCCTGTCGACTCTGCTGTCGTGGACGGTCACCTTCCTCGGCCGGGGACGCGCGCAGATGGCGTCGACCGAGCAGTGGGTGTTCGCCCGCAATGCGATGGAACAGTTGGAGCGGCAGGAGCGGGAGAAAGCGATCGCCGAGAAGCCGTCCGGCAGTGCGCAGCGGAAAGCCGCCGGCTGACGCGGCGACGCGCATGACCTTGCGACGGAGGGGACGGACCGGTGGTCCGTCCCCTCCGTCGTCGTCGCGTCAGTTCCCGAGGCGGCCGGTGTCGGTGATGTTCGCCAGCCGGACCTGCCCCTTGGACACGAGGCGATCCTGTTCGTCGGTGATCCGGACCTCCCACAGTTGCTGGGTGCGGCCGCGGTGGACGGGGCTGGCCTCGGCGGTGAGTGTTCCCTCCCGGGTGGCGCGGAGGAAGTCGGTGTTGTTGTTGACCCCGACCACGTGCCCGCGCCCGCCGAGCCACACCGTCCCCGCCGTACTGGCCACCGATTCGATGACGGAGCAGTACACGCCGCCGTGCTGGATTCCGGCGGGCTGCTGCAGGTCGGGGGTGACCGTCCAGTGCGCCCGGACGCGGTCGGGAGTCAGTTCGGTGTATTCCAGTCCGATGAGGGCGTCGAATCCCTTGCCCAGTTGTTCGGCCAATCCGGCGGTGTCGACGTGACCGTCACCGTTCGATGCCTGCTGTTCCCTGGAACCCACCATCACACTCTCCATCGGATCACTGTGCGCTCTCGCCGCGCACCCGATCTCCTGCCTACACGACCCGGCGGGCAGCGGGAACGGCAGGTGGGCAAAATGATCGGCGGGCCTCACGCTGTGCAGCGTGAGGCCCGCCGTGGGATGGACCTCGGAGTCTCTGCAGCCCTCAGGACTCCGGCTCGGTCCGGTAGTTCGGTTCTCGGTGGGTCCTGCTCGACCCGCCTGCTAGAAGTATAGGCAAGGCTTTCCTAATTAAGCAAGTGCTTCCGTGCCTGCCCGAACCGACCGCAGTGGGGGCGTGTCACCCGGCCCTTCGACCGGACCGGCACCCCGGCGGCCACGAAGGCGTCCAGGATCCCCTGACCACGGCGCTGCGCGGCGGCCTCCCCGCCGCCGGCGAGGATCGGCACGTACGTCGCGGCCCCCAGCACGGCCTCCCCTACGAGCCCCCAGAAGCGGGTCGCGTCGATCGGCGTCAGCCGGGCGATCGCGTCGAACACCGCGTGCAGGGAGGTGAGACTGCGGTGCACCGTCCACAGCAACAGGGCCCGCTCGCACGGCACGGTGACCGTCCGGGGCGCGCCGGCGTAGGGGTCGTCCGGCAGGACCCGCATGGCGTCGTCGGCGACGCCCGCCCAGTCGATTCCCTCGTCGCTGTCCATGTGGATCCACAGATTCTCGAGCCCGGGATCCCAGGCGCGTCCCTCCAGCACGACGAGTGCGGTGACGCGTCCGACCACCGCGTGGATGAGCGCGGTCGCCACCTGCATCGCGGCGACGTCGGGATCGGGGACGTCCTCGAGCGAACGCGCCCACATCCGGGACACCCGGTCGCCGTCGAGATCGTCGGCGAGCGACCACCACCGGCGTTTGCCCTCGTCCGCCATCGTCGCGACCGCGTACATGCGCGGATATTCGGCGTTCAGTGCGCGAAGTCGTGTGCAGGACACGTCCAGTGCGGTCGCGGGGGCGGACAGGGTCGAGGTCACCGTGCACTCCAATCGGTCGGGATGGAACACCACCAAACATAGGTGAGCCTAACCAAATATCAAGACTTGGCATCATGTGATGTGACGCACCCCGCCCAACTGCGGCGGTGGGGATCCCCCGCCGGATGTGGCATCAGAGATAGGGTTCCGTAACCTAAGTAGTTGAATCAGTGCAGATCCGGTGCCCGTGCACACGTCAGGAGCTTTCCCCGCCAGTGACGACGACGAGACAGTTCGGCAGCGACATCCCGCACCTGCCGACCGACGAGCCCTACGGAAAGCGCGACGTCCCGCGCGGTCCCGCCCCGCGGTTTCTGCGGGCACTCGCGGGACTGCTCGACCTCGGGATCGTGGCCATCCCACTCGTTCTCGGGTGGTACATCGTCGACTCCCTCCGCGACGACAACGGCGGCGGGCAGGCCGACCGGGTCGTGTTCGGCGGCGCCGCCGTCGCGATCGCGGCGGGCCTCGCCCTGTGGAACCGCGGATTCCGCGAGGGCGACACCGGGCAGAGTTCGGGCAAGGGCTGGGTGGGTCTGGTCACCCGCGACACCCACACGCACGACGCGATCGGACCGGCACGGTCACTGCGGCGGGTGTTCCGACGGTCCGGAACCGAGGTCGTGCGCGAGAACACCGCCAACGACGAGGGATTCGCCGTCCGCGAGAAGGACGTGAGCGTCGCGGCGATCCGCCGTCGCCGGCTCGTCGGGCTGGGTGTCCTCGTGATCCTGCTCGCCCTGGTGCTGCTCGCCAGCGTCGCGGTCGGGGCCCGGCCACTGTCCTTCGCGGAGATCTTCCACGCACTGTTCGAGCCGGCCGGCTCCCAGACCGACATCATCGTCCGCACACTCCGCGGTCCGCGCACCGCGCTCGGCCTCGTCGTCGGGATGGCGCTCGGTGTCGCCGGCGCCCTCATCCAGGGGCACACCCGCAACCCGCTCGCCGACGCCGGACTGCTCGGCCTCAACGCCGGCGCCGCGTTCCTCGTGGTGCTGTCGATGTACCTGTTCGGGTTCAGCGCGCCCAGCGAGTACCTGTGGTTCGCGTTCGCCGGGTCGTTCGCCGCGAGCGTGATCGTGTTCGGGCTGTCCTCGATCGGGAACGGCGCCGCGAGTCCGCTCAGTCTGGCCCTGGCCGGGGCTGCCGTCGCCTTCTTTCTGCAGGCGATGACCAACGCCATCATCATCGTCGATCAGTCGAGCCTCGACTCCTACCGGTTCTGGGTGGTCGGCTCCGTCGCCGGACGCGGCTTCGACGTGCTGTGGCAGGTGCTGCCGTTCCTGATCATCGGGCTGATCCTCGCCCTGGTCAGCACGCCCGGGCTGAACGTCCTCAGCCTCGGCGAGGACGTAGCGCGGTCCCTCGGCACCAACATCGCCGCGAGCCGCGCCCTCGGCATCGTCGCCATCACCCTGCTCACCGGCGCCGCCACCGCGGCCTGCGGTCCGATCGCCTTCATCGGCCTCGTCGTTCCGCACGTCGCGCGGGCGATCACCGGCCCCGACTACCGCTGGCTGGTCCCCTACGCCGGGCTCCTCGGCGGCGTCATGCTGGTGACCGCCGACGTGATCGGGCGCGTCGTCGTCCGGCCCGGTGAACTGCAGGTGGGAATCGTGCTGGCCGTGTTCGGGGCACCGTTCTTCATCGCGCTGGTCCGGCGCAGAAAGTTGGCGAGCCTGTGAGCACTCGAGACGACGTGCGCCCCGACGCCCGGACGAAGCCGCCGGCCCGTGTGCCCTCGCGCCCCGCTTTCCGGCTCGGGCCGATCTCCCTGGTCCTGCGCCCGCTCGGCATCGCCGTCAACGTGGCGCTGCTGGCGGCACTGTTCCTCGTGCTGTGCCTCAACATCGGGCGGGGCGACTACCCGCTGTCCATCCCCGAGGTCACGCGGGTGCTTTTCGGCGGCGGCACGAAGGCGCAGAACTTCATCGTCCTGGATCTGCGCCTGCCCCGGTCGCTGACCGGGGTGTTCATCGGCATGGCCCTCGGACTGGCCGGCGCCATCACCCAGTCGATCGCCCGCAACGCGCTGGCGAGCCCCGACATCCTCGGCATCACCTCGGGTGCCAGCGCCGCCGCGGTCGCGCTGATCGTCCTCGGCGGTGGCGGCAGCTTCGTCGGGGTCCTCGCCACCCTGGGCATTCCCCTGGCCGCCCTGTTCGGCGGGCTCCTCACCGCGCTGGTGATCTACCTCCTCGCGTGGCGCGGCGGGGTGGAGGGATACCGGCTGATCCTGATCGGCATCGGCGTCAACGCCATGCTGATCGCGGTCACCGGCTGGCTGCTCATCTCCGCCGACATCAACGACGCCTCCCGCGCGCAGGTGTGGCTCAACGGCTCACTCAACGGCGCCGCCTGGAGCCAGGTGTGGCCCGTGACGATCGCCGTCGTCCTCGTCGGCGGCTACGCGGTGATCTCCTCGTTCACGATGGGCGCACTGCGGCTCGGCGACGACAACGCGGTGTCGCTGGGTGTGCGGCTGCAGTGGTCGCAGGCACGGCTGCTGCTCATGGCCGTCGCCCTCGCCGGCATCGCGACCGCGGCCGCCGGACCGGTCGGCTTCGTCGCGCTCGCCGCACCGCAGGTGGCGCTGCGCCTGGTCCGCTCCGCCGGTCCCCCGCTCATCGCGTCCGCACTGACCGGCGCCGTGCTGGTGGAGGGCAGCGACGTCGTCGCCCGCACGATCCTGCCCGTCGAACTGCCCGTCGGCATCGTCACCTCGGCGCTCGGCGGCCCATTCCTGCTGTATCTGCTGGTGCGCAACAATCGGAAGGTTTCGGCATGACCGTGCAGACTGACGCTCGGCTGATCGCCGACAACCTGAGTCTCGGGTACGGCGACCGGGTCATCGTCGACAACCTCGACCTCGAGGTGAAGACCGGCGTGATCACCACCGTGATCGGCCCGAACGGCTGTGGCAAGTCGACCCTGCTGCGCGCACTGGGGCGTCTGCTGAAACCGCGGCACGGCTCGGTGCTGCTGGACGGCAAGGCGATCGGCTCGATGCGCACCAAGGACGTGGCCCGCACGCTGGGCATGCTGCCCCAGGCGCCCGTGGCACCCGAGGGGCTCACGGTGGCCGACCTGGTCGCCCGCGGACGGCACCCGCACCAGTCGTGGATCCGGCAGTGGTCGTCGGACGACGAAGGCGAGGTCGCCGAGGCGCTCGCTCTCACCGGGGTGTCCGACCTCGCCGACCGCCCCGTCGACCAGCTGTCGGGTGGTCAGCGTCAGCGTGCCTGGATCTCGATGGCCCTCGCGCAGGGCACCGACATCCTGCTGCTCGACGAGCCCACCACCTACCTGGACCTGGCGCACTCGATCGAGGTCCTCGACTTGGTGGACCGGATGCACGAGGAGCTGGGCCGCACCGTGGTGATGGTGCTGCACGACCTGAACCTCGCGATCCGCTACAGCGATCAGCTGATCGTGATGCGGGACGGCACCATCGTCGCGGCCGGGGCACCGAAGGAGATCATCTCCGCCGAACTCCTCCTCGAGGTGTTCGGGCTCGAGGCCGCGGTCATCGCCGATCCGGTGTCCGATCGCCCGCTGGTGGTGCCGATCGGCACCCGCCACGTGTACGGCGCCGTGGGCGGGCCCGCGACGAAATAGCGAATCAGCGGCGGCCGCCGATCATGGTCCGCACCAGCCGGAAGCTCTGCCCCAGCGACACCGTCGGCAGGTACGCCCGGCCGACGGCGTTGCCGATGCTCGGCAGGGCGGCCGGGTCGGCGAACGTCATGTGCATCGCCACGTACCGGGGCTGGAACTTCGACTTGAACGCCAGCAGCGACCGGAACCCGTACACCGGCTCCAGGGTCCGGCCCAGCAGATCGAGCACACTGTCCATCACCGCCGACAGGCTCGACGACTCCGACCGCTCCCGCTCGTCGGCGTCGCCGTCCGGCTGCTCGACCTTGGCGAGGGGGGCACCGGACAGGCTCAGGAACTGCGCCCCCTCCTCCTCCAGCTTCAGCGCCGCCGATGCGATGAGGAACTCCATCGCCGGACGGAACCCCTCGGCCCGGCGGCGCATGAAGTCCAGGGTCCAGCCCACCACCCGACCGTCCTGATACACCGGCAGCCAGGACGTCACCCCGTGCACGGTGCGGTCCTCGTCGACGGCGATCAGGCAGCGCACCTCCGGATCGTCGACCTCGTCGAGCCCACCGAGCGTGAACCCCATCTCGGGCATGCCCTTGTCGGCCACCCACTCCTCCGAGATCGCGGTGATCTGGTCGGTGATCGCCCGCGGGGCGCTCGGGAAGCTGACCCATTCCGCTGCGATCCCCGACTTCTTCGCCTTGTTCAGGGCGGTGCGGACATCCTGGAACCGCTTACCGGTGAACGCGATCCCGCCCAGATCCAGCACCGTCTCCTCGGCGACCTGGATGCCGCTCCAGCCGAGGGCGTCCGTGACGTCGCGGACCTCACCGGTCACCGAATAGAAGCACGGGATCCACCCGTTGGCGGACGCGAACTCGGCGAAGTGCTCGACGTTGTCGCGCAACCGGTCCGGCGGGCCCACCGGGTCGCCCGTCGTGAGGGCGACACCGGCGAGGACGCGGTAGGCGACGTATCCGGTGCCGTCGGCCGAGAACCAGTAGTTGTTGCCGCGCCACGTCGTCATCCACGACAGCGGGCTTCCGCTCCCCGACTTCAGCAGGGCCCGTGCACGTTCGGCGGCCGCCGAGTCCGATCCGATGGCCGGGCTGAGGAACGTGGCGGCGACCAGCGCGCACAGCGCGACCCAGAACACCACCCCGGTCCACTCGTACAGCAGCGTCGCGGGAATGCTCACCGGCAGCAGCCGGGGGTCGAGCCACTGCAGGTACACGGGCGGGATCAGCCGCTCCGGGAAGTCGGCGAGCAGCGTCGTGAACCCGGGCCGGGGGTCGAACCCGTTCCGCGCCCACAGTCCGCCGAGGACGTAGAAGACGGCGAGACCGGCGAGCAGCGACACCAGCACGACCGCCAGCCGCCGGTAGGTGCCGGTCGGGGCCGCGACGTCGAAGAACCGCCGGGTGGCGAGCAGCACGATCAGGATCGCCAGCGGTGTCAGGAACGGGACCAGCGTCCGGTACAGGTTCGGGTCGGCCAGACCGTAGAACAGGGAGGCCTCGTTCAGCGAGTCGACGAACCGGACCGCGAAGTTGAGCAGCGACAACACCAGCAGGACGACCTGGGCGATCACGGACGCGACCCACGCGAAGCGACGGCCCCGTCGGAGGCCGTCGCTGAGGGTGAGGAGGAACAGGGACGGCATCAGACTGAGCAGGGTCGGGCCGACCCCGGACAGGCGCAGTTCGAGCAGTCCCCGACGGCATTCGGGGTCCGTCGCCGACACCTCGCACAGGTCGCGCACCTCGCCGGCGGTGTACGGGACGCCGCGGAACAGGTCACGCAGCACGGCGAGCGGGCCGACGGCCTCCGCGGACAGCGCGGCGATCATCGGCCCGATCGCGCTGGCCGCCACGACGATCGCGACCAGCACCCGGCCCTCCCGCTGGGTGCCCGCGATCCGCTCACCCCGCGCCGACCGGCCGACGATCCACCGGCCGATCACCAGACCCACGACGGCCGCGGCGAGCCGGACCACGTCCTGCAGCGATCCACTGAACAGGGCCAGGGTGATCGTGAACGCGAAGACACCGACGCGGATCCGCCGCCGCCACAGGGTGCCCATGTTCGAGCTGGCCACCATCGCGGCGCCGACGATCCAGGTGCTGGGGCCGACCGCCATGCCCACGTGCAGCCGGAAGCCCCAGTTCGCGTCGACGACCTTCGCGACCGCGGCCACCGCCAGTGCCAGCAACCCGCCCAGCACCTGGGTGGCGACCGCGGCCAGCGTGAACCGCGCCGACCCCATGCGGCGTTCCAGCGGTGCCGCGGCCACGAGGACGAGGACGGTGGTCGACAGGTACGCGAGGACGTCGTCGCCCCACAGGCCGGCGCTCAGCAGCGTCCACACCGAGCCGTTCTGGAACGCCCGGATACCGATCGCCACGTGCTGGGACAGCGCGTGGGAAGGGCCGCCGATCACGCTGGACGTGGTGATCCCGAGGATCCAGATCACGAGGAGCAGCGAGAAGCTGACCGGTGCTCCCCGCACCCATTCCAGTGCCCGCCCGCTCTGTCCCCTGACCGTGGCCGCCGCACCGTGCCCTGTTGCCGCACTGTCGTCGGTCTTCATCCCCCAGGTACCCACTCTCCGCGATGTCGAGAACGAAAGCTTGCCCGGCGGGTCGGCCGCTGCCCACCCGACCGTAATCCACCCGTTCGAACTATGGCCAATACCACACGCCGTGGCGCAGTTTTACTACTACCAGTAGTACGTATCCGCGTCGTCGTATCCGTAGAATCGGTTTATGGCTGGACTCGGCGAACTCGAACGCGCAGTGATGGATCACCTGTGGTCCACATCGGAACCGCAGACGGTGCGGCAGGTACACGAGGCACTGGCGGCGCGCCGTGAACTCGCGTACACGACCGTCATGACGGTCCTCCAGCGGCTGGCGAAGAAGCACCTCGTCATCCAGCAACGCGACGACCGCGCCCACCGGTACCTGCCGGTGCACCAGCGCGAAGAACTGGTCGCGAGCCTCATGGTGGACGCCCTGCAGCAGGCCGACAAGTCCGGTAGTCGTGCTGCCGCGCTGGTGCACTTCGTGGGCCAGGTCGGCGCCGACGAGGCCGACGCGCTGCGCGAGGCCCTCGCCGCACTGGAAGCCAAGGAGCGATCCGCCGGAGACAACCAGTCGGGAACCGTTCGCGCCGGCTGACGTTCGTCATGCATGATGAGTAGGACATGGACGCCACCACCGCGCTGGTATTCGGAGTACTCGCACTTCTTCTCGCAGGGCCGGTTCCTGCGCTGTTGAGCCGGGCCCGATGGCCGCATCGCGCCCCCCGAGCCGCACTCGTGCTGTGGCAGGCCATCGCCCTGGCCGCGGTCCTCTCCGCGTTCAGTTCCGGTCTCGCGATCGCCAGCCAACTCCTCGTTCCCGGCCCGGACGGACGCCCCACCACCGCACCGGTGGCCGAGATCGACGCCCTGGGCCTGCCCCTGTGGCTGCTCTACGTGGTCGTCTTCGGGCTCACCCTGCTGGTCGGCGCCAAACTGATGTTCGCGATCGTGCAGGTCGGGGTCCGCACCCGCCGCCGACGCGCCCGGCACCGCATGCTGGTCGACCTCCTCGACCGCTGCGACTCGACGTCCCCCCTAGCCCGCACCCCGGACCTGCGTGTCCTCGACGTCACCGAGCCCATCGCCTACTGCCTGCCCGGTCTGCGCCAGCGGGTGGTGCTGAGCCAGGGCACCTTCACCAACCTCGACGACGCGGAGATCACCGCGATCCTCACCCACGAGCGGTCCCACCTGCGGGCCCGCCACGACCTCGTGCTCGAGGCATTCACCGCCGTCAACGCCGCGTTCCCCACCGTGGTGCGCAGCAAATCCGCGCTGGGATCGGTGCAGCTGCTGGTGGAGATGCTGGCCGACGATTCCGCCGTCCGCGCCACCGGTCCGACCGCGCTGGCCCGAGCCCTCGTCGCCTGTTCCGGGTCGATCGCCCCGAAGGGGGCGATGGCCGCCGGCGGTCCCAGCACCCTGCTGCGGGTGCAGCGGCTGGCCTCCTCGGAGGCGGGAGCCCCGGTCGCTCTCGCCGCCTACGCTGCGTCCGCGGCCATCCTCGTGGTCCCCACCATCGCCGTCGCCGTCCCCTGGCTCACCGAACTGAGCCGGTTGTTCCGCGCCGTATAGTCGCCCACCTCACAACCCGCCGGGTTCGATAACCGGGCGCCCCGTCGCGTACACTGGTCGACGGTCGCCACTGCGGCCCATCAACACTGAAACGGCACACAGCCCAATTCCCCGCACTTCCGCGAATGGATTGACCAGGTGACATGTGCCCTGGCTCGTCCCTTTGTGCGTGCTGCATGACAGCCCCCGCTCCGCGACGCGCCCTAATGCCCGGAGAGGTATTTGCGTGACCAACGCTGTCCAGACGACGTCTGCCCCACTCGAGCAGGCCGAGACCGAAACCCCGGATCAGACCGCCACCGGAGCCGACGCGGCCACCGTGACGTTCGCCGAGATCGGCCTGCCCGCACCCCTGGTGCAGGCCCTCGCCCGTAACTCCATCACCACCCCCTCCCCCATCCAGGCGCTCGCCGTCCCGGACGCGCTGGCCGGCACCAACGTCCTCGGCCGCGCACAGACCGGATCCGGCAAGACCCTCGCGTTCGGTCTGCCGATGCTCACCCGCCTCGCCCGCCACGAGGACCGGCCGGCACCCAAGCGTCCCCGCGCGCTGGTGCTCGTGCCCACCCGGGAACTCGCGTTCCAGGTGGTCGACTCCCTCAATTCGTATGCGGGCGCCATGGGTGTGACCGTGCGCCCCGCCGTCGGCGGCACCCCCTTCACCAAGCAGGTCGACCAGCTGCGCCGCGGCGTCGACATCCTCGTCGCCACCCCCGGCCGCCTCGGCGACCACCTGCGCCAGGGCACCTGCATCCTCGACTCCATCGAGATCACCGCGCTGGACGAGGCCGATCAGATGGCCGACATGGGCTTCCTGCCCGAGGTCCGCTCCATCCTCGGCGAGACCCCCGCCGACGGCCAGCGCCTGCTGTTCTCGGCCACCCTGGACCGTGAGGTTCAGTCGCTGGTCCGCCAGTTCCTGCCCGACCACGTGCAGCACTCCACCGAGGACGGTCGCGCCAGCGTCGACACGATGGAGCACTACGTGCTGCTCGTCGACCGCGGTCAGAAGGACAACGTCCTCGCCGAAATCGGTGCCCGCGAGGGCGGCCGCACGATCATGTTCGCCCGCACCAAGCTCGGCTGCGAGGGAATCACCGACCGGCTCCGTGCGGTCGGGATCGCCGCCGAGGCGCTGCACGGCGGCAAGGCGCAGAACCAGCGCACCCGCGTCCTCGAACGGTTCAAGAACGGCCGCACCCCGGTGCTCGTCGCCACCGACGTCGCCGCCCGCGGCATCCACGTCGACGGCATCGACCTGGTCGTACACGTCGACCCGCCGGCCGACCACAAGGACTACCTGCACCGTGCGGGCCGGACGGCGCGCGCAGGCGAGAAGGGCACCGTCGTCGCGATCGTGCTTCCCAACCAGAAGCGCACGTTCCGCCGGCTGACCGGGATGGCGGGCGTCGACGCCACCGCCGTGCCCGTCACCCCCGGTTCGGAGAAGCTGGCCAGCATCACCGGCGCCAAGGCGCCCAGCGGAGAACCGGTGCGCGACACCTACTTCCGCAGTGAGCGCGGCGGCGACCGCAAGTTCGGTGACCGCGGACCCCGCCGCGAGGGCGGATACGCCGGTCGCGACGGCGGCGGGTACCGCGGCAACCGGAACGATCGCGGCGACCGCGGCGAGCGCAGTTACGGCGATCGTCCGTCCGGTGGGCGCGGCTTCGAGGGTCGCGGCCCGCGCCGCGACCAGTCGGACACCCGGTCCGGCGGATACCGGGGCGAACGACCCCAGCGCGACGGTGACAACCGTGGCGGCGGATACCGCGGTGACCGCGACAACCGCTCGTTCGGTGACCGGGCTCCGCGCCGCGACTTCGGGGACAGCGGTCCCCGCCGCGAGTACGGAGGCGGCACCGGCGCCCCGCGCCGCGACTTCGGTGACCGCGGCGACAGCCACCGCGGGTCCGGCGAGCGCAGCTTCGACCGCGGTGCTCCGCGCCGCGACTTCGGCGACAACCGCGGCGGCGCAGGCGGGTTCCGTCGCGACGACCGCCGCGACGAGCGTCGTCCCGCATCGACCGGTGGCGGGTTCCGCAGCCGCACGGAACGTCGTTCGTACGACGGCTTCGACGGACCGCAGCGGGAGCGCCGCAGCTGATCCACCCCTGACCGACACAGAAGGCCGGCCCTCGCACATGCGAGGGCCGGCCTTCGTGTGTTTGGCTTGGTCGTCGAGGTGTTCGTAGCCGCCGATTTCACTACCGCCGAGCGAGAGGGAATGCTGTATCCATGACTATCGACAACACTGAGGGTGCCCGCGCCCAGATCGGCGTCACGGGACTGGCCGTCATGGGCTCGAACATCGCCCGCAACTTCGCCCGGCACGGTCACACCGTCGCACTGCACAACCGCAGCATCGCGAAGACCGACGCTCTCATCGCAGAGCACGGCAGCGAGGGCGATTTCGTCCGGACGGAGACGATCGAGGAGTTCGTGGCGGCGCTTCAGAAGCCGCGCCGCGTGCTGATCATGGTCAAGGCCGGTGACCCCACCGACGCCGTCATCGAGGAACTCGCCTCGGCGATGGAGCCCGGTGACATCATCATCGACGGCGGCAACGCCCTGTACACGGACACGATCCGACGCGAGGCGTCCCTCCGGGAACGCGGCCTGCACTTCGTCGGCGCCGGCATCTCCGGTGGCGAGGAGGGCGCGCTGAACGGCCCGTCGATCATGCCGGGCGGACCGAAGGAGTCGTACGCGGCCCTCGGACCGCTGCTCGAATCGATCGCCGCACAGGTCGACGGCACCCCCTGCTGCACGCACATCGGCCCCGACGGCTCCGGGCACTTCGTGAAGATGGTCCACAACGGCATCGAGTACGCCGACATGCAGCTCATCGGCGAGGCGTACAACCTGTTCCGCGACGCGCTCGGCTACGACGCCGACCAGATCGCCGACGTGTTCACCGAATGGAACGCCGGCGACCTCGAGAGCTACCTCGTGGAAATCACCGCCGAGGTCCTGAAGCAGAAGGACGCGAAGACCGGCAAGGCCCTCGTCGACGTGATCGTCGACGCCGCCGAGCAGAAGGGCACCGGCCGCTGGACCGTCAAGTCCGCGCTCGACCTCGGCGTCCCGGTCACCGGCATCGCCGAGGCGGTGTTCGCCCGCGCCCTGTCCGGCTCGCGCGCGCAGCGCAAGGCGGCCGTCGGTCTCGCCTCCGGCGTTCTCGCGGACAAGCCCACCGACGCCGCACAGTTCACCGAGGACATCCGGCAGGCGCTGTATGCGTCGAAGGTCGTCGCGTACGCGCAGGGATTCGACCAGATCGCGGCCGGTAGCGCCGAATACGACTGGGACCTGCACCCCGCCGACCTCGCGACCATCTGGCGCGGCGGCTGCATCATCCGCGCGCGGTTCCTCAACCGCATCAAGGACGCCTACGACGAGAACCCGGCGCTGCCGAGCCTCATCCTGGCGCCGTACTTCCGGGACGCCATCGAGACGGCCATCGACAGCTGGCGCCGCGTGGTGTCCACCGCCACGCTGCTGGGTATCCCGGTGCCGGCGTTCGCGTCGTCGCTGTCCTACTACGACGCCCTGCGCGCCGAGCGGCTGCCGGCGGCCCTGACCCAGGGACAGCGAGACTTCTTCGGCGCCCACACCTACGAGCGGGTCGACGCGGAGGGCAAATTCCACACCCTCTGGAGCGGTGACCGCAGCGAAGTGCAGGTCTGAGCCGCCTCGGCATCCTGTTCCCGGCCGTGACGCACCGCGGGTGCGTCACGGCCGCGGCGTCGGAAGACCCTCGTCGCAGGCGGTAGCCTTCCGATATGCCCGACCACGAACTTCCCCCGCCCGCACCGGTGGGTGAGTCGTTCCTCACGCTCGGTCTCCCCGCGGTGATGATCCACGCCCTCGACCGCGGCGGCATCGCGGCGCCGTTCCCGATCCAGGCGGCCACCATCCCCGACGTCCTCGCGGGCAGGGACGTGCTGGGCCGGGCCCCGACCGGATCCGGCAAGACCCTCGCGTTCGGGCTGCCGATGCTCGTGCGACTCAAGGGCGCCGCCAGCAGGCGCGGCTATCCGCGCGGCATCGTCCTGGTCCCTACCCGCGAACTGGCCCTGCAGATCGAGCGGGCGCTGGACGAACCGGCGCTGTCGGTGGGACTGCGGGTGGCGAACGTCGTCGGCGGTGTGCCCGTCAAACGCCAGGTCGAGGTCCTGTCCCGGGGCGTCGACCTGCTGATCGCGACGCCGGGACGCCTCGCCGACCACCTGACGCAGGGATCGGTGTCGCTGGACGACGTGACGGTGCTGACCCTCGACGAGGCCGACCACATGGCCGACCTCGGGTTCCTGCCGCAGGTCACCACGATCCTG
This sequence comes from Rhodococcus sp. 4CII, assembly GCF_014256275.1. NCBI lineage: Bacteria > Bacillati > Actinomycetota > Actinomycetes > Mycobacteriales > Nocardiaceae > Rhodococcus > Rhodococcus sp. 4CII. Next base: position 235,981 of record NZ_JACCFE010000002.1, read on the forward strand.
GACCGGACCCCGGCGGACGGTCAGCGGCTGCTGTTCTCGGCGACCCTCGACGGCGACGTCGACGCCCTCGTCCGGCGGTACCTGCGCGACCCGGTGACGCACGCGACGGCGCCGGCCGCGGCGGCGGTGCCGACGATGCGGCACCACCTCCTGTACGTCGACAGGGAGGACAAGTATTCGGTTGTGGCACATATCGGTTCACGCTCCGGTCGGACGTTGATGTTCGTGCGCACCAAACACGGTGTGGACCGGGTGGCGAAGGAACTGCACGCCGCCGGCGTCGCGGCCGGCGCCCTGCACGGCGGGAAGGCGCAGAACAACCGCACCCGCACCCTCGAATCCTTCGCCGACGGCACCACCCCGGTCCTGGTGGCCACCGACGTGGCGGCCCGCGGCATCCACGTCGACGGCATCACGCTCGTCGTGCACGTCGATCCGCCCACCGAGGCCAAGGACTACCTGCACCGTGCGGGGCGGACCGCGCGCGCCGGCGAGTCCGGCGTGGTGGTCACCCTCGTCACCGAGGAGGAGCGCGCCGAGGTCGAGAAGCTGACCCGCAAGGCCGGGATCGACGTCGACGGCACCCCGGTGCGGCCCGGCGACCGGGTGCTGGCCGAGATCACCGGCGCCCGCCGCCCCAGCGGGAAGGCGGTGCCCGCGCCCGACACGAGGGCCCCCGCGCAGGACACCCCGAGGAAGGGCCGGCAGGCGCACGACCCCGGTGGGCGGCAAGCCCGCCGCGGCAGGCCCGGCGACAGCGAGGCGTCCCGGGCGGGTGCCCGCCGCGGCCGCAGACCCGGACCTGCGTCAACTCCGCACGGACACCGCAACCGAGGGGCACACTGAGAGGCATGTCCCTGCCGTTCGCATCGATGGTGTGCGCGCTGATTGCGGCGCTGCTGTTCGCGTGCGCGTCGGTGGCGCAGCAGAGCGCGGCGTCCGCGGTCCCCGAGGACGCCGGGTTGATGACCACCCTGCTGCGCAGTCCACGCTGGTGGGCCGGTTTCGTCGGCGACGGCGGCGGCTACGTGATGCAAGCGGTCGCGTTGGCGCTGGGATCGGTGCTGGTGGTCCAGCCGCTGCTGGTGACTGCCCTGCTGTTCGCGCTGCCGTTGTCGGCGAAATTCTCCGGCTACCGGCTCACCCGCGCCACGTGGGCGCTCGCCGTCGCCCTGGCTGTCGCGCTCGCGATCTTCCTGGTGGTCGGCGACCCCACCGAGGGGAACATCGACGCCCCGTTCCGGGAATGGCTGGTGCCGCTCGGCATCCTGCTCGCGGTGGTGGCAGTGGCCGCCTCCACCGGGATGTCGAAGATCGACCCCGGGTGGCGGGCGCTGCTGCTCGGTGGGGCGGGCGGCATCCTCTACGGGGTGGCCGTGGCGTTCACCAAATACGTCGTCGAACTCGTGCCGCGCGGGCTGGGGGCGGTACTGAGCAGCTGGCAGGCGTGGGCGCTCGTCGCCGCCGGTCTGGTCGGCGTGTACCTGCAGCAGCGCGCCTTCCAGGTGGGACCGCTGTCGACGTCACTGCCCGCGCTGACCATCGCCGAACCCCTCGCCGCCGTGTTCCTCGGCATGACCGTCCTCGACGAGCGCCTGCGGGTGGAAGGACCCGGCCTCGTCGTGGTCGGCTGCGCGGTGGCGGTGATGCTGATCTCGACCATCGGACTGTCCCGGTCGCAGGCGCAGCGGACATCCGACACCGCCGCAACTTCCCCGGTATCGTCCTGACGTGTGCAGTTCCTCGACGGGCATCGCCCTCCCTATGACCTGACGTACGACGACGTGTTCCTGGTGCCGAACCGCACCGAGGTCACGTCGCGGTTCGACGTCGACCTGTCCACCGCGGACGGGGCCGGCACCACCATTCCGATCGTCGTCGCCAACATGACGGCCGTGTCGGGACGCCGCATGGCGGAGACCGTCGCCCGCCGCGGCGGCCTGGTGGTTCTCCCGCAGGACCTGCCGGCGCCCGCCGTCGCGGAGACCGTGTCGTTCGTGAAGAGCAGGCACCTGGTGGCCGACACTCCGGTCACGCTCGGCCCCGACGCCGCCGTGTCCGACGCCCTGGCGCTGCTGCCGAAGCGGGCGCACGGGGCCGTGGTCGTCGTCGAGAACGACCGTCCCGTCGGCGTCGTCACCGAGGCCTCCTGCACGGACGTCGACCGGTTCGCCCGGCTGCGGTCGGTCGCGTTGACCGACTTCGTCACCGCCCCCGTGTCCGCGTCGCCGCGGGAGGTGTTCGAACTCCTCGAGGGCACCCACGACTCCCTCGCCGTCATCGTCGAACCGGACGGCACCCTCGCCGGTGTCCTCACCCGCACGGGCGCCATCCGCGCCGGCATCTACCGGCCCGCCGTCGACGGCGACGGCCGGTTGCGGATCGCCGCGGCCGTCGGCGTCAACGGCGACGTCGCCGCGAAGGCCCGCGCCCTGGTGGATGCGGGCGCCGACCTGCTCGTCGTCGACACCGCTCACGGCCACCAGCAGAAGATGATCGACGTCCTCGGCGCGCTGAAGAAGGCCGACCTCGGCGTCCCGCTGGTCGCGGGCAACGTCGTGTCCGCGGCCGGTACCCGGGATCTGATCGACGCGGGCGCCGACATCGTGAAGGTCGGTGTCGGGCCGGGCGCGATGTGCACCACCCGCATGATGACGGGTGTCGGCAGGCCGCAGTTCTCCGCCGTCGAGGAGTGCGCCACGCAGGCGCGGGCGATGGGCGCGCACGTGTGGGCCGACGGCGGCGTCCGGCACCCCCGCGACGTGGCGCTCGCCCTCGCCGCGGGCGCGTCGAACGTGATGATCGGATCATGGTTCGCGGGCACCTACGAGTCCCCCGGCGACCTGCGGGTGGACCAGGCGGGCAACGCGTACAAGGAGAGCTTCGGGATGGCCTCCAAACGGGCCGTCGCCGCCCGCACCGCCACGGACACCGCGTTCGACCGGGCCCGGAAAGGCCTGTTCGAGGAGGGCATTTCGAGTTCCCGGATGCGCCTGGACCCGGAACGTCCCGGCGTCGAGGACCTGATCGACCACATCTGCTCGGGGGTGCGCAGCACCTGCACGTACGCGGGGGCGCGGACTGTGGAGGAACTGCACGAGCGGGCCGTGCTGGGTGTGCAGTCCGCCGCCGGGTTCGCCGAGGGCCGCCCGCTGCCGGCCGGTTGGTGACGTCCGCATCCTGATGCGCCGGTAGGTGTCCTGTTCCACGGAACCGGACATCCACCGGTATCATGGGTCGCTCAACCCCACCAGTTTCTCGGCGCCGGACCCGTCCGGGCCGTCGAGGCCGAACGAGAGGACTCCGGTGCCCGCGGCACCCACACACGCAGCAAGCGCCCCACCCGCCGACGTCTCCGGGAGTGTCGTCCCCTCGCGCTCCGTGGAATCGGACTCCGATTCCGCCGGTTCGGAGGGCTCCTCTAGCGAGCCGGGTGACAAACCCGGCGACCCCCGTTTCTCCGCTCGGCGGCGATGACCGATGGACATCGCGCTCAGCATTCTCGCCCTGCTCGGCTTTCTCGCCCTGACCGCGGGTACCGCACTGTTCGTGGCGGCCGAGTTCTCCCTCACCGCCCTCGAACGCAGCACCGTCGACGCCCACGCCCGGGACGGCGACCGCCGGGCCCGGCAGGTGCAGCACGCCCACCGCACGCTGTCGTTCCAGCTGTCCGGGGCGCAGCTCGGCATCACCATCACCACGCTGATCACCGGTTATCTGTCCGAACCGGTGCTCGCCCGCTTCATCACCCCAATCCTCGACGCGATCGGATTCAGCGAATCTGCCGCCGCGGCAACGTCGTTGGTGATCGCGCTGCTCCTCGCGACGTCGTTCTCGATGGTGTTCGGTGAGCTCGTCCCGAAGAACCTCGCCATCGCCCACCCCCTGCCCACGGCACGCGCGACCGCCGGCGTGCAGGCCGGGTTCTCGCTGATCTTCAAGTGGGCCATCAAGGGGCTCAACGGAACCGCGAACTGGCTGGTGCGGCGCCTCGGCATCGAACCGGCCGAGGAGCTGCGCTCGGCGCGGTCCCCGCAGGAGCTCGGTTCCCTGGTGCGGACGTCGGCGCAGCGCGGCGCCATCGACAAGGCAACGGCCCTGCTCGTCAACCGCTCGCTGCGCTTCGGCGAACGCACCGCCGAGGAACTGATGACCCCGCGTGTGAAGATCGAGACCCTGGCCACCACCGACACGGTGGCCGACCTGATCAACACCGCCGCCCGCACCGGGTTCTCCCGCTTCCCGGTCGTCGACGGCGACCTCGACGACGCCGTCGGTGTCGTCCACATCAAGCACGCGTTCGCGGTGCCCGCCGGCCGGCGGCGGACCACGCGCCTGAGCTCCCTCGCCCAGAAGGTTCCGGTGGTGCCGTCCAGCCTCGACGGTGACGCCCTGATGGAGCGCATCCGATCCGACGGCATGCAGGTGGCGCTCGTCGTCGACGAATACGGCGGCACCGCCGGCATGGTGACGATGGAAGATCTGATCGAGGAGATCGTCGGCGACGTCCGCGACGAACACGACGAACCGGAGATCGACGTCCAGCGGATCGGCGACGGCTGGTCCTGCTCCGGGCTGCTCCGCGTCGACGAGGTATCCGACACCACCGGGTACACGGCCCCCGAGGGCGAGTACGAAACGCTGGGCGGGCTCGTGCTCACCGAGCTGGGCCGGATACCCGACGAGGGCGACACCGTCGAACTTCCGGTGCCCGAGGGGCACCACTCCGGCGGCCGGTGGGTCGCGACCGTGACCCACATGGACGGCCGGCGCATCGACCGGGTGCTGCTCACCCCGGAACCCGAGGAGAGCGGCGACACCGAAGACGACGGGGAGGACGACGATGAGTGACCTCTTCGGTGTGCTGCTCACCTTCGTGCTGCTCGCGGGCAACGCCTTCTTCGTCGGCGCCGAGTTCGCGCTGATCTCGGCGCGCCGCGACCGGCTCGAGGCGTTGGAGGCGCAGGGCAAGAAACGCGCCCGCACGGTGATCACGGCGGGCGAGAACCTGTCCCTGATGCTGGCGGCCGCGCAGCTCGGCATCACGATCTGCTCGATCCTGCTCGGTAAGGTCGCCGAACCGGCGATCGCGCATCTCCTGGAGGTGCCGCTCCACGCGGTCGGGTTGCCCGCCGGGCTGCTGCATCCGGTGGCGTTCACGATCTCGCTGGCCCTGGTGGTGGTGCTGCACATCCTGCTCGGGGAAATGGTGCCGAAGAACATCGCACTCGCGGGCCCGGAGCGGTCGGCGATGCTGCTGGTGCCGTTGCACCTCGTGTTCATCAAGCTGGCCCGCCCGCTGATCTCGTTCTACAACCTGTGCGCCAACCTGACGCTCCGGTTGCTGCGGGTCGAGCCCAAGGACGAACTCGACGTCACCGTGTCGGCGGTGGAATTGTCCGAGATGATCGGCGAATCCCGGTCCGAGGGACTGATCGACGCGGAGGAGCACCGGCGGCTCACCCAGGCGCTGGAGACCACCGACCGCCTGGTGAGCCAGGTGATGATCCCCCTCGCCGAGGCCCGGACCATCCCGCTGACGGGCGGGGGAACACGGCTCGGGGCCATCGAGGAGGCCGTCGTCGAGACCGGCTACTCCCGCTACCCGGTGCGCGCCGAGGACGGCTCCCTGGTCGGGTACCTGCATCTCAAGGACGTGCTCGACGACATCCTCGACGAGGAGGCCGGACCCGACACGGTGATCCCCCGCTCGGATATCCGCCCCCTCCCGAGCATGTCGACGACCACCCCGCTCGCGGAGGCGCTGGCGATCCTGCGGCGCGCCAGCTCCCACCTGGGGGCGGCGGCCGACCCGTCCGGGCGGATCGTGGGCATCGTCGCGCTCGAGGACCTCGTCGAGGAGTACGTGGGCACCGTGCGCGACGGCACCCACCGGGTCAACGGCGTGAACCCGGGACAGCGGACGAGCTGAGCGGATGGACGTTCTGGACGCGTCGGAGTGGGCCGCGCGCCGCGACCGGCACCGGGCGCGGGTCTCGGCCCTGATCGGACCGCACCTGGAGCGCCGGGAACGCGGCGAGACCCACCCGGTGATCGACTTCCTCTTCACCTACTACAGCTACCGGCCGAACCAGTTGCTGCGCTGGCACGCCGGGTGGGGAACCGTCCTCGCCGACGGGGCGGAGTACGCCGACCTCCGGGGTTATCACCGCACCGACGGCGGTGTCACCGTAGACCCGGCGTTCGTGCGGCGCCGCGCGGACACGGTCGCCTTCACCGCGCGGCTGATGGCGGCGACCGCGGAACGTCCCGCCCACCTGTCCTGTTTCGGGCTGCACGAGTGGGCGATGGTGTACCGGGCCGGGGAGGTCCGGCACGGCAGCGTCCCGCTGCGGCTCGGGCCGGGCGGCACCGACTCAGTCGTGGAGGCGGCGCAACTGCGCTGCACCCACTACGACGCGTACCGGTTCTTCACCCCCGCCGCCGAACCGCGGAACAGTATCCAGCTGACCCGGGACGACCAGGTCGGGCGGGAGCAGCCCGGATGCCTGCATGCGTCCATGGATCTGTACAAGTACTGCTACAAGCTGGCGCCGATGATCGACTCGGACCTGACCGTCGACTGCTTCGAACTGGCGCTCGCCGCACGCGAACTCGACATGCGGGCCAGCCCGTACGACCTCACCGACTTCGGGTACACCCCGATCCCGATCGAGACCCCGCACGGCCGCGCCGAGTACGTCCGGCAGCAGTCGGCGCTCGCGACCCGCGCCGCCCCGCTGCGTGCCGCATTGCGCGACCGGTGCCACCGGTTGCTCGCCACCGTGGGGCCATGACACTCCCGGTGCCCGACCACGACGTCGGGGCCTACCTGGCGGCCCGGTTGCCCGTGTTCGCGTTGGCGGCCGGTTCGGTCGCGGCCCTCACCGGCGCCGTCGACCGGCTCGACGCCGCGCACGGGCGCGCACCCCGCACGTGGCGGCTCGACCCGGAGCGGATCGCCGCGTCCTTCGCCTCCGACCGGCTGCTGCGGGTATCGGGTGCCCCGGTGTCGGGTTTCGCGGAACTGTCCGGGTTCTTCGCGGCGGCGGACGGCTGGGTGCGCACCCACGCCAACTACCCGCACCATCGCAGGCGGCTACTGGCGGCGCTCGGGCTGCCGGACGACGCCGGCCGGGACGCGGTGACTACCCGGATCGGCGGCCTGACCGCCGCCGACGTCGAGGACCGCGCCGCCGCGGCGCAGGCGGTGGCCGTGCGCGTGCGGACCGCGGACGAGTGGACGGCGAGCACGCAGGGTGCCGCCGCCGCGTCCGGCGACCTCGTGTCCACCGCCGTGCACGCCGCTGGAACTCGCCCCGAAGCCAGGCACCGCTCCCGCATGATTCCCGGCTCGGGTCCGCTGGCGGGGGTGCGGGTCCTCGACCTCACCCGGGTGATCGCCGGCCCCGTCGCCACCCGCACCCTGGCACTGCTCGGCGCCGAGGTGCTGCGGATCGATCCGCCGGCCCTCCCGGAGATCGTCGTGCAGCACCGGGACACCGGGCAGGGCAAACGCTCCGCGTTGCTCGACGCGCGGTCCGCGGACGGCAGGCCGGTGTGGGAGAGCCTGCTCGCCGAGGCCGACGTGGTGGTCACCGGATACCGTCCGGGGGCGGTGGACGGGCTGCTCGACCACGCCCCACCGCATCTGGTGCGGGGACGGGTGTGCGCCTGGGGTGGCTCCGGCCCCTGGGCGGCCCGCCGCGGGTTCGACAGCATCGTGCAGGCGGCGTCGGGGATCGCGCGCATCGAGGGCGGCGACACCCCCGGCGCGCTCCCCGCGCAGGCGCTCGATCACGCGACCGGGTACCTGCTCGCCGCCGGCATCCTCGACGCGCTCGCCGCCGGTCACCGGGACGGCCGCGGCCGGTCCGTCGACGTGTCCCTCGCCCGGACCGGGGCGTGGCTGCTCCGGGCGGACGGCCGCACCGAGAATCCGCCGCCGCCCGCGGTGCCCGGGCCCCGCTGCCTCGTCACGCACGGCGACCTGGCAACCGCCCGGCCCGCCCTCACCGAATTCGACGACTACCCGTTCCCGGCCCGGCCCTGGGGCGCCGATCCCCCGGCGTGGACCGGTCTCACACCGGTGCCGTGAACCGCGGGCTCGGATCCCCGGTCAGATGCCCCGGCGGCAACCGGCGCCCGCACAGCACGAGCAGCAGGTCCTGCGCGGATCCGTGCAGCGGTGCGCCGTCACCGTAGGTCCAGCTGCGATCGTCCGCCGTCAACCGCACCCCCGTCAGGTCGGTGCCGAAGTACTTCACCTGCTTCGGGCGGATCCCGTCGAGGACCCGGTCGAGGCGGTCGTCCGGGACCCGGCGGTCCAGGCCCAGCGCCACCGAGACGTCGAGACCGTGGATCACGTCGTGGGAAAGTGCCCCCTCGAAGCCGCCGCCCGGCGGCTTCCACGGGTGCGCCACGTTCTCCTCGACGGTGCGCAGCAGTTGCTCGCCGGTCAGGGTCCGCGCGTCCGCGCGGGCCTGCCCGTCCGCCATCCGGTTGAACTTGCCGCGCGCCTTCACCATTCCCAGCACGAACCGCGGCGCCGACAGGCGGTACGGCATGGTGATGTGCGCGATCACCTCCCGGGTGCGCCATCCCGCGCACAGCGACGGCGCATCCCATTGCTCCGGCGTCAGTCCCGCCAGCATCGACGCCACATCGCGTCGCTGCGCCGCCACCCAGTCCGGTGCCGTGTCCCCAGCCATGTCCGTCTCCTCCGCTCGCCGTGTCGTGCTCTACGTGAACAGACCGCGCCCGCCCGCGAAACTCACCGCGCGGCCGTGAAGAATGGTCGCGTGACGACACACCACTACACGCTGACGGTCACCTTCCCCGTCCACCGCCCGTCGGTGGTGACCGCATGAGCCGGCGGAAGCTGATCGTCGACGTCGACACCGGCATCGACGACTCCCTGGCGTTGCTGTACCTGCTGGCCAGCCCGGACGCCGAGATCGCGGGCATCGCCAGCACCGCCGGCAACGTGCCGGTCGAACAGGTCGCGGCCAACAACCTGAACTGGCTCGCCCTCTGCGGCGCCCCCGACATCGAGGTGACGCTCGGCGCCCGGGTCCCGCTGGCGTGCCCGCTGCGCACCACCGAGGACACCCACGGACCGCAGGGCATCGGGTACGCCGTCCTCCCGCCGGCCGGGCGGTCGCTGTCGGAGCGGGACGCCACCGCCCTGTGGGTGGACCTGGTCCGGGCCCACCCGGGCGAGCTCACCGGTCTGGTGACCGGTCCGCTGACGAATCTGGCCCTCGCCATCCGCGAGGAACCCGCACTGCCGCGGCTGCTGCGGCGCCTGGTCGTGATGGGTGGGGCGTTCAACCACCCCGGCAACACCACGCCCACCACCGAGTGGAACGTGTCGGTGGACCCGGAGGCGGCCAAGGAGGTGTTCGACGCGTTCTCCGGGCTACCGGCGGGCCGGCGTCCCATCCTGTGCGGTCTGGACGTCACCGAGACGATCGAGATGACACCGGATCACGTGCGGCGGCTGGCGGAGGCGGCGGGCAGCAGCCCCGACGAGATCATCTCCCCCGACGACGAGCCGGAGGTCCGCTCGACGGCGAGCAACCCGGTGATCCGGCACCTGTCCGACGCCGTCCGCTTCTACATGGATTTCCACCGCACCCACGGGCAGGGTTTCCTGGCGCACATGCACGACCCGTTCGCGGCGGCCGTGGCGTTGAACCCGGCGATCGCCCGGACCCGCCCGGCCACCGTCGACGTCGAATTGCACGGCCGCCTCACCCGCGGCACCACGGTCGCCGACTGGGTGGGGCACTGGAACCGGGAACCGAACGTCGACATCGCGGTGAGCACCGACCCGGCCGCGTTCTTCGACGATCTCGTCGACCGGGTCGGGCGCTTCGCGAAGTCAGTCGGCTGAGGCGTCCGTGCCGTCGAACGCGTCGAGGATCTCGGCGGCGGCCAGCGCCGCCGTCAGTGACCCGTCACGCACCTGCTGCTCGACGTCGCCGCGGATCGCCTTGACCCGGGTGTTGGACGCGAGCCGGCGCAGCAGCTGGTCGTGGACCATCGTCCACGTCCAGTCCACCTGCTGACGGCGCCGGTTCTCCTCGAACTGCCCGGCCGCGGTCAGCACGTCCCGGTGCCGGCAGACGGTGTCCCAGAAGTCTTCCAGCCCGACGCCCTCGAGACCGCTCATCGTGATCACCGGCGGCGTCCAGACGGCGTCGTGCGGGTAGATCAGCCGCAGCGCACCCGCGAGTTCCCGGGCTGCGCCCTTCGCCTCCCGTTCGTGCTTTCCGTCCGCCTTGTTCACGGCCACCAGGTCGGCGAGTTCGAGGACGCCCTTCTTGATGCCCTGCAACTGGTCGCCGGTGCGGGCCAGGGTGAGGAAGCAGAAGCAGTCCACCATGTTCGCGACCGTCACCTCGGACTGGCCGACGCCCACCGTCTCGACGAGGATGACGTCGAAACCGGCGGCCTCGAGCAGCACGATCGTCTCGCGGGTCGCCTTCGCGACCCCGCCGAGGGTGCCCGACGTGGGTGACGGCCGGATGTAGGCGTTCTTCTCGACGGTCAGCCGCGCCATCCGCGTCTTGTCGCCCAGGATGGATCCGCCGGTGCGCGTCGACGACGGGTCGACGGCCAGGACCGCCACCCGGTGGCCCTGCCCGATCAGGTGCATCCCGAGCGCGTCGATGAACGTCGACTTCCCGACGCCGGGCACCCCGGTGATCCCGACCCGGTGCGCCTTCCCCGACTCCGGCAGCAGTTCGAGCAGCAACCGCTGCGCTGCCTCCCGGTGGTCGGTGCGGGTGGACTCGACGAGGGTGATGGCCTTCGCCAGGCCGGCGCGTTGATTGGCGCGCACGGCCTGGGCGAGGGCATCGATGTCGACTGGAGGCCGTCCCATGTTATTCCGGGGTGCCCGTCAGGTCGTGGCCGAGCTGCGCGGCCAGTTTCTCGAGCAGTCCGCTGGCGGCGTCCGCGATGACCGTCCCGGGCGGGAAGATCGCGGCGGCACCGGCCTCGTACAGTTCGGCGAAGTCGCCGGGCGGGATGACGCCACCGACCACGATCATGATGTCGGGGCGTCCCACCGCCGCGAGGGCTTCCCGGAGCGCGGGCACCAACGTGAGGTGGCCCGCGGCCAACGACGACACACCGACCACGTGGACGTCGTTGTCGGCCGCCTGGTTGGCGACCTCTTCCGGGGTCTGGAACAGCGGTCCGACGTCCACGTCGAATCCGATGTCCGCGAAGGCCGTGGCGATCACCTTCTGGCCGCGGTCGTGGCCGTCCTGCCCCATCTTCGCGATGAGGACACGGGGCCGGCGGCCCTCCTCTTCCGCGAACTTCTCGACGAGTTCCGTTGCCTTGTTAATGTTGTCGACCTTTCCGGCCTCGTCCCGGTACACCCCGCTGATGGTCCGGATCTCGGCCTGGTGACGCCCGTACACCTTCTCCAGGGCCTCGGAGATCTCGCCGACGGTGGCCTTCGCGCGGGCCGCATCGATCGCGAGCGCCAGCAGGTTGTTCTCCATGCCGCCCTCGGTGGCGGCCGCGGCACGGCTCAGTTCGGCGAGCGCCGCCTCGACGGCACTCGCGTCCCGGTCGGCGCGCAGCCGGTCCAGTTTCTCGAGCTGCTCCTTGCGGACCCGCGAGTTCTCGACCTTGAGGACCTCGATCTCGTCGGCCTCGTCCGGAACGTACTTGTTGACACCGATCAGCGGCTGCCGGCCGGAGTCGATGCGGGCCTGCGTGCGGGCCGCGGCCTCCTCGATGCGCAGCTTCGGGATGCCCTCGCTGATCGCCTGCGCCATGCCGCCGGCCTCTTCGACCTCGGCGATGTGCGCGCGGGCCCGATTCGCCAGCTGGTGAGTGAGCCACTCCACGTAGTGCGACCCGCCCCAGGGGTCGATGGGACGGACGGTCCCCGACTCCTGCTGCAGCAGCAGCTGGGTGTTGCGGGCGATGCGGGCGGAGAAGTCCGTCGGCAGCGCGAGGGCCTCGTCGAGCGCGTTGGTGTGCAGCGACTGGGTGTGCCCCTGCGTCGCCGCCATCGCCTCCACGCAGGTGCGGGCCACGTTGTTGTACACGTCCTGCGCGGTCAGCGACCAGCCCGACGTCTGCGAGTGGGTGCGCAGCGACAACGACTTCGCGGACTTCGGTTCGAACTTCGCGACCAGCTCACTCCACAGCAGGCGACCGGCCCGCAGCTTCGCGACCTCCATGAAGAAGTTCATGCCGATCGCCCAGAAGAACGACAACCGGGGCGCGAACTTGTCGATCTCCATGCCCGCGTCGAGGCCGGCGCGGATGTACTCCACCCCGTCCGCGAGGGTGTACGCCAGCTCCAGGTCGGCGGTGGCCCCGGCCTCCTGGATGTGGTAGCCGGAGATGGAGATCGAGTTGAACTTCGGCATCTTCGCGCTGGTGTACGCGAAGATGTCGGAGATGATCCGCATCGACGGCTTCGGCGGGTAGATGTAGGTGTTGCGGACCATGAACTCCTTCAGAATGTCGTTCTGAATGGTTCCGGCCAGCTGCTCCGGGGCGACACCCTGCTCCTCGGCGGCCACGACGTACAGCGCGAGGATCGGCAGCACCGCACCGTTCATCGTCATCGAGACGCTGACGCTGTCGAGGGGGATGTGGTCGAACAGCTGCCGCATGTCCAGGATCGAGTCGATCGCCACCCCGGCCATGCCGACGTCGCCCTGCACCCGGGGATGGTCGGAGTCGTAGCCGCGGTGCGTCGCCAGGTCGAACGCCACCGACAGACCCTTCTGCCCGGCCGCGAGGTTGCGGCGGTAGAAGGCGTTGGATTCGGCGGCGGTGGAGAAGCCGGCGTACTGGCGGATCGTCCACGGCTGGTTCACGTACATGGTGGGGTACGGGCCGCGCACGAACGGTGCGGCGCCGGGGAAACTCCCGACCGGGTAGCCCTCGGCCTCGGCGGCGTCGCGGTCGGCCTTGGTGTAGACCGGTTTGACGTCGATGCCCTCGGGGGTGGACCACACCACCTGTTCCGGGCTGTAGTGGTTGGCCGCCGCGGCGGACGTGATCAGCTCGTCCGTCTGCTCCGGTGTCGGGGCGGCCGGCCGGGGAAACTGCGAATCCTCCAGTGGCACTTCGGCGAAGCTGCCGATCGCGTGCTTGACCTCGCGAGTAGTCACTTCTTGCTCCCTGTGTCGCCCGAGGAGTCACTCGAGCTCTCGATGGTGTCGAGCAGTCCGGACAGGACCGAGACTGCGTCGATACGGGCGGTGACGAATCCGTCGGGCCGGGCGGGGCCGTCCGCGTCGGCGACGACTTTCTCCGGGCCGGCGAGCAGCACGGTGCCGATCCCGGCGGCGCGCAATTCCTGCACCGCGGCGGTGGCTTCGGCGGTGTACCGCTTGTCGGTACCGCAGATCACGGCGATACCGGCGCCGGAGTCCTGCGCGGCGGCGGCGATGCTGCCGTCACCGACGGCGAGGGGGCCGGGGTTGCGGGCCTCGATGCCGCCCGACGCCAGCAGGTTCACGGCGAACGTGCTGCGCACGTTGTGTTCGGCGACGGGGCCGAGCGGGGCCAGGACGACGGCGGGTCGCGCACCGTGCGCCGCCAGGTAGGCGTCGGAGCGGTCCCGCAGCGCCTCGAACGCCGCGGCGTACCGGGCGACGCTGCCGGTCTCGGCGGAGCCCGCGGGCAGCGGCGCCTCGCCGAGGTTCGGGAACTCGTTGACCCCGGTGACGGTGGTCTTGCGGTGTGCGATGTCCGAATCACGCTGGGCGCGGGTGGACGCGATCCGGTCCCCGACGACGCCCGCGTCGAGTGCGGCGCGGTAGCCGCCGGCCGCCTCGATCTGCTGGAACAACTCCCACGCCTTCGCCGCGACCTGCTGGGTGAGGTCCTCGACGTACCACGAGCCGGACGCCGGGTCGAGCACCCGGCCCAGGTGCGACTCCTCGAGCAGCAGCAGCTGGGTGTTGCGGGCGATCCGCGCGGCGATGGTCTTCGACACACCCAGCGCCCCGGCGGGCAGTGCCGCGTCGAACGGCAGCACCGTGACCGCGTCCGCGCCGCCGACGCCGGCACCGAACGCGGCGAGGGTCGTGCGGAGCATGTTCACCCACGGATCGCGTTGCGCCATCATCGCGGCCGACGTGACGGCGTGCTGGGGGGCGCCGCCGAAGTCGGAGGCGCCGCACACCTGGGCGATCCGCGCCCACACCAGCCGCGCGGCCCGGAACTTGGCGATGGTCTGGAACTGGTCGTCGGTGGCCGAGAACCGGAAGCCGAGCTGCCCGAGGGCCTGCCCGATGGTCAGGCCGCTCTCGGTGAGGGCCCGCAGGTACTCGAGGCCCGCTGCGATCGACGCGCCGAGTTCCTCGGCGTCGGAGGCGCCGGCGTTGTGGAACGCGGTGCCGTCCACGGTGATCGCCCGCACGCTCTCCGACCTGCCGGCGGACTCGGTGGCGAGGGACACCGCGTCGCCGAGTTCCACGTCGGGGGCACCGGAGAATGCGCTGGTGAGCGGAGCGGTCCCGAGGTCGACGCGGACCGCGGTGCGGTCGGTGACGCCGTCCCCCGCGGCGGCACGCGCATCGAGCAGGGCGAACAGGGCCCGCGCCGCGAGCGGTGCGTCCGTTCCGGCGTCGAGGGTGAGCGGTGCCAGGTCGAGGAGCACACCGTCGAGGGCCGTCTCGAGCGACCGGACCGGAAGGTGGGGGCCGCCGACGGTGAGCCACAGTGCGCTGACGCCGTTCTCCAGGGAGTCGAGGACGGAGCGGTTGACGTCCGCCGCCTCCGCGCCCTCACCGAAGCGGGCGCTGACCAGCCAGCCGGCGTTCACGTCCCGGGTGGCGTCCGCGCCGCGCACGTAGGGGAAGGTGCCGGGCAGCGGCTGCTCCGGACGCTCGTCGCGCGGGCTGTACAGCGGCGCGACGGTGACACCGTCGTAGGTGACGGTCTCGAGGAGCTTCTGGGGTTCCGGACCGAGTTCCGCGGCGTCGATCCGACGCGACTTCGCGAGGACTCCGGCCACGGAATGCTGCCAGTCGGCGTACGCCCGCGCAGCTTCCTCGGCTTCTGAAGCTAATGACACGGTGTCGGCTTCCTCTCCCTGATGAGCGATCGATCAATACATTGTGTGACTGTGATGCTAGCCGCAGTTCGGCGCCCCCTATCGTGAGGATCACCACACGATGAATAACCTCAGGTCATGAGCATTGCGCACGAACCGGCGGTCACCGATCGCACTGCCACGCAGCGGCTGTTCGGGCTCGGCGCGCCGACCCGGGGCGTCGACGACCGCGGCGAACCCCTCAATCGTATGAGCATGGACATCGGCGCGCTCGCCGCGAATACCGGCGAAACCGCATATGGCGGCGTCCTCGCCGTGCTGCTCGACGATCTCCTCGGATTCACGGTGTGGGAGCGGCGCGGCACCCGCGACGGGCTGGTCACCGCCGAATTGTCGATGGACGTCGTCACACCCCGGCGGTGGCAGGGCCCGACGCTGTGGGCGGAGAGCCGGCTGCTCGCGGTCACCGCCGACGGCGGCACGTCCACCGCCCGGGTCCGCGACTCGGCGGGCACTTTGATCGCCACCGGCACCCTGTGGGGCAACTACGTGGACCTGCCGCCGCCGGTCGCGAACACGGCGGCCCTCCCCGACTTCCCGGAACCGGGGGTCGCGCCGCTCGACTGGATCGGGGGGCGGATCGACGACGGACCCGGCGGGCCGGTGGTGGTGCCGCCGAACCCGCTGATCGCGAACAAGCTCGGTTTCGTGCACGGCGGCGTCCAGGGATGTGCGATCGACCTCGCCGCGAACGCCGCCCTGCACCGAGTCGGTGCCGACATGGACACGGCGTCGATGCGGATCAATTACTTCCGGCCGGTCCCCCTCGACCGCGCCACGACGTTCACCGCCGACGTGGTCCGGGCGGGCCGGGCGGTGTCGGTGACCCGGGTGGCCGGGACGTCGGGCGGGCGGATCTGCATCGAGGCGACGGTGACGGGTCGCCGCCGCCTGTCCTGACGCGCCGCTCACGGCACCCCGGGCCGGTCAGCCGGGTAGCCTGGTGCCCTGTGAAGAGACGCCTCGGGGACCGCAGGGTGATCGGCGTCGCAGTACTGGCGGTCGCGCTGGTCGTCGTCGCGGTGCTCGCACCCCATCCGTCCGTGCTGCAGGTCCGGGAATGGGCGCAGTCGGTCGGGCCTGCGTTTCCACTCGTCTTCTTCGCCGTGCACGCGCTCGTGACGGTGTTCCCGTTCCCCCGCACGGTGTTCACGCTGAGTGCCGGTCTGCTGTTCGGTGCGGGGCTGGGCATCGCGATCGCGGTGCTGGCGTCCACGGTGAGCGCCGTCCTCGCCCTCTCCCTGGTCCGCGCGGTCGGCCGGGACGTGGTGTGGCAGCGGATCTCCAACCCGACGATCCGCCGGGTGGACGAGCGGATCGCCCGCCGCGGCTGGATCGCCGTGGGCTCCCTGCGGCTGATCGCGTTCGTGCCGTTCTCCGTGGTGAACTACTGCGCCGGTGTCTCCTCGATCCGGCTGGTCCCGTACGTGCTGGCCACGGTGGTGGGCATCCTGCCGGGGACCGTCGGCATCGTCGTCCTCGGCGACGCCTTCACCGGGGAGACGAATCCGGCGCTGCTCGGACTGTCCGCGGTGTGCATCGTCGTGGGTATCGCGGGGCTGGTCGTGGACTCCCGCCGGCCCCTGGACGGGTCGGCCGGCTCGGTTGCGGATTCGTCCGCCGACCGTCCCGTCGAGGACGAGTCAATACCACAACCTTGAAACCGCAGAGTCAAGCTCTGAATATTGACATTGGCATATCCAGTTTCTAACCTTGACTCATGTTCGTCTTGACCGTCGACCAACGCGGCAGCCGGCGCGACGTCGACCGGGTCGCCCCCCTCCTCGCCGAACTCGGCGACCGTGCCCTCGTCCGCCCGTTCCAGCGCACGGCCGGCGACGAGATCCAGGCCGTCACCGACGATCCCGCCGCCGTCGTCGACCTCGCACTCGACCTCGTCGCACGCGAACACTGGAGCGTCGGCATCGGCGTCGGACCCGTCGAGGACCCGCTCCCCGCCGAGACACGGGCCGGCCGCGGACCCGCCTTCGAATCGGCACGGACCGCCGTCGGCCGCGCCAAGAGCGCCCCCGGCCGGGTGGCCGTGGAGGGACCGGACCCCGACAGCGCCGCCGACGCCGACACGGCGCTGGCCCTCGTCGCCGTCCTCGTCGCCCGCCGCACCGAGGAGGGCCGCGCAGCGGTCGAGCAGATGCGCCACGGCTCCACCCAGACCGACGCGGCGCGGGCGCTGGGCATCAGCAAGCAGGCCGTCTCCCAACGACTCTCCACCGCGGGCTGGCACGTCGAGACCGCGGGACGGCGGCTGGCCGAACGACTCCTACGCAAGGCGGATTCATGACAGCACTCGCGCTGATCGCCCTCGGCGTCGCCGCGGTCGCGCCCCTGACCCTCGCCGCACCCCGCAGCCCGCGCTGGGCGGCGCAGTGGGCGGCGCCGATCGTGATCGTGCTCGCCCTGGCCGCCGCGGCCGTCGCCGCCGCGGCCACCACCCCGGTCACCGGATTCGCCCTCGCCGCCACCCTCGTCCTGTGCGTCGCGGCCGCCACCACCGGCGGGGCGCCCCTCGTGCTGGCCGCGTTCCGGATCGCGCGCCGCCAGCCCGACGCCGGCTCCGACCCCCGGCCCGACGCGGGACCGCTGCGCGGCGGACGGATCATCGGACTCCTCGAGCGTGCCGCCGTCGCCGCCGCGATCCTGGCGGGCTGGCCGGAGGGCATCGCCGTCGTCCTCGCCGTCAAGGGACTGGCCCGCTACCCCGAACTGCGCGAACCCCACGCGTCGGAACAGTTCATCATCGGCACGTTCACCAGCGTGCTGTGGGCTATCGCGGTGTGCGGAGTCGGGCGCGCGCTCCTCACGTGACCGGCGTGCGGCCGGTTCACAGACCGCGGTCGATCAGGTCCAGGATCTCCTCACTCGTGGCGGCGTGAATCTTGTCGACCGCGTCGCCGCGGGCCGCACCGTCGCCGGCACCCACCTCGGCCAGCAGGGTCTCCAGTCGCTGTGCGATCGCCGACCGGGCCGCGCTGTCGTCGCCGAGCTCGCCGACGATCGCCCGCAGCCGGTCGACGTCGGCGAACGCCACCGACACCGGATCCGGGACGAGTTCGGCCCGCAGGAACTCGGCGACGGCCCGCGGGCTCGGGTGATCGAACACCATGGTCGGCGGCAACCGCAGCCCGGTGGCGGCGCCGAGCTGGTTACGGAGCGCCACCGCCGCCAGCGAATCGAACCCCAGTTCCTTGAACGCCTGGTCGGCGTCGACCGCGTCCGACGCGTCGTGGCCGAGGACCGCGGCGGCACCAGCCCGTACCAGGTCGAGCATCAGGTGCCGCTGTTCCGGAATCGACCGGTCGGCGAGGCGCTGAGCCCAGCCCGACGACCCGGTCCCGGTCGGTCCGGTCGCGGCCGAGTCCGCTCCCGCGGCGCGGGGGCGCGTTTCCCGGATCAGGCCGCGCAGCGGCGCCGGAACATATGGACCGGCGAGACCGGTGTGGTCGAACCGCGCGGCGACCACGGTGGGGGCGCCGGCGGCCAGCGCGCAATCGAAGAGAGCCAGGCCGTCGTCGGCGGACATCGGCACCATTCCGCTGCGCCGCGTCCGGGCGAGGTCGACGGCACCGAGGTTGTCGGTCATGGCGCTCGGCGGTGCCCACATGCCCCACGCGATCGACAGCGCGGGAAGGCCGACGGCGTGGCGGTGATGCGCGAGGGCGTCGAGGAACCTGTTCGCGGCCGCGTAGTTCGCCTGACCGGGCGCCCCGAGGAGGCCGGCGAGCGACGAGAACAGGACGAAGGCCCGCAGATCGCTGCGCGCGGTCAGCCGGTGCAAGTGCCAGGCCGCGTCGACCTTGGGACGCAGCACGGCGTCGAACCGTTCGGGGGTGAGTGAGACCAGGGTGGCGTCGTCGATCACGCCGGCCGCGTGGATCACCGCCGTCAACGGGTGCTCCGGCGGTATCGCCGCCAGCAGCGCGGCCACGGCCGACTCGTCGGCGGTGTCGCAGGCCGCGATGGTCACCTCGGCGCCCAGATCGCTCAATTCGCGGCGCAGACCGTCCGCTCCCTCGGCATCCGGTCCACGCCGGCTGGTCAGCAGCACGTGCCGGGCGCCGTATTCGGTGACCAGGCGGCGAGCCACCAGCGAGCCCACCGTGCCCGTGCCGCCGGTGACGAGAACGGTGCCGTGCGGATCGAGCGGCACCGCCTCGACCGGCACCGACTCACCGCCGGCGCGCATCCGCCGCAACCGGGGCGCCAGCAGGTCCCCGTTCCGGACCGCCACCTGCGGTTCCCCGCTCGCCACCGCCGACGCGACGATGGCCTCGACGTCGGACGCGTCGTCGAGATCGATCAGTACGATCCGGCCCGGATTCTCGTTCTGCGCGGATCCGACCAGACCCCCCACGGCGGCGGCCGCGAGGTCGGCATGGTCGCCGCGGCCGTCGCCGGCGACCATCGCGTTCCGGGTCACGACCACCAGCGTGCTGTCGGCGACGGTGTCGTCGTCCAGCCACTCCTGCAACAGTCGCAGAATCCGCGCGCACAGTGCGTGCGTCGCGGCCGGTCCCTGCTCACCGGCGGCGACGCAGTCGACCAGCACCGTCCACGGACGCCGGTCGTCCTCGTCCTCGGATTCCCGCGCCGCACGCAGCGCCGCCAGGTCGGGGTGGCACGCAAATGCGGAGCCGAGACCGGTGTCCTCGTCGCCGAGGACGACGATCGGCCCGGGGATCGGCCCGGGCGAGGCCGCCTCGACCCGGATCCAGACCGTCCGGTGCAGGGGCGGCGCCGCCCGCCGCTCGTCGCCGTCCGCGTCGGGCGGACTCGACTCGACCCGCACCGCGTCGACGGTCAGCACCGGTGCCCCGGCGGGATCGACGACCACGAGCCGGTAGCGGCCGTCGTCGCCGGCGGTGAACCGGACCACGGCCGCGTCCGCACCCACGGTGTGCAGCCGGATTCCCGACCACGCGGCCGGCCAGCCGTCCCACCCGAGGATCGGTTCGAGCGCCGCCTGCAGCAACGCCGGGTGGATGCCGAATCCGCTCGTGTCGGTGCCCTCGTCGAGGCGCACCTCGGCCTCGGCGTCGACCGGTACCGGCACCGGTGACGGTGACGCGGCGGCCGGGCCGACGACGTCGTCAACAGTCGCCGACGCGTTCCGCATCCAGGTGTCCGCGCCGTCCGTCTCCCCCGCGTTCGACGAGACGGTGACGGTCCGGCCGCCGCCCGGACCGTCCGACGACACCAGCACCCGGATCAGCGCGTGCCCGGACGACGGGAAGGTCAGCGGCCGATGCAGGGTGAGTGCGTCGACGTGGTCGAGACCGACGTGATGGGCAGCGTGCAGGATGAGTTCGACCAGTACCGCCGGCGACACCTGCTGCGGGGTGCCGGACGACGGTTCGTCGTCCGGGGCCACGGGTCGCAGCAGCCACGGATCCCGGTGCAGCGACAGCTGTCCGGTGAGCATCACTGCGTCGTCGTCGAGGGTCATCGCGGCGCCGAGCAGCGGATGATCGGCCGGGCTCAGCCCCAGCTCGGCCGGATCGCCGGTGTGCCGTGTCGCCGTCGTCGGCCAGTAGGAGCGCCGCTGGAACGCGTAGGTGGGCAGCGCGATGCGGCGCCGGCCGGGCAGCACCCGGTCCCAGTCGATCGGGACGCCCTGCACGTAGGCGGCGGCGACGGCCTCGGCGAGGTCGCGCACCTCGTCCCCGCGTCCGGGCAACGTGGCGATGGTGTTCGGCACGATCTCGGCGGCCAACGCGGCCAGGGCCGCGCCGGGACCGATTTCGACGCAGCGGGTGACGCCGAGTTCGTCGAGGGCGCGCACCCCGTCGTGGAAGCGCACCGGTTGCCGGAGGTGCCGGGTCCAGTAGTCCGGGGACACGAGTTCCTCGGCGGTGGCGACGCTCCCGGTGACGTTGGAGACGACCGGTATCCGCGGCGGCTGCGCGGTGAGTCTCGACACGACGGTGCCGAACTGGTCGAGGACGGGTTCCATCAGGGCGGAATGAAACGCCCGCTTGACCCGCACGGTGGTGGTCGTGAGGCCGGCGGCGGACAATTCGGAGGCGACCGCGAGCACATCGCGTTCGCTGCCCGCGAGGACCACCGACTCGGCGCCGTTGACCGCCGCGAGGTCGACCCGCCCGTCGATCCGGGCCAGTACGTCCGCGGCGCCCGCCCGCACCGCGATCATCCGTCCCGGTTTCGTCGACTGCATCAACCGACCCCGGTCCCCGACCAGGGCGGCGGCGTCGGGCAGGCTGAACACCCCCGCGACGTGGGCGGCGGTGATCTCCCCGATCGAATGACCGATCAGGTAGTCGGGGGCGATGCCCCAGTCCCGCAGCAACCGGCAGAGCGCGACCTCGACGGCGAACAGCGCCGGCTGGGTGTATTCGGTGCTGTCGAGTTTGTCGCCACCACCCTCGGTGTCGTCCCAGATCACTTGCCGCACCGGTGTTTCCACATGCTCGTCGAGCGCGGAACACACCTCGTCGAGGGCGTGGGCGAACACCGGATAGGCCTCGGCGAGACGGCGGCCCATCCCGATCCGCTGCGCACCCTGACCGGTGAACATGAAGGCGGTCTTGCCGCGGATGCTGGTTCCGGTGACGACGTTGCCGCCCGCGCTGCCCTCGGCGATGCGGGCCAGGCCGTCGCGGAGGTCGGCCACGGTGTCACCGACCACCGCGGCGCGGTGCGGGAACCCGGAGCGGGTGGTGGCCAGCGAATACGCGAGATCCGCCGGGTCCGGAGGGTCCGCGGCGTTCTCGTCGAGGAACCCGGCGAGGCGGACGGCCTGCGCACGCAGCGCGTCCGCGGTCTTGCCGGCGAGCACCCAGACCAGTGGGGTCACCGACGGCGGTGTGACCGCGGGGACCGCGACGTCGGGTGGCTGCTCCAGGATCATGTGCGCGTTCGTGCCGCTGATCCCGAACGACGACACCCCGGCGCGACGCGGCCGGCCGGTCTCCGGCCACGCCACCGGTTCCGCGAGGAGGGAGACCTCGCCCGCGGTCCAGTCGACGTGCCGGGTCGGGGCGTCACCGTGCAGGCTCGGCGGCAGCACCCCGTGCCGCATCGCCATCACCATCTTGATCACCCCGGCCACCCCCGCCGCCGCCTGCGAATGGCCGATGTTCGACTTCACCGAACCCAACCACAGCGGCCGTCCGTCCCGTTCCTGACCGTAGGCGGCGAGCAGCGCCTGCGCCTCGATCGGGTCGCCCAGTGTCGTGCCGGTGCCGTGCGCCTCCACCACGTCGATGTCGACGGGCCCGAGGCCCGCGTTGGCCAGGGCCTGGCGGATCACCCGCTCCTGGGACGGCCCGTTCGGGGCGGTGATGCCGTTGGACGCACCGTCCTGGTTGATCGCCGACCCGCGGATGATCGCCAGCACCCGGTGGCCGTTGCGGCGGGCGTCGCCGAGCCGTTCCAGCACCACCATTCCCGCACCCTCACTGAGCCCGGTGCCGTCGGCGCGGTCGGAGAACGGTTTGCAGCGGCCGTCCGCGGCGAGCCCGCGCTGGCGGCTGAACTCGATCAGCACACCGGGTGTGGCCATCACCGTCGCCCCGCCCGCCAGCGCAAGCGTGCACTCCCCGTCGCGCAGCGCCCGCGCCGCGAGATGCATGGCCACCAACGACGACGAGCAGGCCGTGTCGACGGTGACGGCGGGACCGGTGAAGCCCAGCGAGTACGCGATCCGGCCGGACGCCACGCTGTTACTGGTCCCGGTCATCAGATAGCCCTCGGCGTCCACGTTCCGCTGACCCATCAGGTGGAATCCGTAGTCGCCGCCCATCAACCCCACATACACGCCGGTGTCGGTGAGATTCGGGCCGTCGGGCCGGATCCCCGCCTGTTCCAACGCTTCCCACGCACTCTCCAGCAGCAGGCGGTGCTGCGGGTCCATCGCGACCGCCTCGCGCGGACTGATGCCGAAGAATCCGGCGTCGAATTCGTCGGCGTCGTAGAGGAATCCGCCCTCGCTCATGTACGTCGTGCCGCTCCGGTCCGGGTCGGGGTCGTACACCTCGTCGAGGTTCCAGCCCCGATTGTCCGGGTACGCCCCCACCGCGTTGCGGCCGTCGCGGACCAGCCGCCACAGGTCGTCCGGACAGTACACCCGGCCCGGGTAGCGGCACGCCATCCCGACGATCGCGATCGGCTCGTCGTCTCGCCGGGCACCGGCCGCCTCGGGGGCCTGCGGCGCCGCGCCGGTCCCGAGCAGCCGCGCCACCAGCTCCTGGGTGAGCGCGTCCGCGGTGGGATAGTCGAAGATCACCGTCGCCGCCAGCCTGACGCCGGTGGCGGTGGCCAGCTGATTGCGCAGCTGCACGGCGGTCAGCGAATCGAACCCGAGTTGCTTGAACGCGCGTTCGGGGTCGATCGCGTCCTTGCCGTCGTGGCCGAGCACCGCGGCCACGTGCGTGGTGACGATGTCCAGCACCCGGCTGTGCCGCTCACCGGGATCCAGCGCCCGCAACTCGTCGGCCAGGCCGGTCGGCGTCTCGGCGGCCGCGGCGCGGCGACGCCGGATACCGAGGACGCGGCGCAGGATCGGCGACAGCGACTCACCGTCCGAACGCGACGCGGGCATCGACAGGCGGACCGGCACGACCAGCGGACGGTCCGCCGCCAGTGCGGCGTCGAACAGGGCGAGTCCCGCGTCGGGGCTGATGGTGTCGATGCCGGTGCGGCGCAAGCGGTCCAGGTTGGCGGCGTCGAGGTGGGACGTCATCCCGCTGGGCCGGTCCCACAACCCCCAGGCCATCGAGATCGCCGGCAGCCCCCGCACGCGACGGTGCTGAGCGAGCGCGTCGAGGAACACGTTCGCCGCCGCGTAGTTCGCCTGGCCGGCGCCGCCGAGCACCCCCGCCGCGGACGAGAACAGCACGAACGCCGACAGGTCACGGTCGCGGGTCAGTTCGTGCAGATTCCAGGCACCGTCCACCTTGGGGCGCAGCACCGCGTGCAGCTGGTCCTCGCCGAGGGTGGCGGCGGTGGCGTCGTCGAGCACTCCGGCGGCGTGGATCACCCCGGACAGGTCGGGAATGCCGGCGAGCAGAGCGGCCACCGCCTCGGCGTCGGCCACGTCGCAGGCGGTCACGTCGACCTCTGCCCCCGCGTCGGCGAGCTCGGTGCGCAGGTCGGCGAGACTCTCCGGTGCGCCCGGGTGCCGGCCGGTCAACACCAGCCGGCGCACCCCGTACCGCGACACCAGGTGGCGGGCGATGAGCCGGCCGATGGTCCCGGTGCCGCCGGTGATCAGGACGGTGCCCGCCGGGCCGAACGGCGCCGCGCCGGCGTCGGGTGCGGTGTCGGCGGCCGGTACCCGGGCGAGCATCGGCGCGAGCAGGGCGCCCTCCCTGATCGCCAGCTGAGGTTCGTTGCACGCCAACGCCGCGGCCAGCAACGCCGGACTGCCGAGGTCACCGGCCTCTCCGTCCAGATCGACCAGGGTGATGCGATCGGGATGCTCGTTCTGCACCGCACCGATGAACCCCCACACCGGTGCCGCGGACGGTTCGTCGACCGGTTCGTCGTCGCGGATCGTCATGGCGAGCCGCGTCGTCACCAGCAGCCGGGTGTCGGCGAGACGGTCGTCGCGGAGCCAGGAGCGGACAGCTTGCAGCGTCGCCTCCGCGGCGGCGTGCGCCCGGCTCGGCACGTCCGGTTGGTCGCCCGGTTCCCCCGACCACCACAGGACGCGTCCGGTGGGGTCGCCGCCGGCGAGCGCCTCGGCCAGCGGCATCAGGTCCGCGGTCGCCGTGGTGGAGGACCCGATGGGCATCCACTCCACCCGGTAGAGGTCGTCGCCGACCGCGCGGGTACCCGCGAGCGACCCGGTGTCGCCGAGCGACCGCAACGCCAACGACTCCGCCGTGAGCACCGGATTGCCGGCCCCGTCGTACGCGGCGACCCGGTACCGCTCGGGCCCGGTCGTCGTGATGTGCACGCGCAGCGCGGTGGCGCCGACGGCGTGCAGTTGCACATTCGACCAGGCGAACGGCAGCCGGATGTCGCGGGCGCCGGTCTCGGCGGTACCGAGCGCGATCGTGTGCAGCGCCGCGTCGAGGACCGCCGGATGGATCCCGTATCCCGTGACCGCGGCCGCCGGGTCCTCGCCGCCCAGGCGCACCTCGCCGTACAGTTCGTCGCCGCGGCGCCACGCGGCCCGCAGCCCCCGGAACGCGGGACCGTACCCGTAGCCGGCGTCGTCCAGCAGCCCGTACAGACCCCGGACCTCGATCGGGGTGGCGTCGGCCGGCGGCCACTGCGGTCCGGGAGAGTTGCCGGTGTCCGCGGCCGCGGTGAGCGTGCCCGTGGCGTGCCGAGTCCACGGTGCTTCGCTCGGCGCCTCGGCCGGCCGCGAGTGCACCGCCACCGTGGACCGGCCGGCGTCACCGTCGGCGAGCACGCTCACCTGGACGGCGACATCGCCCTCGGCGGGAATCACCATTGGCGTCTCGATGGCCAGTTCCTCGATCCGGCCGCACCCGACACGATTCCCGCCGTGCAACGCGAGCTCCACGAACGCCGTGCCGGGCAGGATCACCGTGCCACCGACCGCGTGATCCCTCAGCCACGGAAGACGTTGCGGCGACAGCACACCCGTGAACACCGCACCCCGGCCGTCGCCGAGTTCGACCGCCGCGGCGAGCATCGGGTGTCCGCCCGTCTCCATGCCCGCCGACGCGACATCGCCCTGCGGGGCGGGACCGTCCAGCCAGTAGCGGCGGTGCTGGAACGCGTACGTGGGCAGATCCACCCACTGCTGCCGATCGTCGCGCCGCGCCCACCGCACCCGGTCCCAGTCGATGTGCACGCCGTGCACCTGCGCCTCGGCGAGCGCTGCCGTGAACTGCCGCAGTCCCGCCCGGTCGCGGCGCAGGGTGCCGATGGCGCGGCCGGCGACGCCCGCCGCGTCGAGGGTCTCCTGCAACGGCACGGTCAGCACCGGATGGCTACACGATTCGACGAACAGCCGGTACCCGTCCGCGGCGAGCGCGCGCGTCGCCTGCTCGAAGCGGACGGGGCGGCGCAGATTCCGGTACCAGTAGTCCGCGTCGAGCGCGGTGCCGTCCAGCGCGCCCCCGGTCACCGCCGAGTAGAACGGAATCCGCGACCGCCGCGGCGTGATCGAGGACAGGGCGTCGAGAATCGGCTCCCGCAGGACCGACACGTCCGCGCAGTGAGAGGCGTATTCCACGGCGATCCGCCGGGCCTGGACGCCCTCCTGCAGCCATTGCGCCACCAGCATGTCGAGAGCGTCGACGGGGCCGGACACCACCGTCGCGGACGGCCCGTTCATCACCGCCACCTCGACGGCGCCCGCCCACGGCTGAATCCGGTCGCGCACCGCGTCCGCGGGCAGCGCCACCGACGCCATCCCGCCGCCGCGCCGGGCCGACGCCGCGATCACCTTGCTGCGCGCCGCGACGACGAGCGCCGCGTCGGGCAGGCTCAGCGCGCCGGCGACGTACGCGGCGGCGATCTCACCCTGCGAATGTCCAACCGCCGCCGCCGGTTCGACGCCGTGGGCGCGCCACAGGTCTGCGAGACCGACCATCACGGCGAACAGTGCCGGTTGCACCACGTCGACCCGGTCCAGCGAGGCGGGATCGCGGTCGCGGAGCACGTCGAGCAGCGAGAACTGTGTGTACGGGGCCAGGGCGTCGGCGCACTCGAGCACACTGTCGGTGAACACCGGCGACGATGCGAGAAGTTCGGTGGCCATGCCCACCCACTGCGCCCCCTGGCCGGGGAAGACGAACACCGGACGGTCCCCGGCTTCCAGGGCCACACCGGCGACGACGTCGGGGCCGGGCGCACCCCGGCTCAGTGCGTCGAGGCCGGCCAGCAACCCCGGTAGGTCCGCGCCGACGACGGCACCGCGGTGGTCGAAGGCCGCGCGGGTCCGCAGCAGCGCCCCGGCCACGTCGGACGGCGACAGGTCGGGGTGGTCGGCGACGTGGTCGCGGAGCCTCGCGGCCTGGGTGCGCAGTGCGCGCTCGGTGTGACCCGACACGCACCAGGCCACGACTTCACCTGCGGGAGAATCAAATTCACCCGGCACCGGCGGAGCGTCGGGTCCCTGTTCCAGCACGACGTGCGCGTTGGTGCCGCTGATACCGAACGACGAGACCGCCGCCCGGCGCGGCCGATCCCCCACCGGCCAGTCCCGGTTCTCGGTGAGCAGGGACACCGACCCGGCCGACCAGTCGACGTGCGGGGTCGGGCGGTCGACGTGCAGTGTCTTCGGCAGGACGCCGGACCGCATCGCCATGATCATCTTGATCACCCCGGCGACGCCGGCGGCGGCCTGGGTGTGCCCCAGATTCGATTTCACCGAGCCGAGCCACAGCGGCCGGTCGGCGGGGCGGTCACGGCCGTACCCGGCCAGCAGGGCGGACGCCTCGATCGGATCGCCCAGGGTGGTGCCGGTTCCGTGCGCCTCGACCGCGTCGACGTCGGCCGGGCCGAGCCCGGCGCCGGCCAGCGCCTGCCGGATCACCCGCTCCTGGGCCTGCTTGTTCGGCGCGGTCAGCCCGTTGCTGGCGCCGTCCTGGTTGACCGCACTGCCGCGGATGACGGCGAGGATCCGGCGCCCGTTCCGTTCGGCGTCGGACAACCGTTCCAATGCGACCATCCCGGCGCCCTCGCCCCACGCCGTACCGTCCGCGGCGGCGGAAAACGCCTTGCACCGCCCGTCCCGGGCCAGTCCGCGCTGGCGACTGAACTCGACGAACACCGCGGGGGTCGCCATGACCGTCGCCCCGCCCGCCAGCGCCAGCGCGCACTCGCCGCTGCGCAGCGCCTGCATCGCGAGGTGGATGGACACCAGCGACGACGAGCACGCGGTGTCGACCGTGATCGCGGGGCCGCAGAGCCCGAAGCTGTACGCCACCCGGCCGGAGGCGACGCTCATGGCGTTGCCGGTGATGAAGTACCCCTCGAGGTCCTCGGGCGGCGTCCCGCCGGCCCGCGCCGCGTAGTCGATGCCGGACAGCCCGGTGAACACCCCGACCTGGCTGCCGTGCACCGACCGCGGGTCGATGCCGGCGTGTTCGAAGGTCTCCCAGCTCGTCTCGAGCAGCAGCCGCTGCTGCGGGTCCATCGCCAGCGCCTCGCGCGGCGAGATGCCGAAGACCTCCGGGTCGAATCCCGCCGGGTCGTCGAGGAAACTGCCCTGGACGGTGTACGTCTTCCCGGCCTGCTCGGCCTTGGGGTCGTAGAGTTCCGCCAGGCCCCAGCCGCGGTCGTCGGGGAACCCGGCAACCGTGTCGGACCCCGATTCGACCAGCCGCCACAGGTCCTGCGGCGACCGCACCCCGCCGGGGTACCGGCAGCCCATCCCGATGACGGCGATCGGTTCGCGGCTCACCCCCTCGACCTCGCGGAGTTTCTCCCGCGCCTGATAGAGCTCGGCGGTGACCCGCTTCAGATAATCGAGGAGCTTCGCCTGATCGGCCATCCGAGATCAGCTCCAATCCGAGAGCCCCCCGTGCCGTCGCGGGAACCTCGATTGTATCCGCCCTCACCACCCGGATGCAGCGGTCTGCCGATCACCGTCGACGGGCGCGACCTACCGCCCTGCCTCGGTGTTCCGCCGTCACCCCCGCGGTGGAACCTGCGGCGGAAGCTGCCCCGGCGCCCCACCCGGATACAGCGGGGCGTGCTCGTCGGCGGCACCGGGCTTCGTCAGCGGGCCCGGACCGTCGACGGGCTGGCGGGCCTCGACCTCCGCCGCCCGCACCGCCTGCGCGATGGCCGGGTCGGACTTGGTCTCGAACCAGTCGGCGACCTCTTCCGAGTCGTCCTCGGGCTTCGGCAGGTCCTCCTCCGTCGTCGACGGCTCGTACCGGAACACGCCGTCCTGCCCCTGCGCACCGAGGGTCTTCGCGAAGCCCTTGAGGGCGTCACCGAAATCGCTGGGCACCAGCCACACCTTGTTGGCGTCGCCCTGCGCCATCTGCGGCAGCGTCTGCAGATACTGGTAGGCGAGGAGTTCGGGGGTCGGCTTGCCGGATTTGATTGCGGCGAACACCTTTTCGATGGCCTTCGCCTGGCCCTGCGCCTGCAGGTACTTAGCGGCCCGGTCGCCCTGCGCCCGCAGGATCCGGGACTGCCGCTCGCCTTCCGCGGTGAGGATCGACGCCTGCTTGGCGCCCTCGGCGGCGAGGATGCGGCTCTGCTTGTCGCCCTCCGCCGTCTTGATCGCCGACTCCCGGTGGCCCTCGGCGGTGAGGATGGTGGCCCGCTTCTCGCGGTCCGCCTTCATCTGCTTCTCCATCGACTCCTGAATCGACGGCGGCGGATCGATGCTCTTGAGTTCGACGCGGGCGACGCGCAGACCCCACCGGCCGGTGGCCTCGTCCAGTACGCCGCGCAGCTGACCGTTGATGGAGTCACGCGACGTGAGCGTCTCCTCCAGCGTCATGCCGCCGACGACGTTGCGCAGCGTGGTGGTGGTCAACTGCTCGACGCCGACGATGTAGTTGCTGATCTCGTACACCGCAGCCTGCGGGTTGGTGACCTGGAAGTACACGACCGTGTCGATGTTCAGGGTCAGGTTGTCCTGGGTGATCACCGGCTGCGGAGGGAACGACACCACCCGTTCCCGCAGATCCACCTTCGCGCGGATCCGATCCGCGAACGGGATGAGGAACGTCAGCTGGCCCGACACGGTCCGCGAGTACCGGCCGAGCCGTTCGATCACCGCGGCCTCGGCCTGCGGCACCAGGGCCACGGATTTGGCCACCACCAGGGCAACGAACAACACGAGCACGATCAACACGATGAGTGCTGCCATCTACGGTCCCCTCCATACGACGGCGGTCGCGCCGTCAATTTGCATTACCGTCACGGTCGTTCCCGGTGGATACACCTCGGTGCTGTCGAGCGGGCGGGCCGTCCAGACGTCGCCGCCGAGCTTGATCTGTCCCGCGTGCTCCGCGACTTCCTCGAGCACCAGGGCCTGCTTGCCGGTGAGCGCCGCGATGCCCGTCGGGGTCGGCGGCGGTGTCGCGAACTTACGCAACAACACCGGGCGCACACCCAGGACGAGGGTCAGGGACAGCACGCCGAAGAACACCGCGTCGACCCACACCGGGAAGTCGGTGACCGCGGTGACCCCGGCGGTGGCCAGTGCGCCGCCGGCGAGCATGAGGAGGAAGAAGTCCCCCGTCAGTGCCTCCGCGGCGGCGAGCAGCACCCCCGCCACCAGCCAAATCAATGCAGCCACAACACCATCTAACCAGAATCTCCGGAACCGACGGTGACGAAGTCGACCAGCTGTTCGACCGCTCCGATCAGCGGCGCCTCGAGATCGCGGAACGTGTTCACCGCCGAATAGACCCGACGCCACCCGTCCTGGGGTGTCCCCCACCCCAATTCGCGGCACACCCCGGTCTTCCAGTCCTCGCCGCGCGGAATCTTCGGCCACGCCGCGATCCCCACCGCCGACGGGCGGACCGCCTCCCACACGTCGATGAACGGGTGCCCGGTGACGAGCACATTCGGGCCGAGGCCCTGCGTCAGCTGCGTCTCCTTGGAACCGGTGACGAGATGGTCGACGAGCACACCGACGCGCCGTCCGGGCCCGGGGCGGAACTCCGCGAGCCGCTCCCCGAGGTTGTCGAGACCCTCGAGGTGTTCGACGACGACCCCCTCGACCCGCAGGTCGTGCCCCCACACCCGTTCGACGAGGGCGGCGTCGTGCACGCCCTCCACCCAGATCCGGCTCGCCAGTGCGGTCCGGGCGCGCAGCCCCTCCACCTTCGTCGACCCCGACGCCGACCGGGTGGCCGCCGGACCGGCGGGCTTGACCGCGGGACGTACCAGGGTGACCGGTTTCCCGTCGATCAGGAACGCCGCCTCCCGCATCGCGAACAACCGGGTGCGCCTTGCGCCGTCCTCGAGCCGCACGAAGTCGCCGTCGTAGGTGCGCTCGAACCCCACCACCGCGCCGCAGAAACCGGTGCCCGCGTCCTCGACCACGAGATCCCGCTCGGCCGGGACGGTGGGTGTCACCGGCTTGCGCGCCCGGGGGTGGCCGGAAAAGATGTCGCCGTATCTGTCGCCTCCGCTCACGGGCGCTGACGCTATGCCAGCGGCGCCGTTACGCACACGCCGCCACGCCGACATATGCTCGTTTATCGTGACTTCACCCAGCGCCACTCTCACCGTGTGGGCCAGTTCCTGGCTCGCCGGGCACAGTGCACCCGACGACGTCATCGACGCCCTCCACGCGTGGGCGCCGATGCATCTTGCGTGCGCAGAGGATCAGGTGACGGCCGGGCGCACCGGGCTGCCGTGGCCCGACCCGCAGGACGCCGGGGTGACGGCGCTGCTCCAGACCATCCGCCGGTCCGTGTCGCAACCGGAGACCGAGATCCGGCTGGTCCTCCCCGGGCCGGGGGACGTGCAGGGGCTGCCCGCCGGAACCGAGTTCGCGTCCGCCGCGATCGGCGCAGGCGAGGGGGTCCTCGTGGGGCCGCCCGGCAGGCCGGGGACGGGGCTCGTTCCACACGTCGAGGGTCCCGACGTGTTGCGGTGGACGGTGTCGTCGATCGAGCGGCTCCCCCTCGATGCCCACCACACCGGGCTGGGTGAGGCCGAGTTCACGATGCGGCAGGCGGTGCGGGACGCGGCGGCGGCGCTCGAGGCCCTCCACATGCTGGACTCCGGGTTCGGCGCCGACCCGCGGGCACTGATCGCGGATGCGTTGGCGCAGTCCGCCCTTCACCGGTATCCGGCGACGATCGCACCGCGCGCGCTGCGGATCCTGGACTCGGCCGATCAGGTTGCCGCCATCCTCACCGTCGCCGAGCAGATGGCTCCCGCCCGCACCGTGTCCGCGTCGGGCGCGGCGACGCTGGAGGATCTGCTGCGGCCACTGCGTTCGGCGGTGCGCTCGGCACGCACCGCCGCCGTCAACGCGAGTGCGCGGGACGGCCTGACGGCCTGACCACGGCCCGGCAGCAGTCGATCGCACACGACTGTCCGTCCGCGGTCGACCCGAGCAGCGGCTCGGAACCCAGCCGCTCCGCGGGCCGCCCGGTCACCTGTTCGCCGACGAGTGCGACAACGAGTTCGGCGAACCGTCGATCGGTGCCGGGAGTGCCGGCGCGCACGAAGCGGATGCCCAGCTCGGCCGCCTTCTCCCGCGCCTCGGTGTCGAGATCCCACACCACCTCGAGGTGGTCGGACACGAAACCGATCGGGCACGCGACGACGGCGCCCACCCCGCGGCCGGCGAGAGCGTCGAGATGATCGCAGATGTCCGGTTCGAGCCACGGCACCTGGGGTGGCCCGGACCGGGACTGCCACACCAGGTCGAAGTCGTCGAATCCGGCGGCTCGGGCGGCGAGGCGGGCCGCCTCGGCCACCTGCCGACTGTAGAGACGACCACCGTCGGCGGGCGGTCCCGCGTTGACGTCGGCGGCGACCGGCACCGAATGCGCGGTGAACACCAGGCGCGCGTCGTCCCTGTCCGCGGCCGGGAGCTGGGCGACGGCCGCGCGGATGGCGTCGGCGAACGCCCCGATCAGCAGTGGGTGGTCGTAGTACTGCCGCAACTTCAGCAGGTGCGGTGCACCGTCCCCGACGGCGGCCCGGGCCCGGGCGATGTCCTCGTGGTACTGCCGGCACCCCGAATACCCGCCCCACGCCGAGGTGGGGAAGACGAGGGCCGAACGCACGCCGTCCCCCGCCATCTGAGCGACGGTGTCCTCGACCATCGGATGCCAGTTCCGGTTACCGAAGTAGACGGGCAGATCGATTCCGGTGCTTGCCAATTCGGATTCGACCCGGCCGATGATGTCGCGGTTGAGAGCGTTGATCGGCGACACGCCCCCGAAGTGCAGGTAGTGCTCGGCGACCGCGTCCAGCCGTTCCGGCGGCACCCCCCTGCCCCGGGTGACGTTCTCCAGGAACGGGCGCACGTCCTCGGGCTTCTCCGGCCCGCCGAACGACAACACGAGAAGGGCGTCGAACCGGGAATCGGAACCGTCCGTCGAATTCACAGCGATCATGATTCCCATCTTCCGTGGTGCCGTTCGGGGCGCACTCCCCGGGTAGTGCCCCGGGACGGACAGCGCCCCGGGTCAGACAGTGCCCTAGCCGGCCATCGCGTGGGCGCCGCCGTCGACGTAGATGATCGACGCGGTGGTCCCGGGCAGCCAGTCGGACAGCACGGTGCACACGGTCTTCGCGACCGGCTCCGGGTCGTCGACGTTCCAGCCGATGGGTGCGCGCTCGTCCCACGCCGTGTTGAGTTCGTTCATCTGCTTGGCGTCGTCGGTGGCGGTCCCGGCGATGGCCTTGGCGGCGAGGGTCTTGATCGGACCGGCGGCGACCAGGTTGGAGCGGATCCCGCGCTCACCGACCTCCTTGGCCACGTACCGGTTCACCGATTCGAGGGTGGCCTTCGCGACGCCCATCCAGTTGTAGAACGGCACCGCGCGGGCGGGGTCGAAGTCCATGCCGACGATCGACGCATTGTCGTTGAGCACGGGCAGCAGCGCCTTCGACAGGGACGCGTACGAGTACGCGGACACCTCGAAGGCCACGCCGACGTCGGACCACGGTGCGTCGAAGAACGGGCTGCCCAGGCAGGACCGCGGCGCGAACGCGATGGAGTGCACGACACCGTCGACACCCTCGGGTGCGATCTCCCGGATACGGTCGGCGAGGCTCGCGAGGTGCTCGGGGTTCTGCACGTCCAGCTCGAGCGCCGGCGGCACCGGCTGCGGAAGGCGCTGCGCGATGCGGTCGATCAGCCGGAGCCGGTCGAAGCCGGTGATGATCACCTTGGCGCCCTGTTCCTGAGCGACCTTGGCGACGTGGAACGCGATGGACGCGTCCGTGATGATGCCGGTGACGAGAATGGTCTTACCTTCGAGCAATCCGCCCATGGGGTGTCCTCCTGTGAAGAAAAAGTCCGGGAAGTGAGTGGGAGTTCTAGTGGCCCATGCCGAGGCCGCCGTCGACGGGGATCACCGCGCCGGAGACGTAGGCCGAATCGTCGGAGGCCAGGAAGCTCACCACGGCGGCAACCTCCTCGGGCTTGCCCTGCCGTTGCAGCGGCACCGCACCGGTGATCATGTCCTTGTACTTGTCGTCGAGGACGGCGGTCATGTCGGTGTCGATGAATCCGGGTGCCACCACGTTGGCGGTGATCGACCGGGAACCGAGTTCGCGGGTCAGCGAGCGCGCGATGCCGACGACACCGGCCTTCGACGCCGCGTAGTTCACCTGGCCGGGACCGCCGGCGAGCCCGACGACGGAGCCGAGGAACACGAATCGGCCGAACCGCGACCGCAGCATCGACCGGGTGGCCCGCTTCGCGACGCGGAACGCGCCGGTGAGGTTGGCGTCGACCACGGAGGTGAACTGTTCCTCCGTCATGCGCATGATCAGCGTGTCGTCGGTGATGCCGGCGTTGGCGACGAGGACCTCCACGGGACCCTGATGCGCCTCCACCTCCTTGAACGCGCGGTCGATCGACTCGGTGTCGGTGACGTCGCACTGGACGCCGAACAGGCCGTCGGGCGCACCCGAACCGCGGTGGGTGACCGCGACCTTGTGCCCGTCCGCCGCGAGGCGCTGCGCGACAGCGAGGCCGATCCCGCGGTTACCGCCGGTGACGAGCACCGAGCGAGGAGTGGACACCGTCCTCACCGACGCATCGGTGGTTTCTGGGTTAGACATGGGGACAAACCTATCTGTTCAGGTGTGCAGGAGTGGTAGTGCGGGGCCGTGGTGGAACGCAGATCACGGCAGCCGTTGACGCAGGACCAGCGCGAGGATCAGCCCGGCGGTGGCGGACAGGACACCCAGCACGAGCCAGGGACGGCTGGCGTCGCCGCGGGTGGTCTCGAAGCCGATCTGTTCCTCGAGGGTGTCGTAGACGTCGCGGAGTTCCTCCAGGCTCGAGGCTGTGAAGAAGCTGCCCCCGGAAAGATTCGCGATCTCCCGCAGCGAGGGGTCGTCGACGGGCACGGGGATGCGTTCGTCCTCGATCTCGACCTTGCCGTAGCTCGTCCCGAACGAGATGGTCGAGATCGGCACGTCCTTGTCCTTGGCCTGCCGGGCCGCGGTGAAGCCGCCGCGCGGATCGTCCGGGTTCTCGGGCACGGTCTGCTTACCGTCCGACAGCAGCACGATGCGGGCGGGCGGCGCCTGATCACTGCCGCCGAGCACCGCCGCCAGCGTGTCGATCGACTGCAGCGACGTGAAGATCGCCTCACCGGTCGCGGTCCGCTCACTCAGCTGCAGGTTGTCGATCGCGACCTTCGTGGCCTCCCGGTTGGTGGTCGGCGAGACCAGCACCGACGCCGTGCCGGCGAACGCGACGAGACCGAGGTTGATGCCGGGGGTGAGCCCGTCGGCGAACGACTTCGCCGCGTCCTGCGCGGCGGCGAGCCGGGACGGTTCCACGTCCGTCGCCTTCATCGACAGCGACACATCGATGACCAGGATGACGGTGGCCCGGTTCCGCGGAACCCGCTTGTCCTCCGTCGGACCCGCCAGCGCCACGCTGAAGAACACCAGCGCCAGCACCATCAGCAACGCCGGGATGTGCCGGGCACGCCCCGGTCGCGACGGCGCGACCTTCTCGAGCAGGGCGAAGTTGGTGAACCGGAGCGTGTGCTTGTGCCGCTGACGCTGCACCCACACGTATCCCGCGACCAATGCCACGACGACCAGGAGGAAGAGCAACCACCACGGTGAGGTGAACTGGGAAAGACTCACCGGCGGGACCTCTGGTTCGCCGCGGTCCCGTAACTGTGCTTGCGGGCGGACACGAACCGGACCACGTCCGAGATCCAGTCGCGGTCGGTCCGCAGGCTGAGCAGCGGTGCGCCGCAGCGTCGCAGAGACTGCTCCACCTGCAGCCGGTGCTCGTCCGCGGCTCGCGCGAAATCGGCGCGCAGCTGCGGTGTGGTCGTGAACTCTCGGGTCCGTCCGGACTCCGGATCGTGCAGCACAACATCCCCTATGTCGGGTAGTTCCAGATCTCGCGGGTCGAGCACCTCGACACCGAGCACGTCGTGCCGTCCGGAAATCGCCCGCAGCGACCGCTCCCAGTCGATCGGGCCGAGGAAGTCACTGATGACGACGGCCAGCCCGCGGCGACGCTGGGGTCGCCGCAGCGACTCCACCGCCTCCTGCAGGTCGCCCCGCACCCCGTCCGGGGCGTGCGGGGTGGTCGCGATCCGACGCAGCATCGCCTGGGCATGGATCCGGCCGCCGCCGGCGGGGATCCGGGTGGTCTGGGCGCCGGTCGACACGATCGCGCCGATCCGGTTCCCGCCGCCGCTGGTCAGATGCGTGACAGCGGCGGCCGCCGCCACCACCAGATCCCGCTTCTCGCAGCCGGCGGTGCCGAAGTCGAGACTCGACGACAGGTCGACGACGAGCCACGTCTCGAGTTCCCGGTCGGCCACCGACTGCCGGACGTGCGGGTGCGTCGTCCGGGCCGTCACCGACCAGTCCATCTGACGCACGTCGTCGCCCGGCTGGTACTCGCGCGCATCCCCCGGCTCCGAGCCCGGACCCGGGATCAGACCCAGATGGTCGCCGTGCAGGACGCCGTCGAGCCGACGGCGAACGGTCAATTCCAGGGTCCGCAGCGCGGCGGACAGTTTCGGATCACGGAGCTCGCCGGAACGAAACGACGGCGGCGGGCCGGCACTCGGTGCACCGGCGGTACGCGCACTCACCGTGGCTGGCTCATCGCCGTCGGTCCGGGCACCGACGCGGACGGCGCGGACGGTCCGTTGTGACCGGCGGGGGCCGCCGGCACCGTCGTCGGCTGGGCAGCGATCTGCGGCAGGCCCACCGTCTGCAGCACACGGGAGATGACGTCGTCCGGGGACACCTCGTCGGCCAGCGCGTCGTACGACAGCACGAGGCGGTGACGCAGCACGTCCGGAATCACCTCGAGGACGTCCTGCGGTACGACGTAGTCACGCCCGCGCAGCAACGCCAGCGCCCGCGCGGAGGAGATGATGCCCAGGGTCGCACGCGGCGACGCGCCGTACGCGATCCAGCCGTCGACGTCGGGCAGCCCGAACTCGGCGGGTGTGCGGGTGGCCGCGATGACCCGGACCACGTAGTCGACGAGGGCGTGGTGCACGAAGACACCGCTCGCAACCTTCTGCAGTCGGACGAGTTCCTCGGGATCGAGCACCTGGTGGGGTTCCGGTGCGGCGACACCCATCCGGTAGACGATCTCCCGCTCCTCCTCCACCGTCGGGTAGTCGACGAGGATCTTGAACAGGAAGCGGTCGCGCTGCGCTTCGGGCAGTGGGTACACACCCTCGTTCTCGATCGGGTTCTGCGTCGCCATCACCAGGAACGGGTCGGGCATGTGGTACCGCTTGCCGCCGATGGAGACGTGCCGTTCGGCCATCACCTCGAGGAGGGCCGACTGCACCTTCGCAGGCGCGCGATTGATCTCGTCGGCGAGCACGAAGTTCGCGACGACGGGACCGAGCTCGGTGTCGAACTCCTCCCGGCCCTGCCGGTAGATGCGGGTACCGATCAGGTCGGTCGGCACCAGGTCGGGGGTGAACTGGACTCGCGAGAACGACCCGCCGACCACCTTCGCGAACGTCTCGACGGCCAGGGTCTTCGCGACGCCCGGCACGCCCTCGAGCAGCACATGCCCCTTCGCGAGCAAACCGACCAGGATCCGCTCAACGAGCCGGTCCTGACCGACGATCACCCGTTTGACCTCGTAGATCGCGCGTTCCAGCGTCTGAACGTCGGCGGCGAGACTCGGCGCGACCGACTGCGTCGCGCTGGAACCGGGCGCGACCGACTGCGTCGTCGCGCCGTGCGGGCCTGCAGTCTGTGAGGGTGCCTTCGGCGCGGTGGCGTTCTGGGGACCCGATCCGTTGGCCGCACCCCCGTTCTTCACACCTTCGGGAGCGGCCTGCGCGGGCGACTCCGTCCGGGCTGCACCCTCCGATACCGCATCATCACGTGAGGTCACCAAGAATCCACCGCTTTCACCTAGATCGTTCCGCCCGTTCACGTACTTGCTCAACTATTCCAGGTGCGAGCAACCCCCGCCGCAACCAAGCACGATCCGCACTGCGGACTACTTCATCGACATCATGGATCACGACACCATACGCACAGCGTAGGGGGTCATGCCGTCCCACCGCACCGGGGAGATCTTCACGACGTCCCCCGACTCGGGGGCCTCGAGCATCTGGTCGTCGCCGAGGTACAGCGCGACGTGCTGGCTGGCGTTCGGGCCCCAGAAGATCATGTCGCCGCGCTGCATCTCCTCCGACGGAACCTGCTCGCCGGCGGTGTACTGGTAACCGGTGTAGTGCGGCAGGGAGATGCCGATCCCGGCGAATGCGTAGATCATCAGGCCGGAGCAGTCGAAGCCGATCTTGTTGAAGTCGCCGTAGCTGTCGGCCACACCGCCGTCGCGGATGCCCTTCGTGGGCCCGTTCTCGTCGCCGCCACCCCACGCGTACTCGACGCCGATCTGGGACAGGCCACGGTCGATGACGGTTTCGATCGCCTCGCTGCCGGTGAGGTCTTCGCCGCCGGTAGACGGTTTCGACTTCGGCGTGGACTTCGGTGTCGTCGACTCACCGTCGGACTCGGAATCGGAATCCTCGTCGATGGTGGTGTGCGCGCG
This sequence comes from Rhodococcus sp. 4CII, assembly GCF_014256275.1. NCBI lineage: Bacteria > Bacillati > Actinomycetota > Actinomycetes > Mycobacteriales > Nocardiaceae > Rhodococcus > Rhodococcus sp. 4CII. Next base: position 274,743 of record NZ_JACCFE010000002.1, read on the forward strand.
CTGCCCAGCGGCGAGTTCGGCGGCGCGCTGCCGTGCCGCCTCGTTGGCGGCGACCCGGGCCGCGGCCTGAGTCGCCGCCTCCCGGGCAGCGGCGGCGATGGCGGCCTTCTGCGCCTCCTCGGCCCGGCGCTGCTCGTCCCACGTCGCGTATGCCTCACGCTGCCCCTGCAGCCCCTCGACGTTCCCGCGAGCGGCGTCGAGCTGAGCCTGGGCGGCCGCGCGGTTGCTCTCGATCTGCGCCTTCTTCACGGCTTGGTCCTGCAATGCCGAGCGCGCGATCGCGATCGCCTGCTCGGCCAGCGACTTCTTCGACTCGGCCTGGTCGGCGGCGGCGTCCGCCTGCTGCTTGGCCTCCCGCGCCGACGAGTCCTTGTTCGCCTGCGCGGTCCGGGCCCGCTGCAGGCCCTCGAGCACCGCGTTCTGGCTTGTGGCGAGGAGTTTCAGAACCTGCGCGCGGTCGAGGACGTCGCCCGGTCCCTGCGCGCCCAGATACGTCGAGATCGCGGAGACGTTGGTGCCCTGGGTGTAGCTCGACCGGGCGTACTTGTCGAAGTCCTTCTGCGCGAGTTCGATCTGCGCACCGGCATCGCGCAGCGCCTGCTGCGAGGCCCCGACGACGCCGGCGGCCAGGTCGGCGGCGCTGCGGGCGTTCTGCAGGTCGACCAGGGCCCGGTTCACGTCCTCACGCTTGATGGCGACCTCGTTGTCGAGTTGCGCGAGTTGCTGGTCCGCGGAGGCCACCTGGTTGATCAGCTCGCTGACCTGACCGAGACCCGCGCTGACCTGCGTCTGGGCCTGCGCGATGTCGGAGTCGGACGGATTCGGCGGCGGTGGGGGCACGGCCGCGGCCAGACCGGGTGTGCTGCCGACCAGGGCTCCGACGATGGCCAGTCCGATGAGGAGGCGCGCCGTGCGAATGCGCCTGCGGGAGAAGCTACGGTGCCCCACTCCAGCTCGTGCTTGTCGCTTCACAACTCTCTCCCTCGGTTCTGCACCGATCACGCAACCGCGCCGTGCTCGTCGTGGGGAGAAAATTCGGCAGCCACACCTTCCCGTGCGCATCGGCGGCACCGTCGAACACAGCACCGCCGTCACTCTGGACGTCAATCACCAGCCTGCGACACTTCTTCCCCAAGAGCGCCAAATGCACCGTACGACACTTCCGGACTCTATGGAAACTTTAGTCACAAATAACACATGAGTAATTTGACCAGCGGAAATACCGAACCGCGAATTGTCGGCGCCGTATTCGCGCATCGACGCAGGCAGCGGCCACTCCCACCCGAAAAGGTGAAAATGACCGCCGAGTTATTTACGGATAATCGGGGGCGTCAGGGCTTCTGTCGCTCGTACGTCGTCGGCGACGACGACGGGGCATCGTAGAGTTTTTCCCGACCGCCGTCGCGGGATCCGGCGGCCCGGCGCGACTTCGCGAAGAAGGTCGCAGCCGACGCGATCACGACGATCGCTACGATGACCGCCGTGAACAGCGCCCAGGGCGGACCCGGCTCGACGACCTCGTCGACGAAGTGATTCGCGGACACCACGGCGTCGCCGGTGTAGGTGCGGTCTTGACCCGACTCGAGGAGTACCCGGCTGATCGAATCGCTGTACGTACCGACCCAGCTGGGGCTGAGCACGAGCACGGTGCCACCCTCCTCGGCCCCGACCTCGGTCGCGAGGTCGCGCAGTTGCGAGTCGCGCCCGGGATCCTCGGCCAGCACCACGATGCTCAACTCGAGGCCGTGCTCGGCCGCGCGGTTCACGACGGCGACGAGGTCACCCACCTCGCCGGACGGCGCGGACACCCCGTCGTCGGACACATCCGTGATCACGTCCGAGACGTCGATGTCCTCCGGGATGTCCGTCTGCACGGGATGCGCCGCGTGAACGGGGAGCGTGGCACTGGCGGGAACTACGGTGGCGATAGGGGCAGGCATCTCTCATCCGGGTTTGCTGTAGGAACGTAAGCCTCGCGTGAACACTACGTGAGGAGTCCCCGAAGTACCGTGCCGTCCGCACACCTCGTCCCGCGCGGTCGCGCAGGATCGGCGCCGTATTCCCCTTCGATCCCACCCCGAATTCTCACAGGACAAGCGTACTGTTAGACTGTCGGAGGTACCGCGGCATGAGCCGATTCCGTCATCGCTAGCACGACAGCGCACACGGATCAGCCGTGCCCGCAGTGCCTGCAGCCGTCGACACAGCCCCGTCGGTGGCGACCCTCATAGACGAGTGGAGCTGACGTGAGCACCAGTAATGATTCATTCGGAGCAAAGGGAACCCTCGAGGTCGGTGAGAAGTCCTACGAGATCTTCCGCCTCTCGGCCGTCCCCGGCACCGAGAAATTGCCGTACTCCTTGAAGGTTCTCGCCGAGAACCTTCTCCGCACCGAAGACGGTGCCAACATCACCGCGGATCACATCCGCGCAATTGCAGGCTGGGATCCCTCGGCTCAGCCGAGCATCGAAATCCAGTTCACGCCGGCTCGCGTGATCATGCAGGACTTCACCGGCGTCCCCTGCGTCGTCGACCTCGCCACCATGCGTGAGGCTGTCACCACCCTCGGCGGCGACCCCAACAAGGTCAACCCCCTCTCCCCCGCCGACATGGTCATCGACCACTCGGTCATTCTCGACATCTTCGGCCAGGCCGATGCACTCGAACGCAACGTCGACCTCGAATACGAGCGCAACGGCGAGCGTTACCAGTTCCTGCGCTGGGGCCAGGGCGCATTCGACGATTTCAAGGTCGTCCCCCCGGGTATGGGCATCGTTCACCAGGTCAACATCGAATACCTGGCTCCGACCGTCATGGCACGTAACGGCCAGGCATACCCCGACACCTGCGTCGGCACCGACTCGCACACCACGATGGTCAACGGCCTCGGCGTGCTGGGCTGGGGCGTCGGCGGCATCGAAGCCGAGGCAGCCATGCTCGGCCAGCCGGTCTCCATGCTCATCCCCCGGGTCGTCGGCTTCAAGCTGACCGGTGAGATCAAGCCCGGTGTCACCGCGACCGACGTCGTGCTCACCGCCACCGAGATGCTCCGTAAGCACGGCGTCGTCGGTAAGTTCGTCGAGTTCTACGGCAAGGGTGTGGCCGAGGTTCCGCTCGCGAACCGCGCAACGCTGGGCAACATGAGCCCCGAATTCGGTTCCACCGCGGCGATCTTCCCGATCGACAGCGAGACGATCGACTACCTGCGCCTGACCGGCCGCAGCGACGAGCAGCTCGCTCTCGTCGAGGCCTACGCCAAGGAACAGGGCCTGTGGCACGATCCGGACAAGGAGCCCGTCTTCTCCGAGTACATCGAGCTCGATCTGGGAACCGTCGTTCCCTCGATCGCAGGCCCGAAGCGCCCGCAGGACCGAATCCTGTTGTCGGAGTCGAAGACCGCGTTCCGCAAGGACATCCACAACTACGTGGAAGAGAACTATCCGACCGAGCACACCAAGCTCGACGAGGCCGTCGAAGAATCGTTCCCGGCGTCCGACCCCGCAGTGCTCTCGTTTGCCGACGACGGAGCAGTCGACGTCCTCTCCGCCGCCAACGGCGCAGAAGGCCGCCCGAGCAAGCCGGTGGTCGTCAAGTCCGACGCAGGCGAGTTCGTCCTCGATCACGGCGCCGTCGTCGTTGCCGGCATCACTTCCTGCACCAACACGTCCAACCCGTCGGTCATGCTCGGCGCTGCGCTGCTTGCACGCAATGCCGTCGAGAAGGGTCTGGCCACCAAGCCGTGGGTCAAGACCAACATGGCACCCGGTTCGCAGGTTGTCACCGACTACTACGAGAAGGCGGGCCTCTGGCCGTACCTCGAGAAGCTCGGCTACTACCTCGGCGGCTACGGATGCACCACGTGCATCGGCAACACGGGCCCGCTGCCCGAGGCCGTCTCCAAGGCCATCAACGACAACGACCTGTCGGTCACCGCGGTGCTCTCGGGCAACCGCAACTTCGAGGGGCGTATCTCCCCCGACGTCAAGATGAACTACCTGGCGTCTCCGCCGCTCGTCATCGCCTACGGCCTTGCGGGAACCATGGACTTCGACTTCGAAACCGACTCGCTCGGTGACGACACCGACGGCAACCCTGTGTACCTGAAGGACATCTGGCCGTCCACGCAGGAGATCGAAGAGACCATCAAGACTGCGATCAGCCAGGACATGTTCCGCAAGTCCTACGCAACGATCTTCGCGGGCGACAGCCGCTGGCAGAACCTTTCCACCCCTGAGGGTGACACCTTCGAGTGGGACGACAACTCGACCTACGTCCGCAAGGCTCCGTACTTCGACGGCATGCCGAAGGATCCGGCTCCGGTCAAGGACATCAAGGGCGCTCGCGTCCTCGCCCTGCTCGGCGACTCGGTCACCACCGACCACATCAGCCCGGCAGGTCCGATCAAGGTCGGCACCCCCGCCGCGCAGTACCTCGATTCCCATGGCGTCGAGCGCAAGGACTACAACTCCCTCGGTTCGCGTCGTGGCAACCACGAGGTGATGATCCGCGGCACGTTCGCGAACATCCGTCTGCGCAACCAGCTGCTCGACGACGTCTCCGGTGGCTACACCCGCGACTTCACCCAGGACGGCGGACCGCAGGCCTTCATCTACGACGCGTCGCAGAACTACCAGGCAGCCGGCATCCCGCTGGTCGTCCTGGGCGGCAAGGAGTACGGCTCCGGATCGTCGCGTGACTGGGCTGCCAAGGGCACCAGCCTCCTCGGCGTCAAGGCCGTCATCACCGAGTCGTTCGAGCGCATCCACCGCTCCAACCTCATCGGCATGGGCGTCGTTCCGCTGCAGTTCCCGGCGGGCGAATCGGCTGCGTCGCTGAAGCTCGACGGCACCGAGACCTTCGACATCGAAGGCATCGAGAAGCTCAACGAGGGCGTCACCCCGAAGACCATGAAGGTCACGGCAACGCGCGAGAACGGCGAGAAGGTCGTGTTCGACGCAGTCGTCCGCATCGATACCCCCGGTGAAGCGGATTACTACCGCAACGGCGGCATCCTGCAGTACGTGCTCCGCAACATGATCAAGGGCTAGGCGCTCTAGGCGCTCCGCGCCTGTGCGTGTTTTCGGCCTGAACAGGCACTGAGCGCGCACGACCACTTCGAGCGGCTCTCACCGTCCCGAATGACTGGTCGTGCGCGCTCAGTGCATGAGGTGACCTTTCTCGCGAAAGGGCCGAACACACGCACAGGCCGACGAAGGAGGCACTTTGCCCAAGGTCAGTGAAGACCATCTCGCGGCACGGCGCAGTCAGATCCTCGACGGCGCCCGCCGCTGCTTTGCCGCATACGGTTACGACGGTGCCACCGTCCGCCGGCTCGAAGAAGTGACCGGGCTGTCGCGCGGTGCGATCTTCCACCACTTCAAGGACAAGGACGGCTTGTTCCTCGCCCTCGCCCACGAGGACGCAACGAGGATGGCCGACGTCGTCGCCCACGAGGGACTCGTTCAGGTGATGCGGGACATGCTGGCCCAGCCCGAGCAGTTCGACTGGCTGGGCACCCGGCTCGAGATCGCCCGGCGGCTACGGACCGATCCCGATTTCCGCAGAAGCTGGTCGCAACGGTCGGCGGAACTCACCGAGGCGACCATGGCGCGCCTTGCGCGCCAGAAGTCGGCGGGACGCCTCCGTGACGACGTACCGACCGACGTTCTCATCGGCTACCTGGATCTCGTGCTCGACGGTCTGGTCGCGCGCATCGCCTCGGGGCACGCCGGCGAGAACCTCTCGGCTGTGCTCGATCTCGTCGAGGAATCCGTCCGCCGCCGCGACTGACGCCGCACTCGCCCGCCGGCGGTCGTCAGGACTTCCGACGGTGAGCTCCGCCTCGTCCGCGGAGCTCTACCTCGGACTCCGCGAGGATGTTGCGGACGAATCCGTACGATCTCCCCATTTCCCTGGCGAGGGAACGAATACTCGCCCCTGCCTGGTAACGCTCCTTCAGCTCCGCCTGCAGATCGGCGCGCGACGGTCCCGTGATCCGAGCACTCTTGGCGAAGACCCCGATGTCTGCCATGAACTCCTCCAGTCGGCGAGCGACGGTGGTTTCCACGGTAGAGCGCAGCGACGGCGATATCTACGTAGAGCGCAGCGACGGCGATATCTACGTAGAGCGCAGCGACGGCGATATCGACGCGGAGGCTCAGGCGAGCTGGATGAGTTCCAGGTAGTCCTGCGACCAGTGATCCTCCGTGCCGTCGGGCAGGAGGATGACCCGCTCCGGATCGAGCGCCTCGGCCGCACCCGGGTCGTGTGTCACGAGCACGACGGCGCCGGTGTAGCTGCGGAGGGCATCGAGCACCTGTTCGCGGGACACAGGGTCCAGGTTGTTCGTCGGCTCGTCGAGGAGCAGGACGTTGGCAGCGGACGACACGAGGCCCGCGAGCGCGAGGCGGGTCTTCTCACCGCCGGACAGGGTGCCCGCGGGCTGTTCGAGCTGTGGACCGGTGAACATGAACGCACCGAGCAGCGAACGCAGCTCCTGCTCCCCCGTGTCCGGTGCCGCATGGCGAATGTTCTCCCACACCGACGCGTTGTCGTCGAGGGTGTCGTGCTCCTGCGCGAAGTACCCGATCTTGAGGCCGTGCCCGGGGACCAGTCCGCCGGCGTCCGGTGTCTCCACTCCCCCGAGGATGCGGAGCAGCGTCGTCTTGCCCGCGCCGTTGAGGCCGAGTACGACCACACGCGAACCCCGGTCGATCGCAAGGTCCACACCGGTGAAGATCTCGAGCGAGCCGTAGACCTTCGTCAGGTTCTCCGCCATCAGCGGGGTCTTGCCGCACGCGGCCGGCTCGGGGAACCGGATGCGGGCCACCTTGTCGGACACCCGTTCCGCGTCGAGGTCAGACATCAACTTATCGGCGCGCTTCGCCATGTTCTGGGCCGCCACCGCCTTGGTGGCCTTCGCGCCGAGTTTGGCAGCCTGAGCTCGCAGCGCCCCGGCCTTCTTCTCCGCGTTGGCGCGCTCGCGGCGACGACGCTGCTCGTCCGTCGCCCGGGCGTCCAGGTACTTCTTCCAGGTCATGTTGTACACGTCGGCCTCCCCCCGTACGGCGTCGAGGAACCACACCCGGTTGACCACGTCGTTCAGCAGGTCGACGTCGTGGCTGATCACGATCAACCCGCCCTCGTGGTTCTGCAGGAAACCCCGCAGCCACGTGATCGAGTCGGCGTCGAGGTGGTTGGTGGGCTCGTCGAGCAGGAGAGTCGTATCGGAGCGCCCCCCGCTACCGTCCGAGGCGGCGAACAGGATGCGCGCCAGTTCCACACGGCGACGCTGACCACCCGACAGCGTGTGCAACTGCTGGCCGAGAATGCGGTCGGCCAGACCGAGACTGTTGCAGATGCGTGCCGCTTCGCTCTCGGCCTCGTACCCACCGAGCGCGGAAAAACGGTCCTCGAGGTTCCCGTACTTGCGCACGGCCTTGTCGCGTTCGGCGTCGTCGACAACCTCCGACATCAGGATCTGCTGCTTCTCCATGTCCCGCAGCAGCGAATCGAGCCCGCGTGCGGAGAGCACCCGATCCTTCGCCAAGACGTCGAGGTCACCCTCCTTCGGGTCCTGCGGAAGGTAACCGAGATCGCCGGTGCGCATGACCTCGCCCGCGTACGGCTCACCCTCCCCCGCAAGGATGCGGAGCGTCGTCGTCTTGCCGGCACCGTTGCGGCCGACCAGACCGATGCGGTCGCCGGGCTGCACCCGCAAAGCCGGCCCGGGAGCAGACAGCAACGTCCGCACTCCAGCTCGAACTTCCAGGTCGGTAGCGGTGATCAACAAGACTCCTAGGAAAATAACGCTCGCACTGAATGAGAAGAATCGCGCACAGAACACACGAACCAGCAATTTTACCCGACCGCAGCCCCCTCCGAACACGCCTGCCGGTGATCCCGCTAACGTTCGCCGCCACATCGGCCCGGCGGAAGCCTGCGCATCACCTTCTTTGTTTGACGGATGGTGGGTCAGATGTTGGCGAGATTGACGGAGATGGTGACGGCCGTTGGCATGCAGTGTTCGCGCCTTCAGAAAAAATTCTGTTAATTACCAAGTTCCGTCCCGGTCCGACTCGAATACCAGAACGGATAGCGGCCCGGCGCGACTTTGCCGCCGGCTGCGGACTCCCCGTCCCCACCGACCGCGTCTCGATCACCCTCGCGCTCCCCCGCTGCTTGGCGATTGCCCCTCTGCCGACACTTCCCCCGGCCTGGGATCGGCGCGCCGCGTTCACACGGTCCGCAACGCGCAATGACGGCGTCCCCACTACCCCGGGGCGCCCGGCCGACCGGACGAGTATTCTGGAATTTCCTAGATTCCGTCCGTGCCTGACGTAGGAACTGAATTATTCCGGCCGAACTCTCGGCCATCGTGACAGTCTGGCGACGTGAGAGCCTCCCCCCGCCCCGCGATCTGGGATGTTGCGATCGTCGGTCTCGGCCCCGCCGGCCGGGCACTCGCGCACCGCGCGACTGCGGCCGGCATGGCGGTCGTGTCGGTGGATCCGCTCCCCCACAGAGCCTGGTCTGCGACGTACGCCGCGTGGGAAGACGAACTCCCCGAGTGGCTCCCGCCCGCCGCCGTCGCCACGAGGACTTACCACCCGACAGCCTGGACGACTCGTCGTCACACCCTCGAACGCACCTATTGCGTTTTGAATACATCACAGCTGCAATCAATACTGACTCGTGATTCCGGAACTGTTCTCGCAGGTCGAGCCGTCGACCTCTCGCCCACTTCCGTCCGGCTCGGAGACGGCTCGACAGTGAAGGCGCACGCCGTCGTCGATGCGCGAGGTACCCGCGACAGCCCCGACCTCGCCCAGCAGACGGCATACGGAGTCGTCGTGGACCCGGACACCGCGGCACACGCGCTGGACGGCGATGCTGCCGTCTTCATGGACTGGCGCCGCGACAACGGCACATCCCCCTCGGACACGCCGTCATTCCTGTACGGCGTCCCACTCACGCAGGATCGGTTCCTGCTCGAAGAGACGTGTCTCGTCGGTCGCCCACCACTACCGATGTCGGAACTCGCGGTCCGACTCCACGACCGGCTTCGGCAACGGGGTGTCGCCGTCCCGTCCCACTCGGACGTCGAGAGAGTCAGATTCGCCGTCGAGCCGCCGCCCGAGGCCGGTCGTGCACACAACTCGGACCTGGTGCGGTTCGGCGCCCGTGCCGGGCTCATGCACCCCGGCACCGGCTACAGCGTCGCTGCATCGCTTCTCTGCGCAGACCTGCTGGTCCGAGATCTTCGAGACGGATCGAACGGCAGGCTGTGGTCGTGGCGGGCTCGCAGCGTGGCATCCCTGCGGTCGCTCGGTCTCCGTGTCCTCCTGAATTTGGATGCGCAACACGTTCCCGAATTCTTCGAGTATTTCTTCGATCTGCCACCGCAACTCCAGGCGGCGTATCTGTCGGAGCGCTCGAATCCGCGCGCAACTCTGGCCGCCATGCGCAAGATGTTTCTCGCCTCGTCGGGCGAGATCCGCGGCGTCATTCTCCGTTCGACCCTGCGACGGGAAGTTCTATGAACTGTCGCGCGAACACGAAAAGGAGACCATCATGGAACGCATGCGGTCGATATGGAAGGGCTCGATAGCGTTCGGACTCGTGAACGTGCCGGTCAAGGTCTATTCCGCCACCGAGGATCACGACATCAAGTTTCACCAGGTCCACGCCAAGGACGGCGGGCGGATCAAATACAACCGCGTGTGCACCGAATGCGGCAACGTCGTTCAATATGCCGATATCGACAAGGCGTACGAGTCCGACGACGGCGTCCGGGTGGTGTTGACGGACGAGGATTTCGGGAAGCTGCCTGCCGCCGAGAAACACGAGATACCCGTTCTGCAGTTCGTGCCGACAGAACAGATCGATCCAATTCTGTTCGAGAAGAGTTACTTCCTCGAGCCCGATTCCAATTCGCCCAAGGCGTATGTCCTGCTCGCGACTGCCCTCGAGAACAGCGATCGCACGGCGCTCGTCCACTTCACGCTCCGTCAGCGCACCCGGTTGGCGGCCATGCGTTCGCGGGACGGCGTGCTGGTGATTCAGACACTGCTGTGGCCCGACGAGGTCCGCGCCGCCGAATTTCCCTCCCTCGACGACGTCGACAAGCCGAAGTCGAAGGAACTGGCAATGGCCGAGACACTCGTCGACAGCATGGCCGACGACTTCGATCCCACCGAGTTCACCGACGACTACCAGGTGCAGTTGCGCGAACTGCTCGACGAGATGATCGAGTCGGGCGGTAAGAAGGTCATCCCCGTCGCCGAGGTCGAGAAGCCCGGCGAGGACGCCGAGGTGGTCGATCTCGTTGCCGCACTTCAGCGCAGCGTCGATGCCGCCGGAAAGAAGGCCGCACCCGCCAAGAAGAAACCGGCGAAGAAGGCCCCGGCCAAGACCGCGGCGAAAAAGGCCACAGCGAAGTCATCCACGTCGGAACGCAAGCGCGCCTGACCGAGGTAATCGATGTTGACCAACGCCGGCCGGAACGCATCCAGCCTCGCGTGCACTCCGCTTATCCAGCTCAGCGGCGACCCGGAGATACGGGCACGCCCCAGGCGCTGCCCTGCTCGCGATCGAGTACCGTGACCGCCTTGTTCTTCAGCCCGAAAATATAGACCAGCAAGCTGACCACGATCACGACCGTCACATAGAAGATGAACCAGCCGACGTGACCGGCCGACTTGGCCGCCTGGAAAAGCACCGGCGCCGTCCCGCCGAAGACGGAGTTCGCGAGCGCATAGCCCAGTCCCACACCCAAGGCGCGGACGTCGGCGGGGAACAGCTCCGCCTTCACGATCGCGTTGATCGAGGTGTACCCGGTGAGGATGACGTAGCCGACCGCGACCAGCGCGAACGCCGATAGCGGCGAGGTGGTCCGCGGAAGGAAGGTGAGCAGGACATAGGTATAGAAGACACCACCCACACCGAAGAAGATCAGCAGCGGCTTTCGCCCGACCCGGTCGCTGACGAGGCCGCCCACCGGCTGCAGCAGCAACAACAAGATCAGCGACAGCAGGTTGATCCACGTTGCCGTCAGCGCCCGGTCGTCCCCGAAGGTGGACTTCACAATCGCCGGCGCGTTGACACTGTAGGTGTAGAACGCGACCGTGCCACCCGCGGTGATGAGGAACACCAGCAGCAGCGGCCGCCAGTGTTCGGTGAACAACGCCGTCAAGGAACCCGCCGTCCGGTCCTCACCCGCACGGATGGCCTTCAGATGCGACTCGCTGAGCGACTCGTCCATCGAACGCCGAATCCACAACACGACCAGGGCGGCGAGACCGCCTATGAAGAAGCCGATCCGCCATCCCCAGTCGTGCAACGCCTCGACATCGAGAACGCTGAGCGCGACCAGGAGCGTGAATTGCGCGAGTACGTGACCGCCCACGAGGGTCACGTACTGGAACGACGACAGGAAGCCACGCCGATTCGCGGTCGCCGCTTCGGACATGTAGGTCGCCGAGGTCCCATACTCCCCACCTGTGGCGAATCCCTGCACAAGCCGAGCGAGGACCAAAATCACCGCCGCCCAATACCCGATGACGTCGCGTGTCGGCATGACCGCCACCACGAAGGAGCACGACGACATGATGGTGATGCTGAGCATGAGGGCGGCCTTGCGGCCACGACGGTCGGCAAACCGGCCGAAGAACCACGACCCAATCGGACGCATGACGAACGTGACCGCGAAGATCGCATAGATGTACAGCGTGGAGTTGGCCTCGTTCTCGTCGAAGAACTGCGCCTCGAAATACGTGGCGAAGACCGTGTAGATGTACACGTCGTACCACTCGACGAGGTTTCCTGCCGACCCCTTCATCGTGTTGAGCACCGCCCGCCGCGTGCTCGTCGGAGCGTGGGTTGGACCGGACGGCGTCGCGTCATCGCTCATCCATAGACGATAACGGATCGACCTCCCGGACCTGGGCGAGTCAGCGCACTGGAGGAAACCGCGAGATCATGACGCAGACAACCGATCCCATGGACCAGCCGAAGAACGATCACCAGAATTAGGCGCCGGCACTGCCCGAGGATCGGCCGGAGCCGGCGCGCTGCGGTTGGCCGCGACGAGGTCCCATGCCGTCTGCCGCGGCGCCACGCCGTCGAGGATCCATCGCCCGATCAGGACCCCGACCTTGGCCAGCATGTCAGTACGCAACCGCAGGAACGAGTCCTCCGGGTCGGTGCCGACCTGACCGAGCAGTACCCACCAGGCCCAGGCGACTGCTCCGGCATTGGCAACGAAGTCTGGGACCACCGGAATACCCCGGCCGGTGAGCGCCGTCTCGGCCCCCGGTGTCGTCGCGGCATTCGCAGCTTCGATCACGACTTTCGCGCTGACCTGGTCGACGTTTTCCGTCGTGATCGCATATGAGATCGCGGCTGGGATGAGGATGTCTGCCTCCGTTGCGATCACAGCCGCACTCGGCAACTCCTGAACATGCGAGGGGACGCGGGAGCGGTCGATCTCGCCGTAGCCGTCCCGCAGGTCGAGCAGCGCGGGAACGTCCAAGCCATCGGGAGAGTACAGCGTGCCGAGGGCGTCGGCGACAGCAATCACGCGTACACCGGCCTCGTACAGATACCAGGCGGCGCCGCCCCCCATGGTGCCGATGCCCTGGATTGCCACCGTCGTGTCGGCCGGAGCCCAGCCACATGCCTTCACCGTGCCGATGCAGGCCTGCGCGACTCCGTAACCGCCGATCACATCGCCCAGCAGAAAACCGCTGGGCACCGGGGCATTCAACGCGGACCGTACCCGGCGCAGAGTCGTCTGCGGATCCGTCGACCGGCTGATCGCCGCATGGTAGGACTGCTGGAGGCCGAGACGCGCGAAGACGTCATCGAGCAGATGCTGGGGCACCCCCAGGTCCTCCGCGGTCACCCAGTGCGCGGCCAGCCACGGGCGCATCGCCTGACAGAACCGCTCCAGAACACCGACGGCGCGGGGATCCTTCCGGTCGAAGTCGATGCCGCCCTTCGCGCCGCCGACAGGCAGGTCGAAAACCGCGGTCTTGGCAGCCATCCCCCTGGCGAGATCCTCGACCTCCGACATCGTGCAGCCTGCCCGCATCCGGGTCCCCCCGGTTGCCAGGTCGGACACCAGCGTGTGCACGACGAGGTACCCATGAGCTCCGGTGACCGGATCAGACCACGTCACTCGTAACAGGGGCTCACCGCCGCGCACGGTCGCCACATCGAACCGACGCTGCATCGCCGTGTTCTCACGGTGGTCATACTCTCGGTGCTCGGTGGTGCGCCCGAACCCGCGTTCCGTCGTCGTGGTCACCTCGAGTTACCCCAATCATCCTCAGAAAATCATCGTCTCCAGAACCGATCAGCCGATGACGTCAGAGTGCGCGCGCTGGTGACCAGGCGTCCAGTTAAGAATCTTGAATGATTGCGTTCACGCTTTCTACACAACGCAACGCGTGGTCCGGTTGGACGGTTCGGAATGGATGCATAGGCTGGCGGCATGGAGCTGTCGCTGCGCCGGTTGCGGATGCTTCGGGAGTTACACCGCCGAGGCACCGTCACGGCCGCCGCGCTGGCCTTGCACTACACCACATCCGCGGTATCCCAGCAGCTCACCCAGCTCGAACGCGAAGTCGGCGCAAAACTGTTCGAGCGGCGCGGTCGGCGGGTACAACTCACCGAGATCGGGCTTCTCCTCGCCGAGCATGCCGAGGAGATCATGCGATCGGTGGACCGCGCGACGTGTGCCCTCGAACAAACGCAGGACGGGGTCACGGCCCGATTGACCGTGGGCGTGTGGGCATCCGTCGCGGCGAGCCTGCTGCCGAGTGCGCTGACGTTGCTGGCCGCCGAACATCCCGGCATCGAAGTGCGAACGAGGGAATTCGCGCCTGAGGACACCGCAGTCGCAGTACGGGACGGCTCGCTGGACTTCTCGTTCGTGATCGACTATTCCGACTACCCGATGCAGTGGGACCCGGAGTTGACCAGAGTGGTGATCGCAGTGGAGCGACTGCACGCAGCGCTGCCTCCGGGGACGGTTTCCGCCAGAACCATGACGCTGGCGGACCTCGCCGAGCATCCCTGGATCCTTGCGGGACCCAATTCGCATTTCGGCCGCGCGGTGCGCCTGGCCTGTCAGCGTTGCGGATTCGAACCCAGGATCAACCATGAGGTCGGCGAGCAGGCGACGGCGCTCGCGATGGTTTCCGCAGGCCTGGGAGTCACCCTGGTCTCCGATCTCGGACTGACGCTGCGCCCGCCAGGAATGGATGTCGTCCCTCTGACCGAACCGCTCATGCGGACGATCTCGATCGCCCATCGAGGGACAGAAGCGCACCGGCCGCCGCTGCAACTGGTGATCGACGCCGTGCGTGCCGCGGCGGCCGCACAGGGGCTCGCCGCGCGGACACCGTACCCGTAGCCGAAGAGGACACACGTTCAGCAGCAGGTTCCGACGAATGAACACGATCACAGATCAGCGAGGAACTGCGAGCGTCGTAGTTGTCGACGGTGTGGGTCTCGTCCGCGTCGGCAGCTCGGGTGCTGGTGGCAGCGTCCAGGTGGTGGTCGGCACCGACGAGGGTCTCACGGGGAGTACCTCGAACGTCGTCTGCACCACCATCGACGGGGTCGGCAGGCAACGCAGCCCGGCCACCTGGAAACCGCGACTGCCGCGATTCGGCACCATCGCGCGGAAGTCGGCGACACTGCCGACCTGACGGGTTTCGCCCAGGACTCGATCGCCGAATTCCACCGCCCACGGTCCGCCGCAGGTCGGTAGATTCGTCGCGTTGTACTCGATGCGGTCGCCCGGCTGCCCGCGCGACGGAGTGAGAGTGAGGACCGGCCCTGCAGGATCGAGCATCTGCGCCGCTTCCGGTTCCGCTTCGCTCGACGCACCGCCGCCGGTGTGTACTGCGAGGAGGACGACGACGGACCCGACGAATATCGTCGTCGTCAACCAGAGTGTCTGCCGCAACGGTCTCACCTCGCACCGTCAATTATGCGGCACTGCGACCCGTGCCCCACAGAATGAGCGGCCAGCGCATGCGATCAGGGCCGGGTGGGCCGGCGCGTACACCGGATGCCACGCAATGACTCACGGCCCGATATCGGCACCGAAGGAAGGGCTCGGCGAGATGATTCTCGCCGAGCCCGTCGTCCTCAGGAGTGGTGGATCGTCAGACCGTGAAACCGAGGGCGCGCAACTGTTCGCGACCGTCCTCGGTGATCTTGTCCGGACCCCACGGCGGGAGCCACACCCAGTTGATCTTCAGTTCGCTGCACAGACCGCTGCGCACGAGCGCGCCGCGGGACTGGTCCTCGATGACATCGGTCAGCGGGCAGGCCGCGGACGTAAGGGTCATGTCGAGGGTGACGACGTCCTCTTCCTCGGTGATGCCGTACACGAGGCCGAGGTCGACGACGTTGATGCCCAGTTCCGGGTCGACGACGTCGCGCATGGCCTCCTCGAGCACCTCGAGGCGTTCCGGGTCGGGCACCGCGCCCGACGCGGCAGGGGCGGTCTCGCCCTGGTCGGCCGTCGCCTGCTCCGGTACGGCGGTGGCGTCCGCCTCCGGCGTCTGCGTCTCGCTCATGATGCCTGTCCTCCGATTCGAGCTGGTTCGCCGTCTGCTGTCGGAACGGCCGAATCCTGTTCGTCCACGACGCGGTCGTCCACTATCTGAACAACCGCGTCCTTGAATGCCATCCATCCCAGCAGCGCGCATTTGACGCGGGCCGGGTACTTCGAGACGCCGACGAAGGCGATGCCGTCCCCGAGGACGTCCTCGTCTCCTTCGACGGTACCGCGGCTGCTGACCATTTCGTTGAACGCGGCAACGGTCTGCAGCGCCTGCTCGACGGGCATGCCCACCACCTGGTCGGTGAGCACCGAGGTGGACGCCTGGCTGATGGAACAGCCCTGACCGTCGTACGACACATCCACCACCGTGCCGTCGTCGGCGAGCTGCACCCGAAGCGTCACTTCGTCACCGCACGTGGGGTTGACGTGATGAACCTCGGCGCCGAACGGTTCGCGCAGTCCGCGGCCGTGGGGATGCTTGTAATGATCCAGGATCACTTCCTGGTACATCTGTTCCATTCTCATGCAGGCACCTCCCCGAAGAACTCCTGTGCACGCCGAATCGCGGCCGCGAGAGCGTCGACCTCGTCGAGCGTGTTGTACAGCGCGAACGACGCCCTCGCGGTCGCCGCGACCCCGAATCGGCGGTGCAGCGGCCACGCGCAGTGATGACCCACGCGAATGGCGACGCCCTCGTCGTCGAGTATCTGACCGAGATCGTGGGCGTGAATTCCGTCGACGACGAACGACACGGCCCCGCCACGGTTCTCGGCAGTCGCCGGACCGATGATGCGCACGCCGTCGATGGCCCCGAGCGCGGCCAAGGCGGCCTCGACCAGGGTGTGTTCGTGCGCCGCAACGGCATCCATCCCGATCTCGTCGAGATACCGCACCGCAGCGCCGAGACCGATCACCTGCGACGTCATCGGGACGCCGGCCTCGAACCGCTGCGGGGGCGGTGCGTACGTGGTGCGCTCCATCGTGACGGTCTCGATCATCGACCCACCGGTGATGAACGGCGGCATGGCGTTCAGCAGCTCCCGGCGGCCGTACAGGACACCCACGCCGGACGGACCGAGCATCTTGTGGCCCGAGAACGCCGCATAGTCCACGCCGAGGCCGTGGAAGTCGACGGCCATGTGCGGGACGGACTGGCACGCGTCGAGCACGACGAGCGCCCCGACCGCACGGGCGCGCCGCACCAGCTCGTCGACGGGCGCCACCGCTCCCGTCACGTTCGACTGGTGCGTGAACGCGACGACCTTCACGGCGTCGGTCAGCTCGAGCGAATCCAGGTCGATCCGTCCGTCGTCGGTGACGCCGTACCAGCGCAGCGTCGCACCGGTACTGCGCGCGAGCTCTTGCCACGGAACGAGATTGGCGTGATGCTCGAGCTCGGTGATGACGATCTCGTCGCCGGGTCCGAGGTGTCGATCGAAGCGTTCGTCACCGAGAACGTGGGTCACGAGGTTCAGCGATTCCGTCGCGTTCTTCGTGAACACGAGTTCGTCGCTGTCGGCACCGACGAAGGTGGCGATCGCCGCACGCGCGTTCTCGTACGCGTCCGTGGCCTCTTCGGCGAGCTGGTGAGCGCCTCGGTGCACGGCCGCATTACAGGTGGTGAGAAACTCCCTCTCGGCGTCGAGTACCTGGTTCGGGCGCTGCGAAGTCGCACCTGAATCGAGGTACACCAGCGGTTTTCCGTCGCGGACCGTACGGGCCAGGATCGGGAAGTCCTCCCGGATCCGGGTGACGTCGAATACGCGCACCGAGGTGGTCATCTGCGTTTATGCTCCTTGCGTTGCTGCAGCCTGGGTGAAGCGCTCGTAGCCGTTCGCCTCGAGTTCGTCGGCCAGTTCCGGCCCGCCCGACTCGACGACGCGACCGCCCACGAACACATGGACGAATTCCGGCTTGATGTAGCGCAGAATCCGCGTGTAGTGCGTGATCAGCAGGATTCCGCCGTGCTCGCGGTCCTTGTAACGGTTCACGCCCTCGGAGACGACGCGCAGGGCGTCGACGTCCAGGCCGGAGTCGGTCTCGTCGAGGATCGCAATCTTCGGCTTGAGGAGACCGAGCTGCAGGATCTCGTGGCGCTTCTTCTCACCGCCGGAGAATCCCTCGTTGACGCTGCGCTCACCGAACGACGGGTCGATGTCCAGCTCGGTCAGCGCTTCCTTGACTTCCTTCACCCAGTGGCGGAGCTTGGGGGCCTCGCCACGGACGGCGGTGGCCGCGGTGCGCAGGAAGTTGGACATGGAGACGCCGGGGACCTCGACGGGGTACTGCATCGCGAGGAACAGTCCCGCGCGGGCGCGCTCGTCGACGGTCATCTCGAGAACGTCCTCACCGTTGAGGGTGATGGAGCCCGAGGTGATCTGGTACTTGGGGTGTCCGGCGATGGCGTAGGACAGCGTCGACTTGCCGGACCCGTTGGGTCCCATGATCGCGTGCGTCTCGCCGGAACGGACCGTCAGGTTCACACCCTTGAGGATGTTGATCGGTTCAGCGTTCTCGTCGGTGTTCGCGACGTCGACGTGCAGGTCCTTGATTTCCAGGACCGAGGTTTCGGGGGTGGAAGCGTCAGGGGTAGACATTGTGATCCTTCGAAGAAATGGGAAGTAGGGGTCCGGCGGCGCGCGTCAGACGCCGACTGCGGCGAGTTCGGCCTCGACGGCAGCCTCGAGACGCTCGCGGATCTCGGCGACGGCGATCTTGTTGATGATCTCGTGGAAGAACCCGCGCACGACGAGTCGCCGCGCCGCATCCTCGGGGATTCCGCGGGCGCGCAGGTAGAACAATTGCTCGTCGTCGAATCGACCCGTGGCGCTGGCGTGGCCGGCACCCACGATCTCACCGGTCTCGATCTCCAGGTTCGGAACCGAATCCGCGCGTGCGCCATCCGTGAGGACGAGGTTGCGGTTCAGCTCGAACGTGTCGGTACCCTCGGCGGCCGCGCGGATCAGCACGTCGCCGATCCATACGGTGTGGGCGTCGGGTTTGCCGGACTCCGGATCACCCTGCAGGGCGCCCTTGTAGACCACGTTGGACTTGCAGTGCGGCTGCGAGTGATCCACCAGCAGTCGCTGCTCGAAATGCTGACCCGCGTCGGCGAAGTACAGGCCGAGCAGTTCCGCATCGCCACCGGGGCCGTCGTACTTGACGGTCGCCGACAGACGGACGAGGTCGCCGCCGAGGCTGACCGCGTTGTGCCGCAGGACCGCGTCGCGGCCCAGCCGCGCGTGGTGGGACGCGACGTGCACGGTGTCGTCGGCCCAGTCCTGGACGGCGACCACGGTGAGGTGGGCGCTGTCGCCGAGGACGAACTCCACGTTCTCCGCGAACGTGCCGCTGCCGCGCTGGTCGAGAACGACGGTCGCCTTCGCGAACTCCCCCAGGCGGATCTGCAGGTGCCCGAAGGCCACCTTGCCCTCGCCCGGTCCCGTGACGGTGATGTTGATCGTCTCGGCGACCTCGACCTCACGGCCGACGGTGACGACGGTGGCCGTCTCGAATCCCGAGTAGGCCTGGGCGGCGACGCGGTCGGCGGGAACACCGGCCTTGCCGAGGCGGTCGTCGTCGCGTCCGACGGTCTCGACCTGGACGGTGTCCGGGCCGGCGACGTCCACGGTGACCGCACCGTTCGCGACCGCGGTTCCGTCGTGCAGGCCGCGGAGACGGCGCAGCGGCGTGAACCGCCAGACCTCGTCCCGGCCCCCGGGGATCTCGAAGGCCTTGACGTCGAACGACGTGAAGACCTCACCCTTGTTGACGATCGGCGAACCGGTGGCGGTCCGCGCCACCCGCGGATTCTCGCCCGCGACGGCCCCCGTCACTCCGAGATTCTGGACACCAGTTTCTGGCGTGGTCACTAACCCACCGCCCCTTCCATCTGCAGTTCGATCAGGCGGTTCAATTCGAGGGCGTACTCCATCGGGAGTTCCTTGGCGATCGGCTCGACGAAGCCGCGCACGACCGTGGCCATGGCCTCGTCCTCGGTGAGCCCGCGGCTCATCAGGTAGAACAGCTGGTCGTCGCTCACCTTCGACACGGTCGCCTCGTGTCCCATGGTCACGTCGTCCTCGCGGATGTCCACGTAGGGGTACGTGTCGGAGCGGCTGATCTGATCGACCAGCAGGGCGTCACACTTGACGGTCGACTTGGAACCGTGGGCTCCCTTGTTGACCTGCACCAGTCCGCGGTAGGACGCGCGACCGCCGCCACGGGCCACCGACTTGCTGATGATCGTCGACGACGTGTGCGGCGCGAGATGCAGCATCTTGGCACCGGTGTCCTGGTGCTGACCCTCGCCGGCGAACGCCACGGAGAGCACCTCGCCGCGGGCGTGCTCGCCCATCATCCAGACGGCCGGGTATTTCATGGTGACCTTGGAACCGATGTTGCCGTCGATCCACTCCATGGATCCGCCGGCCTCGACCTTGGTGCGCTTGGTGACCAGGTTGTAGACGTTGTTCGACCAGTTCTGGATGGTCGTGTAGCGGCAGTGGCCGCCCTTCTTCACGATGATCTCGACCACCGCGGAGTGCAGGGAGTCCGACTTGTAGATCGGCGCCGTGCAGCCCTCGACGTAGTGCACCGAGGCGCCCTCGTCGACGATGATCAGGGTCCGCTCGAACTGGCCCATGTTCTCCGTGTTGATCCGGAAGTAGGCCTGCAGCGGGATGTCGACGTGCACGCCCGGCGGGACGTAGATGAAGGAACCACCCGACCACACGGCGGTGTTCAGTGCGGAGAACTTGTTGTCGCCGGCGGGGATGACGGTGCCGAAGTACTCCTGGAACAGCTCGGGGTGCTGCTTCAGTCCGGTGTCGGTGTCGAGGAAGATGACGCCCTGCGACTCGAGGTCCTCGCGGATCGAGTGGTAGACCACCTCGGACTCGTACTGAGCGGCGACACCGGCGACGAGGCGCTGCTTCTCGGCCTCGGGGATGCCCAGCTTGTCGTACGTGTTCTTGATGTCCTCGGGCAGGTCTTCCCAGCTCTCGGCCTGCTTCTCGCTCGAGCGCACGAAGTACTTGATGTTGTCGAAGTCGATGCCTTCGAGGTTGGAACCCCAGTTCGGCATCGGCTTCTTGTCGAACGTCTTCAGCGCGCGCAGCCGGATGTCGAGCATCCAGTCCGGTTCGCTCTTCTTCGCCGAGATGTCGCGCACGACGTCTTCGGACAGACCGCGCTGTGCACTGGCACCGGCCTCGTCGGAATCGGACCAGCCGTACCCGTAATGCCCGAGTGACGCGATGGTTTCTTCCTGCGTGAGCGGCTCGGCGTTAGCCGACGCAGTGGGTGTCACCTGGTCTGATGTGACGGTCATGCGAGCTCCTTCCGGAGTCTTGTTACGAGACCGGCGAGGGCTGGTCGCCGGTGGAAAACAGGTTGCTGACTAGAGATCTATCGAAAGTGGTGCTATTGGGGACCGGACGGCGGAACGAGTGGAACGTGGGTTGTGCATGCGCAGTCACCGTTCGCGATGGTCGCGAGCCGTTGGACGTGAGTGCCGAGCAACTGGGCGAACGCTGCCTTCTCGGCTTCGCACAGTTCCGGGAACTCCTCTGCCACGTGCGAGACCGGGCAGTGGTGCTGGCAGATCTGTACGCCGTTGCCGACGGGCCGCGTCGACGCGGCGAACCCGGCGTTGGTGAAGGCGTCGGCGATGGCGTCCGCGGTGGATTCGAGACCCTCGGCGCTCTGATCGGCGGCGGGTGTCACATTTCCGACGATCGCCTGGACCCGCCGACGGGCGAATTCGGTGATCGCGGCATCTCCCCCGACCTCACGGAGTTGACGCATGGCGGCGCCCGCGAGGTCGTCGTAGGCGTGACCGAGCCTGCCGCGGCCCTTGGCGGTGATCTGGAAGTGCTTCGCGGGCCGTCCCCGTCCGCGGTGACGCACGGCGACGGAGGACGCCTCGCGCGCCTCACCGGACTCGAGCAGTGCGTCGAGGTGTCGCCGGACACCGGCGGCGCTCAGACCGAGCCGGGTGCCGATTTCCGATGCCGTGATGGGTCCCTCTTCGAGGAGGAGTTTCACGACGGCGGCGCGCGTGTGTCCTTCGTGTCCGACGGCAACGGGTGACGCGGTTCCGACGGGCGCCGCGGAGGAAGGCGCGTGAGCTGCGCTTTCCTTGCCTGCACGTGGTGCCGTATCCGTTTTCACAACACCAGTGTGACGGAATTCCGATCGAAGGTCTACTAAGGGTGCCCTGTCTTACACCTGTGATTTTGTTCCGGCCGCGCCCGGGAATACTGGCGGAACCGGCCGTGTCCGCCGCACCGCTACGCTGCCTGTGTGCCGCAGACCCCCGAGAACCCGGAGCCGACCCGCGCGGAGCCGAACTTCACGGCTCGCGCCGCTCTCCGACATCCGGCCGAACTCGTCCGCCGGGCTCTGGGCGTCGACGGACGGTCGCCGCGGACCTCGGTGGCGGCGGCGCTGCACGGCGAGGAGGCGGAGACCGCCGGACTGAACCCGCAGGAGACAGCCCAACTGCGCGGGATCCGCCGATTCGGTGCGACCGGGGCCGTCCTCATGGCGGTGGGTGCGCTGGGCGCCGGCGCCCAGCCCGTGCTCCAGAACCCGGTCCAGGGGCTCCGCGTGATCGGCCTCCCCGCCCGGATCCCGAGCGTCGCCCTGACCCTGACCATGACCGGCACCGTGATGATCGTCCTCGCGTGGCTCCTCCTCGGACGGTTCGCGATCGGAAGCCTGCATTCGGGGGCGGTGCGCCGCCTCAACCGGTCGCAGCTCGACCGCACGCTGCTGCTGTGGATCATCCCGCTGTCCGTCGCCCCGCCGATGTTCAGCAAGGACGTCTACTCGTACCTCGCCCAGAGTGAGATCGCGGCCCGCGGTCTCGACCCCTACGCCATCGGCCCCGCGGGCGCCCTCGGAGTCGACCACGTCCTGACCCGGACCGTGCCGACCATCTGGCGGGACACCCCCGCCCCGTACGGCCCGCTGTTCCTCTGGATGGGACGCGGAATCAGCTGGCTGACCGGCGAGAACATCGTCGCCGGGATCTTCCTGCACCGGTTGCTCGCCCTCGCCGGTGTGGCCATGATCGTGTGGGCGCTCCCCCGCCTGGCGCGGCGCTGCGGCGTCGCCGAGGTCAGCGCACTCTGGCTGGGCGCGGCCAATCCCCTGCTGCTGTTCCACCTGGTCGCCGGCATCCACAACGAGGCCCTCATGCTCGGTCTCATGCTGGCCGGCATGGAACTGGCCCTGCGGGCGATCGAACGCGCCGACCCGATCCGTGGACAGTCCCTCCTGCTGCTGCTGTCGGGGGCGGCACTCATCGCGCTCTCGTCGACGATCAAGATCCCGTCACTGCTCGCGCTGGGGTTCGTCGGAATGGCGCTGGCCCGGCGCTGGGGCGCGACACCGAGGGCGGTCCTGTCCGCCGCCGGTCTCCTCGGCGGAGTGGCCCTGGCCGTCACCCTCGTCATCAGCACGTCCAGCGGCCTCGGCATCGGGTGGGTCCACACCCTCGGCACCGCGAACGCCGTCCGCAGCTGGATGTCGATCCCCACTCTCCTCGGCCTGGGCACCGGGCTGGCCGGTGTCCTGCTCGGGCTCGGCGACCACACGACGGCGGTGCTGAGCCTGACCCGGCCGATCGCGGCAGTCGCTGCGGCGTTCATCACACTGCGGATGCTCGTCGCGACTCTGGTCGGACGCATCCACGCGGTCGGCGCGCTCGGACTGTCCCTCGGCGCGGTCGTCCTGCTCTTTCCCGTCGTGCAGCCCTGGTATCTGCTGTGGGCCGTCCTCCCGCTCGCGGCGTGGGCGACCGCGCCCGCCTTCCGTGTCCCCGCCATCGTCTTCTCGTCGATCGTGAGCGTCATCCTGATGCCGAACG
Source organism: Rhodococcus sp. 4CII (assembly GCF_014256275.1). Classification (NCBI taxonomy): domain Bacteria; kingdom Bacillati; phylum Actinomycetota; class Actinomycetes; order Mycobacteriales; family Nocardiaceae; genus Rhodococcus; species Rhodococcus sp. 4CII. Next base: position 298,202 of record NZ_JACCFE010000002.1, read on the forward strand.
GAGGCGAGTACCAGCCGTTCGTCATCGTGCAGGCGGCCATCGCCACCATCTTCACCGCCGGAACGCTCATCGTGATCACCCGGAACCGGCTCCCGTGGCGGGTCGGTTCGGGACAGCCGGCGACCCCACCGGAGGCCCGGGATGCGACGCCGGGCGACGCCGGTACCGAAAGCCGGGGCACCGGCCGGGTCACACCCGGCCAAGGCTTACGCTGATTCCCCGTGACCTCGCGAACGCCCGGATCGGCGCAACCTGCTGTACGCCTGGAAGGTGTGGTGAAAACCTTCGACGGTGTTCGGGCCGTCGACGGACTCGACCTCACCGTCGAGCCGGCACAGGTCGTGGCGTTGCTCGGGCCCAACGGTGCGGGCAAGACCACCACCGTCGAGATGTGTGAGGGATTCGTCCGCCCGGACAGCGGCACCGTCCGCGTCCTCGGACTCGACCCCGTCGAGGATGCCGGGGCCGTCCGCGCCCGGATCGGCGTGATGCTCCAGGGCGGCGGCGCCTACCCGGGTTCGCGCGCCGGCGAGATGCTCGACCTCGTCGCGGCGTACTCCGCCGATCCCCTCGACCCCGACTGGTTGCTGCGCAGCCTCGGCCTCGAGGAGTCCCGTCGCACCCCGTACCGCCGGCTGTCCGGTGGTCAGCAGCAGCGCCTGTCCCTGGCGTGCGCGCTCGTCGGCCGCCCGGAACTGGTTTTCCTCGACGAGCCCACCGCCGGGCTCGACGCCCAGGCCCGGTTGCTGGTGTGGGAACTGGTCGACGCGCTGCGCCGCGACGGTGTCAGCGTCCTGCTCACGACGCACCTGATGGACGAGGCCGAGGAACTCGCGGACCGGCTCGTCATCATCGACCACGGCTCGATCGTCGCGTCGGGCACACCCGCCGAGGTCACCAGCCGAGGCGCCGAAGGCCAGCTGCGGCTCACCGCGCCCGCCGGTCTCGACACCGAACCCCTCGCGAGAACACTTCCCGACGGCTTCCGGGTGGCCGAGTCCGGGCCCGGCACCTACCTCGTCGAGGGTCCGATCGACCCGAAAGTGGTGGCCTCGGTCGCGTCGTGGTGCGCCGATCTGGACGCCCTGATCAGCGATATCCGCGTCGACCAGCGCAGCCTCGAGGACGTCTTCCTCGAACTCACCGGCCGGGAACTGAGGGGATGACGATGAGCACCAGTGACCGTCTGACGGAGAATCGTTTCGCCCCGGGCACGTTCGCACCCGATCCCCGCCCGAGCGGTGCGTCGGTGATGTTGCGGGCGCAGACCGCGCTCGAACTGAAACTGCTCCTGCGCAACGGGGAACAGCTGCTGCTGACCATGTTCATCCCGATCACCCTGCTGGTCGGTCTGTGTCTGCTCCCGATCGGTGACCTCGGCACGTCGCGGGTCGACAAGGTGGTCCCCGCCGTGATGATGGTGGCGGTGATGTCCACAGCGTTCACCGGCCAGGCGATCGCCGTCGGTTTCGACCGCAGGTACGGCGCACTCAAACGACTCGGCGCCACTCCCCTCCCGACGTGGGGAATCATCGCCGGGAAGAGTGCCGCCGTCGTGATCGTCGTCGCACTGCAATCGGTTCTCCTGGGTTCGATCGGACTGGCGCTCGGCTGGCGGCCGAGTGCGTGGGGACTCGTTCTCGGCGCCGTGATCATCGCGCTGGGCACCGTCACGTTCGCGGCGATGGGGCTGCTGCTCGGTGGCACCCTCCGCGCCGAGATCGTCCTCGCCCTCGCCAACATTCTGTGGTTCGTGATGGTCGGTGTGGGCAGTGTGGTTTTCGCCACCGGCGATCTGCCGTGGCTCCTGCACACCGGTGCGCGGCTGATCCCGTCCGGCGCGCTCGCGCATGCGCTGGACGCGGCGCTGTCGGGGTCGGTGGACCTGCTCAGCGTCGTCGTCCTCGTCGTGTGGGGTGCGGTGGCCGGGGTCCTGGCAGCGAAGATGTTCCGATTTACGTGATCCGCCGCACCAGCGCCCGCGTCGCCGGGACCGTTCTCATCGTCCTGCTGGCCGTGCTCGGTGGCGGATCGCTGCCCGCGGGCGCCGCCCCGCAGTGGGGATCGCCGGCGTCCCCGAATCCGTACCTCGGACCCGCGGGCACGTCGACGATGCACGGCGATGCCGGGTCCACCGACGTGACCCCGTTGCCCGGCCCCGGCACCGGTCCGTCGACCCTGTCCGCGTATCCGTTGGTGTCGGCGTGCCCGACGCTGCTGCAGGGATCCGACCGGCTCGTCGTGGCACTGTGCACGTCCGTGGCGGGTCAGGTTCCCACCGTGCACCTGATCGATCCCATGGCGCCGGCGGCCCCGTTCGGGCACTCGCTCACCACGTTCGCACTCGCGAAAGGCAGCCTCCTGGGCGGCGTGTACGCGTTCCTCGACAACGACAACCGGCTGGTCGTGGTGGACGGCAACCGTCAGCTGCTGCGCCTCGGACACTCGCAGGACCCCGACGGGCGCTGGCGGATCACCGTCGACTCGCACGTCGACCTGTCCGGCAGCGTGCCAGCCGGCGACCACGTGACGGGACTGACCCCCGACTGGCAGGGCAATGTCTGGTTCGCCACCGGCGGCGGCGTCGTCGGAGCCGTGGACCGGGCAGGAGTCGCGCACGCACTGCCCCTCGCAGCCGGCGAGGAGATCCACAACAGCATCTCCACCTCACCATCCGGCACCGCCGTCGCCACGACCCACGCCCTGTATCAGTTCACCCTTCGCGACGACGAGATCCGCGTCGACTGGCGGCGTGACTACGACCGCGGTCCCGACCGGAAGCCGGGGCAACTCAGCCACGGCACCGGTTCCACGCCCACCTACTTCGGACCGTCGACGGGCAGCGACTTCGTCGCGATCGTCGACAACGCCGACCCGCAGGTGAATCTTCGGGTGTTCCGCGCCGATTCGGGTGCCGAGATCTGCTCCCTCCCGGTGCTCGGCAGCCCGGGCGGCAGCGAGAACTCGCCGATCGGAATCGGCAACTCGGTGTATGTGGCCGGGACGTACGGCTACCCGTACCCCGCCGTTCCGGACGGCGCAGGTCCGGCGGTTCCGACGAACGCCCCGTTCACGGGCGGCATGACCCGTGTCGACATCGACCCGATCGGCTGCCACCGGGTGTGGAGCAACGACGTCCGCAGCGCGGCGGTACCGCACCTCTCGACCGGCGACGGTCTCCTGTACACCGTGACCCGTTCGGGGTTCGAAGTCACGACACCGCTGGACGGCTTCTCGTTCGCGGTGATCGATCCGGCGGACGGCTCCGTCGTACACACCAGCCCACTCCCCGGCACCGCGGTCAACGACACCCTCCAGATGTCCGGGCTCGTCACCGATACCGGTGACTTCTGGCAGGGCACGGTGACCGGTATCCTGCGCATTCGCGGCGAGTAGCACGGAGTCGCGCGCGGCGCCACCGGCCCAACGACACGCTGTAGTTGACGGACCTCTACCATCGACGTCGTGCTGTATCGCGGGTTTCTGAGCCTGGTAGACCGTCTCCCCCTTCCGTCGCTGACCGTGCAGCGTGTCATCGCGTTCGCGGTGATCCTCACGCAGGGCGGCATCGCCGTCACCGGAGCCGTCGTTCGGGTGACGGCATCCGGTCTCGGCTGCCCCACCTGGCCGCAATGCTTCCCCGGCAGCTTCGTCCCGGTCGGGCACGGCGAAGTCGCCGTCGTCCATCAGGCGGTCGAATTCGGCAACCGGATGCTCACCTTCGTCGTCGTCGTGGCCGCGGCCCTCATCGTCCTCGCGGTCACCCGCGCGCGCCGGCGGAAGGAAGTTCTCGTCTACGCCTGGATGATGCCCCTCGGTACCGTCGTGCAGGCCGTCATCGGCGGCATCACCGTGCTCACCGGGCTGCTGTGGTGGACGGTCGCGGTGCATCTGCTCGCGTCGATGGCGATGGTGTGGCTGGCGACCGTCATGTACGCGAAGATCTGCGAACCCGACGACGCCCCCGCAGTCGACGTGATCCCCGCGCCGCTGCGCTGGCTCACAGCCCTGTCGGCTGTCGCCCTGGCCGGGGTGCTGACGGCCGGAACCCTGGTGACGGGCGCCGGGCCGCACGCGGGAGACAAGAGTCTCGACCGCGTGGTTCCCCGGCTCCAGGTCGAAATCGTCACGCTCGTGCATCTGCACGCGCAACTGCTCGTCGGCTACCTGGCCCTGTTGGTCGGCCTGTGCTTCGGCCTGTACGCCGTCGGCGCCGCCCGCGCCGTGAAGGTGCGCATCCAGGTCCTGCTGGCGCTGGTGGTGGCGCAGGCGCTGATCGGGCTGGTCCAGTTCTTCACGGACGTGCCCGCGGTCCTCGTGGCCTTCCATGTGGCGGGTGCGGGGTTGTGCACCGCGGCCACCGCGGCGGTGTGGGCTGCGGGACGCACTCGCGAGTACGTGACGCAGCCCGACACCGCGAGCGTCTAGCGCTCGTTGCGGGCCTTCGGGAAACGCGTCTGCCGCGCGACCCAGCCGGCCATCTTCTGGAAGTGACCCTGCCGGGGCGTGACGATGCTGGTGAGCGCGCGGTCCCACTCCGAGACCGTGACGTCGTCGAACGACGCCACGACGGCGTTCGCGGTGGCCAGATCGTCGACGACCTGGTCGCCGAGGATGCCGTCGGCCCCGACGAGCGTGATCCGGACGCCCGCGAGTCCGATCGGCTGGAGGACGGCACTGGCCGAACCGCCGTGCTCGGCCACGAACTTCTTGATCGCGTCGACGGTGTGCGACGGCAGCGAGGGTGCCGGGCTGGAGGGCGCCTGTTCCGCGTGGGTGTCGGTACTCATGGCCCCGAGAATACTGGGCGGTAGACACGTCGTGTCCGGCAGGCTCGGTAGCGCGACCCTCGCCGTGTAGAACTGAAACCATGCGCGCCATACAGGTTTTTCGTCTCGGTGGTCCCGACGTCCTCGAACCGGTGGAGGTTCCCGAACCCGAGATCGGGGCGACGGACCTTCTCGTTCGCACCGACGCGATCGGCATCAACTTCATCGACACGTACTTCCGGAGCGGGCTGTATCCCCGGCCACTGCCCTACGTTCCCGGAGACGAGGGGTCCGGGGTGGTGGAGGCCGTCGGCAGCGAGGTCACCGGTATCGCCGCCGGCGACCGGGTCGCCTGGTGCTCGGCGCCCGGCAGCTACGCCGAGAAGGTGGCCGTTCCGGCATCGGCCGCGATCGCCGTCCCCGATGCCGTGCCCGCTCCGCAGGCCGCGTCCGCGCTGCTGCAGGGCATGACCGCCCACTACCTGGCCCACTCGACATACCCGATCCAGCCCGGCGACACCGTGCTGGTGCACGCCGGAGCGGGCGGAGTCGGGCTACTGCTCACGCAGATGGCGACCGCGCTCGGCGCGCAGGTGATCAGCACCGTGTCCTCCGACGCCAAGGAACAGCTGTCGCGCGACGCGGGCGCTCGGGAGGTGCTGCGGTACGACGACGACATCGCTGCCCGGGTCCGCGAACTGACGGACGGAGAAGGCGTCGCCGCCGCCTACGACGGCGTCGGTGCGTCCACATTCGAGGCCAGTCTCGCGTCCGTGCGGATCCGTGGAACGGTGGCGCTGTTCGGCGCGGCGAGCGGCCCGGTACCGCCGTTCGATCCGCAGCGGCTGAATCCGGCGGGCTCGCTGTTCCTCACCCGACCCACACTCGCTCACCACATCCGCACCCGTGAGGAACTGACGTGGCGTGCGGGAGACGTCTTCTCCGCCCTGGCCGACGGCTCCCTGACGGTCCGGGTGGGAGCGGAGTACCCCTTGGATCGCGCCGCGGACGCGCACCGCGACCTGGAGGCACGCGCGACGACGGGATCGATCGTTCTGGTGCCCTGAGGCAGGAACGTCAGCTCAGAAGGCTGCCGACGGTCTGCAAGCCGAGGACGGAGTCGACGGCGAGGCCGACGAACACGATGGCCAGGTAGTTGTTGGACTGCAGGAACAGGCGGAGCGGCTTCACGGCCGCTCCGCCGCGCACGCTTCGGTACAGCTGATGGGCCATGAGCAGGAACCAGGCGCCGGCGACGAGCGTCACCGCGGCGTACACCACTCCGGCGGCCGGAACGAGCGCGAGCGATGTGATCACCATCGCCCAGCTGTACAGCAGGATCTGCTTGGTCACGTGCTCCTCGGTGGCGATCACCGGCAGCATCGGAACCCCCGCCGCCTTGTAGTCCTCCTTGTAGCGCATCGCCAGGGCCCACGTGTGCGGCGGCGTCCAGAAGAAGATGACCAGGAACAGCACGATGGGCTGCCAGCTCAGCGAACCGGTCACCGCCGACCAGCCGACCATCACGGGCATGCAGCCCGCGGCGCCGCCCCAGACGACGTTCTGCCAGGTCCGGCGTTTGAGCACCATCGTGTAGATCAGGACGTAGAACGCGATGGTGAGGACGACCAGGACCCCGGCCAGCAGGTTGGCCCGCCACCACAGCCAGAGGAACGACGCGATGCCGAGCGTCATGCCGAACACGAACGCGTGGGAGGTGGGCACCGCGTCGCGGGCCAGTGGGCGGCGCGCGGTGCGTTTCATGACCTTGTCGATGTCGGCGTCGACGACACAGTTGAGGGAGTTCGCGCTCGCCGCGCCCATCCAGCCGCCGAACAGCGTGCTGAGGATCAGCAGGATGTCGACGTTGCCGCGGTCCGCCAGCAGCATCGCGGGGATCGTCGCGACCAGGAGCAGTTCGATAACCCGCGGCTTGGTCAATGCGATGTAGGCCAGGACCTTGCCCGTGACGCGACCCAGCACCGTTTTGGTGTCGGTCGCGCGGGGGGCGGGGCTGGGGCTGCCGAAGCCGTGTCCGCTCGGCTGATGCCCTGTCCGCACGTTCTCTCCTCGCACCACACGTAATTCCTGATCCGAATGCCGGTGCCTGCTTCGGAAGTTCTTCGTGACGACCGGCCGTCTACTACAAACGATGGTAGACCGCCGTAATGCGCGAACCGAATCGACCCGGATACGACCGCACACTAGGCTGGAGTCGCACAAGAGGCCCACGCATCCTCAGGCTCCACGTTCACCCATGTCAGGAGACTTCTGCCCGTGTCGATCACAGACGACATCCACGTCCTCACGCAACCGGTTCACCCCGCCGACTGGACCGAACTGGACACCAAGGCCGTCGACACCATCCGGGTGCTCGCCGCCGACGCGGTGCAGAAGGTGGGCAACGGCCACCCCGGCACGGCGATGAGCCTCGCCCCTCTCGCCTACACCCTGTTCCAGCGGGTCATGCGCCACGACCCCACCGACGCCGACTGGATCGGACGCGACCGCTTCGTGCTGTCCTGCGGACACTCCAGCCTCACCCTGTACATCCAGCTCTACCTCGCCGGCTACGGCCTCGAACTCGAGGACCTCGAGTCGCTGCGCACGTGGGGTTCGAAGACCCCCGGCCACCCCGAGCACGGCCACACCCGCGGCGTCGAGATCACCACCGGTCCCCTCGGACAGGGACTGGCCTCCGCCGTCGGCATGGCCATGGCCGCTCGCCGTGAGCGTGGCCTCTTCGACCCCGAGCCCGCGCTCGGCGACAGCCCGTTCGATCACCACATCTACGTCATCGCCTCCGACGGCGACATCGAGGAGGGCGTCACCTCCGAGGCCTCCTCCATCGCCGGCGTCCAGCAGCTCGGCAACCTGACACTGATCTACGACGACAACAAGATCTCCATCGAGGACGACACCACCATCGCGCTGTCCGAGGACACCGCCGCCCGCTACGAGGCCTACGGCTGGCACGTGCAGGTCGTCGAGGGCGGCGAGAACGTCGTCGCCATCGAGGAGGCCCTGAACAAGGCCCGCGAGGTCACCGACAAGCCGTCGATGATCCTGCTCCGCACGATCATCGGCTACCCGGCACCGAACAAGATGAACACCGGAGCCGCGCACGGCGCCGCCCTCGGTGCCGACGAGGTCGCCGCGGTGAAGACGGCGCTCGGCTTCGATCCGGACAAGACGTTCGAGGTCGCCGACGACGTCATCGCGCACACCCGCAAGGTCGTCGAGCGCGGCGCGCAGGCGCACAAGGAATGGCAGGCCCAGTACGACGAGTGGACGCAGCGCGCCCCCGAGGGCAAGAAGCTCCTCGACCGCCTGATCGGACGCGACCTGCCCGCCGGCTGGGCCGACGTCCTGCCGACCTGGGAGCCCGACGCGAAGGGACTCGCCACCAGGAAGGCGTCCGCCGCCGTCCTCAACGCCGTCGGACCGGTTCTCCCCGAACTGTGGGGCGGCTCCGCCGACCTCGCCGAGAGCAACAACACCACCATCAAGGGCGCCGACTCGTTCGGCCCCACATCCATTTCCACCAGAATGTGGAACGCCGAGCCCTACGGGCGCACCCTGCACTTCGGTGTCCGCGAACACGCCATGGGCTCCATCCTCAACGGCATCGCCCTGCACGGACCGACCCGCCCCTACGGCGGCACCTTCCTCGTCTTCAGCGACTACATGCGCCCCGCCGTCCGGTTGGCCGCGATCATGAAGACGGCGGTCACCTACGTGTGGACGCACGATTCCATCGGACTCGGTGAGGACGGGCCCACCCACCAGCCGATCGAGCACCTCGCCGCCCTGCGCGCCATCCCCGGCCTGTACGTCGTGCGACCCGGTGACGCCAACGAGACCGCCCACGCCTGGCGCGCCGTCCTGGAGAAGGGCTCCGACGAGGCCACCCGGGCCCCCGCGGGTCTCGCCCTGACCCGTCAGGACCTCCCGGTTCTCGAGGGCACCAGCTACGAGGGTGTGTCCCGCGGCGGCTACGTCCTCGCCGACGCTTCGAACGGGGCGCCGGAGGTCGTGCTCATCGGAACCGGCTCCGAGCTGCAGCTCGCCGTCGCCGCCCGCGAGGCCCTCGAGGCGGACGGCGTCCCCACCCGCGTGGTGTCCATGCCCTGCGTCGAGTGGTTCGACGCCCAGGATCAGGCGTACCGCGACGGCGTCCTCCCCCCGACGGTCAAGGCCCGGGTCGCCGTCGAGGCCGGCGTCTCCATGCCCTGGTACCGCTTCGTCGGCGACGCCGGCGAGATCATCTCCATCGAGCACTTCGGCGCCTCCGCCGACTACAAGACCCTGTTCCGCGAGTTCGGCTTCACCGCCGAAGCCGTCACCGCAGCCGCACAGCGCTCGCTCGCACGCGTGAAGGGATAGAACGCCATGACTCAGAACCCCAACCTGCAGAAGCTCTCCGAGGCCGGCGTCTCGGTGTGGCTCGACGACCTTTCCCGGGACCGCATCGAGTCCGGCAACCTCGCCGAGCTGGTGGCCACCAAGTCCGTCGTCGGTGTCACCACCAACCCGTCGATCTTCCAGGCGGCGCTCAGCAAGGGCCACGTCTACGACGCGCAGGTCCGTGAGCTCGCCGAGCGCGGCGCCGACGTCGAGGCCACCATCCGCACCGTGACCACCGACGACGTGCGCGCCGCCTGCGACGTGCTGGCACCGCAGTTCGAGGCGAGCCACGGCGTCGACGGCCGGGTGTCCATCGAGGTCGATCCGCGCCTCGCGCACGACACCGACAAGACCGTCGCGCAGGCCGTCGAGCTGTGGAAGATCGTCGACCGCCCCAACCTGTTCATCAAGATCCCGGCCACCGAGGCCGGCATCCCGGCCATCGCCAAGGTGCTCGGCGAGGGCATCAGCGTCAACGTCACGCTGATCTTCTCCGTCGAGCGCTACGAACTGGTCATGGGGGCGTACCTGGACGGCCTCGAGGCCGCCAAGTCCGCCGGTCACGACCTGTCCCGCATTCACTCGGTGGCGTCGTTCTTCGTCTCCCGCGTCGACACCGAGATCGACAAGCGACTCGACAGGATCGGCACCCCGGACGCTCTCGCGCTGCGCGGCAAGGCGGGCCTCGCCAACGCCCGCCTCGCGTACGCCGCCTACCAGCAGATCTTCGAGGTACAGCCGCGGTTCCAGGGTCTGCTGCAGGACGGTGCGCGCCCGCAGCGCGCACTGTGGGCGTCGACGGGAGTCAAGAACCCCGACTACCCCGACACCCTGTACGTCACCGAACTGGTCGCACCCAACACGGTGAACACGATGCCGGAGAAGACCCTCGACGCCGTCGCTGATCACGGCGACATCCACGGCGACACGGTGTCCGGCACCGCGGTTGCGTCGCAGGAGGTGTTCGACCAGCTCACCACCGTCGGCATCGACCTGCCCGACGTGTTCGTGGTCCTCGAGGAGGAGGGCGTCGACAAGTTCGAGGTGTCCTGGAACGAGCTCCTGGAGGCCACCGCGGAGCAGCTCCGCGCAGCAGGTCAGAAGAGCTGATACGTGAGCGAGCCCGCAGCGTCGGACGATTGGGTCAATCCACTCCGCGACAGTAGGGACAAGCGCCTGCCGCGCATCGCCGGGCCGTGTGCCCTGGTGATCTTCGGTGTCACCGGCGATCTGGCCCGGCGCAAGTTGATGCCCGCCATCTACGATCTCGCCAATCGTGGTCTTCTGCCGCCCGGGTTCGCTCTCGTCGGGTTCGCGCGCAGGGACTGGTCCGACGAGGACTTCGGCAAGATCGTCCACGATGCGGTGCGCGACCACTCCCGGACGCCGTTCCGGGAGGACGTCTGGGAACGTCTGTCGGAGGGACTGCGTTTCGTCCAGGGCAGCTTCGACGATCCCGCGGCCTTCCAGCAACTCGCCTCGACGCTCGAGACGCTCGAACGCGAACGCGGGACCGGCGGCAATCACGGGTTCTACCTCGCGATTCCGCCGGACGCGTTCCCGGTGGTCCTGAAGCAGCTGTCCGAGGCGGGCCTCGCGCAGTCGAACGATCACCAGTGGCGCCGGGTGGTCATCGAGAAGCCCTTCGGCCACGACCTCGCGAGCGCACGTGAGCTCAACGCGGTCGTGAACGAGGTCTTTCCCGAGGACACTGTCTTCCGGATCGACCACTACCTCGGCAAGGAAACGGTCCAGAACATCCTGGCGTTGCGCTTCGCCAACCAGCTGTTCGACCCGATCTGGAACGCCCACTACGTGGATCACGTCCAGATCACCATGGCCGAGGACATCGGTCTCGGTGGTCGGGCCGGCTACTACGACGGCATCGGTGCGGCGCGCGACGTCATCCAGAACCATCTGCTGCAACTCCTCGCATTCACCGCGATGGAGGAGCCGATCAGCTTCGAACCGTCCGAATTGCAGGCGGAGAAGATCAAGGTGCTCTCCGCCACCAAGCTCGCGCAGCCGCTCGACGAGACCACCGCGCGCGGACAGTACGCGGGCGGCTGGCAGGGCGGGACCCGCGTGGTCGGCCTGCTGGAGGAGGAGGGCTTCTCGAAGGACTCCACCACGGAGACCTTCGCGGCCATCACCCTCGAGGTCGATACCCGCCGCTGGGCGGGTGTGCCGTTCTACCTCCGCACCGGGAAGCGACTCGGCCGTCGGGTCACCGAGATCGCCGTGATCTTCAAGCGCGCACCGCACCTGCCGTTCGATCAGACGATGACCGAGGAATTGGGCCAGAACGCCCTCGTCATCCGGGTACAGCCGGACGAGGGTGTGACCATGCGATTCGGGTCCAAGGTCCCGGGATCGAGCATGGAAGTCCGCGATGTCAACATGGACTTCAGCTACGGTCAGGCGTTCACGGAGTCGTCCCCCGAGGCGTACGAACGTCTCATCCTCGACATGCTTCTGGGTGAGCCCTCCCTGTTTCCCGTCAACGCCGAGGTCGAATTGTCGTGGGAGATCCTCGATCCGGTGCTCGACGCCTGGGCAGCGGACGGCAAGCCGGAACCGTACGAGGCCGGCACGTGGGGTCCGCCGTCCGCGGACGAAATGATGCAGCGCACCGGTCGCGAATGGAGAAGGCCGTAGATGATCATCGACATCCCCTCGACCACCACCGGCCAGGTCAACAAGAAGCTGGTCGAACTCCGGAAGACCGGCGGGGCGGTGACGCTCGGACGAGTACTCACCCTCGTGGTGTGCACTCGGGACAGTGAGAATTCCGAGGACATCATCGATGCCGCCAACGAAGCGAGCCGGGAGCATCCCTGCCGGGTCATCGTCGTCGCCCGCGGTTCCCGCGATGCGGAACCCCGGCTGGACGCCCAGATCAGGGTCGGCGGTGACGCCGGTGCGTCGGAGGTCGTGGTGCTCCGGCTCTTCGGCGAACTCGCCGACCACGAGAGCAGCGTGGTGGTGCCGTTCCTCCTCCCCGACACTCCCGTCGTCGTGTGGTGGCCGGAGACCGCGCCCGCCGTCCCCGCGAAGGACCCCGTCGGCAAGCTCGCGATCCGGCGCATCACCGACGCCACGGACCGCGAGGATCCCGCCGCCGAGATCAAGAGCCGCCTCGCGTCCTACACGTCCGGTGACACGGATCTGGCGTGGAGCCGCATCACCTACTGGCGGGGGCTCATTACGTCGGCGGTCGATCAGCCGCCGCACTCGCGCATCGAATCGGCGGTCGTGTCCGGGCTCGTGGACGAACCCGCCGTCGACATGATCGCCGGGTGGCTCGCCGGGCGCCTCGATGCGCCCGTCACCCGGCGGGCCGGGAAGTTGTTCGTGACACTGAACTTCGCCGACGGAGGCTCCCTGACCATCAGCCGTCCGCAGACCGGCACGACCGCGACACTGTCCCGGACCGGTAAACCCGAGGCGCTGGTGGCCCTGGGCAGGCGGGAGACCCGGGACTGCCTGGCCGAAGAACTACGCAGACTCGACCCCGACGAGGCCTACGAGGCCGCGCTCGCCGGGCTGACGAAGGTGACGTATGAGTGACATCTACGTAGAAGTCCACCCCGACACCGAGACGCTGGTGACGAAGGCCGCGGAGCGGTTCGTCCACACCGTGGTCGCCGCTCAGAAGGAACGCGGTTCGGCGTCGGTGGTCCTCACCGGTGGCGGAACCGGCATCGGGCTGCTCGAAAAGGTCCGGGAGAATCCGGGTGCCATCGACTGGCGCGCGATCGACATCTTCTGGGGGGACGAACGCTTCCTCCCGGCCGGCGATCCGGAACGCAACGACGTGCAGGCGCGGGCCGCGCTGCTCGACCACGTGGACGTCGACCCCGCGCGGGTGCACACCATGCCGGTCGCGGACGGGATCTACGAGAACGATCCGGAGGCGGCTGCCGTCGCGTATGCGCAGGTGCTCGGGGCGCACGCCGACGGGAAGCAGGTTCCGGTGTTCGACGTCCACCTGCTCGGCATGGGCGGCGAGGGACACGTCAACTCGCTGTTCCCCGACACCGACGCGGTCCGCGAGGAGCACCGGTTCGTCGTCGCGGTGACGGACTCCCCGAAGCCGCCGCCGGTACGCATCACGCTGACCCTGCCCGCGGTCCGGCACGCCGACGAGGTGTGGCTCGTGGTGTCCGGCGAGGCGAAGGCCGAGGCCGTGGCCGCCGCGGTCGCGGGCGCTCCCCCGGTCGAGATCCCGGCATCCGGGGCCCGCGGCCTCTCGACCACCCGGTGGCTGCTGGACACCTCGGCGGCGTCCCGCCTGCCGAACTCGAACTGACACGCTCAACCGACGGGGTCCTCGTCGTCCGCCGGTAACCCGGCGGACGATCGGGGGTCCCGCTCGACCGGTGTCCGGGTGACCCGGCATTCGGTGACGATCCGACCGGCCCGGCGGCGGCTCGACATGCTCGTCCCCCGTGTTCCCACTCTCCCACGCCAGTGAACCGGGTTGCCCGCACAGCGCCTCATCGATCGCCCCCACTTCGTCTCGGAAACTTATGCTCTTTCCCGTTTTGACGCAGCGAGGGACGGATCGGTTCCCGTGCCCCGCAAGAAATCTCGCGGGCGCGGGAACGCCGCTACCCGCTGTTGCGCAGCGCGGTGGCGAGCCCATTCATCGTGAGCTGGATGCCGCGGCGCGTCTGGTCGCCGTCGTCGCCCGCCCGGTACCGGCGCAGCAGCTCCACCTGCAGGTGGTTGAGCGGCTCGAGGTAGGGGAACCGGTTGTGCACCGACCGCTCCAGACCGGGATTGTCGGCGAACAGCGTGTCGTTCCCGGTGACGGCCTTGTACATCCGGATCGTCCGCTCGTGCTCCTCGGTGATCTTGCCGAACACCCGCTGCCGCAGCTCCTCGTCGGGCACCAGCTCCGCGTAACGTGCCGCGAGACCCATGTCGGACTTCGACATCACCATCGCCAGGTTCGACAACACGGTCCGGAAGAACGGCCACTTCTCGTAGAGGCGGGACAGCGTGGCCACCTTGTCCGGGTCGCCGTGCGTCCACTCCTCGAACGCCGAACCCGTGCCGTACCACCCGGGCAGCATGACCCGGGACTGGCTCCAGGACAGCACCCACGGGATCGCCCGGAGATCGGAGATGGCGGTGGTCTGCTTGCGGGAGGCGGGGCGGCTGCCGATATTGAGGGCCCCGATCTCCGCGACCGGCGTCGACATTTCGAAGTACTGCACGAATCCCGGTGTCTCGTGCACCAATTCCCCGTAGGCGCGGCGGGCCAGCGCCGCGAGTTCGTCGAGGATGCGGTAGGCCGGTTCGGCGTCGTCTCCGAGACCCTCGACGTCGAGCAGGGTGGCTTCGAGTGTCGCGGCGAGCAGTGTTTCCAGATTACGTTGCGCGAGACGGGGTTCCGCGTACTTGGCGGCGATCACCTCGCCCTGTTCGGTGATCCGCAGCGATCCGGCGACCGCGCCGGGCGGCTGCGCCAGGATGGCCTCGTAGCTGGGGCCGCCGCCGCGACCGACGGTGCCGCCGCGACCGTGGAACAGCCGCAACCGGATTCCCGTCTTGCGTGCGGCGTCCACCAGATCCAGCTCCGCGCGGTAGAGCGCCCAGTTCGCCGCGAGGTATCCGCCGTCCTTGTTCGAATCGGAGTACCCGAGCATCACTTCCTGGGAGTCACCCCGCGCCGCCACCAGCGCCCGGTAGATCGGGACCTCCAGCGTGGCTTCGAGGGTCGCGGCGCCCTGCTGCAGGTCCTCGATCGTCTCGAACAGCGGCACGATGCCCACCGGGCAGGACGGCGCCTCCCCCGCGCCGGGGTCGAGCAGTCCGACCTCCTTGAGCAGGACGGCGGCCTCGAGCATGTCGCTGACGGAGGTGCACATGCTGATGATGTAGTTCGGCACGGCGCCCGCGCCGAGGGTCTGCACGGCGGTCGCGCCCGCCTGCAGAATGGCGAGTTCCTTCGCCGTCAGCTCACTGAACTCCGCATTCGCGGTGGTCAGCGGACGCCGGGTGGTGAGCTCCGCCGACAGCAGTTCCACCCGCTCGTCCTCGGACAGCGACGAGTAGTCGTCGTGCACCCCCGCCCATGCCAGCAACTCGGCGACGACGGTCTCGTGCACGTCCGAGTTCTGCCGCATGTCGAGCCCGGAGAGGTGGAATCCGAACACCTCGACCGAGTCCCGCAGGCTCGCGAGCCCGTCGTCGGCGATCGTGCCGTCGCCACCCCGGCGCAAGGAGTCGTCGACGACGTCGAGTTCGTCGAGCATCTGACGCGGGGTGTCGTACGGGGCGAGCCCCAGGTCGAGACCGTGGTCCGGTGTGCCACCCAGGATGCGCTGCGCGGTGGCCGTGAGACGTCCCCGGATCCCCCGCACCGCACGCCGGTACGGTTCGTCGGCGCGAGACGGTGAATCGTCCTGGGACGCCGCAGCCAGGAGGTCCAGGGCGGGCGTGACGGCGACGAGGCGTGCCGACATGGACAGTTCGCGTTCGAGGGTCTCGAGTCCCTCGAGGTGATGTTCGAGGGCGGTGGCCGCGGCGCGGGTGGTGGCCGTCCGGACCACCTCGTCGGTGACGTAGGGGTTGCCGTCGCGGTCTCCGCCGATCCACGACCCGGGACGCAGGATCGGCTCCCGGCCCAGATCCGCGTCCGGCCATCGCGACCGCAGTGCGTTGCGCAGTTCGGCGTTGATTTTCGGGACGACCTCGAACAGTGCCGCGTCGTAGTACCGCAGGCCCACTTCGATCTCGTCCTGGATCCGCAACCGCGACAGCCGGATCAGCGCAGTCTGCCACAGGGTGAGGATCTGGCGCCGCAACCGGACGTCGACATCGGCGGTCTCGGACTCGGTCAGCGCGGTGCGCTCGCGGTAGCGCATCAGTTCGGTGATCCGGGTCTGGGTCTCGAACACCGTGCGACGGCGGGTCTCGGTGGGGTGGGCCGTGATGACGGGCGACACGAGCGCCCCGCGCAGCGCGTCCGCGACGACGGCGCTGTCCAGGTGCGCGGCGTCGAGTTTGGCGTACGTGGCGGTCAGGGTGCTGTCGGGCGCGGGTTCACCGGCCGCGACGTGGACGGCGCGCCGGCGTTCGCGGTGGATGTCCTCGGCGAGGTTGGCGAGGAGCGCGAAGTGGCTGAAGGCCCGGATGACGGGAATGGTGTCGCCGGTGGAGACCTGGGTGAACATGTCCGCCAGCTCGGCACGGTCGATCTCGGACCGCCGGACCCGGAACGATTCGACGCGAGCCTTCTCGACGAGGTCGAAGACGTCGTCGCCGGCCTGTTCCCGCACTATCTGACCGAGGATGCCGCCCAGGAGCCGAATGTCTTCGCGGAGTGGTTCAGTGGCCTCACGTGGGGTTTCGATCATTCATCCAGTATCGACCGGCGACGGCCGCTCTGCATGATGAAGTAGATCAGCCGAACTTGATCTCTAGGCCGATGCCGATGATCGCGATCAACCACACCAGACCGGTGAAGACGGTGAGCCGGTCGAGGTTCTTCTCGACGACGGTGGAACCGGACAGGCTCGACTGGACGCCGCCGCCGAACAGGCTGGACAGACCGCCGCCCTTACCGCGGTGCAGCAGCACCAGCAGAATCAGCAGCAAGCTGGTGACCACCAGCAAGATATCCAGGAACAGTTCCATGTCGGTCTACGTCCACCCATCCAGTAGGAACAACTACGGCCTCGTACACCCTACAGGCGCTGTGCGCCCGTGCGCCTTTCCGGTAGCGGGAGCAACCAGAAAGGCGCACGAGCGCCGAAGGCGCCTTACGGCAGAGGTCCGCCCGCGGCGATCGCCGACAACGTCGCGAACTCGTCGGCCTTCAGCGAGGCGCCGCCCACGAGGGCACCGTCCACGTCCGTCTGACCGACGATCTCGCCGACGTTCTTCGCGTTGACGCTGCCGCCGTAGAGCACGCGGACACCGGACGCGACCGCCGGGGAGGCGAGCTCACCGAGCGTGGCCCGGATCGCCGCGCAGACTTCCTGCGCGTCCGCGGCACTGGCCACGCGACCGGTCCCGATGGCCCACACCGGCTCGTACGCGATGACGACCTTGGCGATGTCCTCGGCGGACAGCCCGGCGAGCGAACCCCGCAGCTGCTCGACGTTGTAGGAGACGTGCTCGCCGGCCTCGCGGACGTCGAGTCCCTCACCGATGCACACGATCGGGGTGAGGCCGTTCTTCAGCGCGGCCTTCGCCTTGGCCAGCACGGTGTCGTTGTCCTCGCAGTGCAGGGTCCGGCGCTCCGAGTGCCCGACGACGACGAACGTGCAGCCCAGCTTGGCCAGCATGGAGCCGCTGATCTCGCCGGTGAACGCGCCCGAATCATGGGCCGACACGTCCTGCGCACCGTAGGTGAGCAGGAGCTTGTCGCCCTCGACGAGGGTCTGCACGCTGCGGATGTCGGTGAACGGCGGGATCACCGTCACGTCGACCTTGTCGAAGTACTTCGCCGGGAGCGAGAAGGCGATCTTCTGCACCAGCGCGATGGCCTCGAGGTGGTTCAGATTCATCTTCCAGTTGCCGGCGATCAGCGGCTTCCGTGCCATGCGTCAGCCCTCCAGAACTGCGATGCCGGGGAGTTCCTTGCCCTCGAGGTACTCGAGGGAGGCGCCGCCTCCGGTGGAGATGTGCGAGAACCCGTCCTCGGGCAGTCCGAGCTGGCGTACCGCCGCGGCGGAGTCACCGCCACCGACGACGCTGTACGCGCCCTTCGAGGTGGCCTCGATGATCGCCTCGGCGACACCCTTGGTGCCCGCGGCGAACTTCTCGAACTCGAACACGCCCATCGGCCCGTTCCAGAACACCGTCTTCGCGCTGGTCAGGATCGCCGCGAACCGGCGAACCGATTGCGGTCCGATGTCGAGACCCATCCAGCCGTCCGGGATCTCGAGCACCGACACGATCTTGGACTCGGCGTCGGCCGAGAACGAATCGGCGATGACCACGTCCTGCGGGATGTGGATGACGTCGGCGTACTGCTCGAGCAGCGCCTTGCACGTGTCGATCATCGACTCCTCGCACAGCGAGTTGCCGACCGAGACGCCCTGCGCCGCGAGGAACGTGTAGTACATGCCGCCACCGATGACGAGGGTGTCGACCTTCGGTGCCAGCGCCTCGATCACCGCGAGCTTGTCCGACACCTTGGAGCCGCCCAGCACGACCGCGTACGGCCGCTCGGACTCCTCGGTGAGCTTGCCGAGCACCTTGATCTCGGCCTCGACGAGTTTGCCGGCGTAGTGCGGCAGCAGCTTCGCCACCTCGTACACCGACGCCTGCGCGCGGTGCACGACACCGAATCCGTCGGACACGAATGCACCGTCGTCGCCGACGAGTTCGACGAGGGCCTTCGCGAGCTTCATCCGCTCGGCCTCGTCCTTGCTGGTCTCCCGCGGGTCGAAGCGGATGTTCTCCAGCAGGAGAACGTCTCCGTCGGTGAGCCCCTCCGAACGTGCCAGCGCATCCTGCCCGACGACGTCGCCGGCGAGCTGGACGTTGCGTCCCAGCACCTCGGCGAGCTTCACCGCCACCGGCGCGAGGGAATACTGTGGGTCGGGCTCGCCCTTGGGGCGACCCAGATGGGCGGTGACGATGACCTTGGCGCCCGCCTCCGCCAACGCCTTCAGCGTCGGTGCGGAAGCGATGATGCGCCCGGGATCGGTGATCCGGTCACCGTCGAGCGGAACGTTGAGGTCGGAGCGCACCAGCACGGCACGCCCCTCCACCCCAGCGTTCAGCAGATCGTCGAGAGTCTGAACTGCCACTGTTACCGGACCTTCGCTCAGAGAGACTTGGCGACGAGACCGATGAGGTCGGCCAGACGGTTGGAGTAACCCCACTCGTTGTCGTACCAGGACACGATCTTGGCCTGATCGTCGATGACCTTGGTGAGGCCGGAGTCGAAGATCGAGCTGTGCGGGTCGGTGACGATGTCGGACGACACGATCGGAGCGTCCGTGTACTTCAGGATTCCCTTGAGCGGTCCCTCGGCGGCAGCCTTCATCGCGGCGTTGATGTCTTCGACGCTGGCGGACTTCTTCAGGTTCGCGGTGAGGTCGGTGACCGAGCCCGTGGGGATCGGGACGCGCAGCGCGTAGCCGTCCAGCTTGCCGAGCAGCTGCGGGAGGACCAGACCGATGGCCTTGGCGGCACCGGTGCCGGTGGGGACCACGTTCAGCGCGGCGGCGCGGGCGCGACGCAGGTCGCTGTGCGGGCCGTCCTGCAGGTTCTGGTCCTGCGTGTAGGCGTGGACCGTGGTCATCAGGCCCTTGACGATGCCGAACTCGTCGTCGAGCACCTTGGCGATGGGGCCGAGGCAGTTGGTGGTGCACGAGGCGTTGGAGATGATGTTCTGGCTGCCGTCGTACTTGTCGTCGTTGACGCCCATCACGATGGTGATGTCCTCGCCCTTGGCGGGCGCGGAGATGATGACCTTCTTGGCGCCGGCGTCGAGGTGGCCCTTCGCCTTGGCCGCGTCGGTGAAGATGCCGGTGGATTCGACGACGACGTCGACGCCCAGGTCACCCCACGGAAGCGCCGCGGGGCCTTCCTTGATCGCGAGAGCCTTGATCTTCTGGCTTCCGACGACGATGGTGTCTTCGCCCTCGAGCGAGACGTCGTGCGGGAGACGACCCAGGATGGAGTCGTACTTCAGGAGATGCGCCAGCGTAGCGTTGTCCGTGAGGTCGTTGACCGCCACAATCTCGATGTCGGTGGTTCCGAGCGCCTTCTGCGCGTCCACCGCCCTGAAGAAGTTACGTCCGATACGGCCGAAACCGTTTACGCCTACCCGGACAGTCACAATCTGCTCCTTTGCGCATGATTCTGGTTGTGCAGCTCTGCTCTCGCGCCGCTTCGACACCACCGACGGGTGGTCGGCGCGAGGTTTCATCGGTCGATGCGACTCTTAGCCTAGTGCGCGGGCCACGTGCGCGCGCAGTCACCTCCGGGCACCCCGTACCGGCTGCTTCGACGTCGAACGAAGGGGACGCTCGTTCGATCTGACGCGACGAGCGTCCCGGTCGTCCGCTCAAGCGTCGTCGAGAAGGTCTGCGGTGACCGCCGACTCGGTGTCGGGGATCCCGGTCTCCTTCGCCTTGCGGTCCGCCATCGACAGCAGCCGCCGGATGCGGCCGGCGACCGCGTCCTTCGTCATCGGCGGGTCGGCGAGCTGGCCGAGTTCCTCGAGCGACGCCTGCCGGTGCTCCACGCGGAGATGACCCGCCGCCGCCAGGTGGTCGGGAACCTCGTCGCCCAGGATGTCGAGCGCCCGCTCGACTCGTGCGGCGGCCGCAACGGCCGCGCGGGCGGAGCGGCGCAGGTTGGCGTCGTCGAAGTTGGCGAGCCGGTTCGCGGTGGCCCGGACCTCCCGGCGCATCCGGCGTTCCTCCCACACGAGGCGGGTGTCCTGCGCGCCCATCCGGGTGAGGAGCGCGCCGATGGCCTCGCCGTCGCGGATCACCACCCGGTCGGTGCCGCGGACCTCGCGGGCCTTCGCGGAGATTCCGAGCCTGCGAGCGGCCCCGACCAGTGCGAGCGCCGCCTCCGGACCCGGGCAGCTGACTTCGAGCGCGGACGACCGTCCCGGCTCGGTGAGCGAACCGTGGGCCAGGAACGCGCCCCGCCACGCCGCTTCCGCGTCGGCGACGCTGCCCCCGACCACCTGGGCGGGGAGCCCGCGCACGGGTCGTCCCCGCAGGTCGAGCAAACCGGTCTGGCGGGCGAGGGCCTCGCCTTCCTTCGCGACCCGGACGATGTACCGGGACGATTTGCGCAGACCGCCCGCGCTCAGGACGTGGACGTCGGCGCTGTAGGTGAACAGATCGAAGATCTCGCGCCGCAGCCGCCGGGCCGTGGACCCCAGATCCACCTCCGCCTCGACCACTACCCGGCCACCGACGATGTGCAATCCCCCTGCGAACCGCAGCAGCGACGAGACCTCGGCCTTCCGGCAACTCACGTGAGTGACGACGAGACGACTGAGTTCGTCTTTGACCTCTGCTGTCATTGCCACGAAGCGCTCTCCCTTTCCTCTGGTGTCGCGGCCACTTCGCTCCCCCGAGGCCCCGGATCGGGGTCGCTCCAGAGCTGTTCGAGAACGGACGCAAGCTTGCCTGCATGATGCGTGTGGGTGCCGTGCTCCGACACGTCGGCGTAGACGACGCGTGCCTGGAACTGTCCGGCGGCGCGGGCGAGGTGTTCACGCTCGCGACCCGGCGGCACCGAACCCGAGTCGACCACGACGAAGTCGACGGCCAGTTCGGGTGCGTGTTGGGACAGTACGTGCAGATGACGCTCGGTGGAGAATCCCGCGGTCTCGCCCGGTTCCGGAGCCAGGTTGAGCACCAGCACCTTCCGCGCCTCGGTGGCGATCAGCGTGTCGAGCAGTTCCGGCACGAGGACGTGCGGAATGACGCTCGAGAACCACGATCCGGGCCCGAGGACGACCATGTCGGCGGCCTCGATCGCCCGGACCGCGTCCGGGCACGCGGGCGGGTTGGCCGGCAGCAGCCGCACCCGGCGCACCTTGCCCGGTGTGGTCGCGACCGCGACCTGCCCGCGGATGCAGCGGCTCACGCGCGGGTCCGCTTCGAGACCCTGCACGTCCGCCTCGATGTCGAGGGCGATCGGTGACATCGGCAGCACCCGGCCGTCGATCCGCAGCAGGCGCGCGAGTTCGTCCAGGGCGGCAACCGGATCGCCGAGCACCTCGGTCAGGCCGGCCAGGATGAGGTTGCCCACCGAATGTCCGGCGAGGGCGCCGATTCCGCCGAAGCGGTGCTGGATGGTGTCGGTCCAGTCCTGCACCTCGGGGTCGTCGGCGGCGAGCGCCGCGAGCGCCATCCGCAGATCGCCCGGCGGGATGACACCGAGTTCTGCGCGCAGCCGTCCCGAGGATCCGCCGTCGTCCGCGACGGTGACGACGGCCGTGACGTCCCGGCTGAGCCGGCGTGCGGCGCTGAGCGTCGCAAACAGCCCGTGGCCCCCACCGAGCGCGACGATCGCAGGAGGCACGTGCACCGGCCTCATTCGCGCCCCAGATCACGATGGACGACACGCACGTTCAGCCCGGAATCCTTTCCGAGGCGGCGTGCCAACGCCTCCGACATCGCGACACTCCGATGCTTTCCGCCTGTGCAACCCACCGCGATGGTCATGTAGCGCTTCCCCTCCCGACGATATCCCGCGATCGTCAGATCCAGCAGGTGGTGATAGGTGGTGAGGTAGTCCTCGGCACCGTCCTGCGACAACACGTAGTCCCGCACGTCCGCGCTCTGCCCGGTGTGCGGACGCAATTCGGGGATCCAGTGCGGGTTGGGCAGGAAGCGGACGTCGCAGACGAGATCGGCGTCCATCGGAAGACCGTACTTGAAACCGAACGACTGGACTGTTACCTGCATCGTGCGGTTTTCCGCGTCGCCGAACGCGTCCTCGATCTTCTGCCGCAACTGGTGTGCGGCGAGGGAGGACGTGTCGATCACCAGGTCGGCGGCGGCCTTCACCTTCGCGAGCTGATCACGCTCCGCGGCAATGCCCTCGGACAGGGTGCCCTCGGCCCCGCCCCCGGACAGCGGATGACTGCGGCGGACCTGTTCGAACCGCCGGACCAGGACCTCGTCGGAGGCGTCGAGGTACAGCACCCGCGTGTGCACGGGTTTGCTCTCCAGTTCGGTGAGGACCCAGCCGAGGTCGCCGGTGAACAACCGGCTGCGCACGTCGATGACGACGGCGAGCCGCTCGAGCCGGGAGTCGGATTCGAGGCTCAGATCGACCATCCGGGAGATCAGTTCCGGGGGCAGGTTGTCCGCGACGTACCACCCGAGGTCCTCGAGAACCTTCGCGGCCGTCTGCAGACCCGCCCCGGAGAGCCCGGTGACGAGAAGGAAGTCCATCGGCCGAACCGTGGATGGACGGTCGCTCTGCGCGTGCTGCTCGGTCACTCGACACCTGTCCGTTGTGAAGCGCTCTGTGCTGCCGGGTCGTGCTCGGCCGGTCCGTTCCGATCGGGTTCATCATCCCCCACCGCCGCGACCCCCGCAGACGGTTCCTCCGCGCCGAGGGCGGTGAGTACCGCCTTCGCCGTGGCCGTTCCGATGCCCGGCACCGCGGTGATCTCCTCGACGGAAGCCTGTTTGAGTTTCGCGACGGACCCGAAATGCGTCACCAGGGCCTTGCGCCGGGTATCGCCGAGTCCGCGCACCGAATCGAGCGCGGACGCCGTCATCCGGCGGGAGCGTTTGCTGCGGTGGAACGTGATCGCGAAGCGGTGGGCCTCGTCACGCACCCGCTGCAGCAGGTACAGCGACTCGCTGGTGCGCGGGAGGATCACCGGGTCCTCCTCCCCCGGCACCCACACCTCCTCGAGCCGTTTGGCCAGCCCGATCACGGCGACGTCGGTGATGCCCAGTTCGTCGAGGACCGCCGAGGCCGCCGCGACCTGCGGGGCACCGCCGTCGACGACGAACAGGTTCGGCGGGTACGCGAACCGTCGCGGCCGGCCGGTCTGCGGATCGATCGCAGCCTCCGGGGCGAGGTCTCCGCCGTCGCCGCCCGGCCCCGGCTCGGCGTCCGCTCCGGCGGCCTCCGCGCGCAGCACCCCGACGTCGCGGTTGTGCCGGAGGAACCGCCGCCGGGTGACCTCGGCGATGCTGGCGACGTCGTCGGACCGGCCGTCACCGGCGGCCTCCTTGATCGCGTAGTGCCGGTAGTCGGACTTGCGGGGCAGACCGTCCTCGAAGACGACGAGCGAGGCCACCACATCGGTGCCCTGCACGTGGCTGATGTCGACGCACTCGATCCGCAGCGGCGCCGAATCCAGATCGAGGGCCTCCTGAATGCCCTGCAGGGCCGCCGACCGCGACGTGAAGTCGCCGGCGCGGCGCAGCTTGTGCTGTTGCAGCGCCTCCATCGCGTTGCGCTGCACGGTCTCGGCGAGGGCCTTCTTGTCGCCGCGCTTCGGCACCCGCAGGCGGACCGCGGATCCGCGGAGGCCGCTGAGCCATTCCTGCACCTGCTCGGGGTCCGGCGGCAGCACGGGCACCAGCACCTCCCGCGGCACACCGCTGGTGCCGGCCTCCTGGTCCGTCGCACCCGACAGCGCCGCCTGCTCACCGTAGAACTGGGTGAGGAATTGCTCGACGAGCAGCGGAAGGTCCGATCCGGCCTCGGAATCGACGGTGGCCCAGTCGATGACGTCGCCGGCCTTCTCGACCACCCAGCCGCGCTGTCCGCGCACGCGGCCACCGCGGACGTGGAACACCTGGACCGCGGCCTCCAGTTCGTCGGTCGCGAACGCGACGAGGTCGGCGTCGGTGCCGTCGCCGAGGACGACGGCCTGCTTCTCGAGCGCCCGCCGCAGGGCTCCCACGTCGTCGCGCAGGCGCGCCGCCAGTTCGAAGTCCAGTTCCTCGGACGCCTTCTGCATGCGGGCCTCAAGTTCCCGGACGAGCCTGTCGGTGCGTCCGGACAGGAAGTCGCAGAAGTCCTCGACGATCTGGCGGTGCTCCGCCGCCGACACCCGTCCGACGCACGGCGCGGAACACTTGTCGATGTAGCCGAGCAGGCAGGGACGGCCGATCTGGTTGTGCCGCTTGAACACCCCGGCCGAGCAGGTGCGGGCCGGGAACACCCGCAGCAGCAGGTCGAGGGTCTCGCGGATGGCCCATGCGTGCGAGTAGGGGCCGAAGTAGCGGACCCCCTTGCGCCGGGGTCCGCGGTAGACGAACAGCCGGGGATATTCCTCGTTCAGGGTGACGGCGAGAACCGGGTACGTCTTGTCGTCGCGGTAGCGGACGTTGAAGCGCGGATCGAATTCCTTGATCCAGTTGTACTCGAGCTGGAGCGCCTCGACCTCGGTGCTGACCACGGTCCACTCGACGCTGCCGGCCGTGGTCACCATCTGGCGGGTACGGGGGTGCAGCGTCGAGACGTCGGCGAAATAGGAATTCAGCCGTGAACGGAGGCTCTTCGCCTTCCCGACGTAGATGACCCGGCCGTGCGGATCGCGGAACTTGTACACCCCCGGGTCGACCGGAATGGTTCCGGTCGCGGGGCGATATGTCGAAGGATCGGGCACCCCTCCACGTTAGTCGGCGCCACCGACCAACCCCGCATCCGTCACACCGCGCCGGGCCGGGCCCCGGTCAGGACCGCGCGTACTCCGACGCGAGTGCACGGAACCGCTCGACCGCCGCGACGGCGTACTCGCGATCGTTCGACTGGATGGCCATCGCGGCCAGGTACTCGTCGTCGGGCAGCTCGATCCGCGCCCACGCGGCACCGTCCGGGAAGGACAACCCCTCGTAGAGGTCCCAGTCGACGATGCGTTCCCCGAGCACGTTGCGCACGGCGATGCCGCGAGGCCCGACGCGCAGCCGCGGCCGGGTCAGCAGCAGCACGGCCGCCGCGAGGAGGCACCCGATGCCGGCGAACGCCAGCTGGTCGGCGAGACGGAAGTACACGCCCGTCGAATCACCGCGCAGCAGGATGGCAAACGTCACGTGCACGACGACGAGGAAGATGGCCACCCCGATCGCGTAGCGACGCGACTTGCGGGGTGTCGCGACGAGCGTCCACTCGGATTCGGGGGTGGTCATGGGCGGATCCGGATCATGCGAAGGACTCCTCGGCGCGGCGCAGTCGCGCCAGTGTGACAGCGGTGTCGAGCGCGGCCGCGCACGCCTGACCGCCCTTGTCCTCGGCGGAGCCGGGCAGGCCGCTGCGGTCGATCGCCTGCTGCTCGGTGTCCGTGGTGAGCACGCCGTTCCCGACCGGGGTGCTCTCGTCGAGCGACACCCGCGTCAGACCGGCCGTGACGGCGTCGCAGACGTACTCGAAGTGCGGCGTCCCGCCGCGGATCACGACACCGAGCGCGACGACGGCGTCGTGGGTGCGGGCCAGCGCCTGCGCCACCACCGGAAGCTCGATGGCACCGGCGACCCGGACCAGCGTGACGTTCTTCACGTCCGCCTCGTCCGCAACCCGCTGCGCGCCGGCGATCAGCGCCTCGGAGATCTTCGGGTGCCAGCTGCCGGCGACGATGGCGAGCCTGAGGTCGCCCGCCTCACCGAGCTGCAGGTCGGGCAGTCCCTCACCGCTCACAGCATCTCTCCCGCTTCGAAGTCGTCGAGCCCGATCAGGTCGTGGCCCATACGGTCCCGCTTCGTGCGCAGGTAAGTCAGGTTCTCGGCGTTCGCGCGCAGCGGCATCGACACCCGCTCGGTGATCTGCAGCCCGTAGCCGTCCAGGCCGACCCGCTTGGCCGGATTGTTGGTGAGCAGACGCATCGACGAGATGCCCAGATCCACCAGGATCTGCGCGCCGATGCCGTAGTCGCGGGCGTCGGCGGGCAGACCGAGTTCGAGGTTGGCGTCGACGGTATCCGAACCCGCGTCCTGCAACTGGTAGGCCTGCAGCTTGTGCATCAGCCCGATGCCGCGGCCCTCGTGCCCGCGCATGTAGAGGACCACCCCGCGGCCCTCCTGCGCGACCATGTCCAGGGCCGCGTCGAGCTGCGGACCGCAGTCGCAGCGCAGCGAACCGAAGACGTCGCCGGTCAGGCATTCGGAGTGCACCCGCACCAGCACGTCGCTGCCGTCGCCGTCCGGTCCCGGCAGATCACCGCGCACCAGCGCCACGTGTTCCACGTCGTCGTAGATGCTCCGGTACCCGACCGCCGTGAACTCGCCGTGCCGGGTGGGGATGCGCGCGGACGCGACCCGCTCCACGTGCTTCTCGTGCTTGCGGCGCCACGCGATGAGGTCGGCGATCGAGATCAGCGCGAGGTTGTGGTCGTCGGCGAAGACCCGCAGCTCGTCGGTCTGGGCCATGTGGCCCTCGTCCTTCTGGCTGACGATCTCGCAGATCACGCCGGCCGGCCGCAGATCGGCCATCCGGGCCAGGTCCACCGCGGCCTCGGTGTGGCCGGGGCGGCGCAGCACGCCGCCCTCCTTCGCGCGCAACGGCACCACGTGACCGGGGCGGGTGAAGTCCTGGGCGCCGCTGGACGGATCGGCCAGCAACCGCATGGTCGCGGCGCGGTCGGATGCGGAGATCCCGGTGCCGATGCCCTCACGGGCGTCGACGGTCACGGTGTACGCGGTGCCGTGCTTGTCCTGATTGGTGGCGTACATCGGGGGCAGGCCGAGGCGGTCGCAGTCGGCCCCGTCGAGCGGCACACAGAGATAGCCGGACGTGTATCGAACCATGAAGGCCACCAACTCCGGGGTGGCCTTCTCCGCGGCGAAGATGAGGTCACCCTCGTTCTCGCGGTCTTCGTCGTCGACGACGACGACAGCCTTGCCTGCGGCGATATCCGCAACGGCGCGCTCGATACTGTCGAACCTGGTCACGTGCTCGGTCTCCAAAGTCTTGACTGACGCATCTTCGAATACAACGGATGCATCCGTGGGATGCTCCTCAACAGTACGACTCAGCGGCCGGCCGCTTGCAGCCGCTCCACATACTTCGCGATCACGTCGACCTCGAGATTGACCGGTGTGCCGACGGTCGCCGCCCCGAGCGTGGTCAGTTGCAGGGTGGTCGGGATGAGTGAGATCTCGAAGAATTCCTCGCCACGTTCCCCGCCCAGCGCCGACACGGTCAGCGACACACCGTCGACGGTGATCGATCCCTTCTCGACGACGTACCGGGAGATGGCGTCGGGCAGCGCGATGCGCACGACCTCCCAGTTCTCGGACGGGCTGCGGCTGATGATGTGCCCGGTGCCGTCGACGTGGCCTTGGACGAGGTGGCCGCCGAGGCGGCTGTTCAGGGCGGCGGCCCGCTCCAGGTTGACGCGGCTGCCCACGTCGATCTTCTGCAGGCTCGACCGGTTCAGCGTCTCCTGCATCACGTCGGCCGTGAAGGAGCCGTCGGCGAGCACCTCCACGACGGTCAGGCAGACACCGTTCACCGCGATCGAATCACCGTGCGACGCATCGGAAGTCACCACCGGACCGCGCACGGTGAACCGTGCGGCGTCGGCCAGTTCTTCCTTGGCGACGACCTCACCCAATTCTTCGACGATCCCGGTGAACACTGTGGCTTCTCCTACGTTCGGTGGCTGTCAGGGTTTTCGGACACTGCTGGAACCAGACTCAACAACAGATCGGGGCCGATTGTTTCGACCGACTCGTGACGGAACCGCAGCGCGCCCTCGATCGACTGCACTCCGGCGTCCGAGACCGCGGCGGCGCCCGCTCCGAGCACCAGCGGGGCGAGATACGCCTGGATGCGGTCGACCCGGCCCGCGGCGAGGAACGCGCCCGCCAGCCGGGGTCCGCCCTCGAGCAGCACGTCCGTGTACTCGGCGAGTGCGGCGAGGACCTCGTCCACGTCGTGGGTACGCAGCAGCAGGGTGGGCGCCGAGTCGTCGAGGACCCGGGCGTCCGGCGGGATGTCACCGAGCCCGACGACGACGCGGACCGGCTGATGCGCGGCGAGCGAACCGTCGGGCATCCGGGCCGTGAGCCGGGGGTCGTCGGCCAGCACCGTTCCCGTGCCGACGACGATCGCGTCCAGTTTCGCCCGCTCGGCGTGGACGCGCTCGCGGGCCTCGGGACCGGTGATCCACTGGCTGGTGCCGTCCGCGGCCGAGCTGCGGCCGTCGAGCGTGGCCGCATACTTCCAGGTCACGTGCGGACGTCCGGTGCGCTGCCGGTGCAGCCACGCCCGCAGCGGGCCGCGTTCGACGTCCTGCGCCCGCAGACCCGACGACACCTCGACACCCGCCGAGACGAGGGTTTCCGCGCCGCCCGCGGCCTCCGGGTTGGGATCGCCCACCGCGTAGTGCACCGCGACCACGCCCGCATCGAGGAGCGCCTGCGAGCAGGGCCCGGTCCGGCCGTGGTGGTTGCACGGTTCCAGCGTGACGACGGCGGT
This sequence comes from Rhodococcus sp. 4CII, assembly GCF_014256275.1. Lineage (NCBI taxonomy): Bacteria > Bacillati > Actinomycetota > Actinomycetes > Mycobacteriales > Nocardiaceae > Rhodococcus > Rhodococcus sp. 4CII. The sequence goes on from NZ_JACCFE010000002.1 coordinate 327,271, forward strand.
GCCGCCGCGGGCGGCGTCACCCGCCTCCCGCAGCGCGACTATCTCGGCGTGGGGACCGCCGGGCGGCTGCGTCATCCCGACGCCGGCGATACGTCCGGCGACATCGAGGACCACGGCGCCGACCGCCGGATTCGGGCTGGTGAACCCGCGCGCCGATTCCGCGGCGCCGATGGCGATCTGCATCGCGGCGTCGAGGTCCGCGGCCGAATTCTCGTGTCGCACGTGGGAGTTCACGGTGGGGCCGGTGCTACCGCGACAGGGTCAGGTGCGGCGACGCCTTGGCGGCGCTGGCGCGCAGGGCGCGCACGGCCTCCGCGGGGTCGCCGGTGCCGTAGACCGCGGAACCGGCGACGAAGCAGTCGACCCCGGCCTCGGCGGCGGCCTCGACGGTGTCGGTGTTGATGCCGCCGTCGATCTCCACCACCAGCGTCAGCTCACCGGAGTCGACGAGCCGGCGCACGGCCTTCGCCTTCGACAGGACCTCAGGGATGAACGACTGCCCACCGAAACCGGGCTCCACGCTCATCACCAGGAGGGTGTCGAAGTCCTTCAAGATCTCCAGGTACGGCTCGATCGGGGTGCCGGGCTTGACACTGAGACCGGCCTTCGCCCCGGCGGCGCGGATGTCCCGGGCCACGGCCCGGGGGTCGTCGGTGGCCTCCGCGTGGAACGTGACGTTGTGGGCGCCCGCCTCCGCGTACGGCGGCGCCCAGCGGCCGGGATCGTCGATCATGAGATGGCAGTCGAGCGGGATGTCCGTCGCCGCGAGCAGGCTCTTCACGACGGGAAGGCCGAGCGTCAGGTTGGGCACGAAATGTGCGTCCATCACGTCGACGTGCAGCCAGTCGGCGCCGGCGACGGCGGCCGCTTCCTCGGCGAGACGCGCGAAATCGGCAGAGAGAATGGACGGTGCGATCATCGGGGTTGCCACGCGCCGGAGTTTAGTCGTATGCGGGTGCGGGCCCGCTCGCGCGGTCCATACTGGGCGCATGCCGACCTGGACGGATGTCGTGACGATCGGTGCGTCCCTGCCGGAGGTGCAGGAGAGCACGTCGTATCACACTCCGGCGCTGAAGGTGGCGGGCAGGCTGCTGGCCCGGTTGCGGGCCGAGTCGGACGGGGGCCTGGTGGTGATGTGCGACCTCGACGAGAAGGCGGCCCTGCTGGCCCAGGGCGCACCGTTCTACACCACACCGCACTACGACGGGCACGGTTCGATCCTCGTCGACCTCGAGAACGTCGACGTCACGCAGCTGACCGAACTGCTGCAGGATGCGTGGCGGATCACGGCACCGGCGAAGCTGCGCAAGCGGTTCGACCAGACCTGACGAGAAGGCGAGGGCCCGGGCGGCGCCCGCACACCGGCCCGGACCCTCATCGGATCGGCGTCAGACGCCGAGCTTGAGGCCCGCTCCCGCATCGACCCGGAGTTGCTGACCGGTGACGAACCGGGACTCGTCGGACGACAGGAACACCACGGCATGCGAGATGTCCTCCGGCTCGACCCACGGGGTGGGCATCGCCTGCATGAACGGGAACGTGACCTTCGCGTCCTCCGCGGTCGGGTTCTCCAGGTCGGGGCGGAACGTGCGGAACATCGGCGGGCTCTGCAGCATGTCGGTATTGCAGTTGGTGGGATGGATCGCGTTGACGCGGATGGATTTCGGGCCGAGGGTGAGCGCGAGCGAATTCGTGTAGGTCCACAGCATCTTCTTGGCCAGCCCGTACCCGTCGCCGCCCGGCCCCTGCAGCGCTTGCTGACCGTTCAGCCCGGTCTGCGGGACCAACCCGGCCACCGATCCGGTCGCGATGATCGACGCGCCGGCATCCAGGTGCGGGAGGGCCGAGTGGATCGTGTTGACCACGCCGACGAAGTCGACGTCGAACGCGTCGACGAATCCCTCGACCGGCACGTCGTTGCCGAGGGGCGCGATCCCCGCGTTGGCGACCACGACGTCCAGCCGCCCCAGCGTCGCGACCGCGGCGTCGAGTGCGCGCGTCAGCGCGGCGCGGTCGCGAACGTCCACCTTGGCGGTGACGACCCGGCGTCCCGCCTTCTCGACGAGCCGGCCGGTCTCCTCGAGGTCGGCCTCGGTCGCCAGCGGGTACTCGTTGGACGCGATGTCCTCGCACAGGTCGAAGGCGATGATGTCGGCGCCTTCGTCGGCGAGATGCACTGCGTGACTACGACCCTGACCCCGCGCCGCTCCCGTGACGAGAACGACCTTCCCCGCTACCCGATTCATCTGTAGTCCTCCGCTCGCTTCGTGACGTACGTCCCTTCGCGTGGAGAATTAGAACACGTTTTACCGCAAAGTGAAACAGGTTCTACCGAACCTCGGCGGGGGCCCGACCGCGCTACGGCTTACGCAGCGCGGCCATGAACATCGCGTCGGTGCCGTGCCGGTGCGGCCAGAGCTGGACCCCCGGCCCCTCCCCCAGATCCGGGACGCCGGGGACGAGCTCACGGGTGTCGAGCGCGGTGAGGCCGTGGCGGCGCACCGCGTCCGCGACCACCGCCACCGTCTCCGAGAGGTGCGGAGAACACGTCGAGTACAGGATCACACCGCCCGGGCGCACGAGCTGAGCGGCCGACGCGAGGAGTTCCCGTTGCAGTTTCGCCAGACCCGCCACGTCCGACGGCTGCCGGCGCCACCGCGCCTCCGGCCGCCGGCGCAGCGCACCCAGCCCGGTGCACGGGGCGTCGACGAGGATGCGGTCGTACCCGCCCGCCAGCCCCGAATCGCGCCCGTCGGCGACGTGCACGTCCACCGGAAGTTCCTTCGTCGTCTTGCGGATCAGGTCGGCGCGGTGCGCCACCGGCTCCACGGCGTCGAGGCGTCCGCCCTCGATTCCGGCGAGAGCGCCGAGCAGTGCGGCCTTGCCACCCGGTCCCGCGCACAGGTCGAGCCAGCGGCCCGCGTCCGGTCCGTCCAGCGGCGCCAGCGACAGCGCGCGGGCGACGAGCTGACTGCCCTCGTCCTGCACCCCGGCGAGTCCTTCCCGGACGGCGTCGAGCAGGCCGGGATCGCCGCCGTCCAGATAGACCGCGTACGGCGAGTACCGCCCGACCTCGCCGCCGGTGGCCAGCGCGAGTTCCTCCGAGGAGATCTCTCCGGGGCGGGCGACGAGATGCACCGCCGGACGGGCGTCGTCGGCGACGAGCACGTCCTCGAGCTCACCGGCATCGGCGCCGAGCGCGTCGGCGAACACCTGGGCGATCCACGTGGGGTGGGCGTGCTCGAACGCCAGCCGCCCCACCGGATCGGCCGGGGCCAGCCGCTCCACCCATTCCGCCTCGGACCGCTCGGACACCCGGCGCAGCACGGCGTTGACGAAGCCGGCCTTCCCCGGACCGGCCTCCGCGCGCACGAGGTCGACGGACGTCGCGACGGCGGCGTGTGGGGCGACGCGGGTGCGCAGAAGCTGGTAGGCGCCCAGCTGGAGGACGTCGAGGAGCGGTCCGTCGATCTCCTCGATCGGCCTGCCCGCGCAGTCGGCGATCACGGCGTCGAGGAGCCCCCTCGCACGGGCGGCGCCGTATGCCAGTTCGGTGGCGAGTGCGGCATCGCGGCCGTCCAGGCGGCGCTCGCGCAGAAGTCCGGGCAGCACGAGGTTGGCGTAGGCGTCGCGTTCCCGCACGGCGCGCAGCACGTCCCGCGCGGCGAGCCGCGGCTGGTCGAGCCCCGACTGGGACGCGTCGGGGCGGCGGGCCTGGCGGGGCCGGTTGTTCCGGCTCCCCGAGCCGGACTGGCCGCGACGGGCGGGCCTTCTGGATTCGCTCACTGTGCCCGTACCTCCGCGTCGAGTCGTGCGCCTCGCGCCCAGTCGAGGGCGGCCATCTGTTTCTTGCCCTGCGGCTGGATGCGGTCGAGACGCACCGCCGTCGTGGACGTGCCGATCAGGAATCCGGACTTGGTCACCGAGATCTCGCCCGGCTCCAGCCGTTCGTCCGTCGGGGTGACCGGGCCGACCTTGACGCGCAGATCCCCGATCGTGGTCCAGGCGCCGGGCGCGGGGGTCACCGACCGGACGTGCCGGTCGACCACCGCAGCCGTTCTGTCCCACCGGATCCGGGCCGCCTCGACCGTCACCTTGGGGGCGTGCGAGACCCCCTCGGCCGATTGCGGGATCGCGGCGATCGCGCCGTCCTCGATCCCGTCGAGAACCGACTCCAGGAGCACGGCACCGCTGTCCGCCAGCCGTCCGAGCAGGTCACCGGCGGTATCGGTGTCTCGAATGCGCTCGGTGACCACGCCGTAGACCGGCCCGGTGTCCATCCCCGACTCCAGCCGGAACGCGCTCGCGCCGGTCATGTCCTCACCCGCGCCGATCGCGGCCTGCACGGGCGCGGCGCCGCGCCAGGCAGGCAGCAGCGAGAAGTGCAGGTTCACCCAGCCGTGCACCGGGATGTCGAGAACCTTCTGCGGCAGCAGCGCCCCGTAGGCGACGACGGGCGCGCAGTCGGGCGCCAGGTCGGTGAGCCGCGCCAGGAATTCCGGTTCCGAGGGCCGCTGCGGAGTGAGCACCTCGATGCCGTGCGAGTCGGCGAGGGCACCGATCGGCGAGCGAACCACCTTGCGTCCGCGACCCGCGACCGCGTCGGGGCGGGTGATCACGGCCACGACGTCGTGCCGCGGGGAGCGGATCAGGCGTTCGAGGGAGGGAACGGCGGGTTCGGGGGTTCCGGCGAAGACTATGCGCACGTCGGCGACCCACACGACGGACGGTGGACCGCTGCGCGGGCCGAAACGATACTCACGAAGAATGCTCCCCTTCGATGGACGATGTGCCGACCAGTCTAGGGAGTCGGACTGCGGCCATAACACTCGGCGAACAGTCGGTGTGACGATTCGGCAGAACCGCACACAGTGGCGGCGGACGGGTATTGACTGTCCTGAGGCCGGCGCGAACGGTCGGGCCGGTGTCCCGTTTTCGAACCTCTGGAGGTAACGATGGCAGGAATTGAGAGCAAGTTCGACAAGGCCTACGAGACGAAGCCCATCGAAGAACTGGCCAGTGCCCCCGTCGCCGCACTGCAGGGCGTGAGCGATTCCGACGCCGAACATCTGGCAGCCGCGTTCAACATCAAGACGGTGAAGGACCTCGGCACCAACAAGTACTTCCTGTGGGCGCAGGCCGTCGCGAAACTGGCGGAGTAGCAGCCACCCGGGGAGCGGGGAGCCGTGCAGTGCACGACTCCCCGCTCCGGCTGTGCGGTCCTACCGGTTACTGTCGACGACGACCTCCGGGATGCCCGCGCCGACCGGAACGAATTCGCACCGGGCGTGCGGGGTCGCGGCAGGATCGAGCGCCGACCGGACCAGATCGAGCGCGAACGGATCGTACGGAGCCCGGAAGTGTCCGGTGCCGTCCTGCGGGCAGCGATCCTGGATGAGGATGTTCTCCGCCCCGGCGCCGCGGAGCGCCATGTTCGTGTACGGCTGGATCATTTCGTCGTACCGCGAACCGATCGTCGTGTAGGAGACGCCCGGGACGGTGTCGCCGCCCGCGTTGAGGGCGTTCATGAACGGCGAGTTCTGCATCTGCTGGCTCACGGCGACCGACGTCACCGCTCGGGCGAACTCCGGTCCTCCGGGAATTGCCTGCACGATCGGGACAAGTCCGTACATCACTCCGCCATAGCTGGGCGATGCCAGCCCGACCCAGCGGTCGACGAACGGGGCGCCGCCGAGTTTGTTGACGTAGTACCTGCTGACGTTCGCGCCCTGCGAATATCCGACGATGTCGACCTCGGCGGCACCGGTCGCCTCGCGCACCCGGTCGACGAACCCGCCGAACTCCTCGGCGCTCGCGACGATGTCCTCGGTGCCGAACGAATCGGCAGCCGGCGCTCCGCCGTAGTTGAGCGCGAAGACGCAGTAGCCGTCCGCGGCGAGCATCGGCGACAGGGCAGCCCAGTCCGCGTAGGCGCTGGCGTCCGTGCCGTGCGCCAGAACCACCGGGTCGGGACGGTCGGGCGAGGGCGTGCACGAGAAGTCGTTCGATCCCGCGGGTGCGCTGTCCGGGTGGTCGTGCGCGTACGCGGCGGCGGCACTACGATCGCTCTGGGGAAGCCCGGCCGCGGCGGGCACGACGGGTTCGGGCGGTGAGGCGTCGTCCGCACGGGCGGTGGACACTGCGCCGGACATCAGCAGGACGACACCCGCGACGACCGCACCGGTATCCCGAAACCTCATGATCTCTCCCGACTTCGCTGTGATGTTCTGTGAACCCTCCCAGAAGGTGCACGCGATGTCGCGTCGAGACGGCGGGTCCGCGGCGGGGTGGGGCACCTTACGAGTCGGCCTCATCCTTGCCCGCGTCGCTCTGATCGTCTTCCGCGAGAAGGCGATACAACGCGCGCCGCGCTTCGGTGAGAATTTCGCCGGCGCGCCGGACCTGGTCGTCGTCGCCGACCGCGGCAACCTGTCCCGCGGCACCCATCAGCAGCCCGATCAGTCCCCGCAGGTCCTCGGCAGGCCTGCCGACGCTCTCCCGCACGTCGTCCCACGGGGTGCCGAGTTCGGTCTTGTTCGCTTCGACGAAGGCCGCGCCCTCATCCGTGAGGCGCGCGGTCTTGCGGCCCGCCACCTTTTCGATGAGCACCAGGCCCTCGTCCTCGAGCTGCGACAGCGCGGGATAGATCGATCCGGGACTGGGCTTCCACACCCCGTCGCTGCGTCCGACGATCTGCTGGATCAGCTCGTAGCCGTGCATCGGCTGCTCGGTGAGCAGCAGCAGGATCGCGGAGCGGACATCGCCGCGCCGTCCCCGCCCACCCCGCCCGCGTCCGCGGCCGAAGTGCATTCCGGGCCCGAAGCTGGGACCACCCTCGGGGCCGAAGCCGCCTCGGCGGTGTCCGTGACGGTGCGGCCCCTCGGGCCGTGCCATCCGTTCGCGTCCGAATCGTTCCCGTCGGGAACCCCTGTGTTCGAAATGGAAGTCTTCCATCATCAGCCTCCTTCTATATCGCTGATGCATCAACGATATATCGTCAATGGGAGTCGGGCAAGACCCAATATCTGTGACGGTGGTCTACTACCCGATGCGCATCGGGTCGATCTGAACCCTCGCGGGCTGCGAGTCCTTACGGGCACTCCGCACCGACTGCGCCTCCCCCAGCGCCTTGGCGAGCGGTTTCCCCTCGCCACGGGGCACCCGGATCAGCATGCGCTCCACCTCTGCCGGCTCCGGTGCGTCACCGGAGAACGGCAGTCGCTCCCCGGCGGGCAATTCGACCGGTCCGAGCAATTCCGCATTCGCCGGTAATTGGGCGAGGTCCAGGAGGTCGGCGATCGCCTTCGCGCTGCCGTCGATCGCCGCGAGATGGATGGCGGGCGGAAATCCGACCTCCGCCCGCTCCTCGTACTGCGCGCGCGCGTGCCCGACCGGATCCCAGCGCACCAGCGCCTGCACCGTCGGAATGCCCGAATCCGCCACCACGACCACCTGGCCTCCGTCGGCGAACGGGCGCACCAGCGACGACGCCGTCATCCACCGCCGCAACGTCTCCTCGGCCGCGCGCAGATCGGGCCGGCCGAGCAGCGCCCAGCCGTCGAGCAGCAATGCGGCGCCGTAGCCGCCCGGCATCACCGGTTCGGCCCCGACCGTCGACACGACCAGGGTGGGCCCCTGCTTCACCTCGTCGACGACATCCGTCCCGCCCGACATCCTGACCGCGACGCCCGGGAACGCGCGGCCGAGTTCCTCGGCGGTGCGTCCGGCACCGACCACGACGGCCCGCAGCGCCCGCGCGCCGCACGCGTGGCAGCGGTGCGCGGCGTCGGCGACGCCACACCACCGGCACGCCGGTGTTCCCGCCCCGTCCGGGCCGGCCGCCGACGGCAGCGCGAGAGGTCCGTTGCAGCGACGGCATCGCGCCGGCGCCCGGCACTTGCCGCACGCGAGACTGGGGACGTACCCGCGCCGGGGAACCTGGACCAGCACGCCCCGGCCGGCGCCCAGCGCCTCCCGGGCTGCCGCGAAGGCGATGGCGGGCAACCGGGCGGCACGCGCGCCCGGGTCACGGGCCAGGGCGTGATCACTGTCCGCGAGTGCGGTGATCTTCGGTGCGGCCGCCCGCACCGCATCCCGGGAGGCCACGACGTCGTGCGCCCAGCCCGAGTCGACCAGGGCCTGCGCCTCGGCGGTGCGGGCGTGTCCGGCCAGCACCACCGCGCACCCGCCGGCGTACGCGCGCAGCAGCGCCACCTCGCGGGCGTGCGGATAGGGAGCGCGGGGCTCGGAATGGTTGTCGTCGCCGTCGTCCCAGACCACGATCAGCCCGGTCCGAGGAGTCGGCGCGAACACCGAACTCCGGGTGCCCACCACCACCCTGGCCGTCCCCCGCAGCGCGGCCAGCCAGCGCCGGTAACGCAGAGCGGGACCGAGCCCGGCGGCGAGACCGACGACGGCATCCTTGCCCAGCACAGCCTCCACCGCCGCGACCACGCGGTCGAGATCACGCTGATCGGGGACGACGACGACGGTGCTTGCCCCGGTGGCGGCGACGAGTCCCGACAGTTCCGCGAGACGCGCAGGCCAGTCCTCACCGGGAAGCGCCTGCCAGACCGCGCGCGGGGCGCGCCCCGCGCGAAGTGCGGTGAGGAACGCCTCGCCGTGCACGTACCGGGCCCACGCGTCGGTCGGAACCGCCGTGCCCGATATCTCAGGGGGTTCGGACGCGGCCTCGGACTCCGCCCGCGCGTGCCGCGGCGGGATCGCCAGCCGCAGCACGTCGGCGCGGGTTCCGGCATACCGGCCCGCGACGAGGTCGACCACCCGGGTCATCTCCTCGGTGAGCACTCGCTCGGGCGAGATCACCCGTTCCAGCCAGCCGAAGCGGCCCTGGTGGTCGCTCGTCGCGTTGCGGGAGACGACGAACCCGTCGACGAGGCGCCCCGCGAATCGGATGCGGACGCGGACCCCGGGCTGCGCCTGTTCGTCGAGTTCCTTCGGAACGAGGTAGTCGAATTCGCGGTCGAGGTGGGCGAGCGGAAGGAGCGGCAGCACCCGGGCGACCGGATCTATTTCTGCCGCAACCTTTTCCGCGCTCACGCGCCGCCGCCTACCGGGGCGGCGCCCGCCGCGCCGAGACGACCGATCAGAGGCCTGCGGCTGCCCGCAGCTTCTCCGCCCGGTCGATGCTCTCCCAGGGGAGGTCGATGTCGGTGCGACCGAAGTGTCCGTAGGCCGCGGTCTGCGCGTAGATCGGGCGCAGCAGGTCGAGGTCGCGGATGATGGCGCCGGGCCGCAGGTCGAACGTTTCGGTGATGGCCTGCTGGATGCGGGCCGGATCCGTCTTCTCGGTACCGAACGTCTCGACGAACAGGCCGACGGGCGCCGCCTTGCCGATCGCGTACGCCACCTGGACCTCGATCCGGTCCGCGAGGCCGGCCGCGACCGCGTTCTTGGCCACCCAGCGCATGGCGTAGGCCGCCGACCGGTCGACCTTCGAGGGGTCCTTGCCGGAGAATGCGCCGCCGCCGTGGCGGGCCATGCCGCCGTACGTGTCGACGATGATCTTGCGGCCCGTCAGACCGGCGTCACCCATCGGGCCGCCGAGCACGAACTTGCCGGTCGGGTTGACGAGCAGCCGGATGTCCGACACGTCGAGTTCGGGCATGTCGATCTCGGCGAGCACCGAACCGAGAACCTTTTCCCGCAGGTCCGGGGTGAGCAGGTTGTCGAGGTCGATGTCGGCGGCGTGCTGGGTCGAGATGACCACGGTGTCGAGGCGGACCGCTTTGTCGCCGTCGTACTCGATGGTGACCTGGGTCTTGCCGTCGGGACGCAGGTACGGCAGGACACCCGACTTGCGGACCTCGGTGAGTCGACGCGACAGGCGGTGCGCCAGCGCGATCGGCAGGGGCATCAGTTCGGGCGTGTCGACGGTGGCGAATCCGAACATCAGTCCCTGGTCGCCGGCGCCCTGACGGTCGATCTCGTCGTCGCTCAGTTCACCGGTGCGGACCTCGTGCGAGTGGTCGACGCCCTGGGCGATCTCCGGGGACTGGGCCCCGATCGCGACGTTCACGCCGCAGGAGTTGCCGTCGAAGCCCTTGGCCGAGGAGTCGTAGCCGATCTCGAGCACGGTGTCGCGCACGATCTTGGGAATGTCTGCGTATGCGGTGGTCGTCACCTCGCCGGCGACGTGGACCTGTCCGGTGGTCACCAACGTTTCGACGGCGACGCGGGCACGCGGGTCGTCGGTGAGGAGCGCGTCGAGGATGGAGTCGCTGATCGCATCACAAATCTTGTCCGGGTGCCCCTCGGTCACAGACTCACTGGTGAATAGCCGACTACCGGACTGGCTCACAGAATTCCCTCTCGACAGTTGTCCCTGAACAGCACTTGAAAACAGCTTAGCTGCGTCACACCGCGAACGACCCTAGCGCCACCCCGGCGGGAGTGACACCCTTAGAATCACCGAAACCCTCCCGAACGTTTCGTCAGAGTGTCCGGAACAGCTGGTCGACGGCGTCGAGCACCCGACTCGCCATCAACGCCTTCGATCCGTGCTCGAGCGCGGACTCGGAACCGTCGGCCCCGAGCAGCCAGCCGTCGTTGTGGTCGACCTCGAACGCCTTGCCCTCCCCGACCGCGTTGACGACGAGAAGGTCGCAGCCCTTACGCGCGAGCTTGGCCCGCGCATAGGTGAGGACGTCGCCGTCGGCGTCTCCGGTCTCGGCCGCGAACCCGACGATCACGGTCGACGACGGGATCTGCCCGTCTCGTCGCGACTGGACCAGGCCGGCGAGAATGTCCTCGTTCTTGGTGAGTGCGATCGAGTCGGGCTCACCCGCACCCTTCTTGATCTTGCTGGCCACCGTCGTCGACGGCCGGAAGTCGGCTACTGCCGCCGCCATGATCACGGCGTCGAATCCGGGCGCGTGCTTGGCGACCGCCACCCGCATGTCTTCCGCCGTGCGGACGTGCACCATGTCGACCGCCGCGGGATCGGCGAGACCGGCGGTGTACCCGGAGACGAGAGTGACCTCGGCCCCGCGCTGCACGGCGAGCCGGGCGATCGCGTACCCCTGCTTGCCCGAACTGCGGTTACCGAGGAACCGTACCGGGTCGAGTGGCTCCCGGGTGCCGCCCGCGGACACGAGGACCCGCCGGCCCTCCAGGTCGCGGGGCAGCGCGTCGGGACGCTCCAGCAGCAGCGACGCCAGTCCGACGATCTCGTCGGGTTCGGGCAGCCGGCCCGCGCCGGTGTCCTTGCCGGTGAGGCGCCCGGAGGCGGGTTCGATCACGGTCACCCCGCGTGCCCGCAGCGTGGCGACGTTGGCGACGGTGGCCGGGTGCTCCCACATCTCCGTGTGCATCGCGGGCGCGAACACCACGGGACATCGCGCGGTGAGCAGCGTCGCGGTGAGGAGGTCGTCCGCGCGTCCCGCCACGGCCCGCGCCATGAGGTCGGCGGTGGCGGGCGCGATGACCACGAGATCCGCTTCCTGTCCGAGTCGGACGTGCGGGACCTGCGGAACGTCGGTGAACACACCCGTGTGCACGGGGTTGCCCGACAGCGCCTCGAACGTCGCCTTGCCGACGAACTCGAGCGCGGATTCGGTCGGGATGACGCGCACGTGATGCCCGGCCTCCGTGAAGGCACGGATGACGGCACAGCTCTTGTACGCGGCGATGCCGCCGCCGACTCCGACGACGATCCGCTTGCGCGCCGCCCGCGAGAGCGTCGATTCCGGTGAATCCGTCATGTGTCCGGACCCCGGGCCCGCTGCCTGCTCCGGCACCGCAGATCCTCCGCTCACTCGCCTTCGGTGTGCTCGAGGAGGTCGGAATGGATCTCGCGCAGCGCGATCGACAGCGGCTTCTCCTGCAGTCCCGGCTCCACGAGGGGGCCGACGTACTCGAGGATGCCGTCACCGAGCTGGTTGTAGTAATCGTTGATCTGACGCGCACGCTTGGCCGCGTAGATCACCAGCGCATACTTCGACGACGTGCGTGCGAGGAGCTCGTCGATCGGAGGATTGGTGATGCCGAGCGGGGTGTCGTAAGCCGGCAGGGCGCCGTGGCTGGGTGTGGCGGACGCTACTGCGGGGGTGCTGCTCACTCGGTATCTCCTGAAATAGTTCTGGCTAGTGGATGTGAGAACTAGTGGGTCGACTCGGACTGTTCCGGTCGTCCAACCAACAAGGATACCAACTCGTCGCACGTTCGGCTGACATCCTCGTTCACGACGACCACGTCGAACTCGTCCTGCGCCTCCAGCTCGACCCGCGCGGTGGCGAGACGCCGCTCGACGACGTCGGCGGATTCGGTGCCCCGGCCGGTCAATCTCTCGACCAGCACATCCCAGCTCGGGGGCGCCATGAAGACGAGAAGCGCCTCCGGCATCGCGGCGCGCACGGCCCGCGCACCGGCGAGATCGACCTCGACCAGCACCGGCCTGCCCTGCTCGATCGCCGCGCGGACCGGGGCGGCCGGGGTCCCCGACAGCTGGAGTCCGCCGTGGATCTCGGCCCACTCGAGCAGTTCACCGGAGTCGATCATCCGCTGGAACTCGTCGCGAGAGGTGAACCGGTAGTCCTTGCCGTCCACCTCGCCCGGGCGTGGGTCGCGCGTCGTCGCGGACACGCTGAAGACGAGCTCCGGCATCCGTTCACGCAGGAGTCGCACCACGCTGGACTTACCGACGGCCGAGGGGCCGGCCAGTACCACCAGCCGACCCCTCCGCACTACGGTCTTGCGCTCTGACACTTGTGCGTCAGCTACCACTGTCGTGCTCAGGCCTCGAAGTCGAACCTGGCGAGCAGGGCCTTCCGCTGCCGATCGCCGAGGCCACGGAGGCGACGGGTCGGAGCGATCTCCAGCTCGGTCATGATCTCCTGCGCCTTCACCTTGCCCACCTTGGGCAGCGCCTCGAGCAGTGCCGACACCTTCATCTTGCCCAGGATCTCGTCGTCCTCGGCGTCCTTGAGAACCTGCTTGAGGTCGGTGCCACCACGCTTCAGGCGCTCCTTGAGCTCAGCCCTGGCCTTGCGGGCAGCAGCTGCCTTCTCCAAAGCAGCAGCGCGCTGCTCATCAGTCAACTGGGGAAGGGCCACGGTTCCTCCGTCTCGTCGTTGGCAAATAGTCCAAACCACTGGATAACCAGCAGCGATAGCGACCGTACTCACGCCCGGCGCCGATTGCGAACCCACCCCCAGAGGTCAGAGCCGGATTCGGGTGGGCTATGAGAGCGCGGACTCGATCTCGTCGCGCACCTTCACGGCCGCCTCACGCAGGGCCGTCACAGACGGTCCCGCCTTGAGAACACCACGAGAACTGTTCGGTAACAACAGGTTTCGCGAATCGGGAAAAATGTCGGCGAGATCACGGGGAGTGGCGCCCTGGGCGCCGAGACCGGGCGCGAGAATCGGTCCGGAAAATTTCGACAAATCCAGGCCGTGTCCGCGTGTCGCACCCACCACCAGCCCCACCAGACCGGGGTGCGCGTCGTTGTGCCGGGCCGCCGCATCCACCACGGATTGGGCCACCGAGACTCCCCCGGAGGTCCGGGACGCCTGCAGGTCGCCGCCCTCCGGGTTGGACGTGCGGGCGAGCACGAAGAGCCCCCGGCCCCGCTCCGCCGCCAGCGACAGGGCCGGGTCGAGAGCGCCGAACCCCAGATACGGCGACACCGTCAGGGCGTCGGACGACAGGGGCGCGTCCTCGCCCAGCCAGGACTGCGCGTACGCCGCCATCGTCGACCCGATGTCCCCGCGCTTGGCGTCGGCGACGACGAGCGTCCCTGCCTCTCTGAGGACCGAGATGGTGCGTTCGAGCACTGCGTACCCGGCGGAGCCGAACGCCTCGAAGAACGCCACCTGGGGCTTCACGACGGCCACCTCACCGACGAAGGCCTCCACGCAGATCTCCGCGAAGGTCTCGAGCCCCTCGGCCGAGGCCGGCAGTCCCCACGCCTCGAGCAACCCGGGGTGCGGGTCGATCCCGACGCACAACCGCCCCCGGTGCTCGACCGCCGAGGTCAGCCGGTGCACCCAGGAGTGGTGGTGATGGTGGTGGTGGTGTCCGCTCACGACCGCAGCCTCGCGTGCAGCGCCTGGAGCGACTGGACACCGATGTCGCCGCGGATCGCGGCCTCGATGCCCTGGACGGCGGCGGAGGCACCCTGCACGGTCGTGACGCACGGGATGTTCGTGGCAACGGCGGCACTGCGGATCTCGTAGCCGTCGACGCGCGGGCCGGAATTGCCGTACGGCGTGTTGATCACCATGTCGACCTCGCCGTCGCGGATCATCTCGACGATGGTGCGCTCGCCCTCCTCCAGCTTCTCGCCGGAGTGCTTGTGCACCTCCTCGCAGGTGATGCCGTTGCGACGCAGCACGGCCGCGGTGCCCTCGGTGGCCAGGATCCGGAAACCCAGGTCGGCGAGCCGCTTGACCGGGAAGATCAGCGACCGCTTGTCCTTGTTGGCGACCGAGACGAACACCGAACCCGACGTGGGCAGTGAGCCGTACGCCGCCGTCTGGCTCTTCGCGAACGCGGTACCGAAGTCGGCGTCGATGCCCATGACCTCGCCGGTCGACTTCATCTCCGGGCTCAGCAGGGTGTCGACTCCGGTGCCGTCGGCGCGGCGGAACCGGTTGAACGGCAGCACGGCCTCCTTGACGGCGACGGGGGCTTCCGCCGGGGTCCAGCCGCCGTCGCCGGTGGCCGGGAGCACCCCGCTCGCACGCAGGTCGGCGATGGACTCGCCGAGCATGACGCGGGCGCACGCCTTCGCGAGCTGCACCGCCGTCGCCTTCGACACGAACGGCACGGTGCGGCTGGCGCGAGGGTTGGCCTCGAGGACGTACAGGATGTCGTCCTTGAGGGCGTACTGGACGTTGAGCAGGCCCCTCACCCCGATGCCCTTGGCCAGGGCCTCGGTGGAGCGTCGGACGTTCTCGAGGTCGGCGCGGCCGAGCGTGATCGGCGGGAGCGCGCACGCCGAGTCGCCCGAGTGGATACCGGCCTCCTCGATGTGTTCCATCACGCCGCCGAGGTACACCTCGGTGCCGTCGCAGAGCGCGTCGACGTCGATCTCGATGGCATCCTCCAGGAACCGGTCGACCAGGACCGGCCGGTCGTCGGAGATCTCGGTGGCGCGGGAGATGTAGCTCTCGAGGGACGCCTCGTCGTACACGATCTCCATGCCACGACCACCGAGAACGTACGACGGCCGCACCAGCACCGGGTACCCGATGCCGGCGGCGATGTCGCGGGCCCCGGCGAACGTCGTGGCGGTGCCGAACTTGGGAGCGGGCAGCCCGGCCTCGACCAGCACCTTGCCGAATTCGCCGCGATCCTCCGCGAGGTCGATCGCTTCGGGGCTGGTGCCCACAATCGGCACCCCGGCGGCCTTCAGCCGCTTCGCCAGACCCAGCGGGGTCTGACCGCCGAGCTGCACGATGACCCCGGCCACGGTGCCGGAGATCGATTCCGCGCGATACACCTCGAGCACGTCCTCGAACGTGAGCGGCTCGAAGTACAGGCGGTCGGCGGTGTCGTAGTCGGTGGAGACCGTCTCCGGGTTGCAGTTGACCATCACGGTCTCGTAACCGGCCTCCGACAGCGTCATCGCGGCGTGGACGCACGAGTAGTCGAACTCGATGCCCTGGCCGATGCGGTTCGGTCCGGAACCGAGGATCAGGACCTTCGGGCGCTCCGTCTGCGGGGACACCTCGGTCTCGGCCTCGGGGTCGAGCTCGTACGTCGAGTAGTGGTACGGGGTCTTCGCCTCGAACTCGGCGGCGCACGTGTCGACAGTCTTGTACACGGGGTGGACGTTCCACTGCTCACGCAGCGCCCGGACCGCGTCCTCGCCCCCGATCTCGGGACGCAGGGCCGCGATCTGCCGATCCGACAGTCCGTGGTGCTTGGCGCGCCGCAGCACCCGCTCGGTCACCTCGGGCGCTTCGCGCAGCTCGTCGCCGAGTTCGTGGATCTGCAGGATCTGGTCGAGGAACCACGGGTCGACCTTGGTGGCGTCGAACAGCTGCTCGACGGTGGCGCCGAGGGCGAACGCCTTTTCGATGCCGTACACGCGCCCGTCGCGGGGGACGCTCAGTTCCGCCAGCAGGCCGTCGAGGTCGGTGGCGTCCACCTCGGGGCCCGTCCAGTACCCGGCGCGCTTGGTCTCGAGCGAGCGCAGCACCTTGCCGAACGCCTCGGTGAAGTTGCGGCCGATCGACATGGCCTCACCGACCGACTTCATCGTGGTGGTGAGGGTGTCGTCGGCGCCGGGGAACTTCTCGAACGCGAAGCGCGGGGCCTTGACCACGACGTAGTCGAGGGTCGGCTCGAAGCACGCCGGGGTTTCCTTGGTGATGTCGTTGACGATCTCGTCGAGGGTGTAGCCGATGGCGAGCTTCGCTGCGATCTTCGCGATCGGGAACCCGGTGGCCTTCGACGCGAGCGCACTGGACCGCGACACGCGCGGGTTCATCTCGATGACGACGAGGCGGCCGTCGGCGGGGTCCATCGCGAACTGGATGTTGCAGCCGCCGGTGTCGACGCCGACCTCGCGGAGGATGTCGATCGAGAGGTCGCGCATCGCCTGGTATTCACGGTCCGTGAGCGTCATGGCGGGGGCGACGGTCACCGAGTCGCCGGTGTGCACGCCGACCGGGTCGACGTTCTCGATCGAGCACACGATCACCACGTTGTCGCGGCCGTCGCGCATCAGCTCGAGCTCGTATTCCTTCCACCCGAGGATCGACTCCTCGATCAGGACGTTGGCGGTGGGCGACGCGGCCAAACCGCCGCCGGCGATCCTCGTGAGGTCCTCGTCGTCGTAGGCCATGCCGGAGCCGAGCCCGCCCATCGTGAACGACGGGCGCACCACGACGGGGAAGCCGAGTTCGGCGACCGTGTCGCGGACCTCGTCCATCGTGTAGCAGACCCGGGACCGCGCGGACTCTCCGCCGACCTTCGCGACGATGTCCTTGAACTTCTGCCGGTCCTCACCGCGCTGGATGGCGTCGAAGTCGGCGCCGATCAATTCGACGTCGTACTTCTCGAGGATGCCCTGCTCGTGCAGCGCCACCGCGGTGTTCAGGGCCGTCTGACCGCCGAGCGTCGCGAGGACGGCGTCGATGGGGTGACCCTTCTCGGCCTCGAGGGCGATGACCTTCTCGACGAACTCGGCCGTGATCGGCTCCACGTACGTGGCGTCCGCGAACTCGGGGTCGGTCATGATCGTGGCCGGGTTGGAGTTGACGAGGCTGACCCGCAGGCCTTCCTCGCGCAGTACCCGGCAGGCCTGGGTTCCGGAGTAGTCGAACTCGCAGGCCTGTCCGATGACGATCGGCCCGGAGCCGATCACCAGGATGTGGGAGAGATCTGAACGGCGTGGCATTACTTGGTGACTCCCTCGAGCAGGCTGGTGAAGCGGTCGAACAGGTAGGCGGCGTCGTGTGGGCCGGCCGCGGCCTCGGGGTGGTACTGCACGGAGAAGGCGGACCCGTCGAGCAGGCGGACTCCCTCGACGGCACCGTCGTTGGCGCACGTGTGGCTGACCACGGCCTTGCCGAACGGGGTGTCGAACTCCTGCCCGGCCTCCCCCTCGAGCGCGAAGCCGTGGTTCTGCGCGGTGATCGCGATGCGGCCGGTCTCGTGTTCGATGACCGGGATGTTGATTCCCCGGTGCCCGAACTTCATCTTGTAGGTGCCCAGTCCCAGTGCGCGCCCGAGGATCTGGTTGCCGAAGCAGATGCCGAACAGGGGCAGGCCCTGGCCGATGACCTCCTTCGTGAGGTGCACGGCACCGTCGGCGGTCGCCGGGTCGCCGGGACCGTTGGAGAGGAAGACGCCGTCGGCCTTCAGATCGAGGATCTGCTCGAGCGTCGCGTCGGACGGGAGCACGTGCACCCGGATGCCGCGCTCGGCGAACATGCGCGGGGTGTTGGTCTTGATGCCGAGGTCGATCGCGGCGACGGTGAAGCGCGCGTCTCCCCCGGTCGGCTCGACGACGTACCCGCTGGTGGTGCTGACCTCGCCGGCGAGATCCGCGCCGAGCATCGACGGCTGGCCCTTCACCCGGTCGAGGAGCACGTCGGTGTCGGCCAGTGCGTCGCCGGAGAACACGCCGGCGCGCATGGAGCCGCGGGTGCGCAGGTGGCGCACCAGGGCGCGGGTGTCGATGCCGGCGATCCCGACGACGCCCTGCTTGACGAGTTCGTCCTGCAGGGAGCCGGTGGCGCGCCAGCTGGAGGTGCGGCGCGCGGGGTCGCGGACGACGTATCCGGCCACCCAGATCTTGGCCTCGGCGCTGCTGCCGGTGGGACCGACGGACTCGTCGTCCTCGTCGTTCCATCCCGTGTTGCCGATCTGCGGCGCGGTGGCGACCACGATCTGGCGGTGATAGCTGGGGTCGGTGAGCGTCTCCTGGTACCCGGTCATGCCGGTGCTGAAGACGGCCTCACCGAGCGTCTGCCCGACGGCACCGAACGTGGTGCCCCGGAATACCCGCCCGTCCTCGAGGACCAGTACTGCCGAGTCGGTGTCGTAGCCGCTCATGCGTTCTCTCCGTTCTGCTCGACCTCACCAGAGCTCGCCGCATTCGCTGAATCTTCACTGTCTTCGTTGCCGGCCGGCTCCCCCGCGCTCACCCAGGCGGGGTAGACCGACTTGTCGTCGCTGCGGAAACCG
Organism: Rhodococcus sp. 4CII; assembly: GCF_014256275.1. NCBI lineage: Bacteria > Bacillati > Actinomycetota > Actinomycetes > Mycobacteriales > Nocardiaceae > Rhodococcus > Rhodococcus sp. 4CII. The sequence continues at coordinate 345,934 of NZ_JACCFE010000002.1, forward strand.
GTGTCGATCTCGGTGCCGGTCGGCAGTTCCCACCGGATCACCAGGACACCGTCCTTGCTCATGACCTTGCCCGCGAGCCCGCGTTCGGTACGCACGGCACGGATCGCGTCCTGCGGAATCCAGATCGCCGACGCCCCGTCGCGTTCGAGCAGGATGCCGGACGTGTAGCGGGAGATCTCGCCCGTCGCCCGGAACCCGAGGTCGCCAACCGCGATCCGGTCCTGCCAGCTCGGGGCGAGGGTGCTGCCCACGTACAGTCCGGTAACCGGGGCGATCGTCCGATCACCGAGCTGCGCGGGGACGGCGGGGAGTTGCCCGATCCGGTCGGCCTGACGGCGGGCGCGACCGCGCCAGCCGATGTACATGAGGAAGATGGCCAGCGCCCAGAACGCGACGAGGCCGACTATCCACAGGATTCTCTCCACCGTCATCCCCTTCCGTTCCGCGCCGGGACGCGGGCCCGGCCGTCGCTCGCGGTGATCCGCCCGCGGAGGATCGTCGTGGTCACCCGTGCCGGCAGGGTCATCGACTCGTAGGGCGTGTTGTGGGCGACGCTGGCGAGGTCGGGGCCGTGGACCGTCCATTCGGCGTCCGGATCGATCAGCACGAGGTTGGCGGGCTCGCCGACCTCGAGCGGCCTGCCCTGGTCGTCGAGTCCGACGATCTCCGCGGGACGCTCACTCATCACCCTGGCCACGCCCCGCCAGTCGAGCAGTCCGGTGCGGACCATCGTCTGCGCGACGATCGACAGCGCGGTCTCGAGGCCGAGCATGCCCGGGCGGGCGGCGGCGAATTCGCAGCACTTGTCCTGCTCGGCGTGCGGCGCGTGATCGGTCGCGACGCAGTCGATGATCCCCTCGGCCAGTCCGGCGCGCAGCGCGGCGACGTCGCTCGCCTCGCGCAGCGGCGGATTCACCTTGTTGACGGCGTCGTACGTCTCGAGCCGGGAGTCGTCGAGCAGCAGGTGATGCGGGGTGACCTCGGCGGTGATCGAAATACCTTGTCCGCGAGCCCACTTCATCAGCTCGACGGTCCCGGCGGTGGAGGCGTGGCAGATGTGCACCCGCGCCCCGGCGTCGCGGGCGAGCAACGCGTCGCGGGCGACGATCGACTCCTCGGCGGCGCGTGGCCAGCCCGCCAGGCCGAGCCGGGCGGCGGTGGGGCCCTCGTGGGCGACGGCGCCGACGGTCAGCCGTGGTTCCTCCGCGTGCTGCGCGATGAGCACCCCGAGCGAACTCGAGTACTCGAGCGCCCGGCGCATGATCAGCGGGTCGTATACGCAGTGGCCGTCGTCCGAGAACATCCGGACCCGGCCGATCCCCGCCGCCATCGTGGCCATCTCGGCGAGTTGGCTGCCCTCGAGCCCGACGGTGACGGCGCCGACGGGGTGCACGTCGACGAGCCCGACCTCCTGGCCGCGGCGCCACACGTGATCGGTGACGACGACCGAATCGGCGACCGGGCTGGTGTTGGCCATCGCGAACACCGCGGTGTACCCGCCGAGCGCGGCGGCGGCCGAACCGGAATCGATGGTCTCGGTGTCCTCGCGGCCGGGTTCACGCAGGTGGGTGTGCAGGTCGACGAAACCGGGGAGCAGGATCTGCCCCGCCGCGTCGATCACCTCGGTGTCCAGCCCACCGTCCTTCCCGGCGTCCGCGCCGATCGCGACGATGACGCCGCCGCCGAGCAGCACGTCGGTGGGCTCGCCCTCGCCGTACAGCAGCACGTTCTTGATGAGCACTGTCTCTCCTGTCACTGCACTGTCACTCATCCCGCAACCACTCATCCCGCAACTTCCTCCGCTCCGACCAGCAGCCGGAACAGCACGGCCATCCGCATGTGCACTCCGTTGGTGACCTGTTGCAGCACAGCGGTTCTCGTGGAATCGGCGACCGCCGAGGCAATTTCCATGCCGCGCAGCATCGGGCCGGGGTGCAGCACCACCGCGTGCGCGGGAAGCAGCGCGAGCCGCTTCTCGGACAGGCCGTACGTGATCGAGTACTCGCGCTGGGACGGGAAGAATCCGCCGTTCATCCGTTCCGCCTGCACACGCAGCATGAGGACGGCGTCGAGTCCCGGAAGTTCCGCGTCCAGCGAATGCGCCACCGAGACCGGCCAGGACGACACCCCCACCGGGAGTAGCGTGGGCGGCGCGACGAGAACGACCTCGGCACCGAGCATCGACAGCAGCAGGGCATTCGACCGCGCCACGCGGCTGTGCAGGATGTCGCCGACGATGGCGATGCGCTTGCCCTCGATGTCGCCGAGACGCTGGCGCAGCGTGAGCGCGTCGAGCAGCGCCTGGGTGGGGTGCTCGTGTGTTCCGTCGCCGGCGTTGATGACGGCGGGCCCGCCGTCGTCCTGGCGTCCGGTCCAACTCGCGATCTGGTGGGCGGCACCCGACGCGGGGTGGCGCACGATCAGCGCGTCGGCGCCGGCGGCGCGCAGCGTCATCGCCGTGTCCCGCAGCGATTCGCCCTTGGACACCGACGAACTCGAGGCGCTGACGTTGATCACGTCCGCGCTCATCCACTTCCCGGCGACCTCGAACGACACGCGGGTCCGGGTCGAGTTCTCGAAGAACACGGTCATGACCGTCCGGCCGCGCAGCGTCGGGAGCTTCCGCACCTCGCGCCCGAGCAGCGCCTGTTCGAAACGTTCGGCCTCGTCGAGCAACTCGACAGCCGATTCCCGGGTCAGGTCCGCGATCGACAGCAGGTGCTTCACTTAGCCCTTCCCCCCGGAGATCATGACCGCGTCACGGCCGTCGTGTTCGCTCAGCAGTACCTTCACGTCCTCGCTGCGGGCGGTCGGCACGTTCTTGCCCACGTAGTCGGCCCGCAGCGGCAGTTCGCGGTGGCCACGATCGACGAGGACCGCCAGCTGCACGGCGCGCGGGCGGCCGAGATCGCGCAGGGCGTCGAGGGCCGAGCGGACGGTGCGGCCGGAGAACAGCACGTCGTCGACCAGCACGACCAGCGTGTTGTCGACCCCGCCCTCGGGCACCGACGTGCGTTCGAGCGGACGGTGGGGTTTCGTGCGCAGATCGTCGCGGTACAGGGTGATGTCGAGGGAGCCGACGGGCGGACGCACGCCGGAGAATTCTTCGATCTTCCCGGCGAGGCGCGCTGCGAGCGTCGTGCCCCGGGTGGGGATTCCGATGAGAACGACCCGCGGCGCCTCGCCGTCGGCGGCGTCGATCGCGGTCTTCTCGATGATCTGGTGCGCGATACGCGCAATGGTCCGTCCCACATCGGCTGCGGACAGCAGCTCTCGTGCGGGTTCGACGGACGGGGACGACTCTGGTGTTGATTCCGCCGGTTCCCCGGCAGAGCGAGACCCTTCGGGCACGCGCATACAACGACCTCCTTCTCCGCCTCACTGGACGGATCGTTAAAGGATGCCTGACGCGGACAGCTTATCAGCGCGTCGAATGCGCCAGGCCCGGACCCCTGACCTGCGGACCCGCCGGATCGCCCCCGTGAGGGCCGACCGGCGTGGCGGGTCCGCGGCGGAACACGAACTTACGGGCGGGCGTCGTTCGACTCGTCGGTGGCGGCGGTCTCGGCGCGCCGCGACGTCGCGGCCGCAGCCGACCGCACCTGCGGGGCCACCAGCACGACCTGACCGAGGATGCCGTTGACGAATCCCGGCGACTCGTCGGTGGAGAGCTGCTTGGCCAGCTCCACCGCCTCGTCCACCGCCACGACCGGGGGCACGTCGGTGGCGTGGAACAGCTCCCATACGGCGATGCGCAGAATGGCGCGGTCGACGGCGGGAAGCCGCTCGAGGGTCCAGTCCTGCAGGTGGGAGGAGATGACCTCGTCGAGGCGGTCCAGGTTCTCCGCGACCCCGGTCACCACGGTGACCGTGTACGGCGCGACCGGTGCCACGGAATCGTCCTTGCCGGCCAATTCCGCGCGTTCGGTCGCGAGATCGACCGGATCGAGATCCCGCGCTTCGGCCTCGAAGAGGAAATCCACGGCGCGCTTGCGGGCCTTGTGCCGTGCGCCGAGTTTCTTATGCGTACCGGACACTCAGGAATTCACACGCCCGAGGTAGTTGCCGTCGCGGGAGTCGACCTTCAGCTTGTCACCGGTGTTGATGAACAGCGGAACGTTGATCTCGGCGCCGGTCTCGAGGGTCGCGGGCTTGGTGCCTCCGGTGGAGCGGTCGCCCTGCAGACCGGGATCGGTGTGCTGGACCACCAGTTCGACGGTGACGGGCAGTTCCACGAACAGCGGAACGTCCTCGTGCGTCGCGACCTGCACGGCCATGTTCTCGAGCATGAAACGGGCGCCGTCGCCGACGGTGGCCTCGCTGATCGAGATCTGGTCGTAGGTGTCACCGTCCATGAAGATGTAGTCGGTGCCGTCGTGGTACAGGTACGTCATGTCGCGGCGGTCGACCGTGGCGGTGTCCACCTTGACGCCGGCGTTGAACGTCTTGTCGACGACCTTGCCCGAGAGCACGTTCTTCAACTTGGTGCGCACGAACGCGGGACCCTTGCCGGGCTTCACGTGCTGGAACTCGGTAATCGTCCACAGCTGGCCTTCGATCTGCAGGACCAGGCCGTTCTTGAAATCACTGGTGGAAGCCACTTGCTTCGCGTCTCCTCGATAAGGTCGAAACCGTCTATACGACAGTCAGGTCTTTGGTGGTGAGTGTGAGCAGCTCCGGTCCCTGCTCACGAACCACGAGCGTGTCCTCGATCCGCACGCCTCCGCGCCCGGAGAAGTACACGCCCGGCTCGACGGTCACCGCCGCACCGTCCAGAAGTGTACCGGTGCCGAGCTTGCCGATCCCCGGAGCTTCGTGGATCTCCAGGCCGACGCCGTGTCCGAGGCCGTGCAGGAACAGTTCCCCGTAGCCCGCGTCCTCGATCACCCGGCGTGCGGCACCGTCGACCGCGGACACCTCGGCACCGGGGTGCAGGGCGTCCCGGCCGGCCTGCTGCGACCGCGCGACCAGCTCGTATACGTCGCGTTGCCAGTCGGCGGCCCGCTCGAGGACGTACGTTCTGGTCATGTCCGAGTGGTATCCGCCCACCTCGGCGCCGAAGTCCAGTTTCACGAAGTCGCCGCTGCGCAGCACCGCCTCCGTCGGGCGGTGATGCGGAATCGCCGAGTGGGCGCCCGCCGCGACGATGGTCTCGAACGAGATGCCGTCGGCGCCGTGCTCGAGCATCAGCGTCTCCAGTTGCCGGCCCACCTCCTTCTCGGTGCGGCCGGGCCGGAGGCCGCCCCGCTCGATCAGCTCGGCGAGCGCCGAGTCGGCCGCGGCACACGCCGTGCGGAGCAACCCGACCTCGTGGTCGTCCTTCACCATCCGCAGTTCCTCGACGAGCCCCGGGACTGGGTCGAGGCGGGCGTCCGGCGCGAGCAGGGACCAGGCCGCGAACTCGTCCACGGTGACGACGTGACTCTCGAACGCCAGCGACGACGGGATGCCCCGCCCGACCGTGTCGATCAGGTGTGCGGCGCTGGCGCGGTCGATCTCCGCCCGCAGATCGGGAACCTGTTCCGCCACCTGCGTGAGGTACCGGCCGTCGGTGCAGATGACGGTGCGCTCCTCGGCGCCCTCGGCGTCGGCGGCGTGCACGAGCAGCGCGGCATTGGACCCGGTGAACCCGGTCAGGTACCGGATGTTCACCAGATTCGTCACCAGCAGTGCGTCGAGATCCCGGGCGGCGAGGGCCGCGCGCAACGCTGCGCGCCGCGCACCATGATCAGCAGGCATGTCGTCAAACGTACCGGCAAACCGGCACCCGGCGGGCACGGATCGACGGCCCGCGCCGGCAGCGAGAACAGGTTGCAGAGGGCGACCGTGTGGGTTAGGCCACACGCCGCAAATCCCGCTGGTTACGCTGGGCCCATGAATGCGTGGGTGGTACGCGGCCTCGGCATGGCCCTGATACATGTTTTCGTTCGTGTGATCCTCGGTGTGTCGATCACACAGTGGCCTCTTCAGGGTTCCGCTCTGAGATGGCTCGCACTCCTGGTCGTCGTGCTCGTGGCGTTGATCTGGGCGGGAATCGACGGCATCCGGGACCGTCGCCGGAACCCGGATCCGGAGGACGGGGCCGACCTGACGATGTTGTGGCTGAAGGCGGCGCTGCTCGGGGGGATCGTCGCGGGTGTCGGGAGCTGGCTCGCCAACCTCGTCCCGAACCTCAACGTCACGCAGAACTCGTTCTTCTTCGAGATCACGTCCGGGGCCGCCTTCACGGTGTTGCTCATCTTCGTGCCGGCCATGGTCGCCGTGTTCCTCGGCCGGTTCTTCGTCGGCCGTGAGTCCACGAAGACCGGGAAGGACCGCAGCGAACGGCAGCCGGCGGCGCACGGGGCGGGAGCGGCAGCCGGAGCCGCTGCGGGGGGAACCGCGGCCGCGGCCGTCGCCGACGACGAGGGCTACGGCCAGAACTATCCCGGGCAGGCCTACGAGCAGACCGGCTACGCCGGATCCGACGCCGACACGGCCGTGTTCGAACCGGTGCACAACTACCGCGAGGACACGTCCGATCTCGATCACGCGGAGGGCGGGGACAGCGACTGGCAGGACCCCGTCGACCTCGGCAAGCGTCCGTCGGACGATCAGCGTCGCGGCGACTGACCGACACCGTTCCCCTCGACAGCCGAACGCGGCGGTGTGAGCGCATTCGCTCACTCCGCCGCGTTCTCGCCTTCCGGCCCTATGTCACAGCAGGATGGCCCCGCCTCCCGGCTTCTCCTCGCGGGCGACGGCCGAGTACGCGGCCACCAGCAGGGACGGGTCGGGTCCCTCGAGTCGTCCGGGCTTCGCGAGTCCGTCGAGCACGACGAACCGCAGAACACCGGCGCGGTTCTTCTTGTCGGTCTGCATGCCCTCGACGAGCTGGCCGAAGGCGTCCGCGTCGTAGGTGGTGGGCAGGCCGACCAGTTCGAGGATGGTGCGGTGGCGATCCGCGGTCTCGTCGTCGAGCCGTCCCGCCAGCCGCCCCAGTTCCGCCGCGAACACCAGCCCGACGGACACGGCGGCGCCGTGACGCCAGCGGTACCGCTCGCGGCGTTCGATGGCGTGCCCGAGGGTGTGCCCGTAGTTGAGGATCTCGCGGAGGTCCGACTCACGCAGATCCGCGGCCACCACCTTGGCCTTGACCTCCACGGATCGCCGGATCAGTTCGGGCAGAACCGTTCCCGTCGGGTCGAGAGCGGCTTCGGGGTCGGCCTCGATGAGGTCCAGGATGACGGGGTCGGCGATGAATCCGGTCTTCACGACCTCCGCCATGCCGGCGACGATCTCGTTGCGGGGCACCGTCTCCAGCGTCGCCAGATCGATCAGCACGGCCGACGGCTCGTGGAACGACCCCACCAGGTTCTTGCCGGCCTCGGTGTTGATGCCCGTCTTGCCGCCGACCGCGGCGTCCACCATCGCGAGCAGCGTCGTGGGCACGTGGATCACCCGCACACCGCGCATCCACGTCGCCGCGACGAACCCGGCGAGGTCGGTGGCCGCGCCGCCGCCCAGACTGACGACGGCGTCGCTGCGGGTCAGTCCGATCCGGCCCAGAACCTCCCAGCAGAAACCGGCGACGGCCAGGTCCTTGCCGTCCTCCGCGTCCGGGATCTCGATGCGGTGCGCATCGATGCCCTTCTCGGCGAGCGCGGCGCGGACCGCCTCCGCTGTCTCGGCGAGCGGGGGCTGGTGGAAGATCGCCACCGTCCGCGTGCCGGCGAGTTCGTCCACCAACTCGCCGAGCAATCCGCGCCCGATGATGACCGGGTAGGGGTTGGCCGTCTGCACCTGTACGCGTACCGGTTCGGTCACTGTCTGCTGCTCCGCTCCGTCTTGTCCGAGATTCTCGGCTGTCTCTGTTCCGCCGGGACCGCCGATCATTCGGCGAGTTTCGCCAGCAACTGCTGCACCACCCGGGCGGGACTCCGCCCGTCCGTGCGTATCCGGATCGAGGCCACCTGCCGGTACAGCGGCCGGCGCTTGCGCATCAACTCGGTGTACTTCTGGCGGGGGTCGCCACCGGCGAGGAGCGGGCGCGCGGTGTTGGTCCCCGTGCGCTTGAGCCCCTCGGCGACGCTGATCTCGAGGTAGATCACCGTCTGTCCCTTCAACAATTCGCGGGTGCGCTCCGAGAGGATGGACCCGCCGCCGAGCGAGACGATTCCCTCGTGGCTTTCGATGGCCTTCCGGACGATCTCCTCTTCCAGCGCCCGGAAGGCGGGTTCGCCCTCCTGGACGAAGATCTCGGCGATCGTGCGACCCGCCTCTTCCTCGACCGCCACGTCGGTGTCGAACAGGGGGAGGTCCAGTGCCTGCGCGAGGCGCCGCCCGATCGTGGACTTACCTGCTCCCGGCGGACCGACGAGCACGGCTTTCGGTGCCATCACCCGTCACCGCCCCGTTGCGCGGGCAGACGGGCTGGTCATCGCGCGAGCCGGGCGGCGACGCCGGACGCGTAGCGCTCGTAGTTGGCGGCCGTCTCCGCGACCGAGTCGCCCCCGAACTTCTCCAGTGCCGCCTGGGCGACGACCAATGCCACCATCGCCTCGGCGACCACACCGGCGGCGGGCACCGCGCACACGTCCGACCGCTGGTGAATGGCCACGGCCTCCTCGCCGGTCGACATGTCGACGGTGGCCAGCGCCCGCGGGACCGTCGAGATCGGCTTCATCGCCGCACGCACGCGGAGCGCCTCACCGTTGGTCATGCCGCCCTCGAGGCCACCCGCACGATTGGTCGAACGTAGAATTCCGTCCGGTCCCGGTCGCATCTCGTCGTGTGCCTGGCTGCCACGCCGGCGCGCGGTCTCGAAGCCGTCGCCGACCTCGACACCCTTGATCGCCTGGATACCCATGAGGGCGGACGCGAGACGCGCGTCGAGGCGGTCGGCGCCGCTGATGAACGACCCGAGACCGACGGGGAGACCGTGGATGACCACCTCGACGACGCCACCGAGGGTGTCGCCGTCCCGCTTGGCGGCCTCGATCTCCGCGATCATCGAGTCCTCGGCGGCCTTGTCGAAGGCGCGGACCGGGCTGGCGTCGATCGCGGACAGGTCGGACGCGGTGGGCTCGGGTCCGACGTACGGATCGGATGCGCCGATGGAGATGACGTGCGACAGGACCTCCACGCCGAAGACCTGGCGGAGGAAACCCCGGGCGAACGTCGCGGCCGCGACGCGGGCCGCGGTTTCGCGCGCGCTCGCCCGTTCGAGCACCGGGCGGGCGTCGTCGAAGCCGTACTTGAGCATGCCCGAGTAGTCGGCGTGCCCGGGCCGGGGACGGGTCAGCGGCGCATTCCGCGCCTGATCGGCGAGCAGATCGGCGTCCACCGGGTCGGCGGACATGATGGTTTCCCACTTGGGCCACTCGGTGTTGCCCACCTCGACCGCGATCGGACCGCCGAGCGTGCGCCCGTGTCGCACACCACCGATGATGGTGACCTTGTCGGCCTCGAATTTCATCCGCGCGCCGCGTCCGTAGCCGAGGCGACGTCGCGCGAGTTGGGTCGAGATGTCCTCGGACGTCACTTCGACGCCCGCGACCATCCCCTCGAGCATCGCGACGAGGGCGGGACCATGAGATTCTCCGGCAGTTATCCAGCGCAGCACGCCCAATATCCTTCCATGTCGCCGCGCTCGGCAGTGACGGTGGTCCTCCCAACCGCGCGGAGCCCGGGGACTCGTTCACGTGATGTGCGCGGCGAACAGCGCAACGAGTGTCGCGGCGCACATCGACGGTCCATGCGGGAGCGGCTGCGGCGCCCGCCGGACGAGGAGGACGACGCAGCCCGCCAGCGCGGTCAGCACCGGCGCGAGCCCGGCCGCGCACACCCACGCCTGTCCCCCGGCAAGACCGGTCGCCGCACCGACTCCGAGCGCGAGTTTCACGTCACCGGCCCCGAGCGACCCCGGTGCACCGAGGTACAGGGCGAGATACGCCGACGCCAGCAGGAGCCCGCCGAGCACGGCGGCGCCGGCGGATCCGGTCACGGCGCCGAAGCCGGCGATCCCCAGGAAACCCGGCAGCGTGAGCCGGTTCGGCAACGTCCGCACGCACAGGTCGGTGGCCGTGAGGGTGACGCACCACCACCAGAACGCGGTCGCACACGGCAGCACCCAGTGCGCGGCGTCGACTCCCCCGGTCCGGACCGTGATCGCGACACCGACGGCGCACACCGCCTCACACCATCCCGGCCGGACCCGTCCCCCGTATCGACCGGCCGTCAGGCGCGCACACCGTCCCGCACCCGCACCGGCCACCACACTCACCGCGAACAGCCACCACATGGCGATCAGAGTGCGCGCCCCGGCCACCCCGACGGTCGCGGCGACCTGGCGGAACGATCGGCCTGTGGATAACGACCGGTCCTGTGGACAACTAGCCCAGAGCGGCCGCCATGGCCTCCCGCGGCGCCGGGCGCCCGGTAAACTGCTCGACCTGCCCGAATGCCTGGTGCAGCAGCATCGACAGGCCACCGACGACCGTTCCGCCTGCCGCCTCCACCGCCGCCGCCAGCGGGGTCGGCCACGGGTCGTAGATCGCGTCGAGCACGAACGGCGCCCGCCCGAGGACGTCCGCATACCCGGCGACCGCAGCGGCCGGAACCGTGCTGACCAGCGCGGCCGCCTCCGCGCAGCGGGCACCGAGTTCCGGGCTGTCGAATGCCAGTAACCGGACGTCGAGGCCCACCGACTCCGCGCAGCCCAGCGCGCCCGCGGCCCGGCCCGCGTCGCGGGCCACCACGGTCACGGATTTCACCCCCATGTCGGCGAGGGCCACGAGCGCCGGCCGGGCCGTTCCCCCGGCTCCGACGACGACGGCCTCCGCGCCGGCGATCGTTCCGACGCCGCCCGCAGTGAGTGCACCGCTGACGCCGTCCACATCTGTACAGTCGGCACGCCAGCCGCCGTCGATCCGGACGAGCGTGTTCGCCGAGCCGATCGCGACGGCCCGCTCGGTGCGCTCGGACGCGAACGCGAGTGCCGCGATCTTGCCGGGCATCGTGACGGACAACCCGACCCACTCCGGGCCGAGCCCGGACACCAGGCCGGGAAGCCGCTCCCCGTCGCATTCGATCCGGTCGTACGTCCACTCGGTCAGGCCCAGCGCCCGATACGCCGCGAGGTGCAGTTGCGGCGAACGCGAATGCGCGATCGGGCTGCCCAGCACCGCGGCCTTGCGTGCGGTCACCGTCTCATCGTCCACTGTTCAGAATCCCATTGTTCAGAGCCCGGTCGATGTTGGCCAGGTGTTCTTCGTAGCTCCTCGTGAACAGCGTCGTCCCCTTGGCGTCGACTGTCACGAAGTAGATCCAATCGCCCGGCGCCGGTTGCTCGACCGCCTGGAGGGCCCCGATACTCGGCGACGAGATCGGCGTGGCAGGCAGACCGGGGCTGGCGTACGTGTTCCACGGTGTCACCTGTGCGCGGTCGGCGTCGGTGGTGGCCAGTTCGGTGGTGTCCAGCGCGTAATTGACCGTGGAGTCGAATTGCAGCGCCTGGTTGACCGCGAGGCGGTTGAGGATGACGCGGGCGACCTTCGAGAAGTCGGCCGGCATCGCCTCGCGTTCCACCAGGGACGCCGCGATCAGCATCTTGTACGGTGTCAGACCGACCTGGTTGCCCGCGGTGAGGATTCCGGTCTTCTCGTAACTCGCGGAACTCTCCGTGACCAGCCTCTGCAAGATGGCGGCGGGACCGGCGGTCGGATCGAAATCCCAGCTGCCCGCGGCGATCAGCCCCTCGAGCTGACGGTCGCGATCCGGGACACCGGCGACCGAGTCCTTCGCCCAGTCGGGCACACCGAGCGCGGACAGCTCGCCGGCGCCGGCGGCGTTGAGGTCGTCGTAGCCGATGCAGTGTTCCTGGCCGGCGTCACCCAGGCAGCTGGCCTCGGAGATCAGCGTGTAGATCCCCTTCTTCTTGGCGCCGGTCTGCACGTCGGTCGTGTCGTGGAGCTGCCGTCCCTCGGAGATGATCATGTGGCCGACCCGTGAGGCGGGGTCGACCAGTTCCTGCACGGCGTCCTTCGCCGGGATCTGGGTGGACAGGCTGTAGAAGCCGGGCTGCACCGAGTTCATCGCGTTGCTCTGGACCGCGGCGTTGAAGAAGGCCGATCCGCTGGCGACGACGTCCCGGTCCGCCAGGGCCGACGCGATCTGCTCCGCCGTGTCGCCCGGATGAACCTGCACGACCACTTCGGGACCGCCGGGACCGGCGTAGTCCGCGGGGGCTTCGTCGCCGAAGAACATCCTGCCCCCGACGAACACCATGCCCAGCAGCACGATCAGGACCGATGCGGCGGCGAGGACGCCGAACACCTTGCCGCGGCGTGCGCGTCCCCGGGCCTGTCTGCGCCGGCGCGCCTGCGCACGGGCGTGGCTGCGGGTCGGCGGGATCTCCTCGGGGACGGGGGCGTCGGGGATCGCCGCGATGATCTGCGTCTCGGCGTCCGCGAAAGCCCGGTCGTGTTCGGGTTCGGGTTCGAAAGTCTGCTCGTACCCGGCGTCGGCATACGTCTCGGTCTCGTACGTCTCGGCCTCGTACGGCTCCCCTGCGTAGGCGTGAGCGTCGTCGGCGGACTCGCGGTAGCCGCGAACGTCGCCGTAGGAACGGGGACCGTATCCGTCCTCGTACACGGGCTCGGGGTGGACGGGCCGCTCGTACGCGGGTTGCTCGTACACCGGCTCCGCATGGTCGACGCCCGGCTCCGCGACCTGGTGCTCGTCGTGATCCCGGTCGTCGTAGAGCACCGCGTGTCTGCCGGTGGTGACCACGTCGTCGTCGGGGGGCGGGGTGTAGTCGACCTGGTCGTCGTCGTCCTCGAGGTAGCGGTGCCGCCGCGGCTGACGGGGAACGTAGTGGAATTCGGTTCGTTCGCCGACCGGACGCCGATGATTGCTCACTCGCCTGCCTCCGGTACCTGCACGTCCGCCCCCGAATCCCCTGCGTTCACCGACCTGCTCCGCTCGTCCAACCATCCTTGCAAGATCGCCACCGCCGCAGCCTGGTCGATCACCGGACGCTGGCCTCTCGCACTGACACCGCTCTCGCGAAGCGCCCGCGCGGCAGTGACGGTCGTCAGACGTTCGTCTGCCATCCGCACCGGAATCGGTTCGACCGTCCTTCGCAATCGCTTCGCGAACACCGTAGCGATCGAGGCGGCCTTTCCCCGTTCACCCCGCAAGGTCTGCGGCAGACCGACGATAACCTCCACCGCTTCGTATTCCTCGACAATGTCGGCAATGCGCCGGATATCCGGCGCGTCGGGCCCACGCTCCTTGGACCGCGGCACCGTCTCCACGGGAGTGGCGAGGATCCCGTCGGGGTCGCTCGACGCGATCCCGATCCGGACACTGCCCACATCGATGCCGATGCGCCGACCGCGCCCAGGGTCGTCGACGCCAGGTCGATCCGGACCCTGTTCCGCGCGATCCACCGCTACTGGCTCCCCACCTTGTCCGCGACTTGTCCGCGGACAGCGTCGAGGGCGGCCGCGATTCCGGTGGTGTCGGATCCGGAACCCTGTGCCATGTCGGCCTTTCCACCGCCGCGTCCGCCGATCTTCGATCCGAATTCCTTGACGAGATCACCGGCCGACAGTCCGAGTTCCTGGGCCGCCTTGCTCACCGCGACGACGAACGGAACCTTGCCGTCGACGTCACCGAGCAGCACGACCACTGCAGGCTGGGTGCCGAAGCGGCCACGGATGTCGGTGACGAGTCCGCGAAGGTCGTTGCCCCCGACCCCGGCCGGGGCGGAGTCCGCGACCAGCAGCACCGGCCCGACCCGCTGTGCCTTCTCGACGTACGTGCCCGCGGTCGCCAGAACCGCCTGCGCGCGGGTCTGCTCGAGTTCCTTCTCCGCCACCCGAAGTCGTTCCACCAGCGCCTCGACGCGGGCGGGCACCTCTTCCGAGGGCACCTTCAGCGACGACGACAGACCGGCGAGGAGGGCACGTTCCTTGGCCAGGTAGCGGTAGGAGTCGAGCCCGACGAAGGCCTCGACGCGGCGCACACCGGAACCGACCGATTGTTCGCCGAGAAGCGTCACGTTGCCGATCTGCGCGGAAGTCCCGACGTGAGTTCCACCACACAGCTCCATCGAGAACGGCCCGCCGATCTCGACGACCCGCACCTCGTCGCCGTAGTTTTCGCCGAACAACGCCATGGCGCCCATCGACTTCGCCTTGTCGAGGTCGGTGACGAACGTGTTCACCGAGTAGTCGGCGGCCACGGCCTCGTTCGCGACGACCTCGATGTCCTGCTTCTGCGCTTCCGTCAGCGCGCCCTGCCAGGAGAAGTCGAAACGCAGGTATCCCGGCTTGTTCAGCGAGCCGGCCTGAACTGCGTTGGGGCCCAGCACCTGTCGCAGCGCCGCATGCACCATGTGGGTGCCGGAGTGGCCCTGGGTGGCCCCCTTGCGCCACTCGGCGTCGACTTGCGCGAGCACGACGTCGCCCTCGGTGATCTGGCCTTCCTGCACGGTGACTTTGTGCACCCAGAGCTTCTTGGCGATCTTCTGGACGTCGTTGACCTTGACCCGCAGACCCGGACCGGTGAGGGTGCCGAGGTCGGCGATCTGGCCGCCCGCCTCCGCGTACAGGGGGCTGCGGTCGAGGATCACCTCGACGTCCTGGCCCGCCGCCGCTACGGGCACCCTCTGTCCCTGCGAGATCAGCGCGAGGACGTGCGCCTCGGAGACCAGTTCGTGGAATCCGGTGAACTCGGTGGGCCCGCGGTCGAGCAGTTCCTTGTAGACGGTGAGGTCGGCGTGGGCGTGCTTGCGCGCCTGCGCATCGTCCTTCGCGCGCTGCCGCTGCTCCGCCATCAGCGTGCGGAAACCCTCCTCGTCGACCGTCAGTCCCGCCTCGGCCGCCATCTCCAGGGTGAGGTCGATCGGGAAGCCGTACGTGTCGTGGAGCGCGAACGCCTGATCGCCGCCGATCGTCGAGCTGCCGGAGGCCTTCACCGATTCGGCGGCGCCTTCGAAGAGCTTGGACCCGGACGTCAGGGTCTTGAGGAACGCGGTCTCCTCGCCGACGGCCACCGTTTCGATGCGGCTGAAGTCGGTGTCGAGGACCGGGTACGACGGAGCCATCGTGTCGCGGACGACGGTGATGAACTCACGCATGCTGGGCTTGTCGGCGCCGAGGAGCTTCGCGGACCGGACGATGCGCCGCAGTAGGCGGCGCAGGACGTAGCCGCGCCCGTCGTTGCCGGGGTTCACGCCGTCGGCGATGAGCATCGCGGCGGTGCGCGCGTGATCGGCGATCACCCGGAAGCGCACGTCGTCGTCGTGATCGGCGCCGTAGGTGCGGCCCGACAGCTCCTCGGCCTTCGCGATGACCGGCCGCACGAGATCGGTCTCGTACACGTTGTCGACGCCCTGCAGCAGGAACGCCACCCGCTCGACTCCCATGCCGGTGTCGATGTTCTGCTTGGGCAGCGGACCGAGGATCTCGAAGTTGTCCTTGCTGATGCCGAGCCCACGCTCGTTCTGCATGAACACGAGATTCCAGATCTCGATGTACCGATCCTCGTCGGCCTCCGGGCCGCCCTCCCGGCCGTAGGCGGGACCGCGGTCGTAGTAGATCTCCGAGCACGGGCCACACGGGCCGGGGATGCCCATGGACCAGTAGTTGTCGGCCATGCCGCGACGCTGGATCCGCGCCTCGGGGACCCCGACCTCGTCCCGCCAGATGTCGCGGGCCTCGTCGTCGTCGAGGTAGACGGTGACCCAGATCCGTTCCGGGTCGAACCCGTAACCGCCGTCGTCGACGCTCGACGTGAGCAGCGCCCACGCATGCTTGATCGCGTCGCGTTTGAAGTAGTCGCCGAAGGAGAAGTTTCCGGCCATCTGGAAGAACGTGTTGTGCCGTGTGGTGATGCCCACATTCTCGATGTCGAGGGTCCGGACACACTTCTGGACGCTGGTCGCCCTCGGGTACGGCGGGGTCTGCTGGCCGAGGAAGTACGGCACGAACTGGACCATTCCGGCGTTGACGAACAGCAGGTTCGGATCGTCGAGAATCAGCGAGGCGCTGGGTACCTCGGTGTGGCCTGCCTTGACGAAATGGTCGAGGAAGCGCCGGCGAATCTCGTGGGTCTGCACGTCAGTGATCCTTATTGTCTGTCTCGAGGGCATCTACGGTCGCCGGGCGGCTGGGCACACCCGGCACTTCGGCAACATTCAGCTTAACCGGCCACCCTGACGGTTCGTGCCGCGGACGATGGCGCGCAGCTTGCCCACCCGCCCCGCGATGTCGCGCTCGCCGCCGTGTGTGGTGGGCTGGTAGTAGTCGACACCGACCAGCTCGTCCGGCGGATACTGCTGCGTCAGCACGCCGTCCGGGTGGTCGTGGGGATAGCGGTAGCCGACGGCGTTGCCGAGCTTCGCCGCTCCCGCATAGTGGCCGTCGCGCAGATGGGGTGGGACGAGCCCGGCGTTTCCGGCCGCGACGTCCGCCATCGCGGCGCCCAGCGCGGCGATGACGGCCCCCGACTTCGGCGCGGTCGCGAGGTGGATGGTGGCCTGGGCGAGGGCGAGGCGGGCCTCCGGCATGCCGATCAGCTGGACCGCCTGCGCCGCGGCCGTCGCGGTCTGCAACGCGGTGGGATCGGCCATCCCGACGTCCTCGCTGGCGTGGACGACCAGTCGCCGCGCGATGAATCGCGGGTCCTCACCGGCGGTCAGCATCCGCGCCAGGTAGTGCAGGGCCGCGTCGACGTCGGAACCGCGGATGGATTTGATGAAGGCGCTGATCACGTCGTAGTGCTGATCACCGTCGCGGTCGTAACGGACGGCCGCCTTGTCGACGCTCGCCTCCACCGTCGCCAGGTCCAGCAGCACGGGACGCTCGGCGTCCCCGGCCTGGTCGAGTGCCGCCCCGGCCGCCGCCTCGAGCGCGGTGAGCGCCCGCCGGGCGTCACCGGCCGCGAGCCGCACCAGATGGTCCATGGCGTCGCCCGCGATCTCGATCTCCCCGGCGAGACCGCGCTCGTCGGTGCGGGCGCGGTCGAGGACGTTTTCGACGTCGTCCGCCGACAGGGACTGCAGTTGCAGGACGAGGGAACGCGACAGCAGTGGGGACACCACGGAGAACGACGGGTTCTCGGTGGTCGCGGCCACGAGCAGCACGATCCGGTTCTCCACCGCGGCCAGCAGCGCATCCTGCTGAGTCTTCGAAAAGCGATGCACCTCGTCGATGAACAGCACCGTTTGCTCGCCGGCGAGAAGGCGGCGCCGGGCCAGTTCGATGACGCCGCGCACCTCCTTGACGCCCGCGGACAGGGCGGACAGTGCCTCGAAGCGGCGGCCGGTGGCATTGGAGATCAGCGATGCCAGCGTCGTCTTGCCGGTGCCCGGCGGGCCGTACAGCAGCACGGACGCCGCCCCGGACCCCTCGACGAGGCGCCGCAGCGGCGCCCCGGGACCCAGGAGGTGATGCTGCCCGACCACCTCACCGAGGGTGCGGGGACGCATCCGCACGGCCAGCGGCGCGTGCGGACTCACCGACGCCGGGGACGGCAGGGAATGCGGTGCCGCCGCCTCGTCCGGCCGCGCCGACTCGAACAGTCCTGCCGACTCGTCCTCGCCGACATCGGCTCCGAAAAGATCGCTCACAAGTTCGACGCTACTCGGGACCGCACCGTCCGACCCACCCCGGCCGGGCCGCGGGTCAGCTGACGGACAGTCCCCGGATCGTGTCGGCAATGGTGCGGGCATGATGGGCGACCACCGTGTTTCCGGCGTGGTCCGCCGACCGGGCCAGCTTGTCCCAGCGCTGGATCAGCGCCTCGGAGCGCGGCACGGACAGATGATGCTCGCGGACCGCGGCGATGCGGGTGTGGTTCTCGGGCAGGAACAGGTACGTGGTGAGCCACACCCAGATCAGCTGCGCCTCCACCATGCGCGCCGCGAGGACGTTGTCGTCGGCGAGGGCAGGCCACATGCCCACCACCTCGGCCCGCCACGCCTCGATCATCGCCTGCGTCCGGTCTTCGGACAGGTCGATGCTGCACAGGCAGCCCGGGAACGAGACCAGTGCATACGCGATGTCGAGCATGGCGTCCCGGAAACCGCCCCACTCGTAGTCGAGGAACCGCACACCCTCGTCGTTGACGATGATGTTGTCCGGGCACAGGTCGGACGGGCTGAACGCCCGGAACCGGCCGCTCTCGAACAGTTTGGCCGCGCGCGCGACCTGATCGGTCAGCTCCGGGGAGACGTCGACGCCGAGGATCTCGGCCAGTAGGCGCGGCACGGCGGGCACCGCCCGCTCCACCTGCTCGGCCACGGTGTCGTCGCAGTGCGCGACCTCGGCGCGGCGCAGCAACGCGGTGAAGTCTTCTTCGCGGCCCACGGTGGCCGCGTGCATGCGACCGAGCGCCTGGGCCATGGCCATGAGGGTGTTGGTGACGGTGTCGGCGTCGGAGTGCTCGAGCAGGGCACTGATGGGGGTCGCATCGCCGAGGTCGCTGAGCACGAGGAGCCGGGCGTCGAGGTCGGACGCGAGCAGCTCGGCGCCGGGACGGCTGTCCGTCGCCAGCGCGGTCGCGAACTGATACGACACGGCTTCGCGAAGGAAGGCGCTGCCACTGTCTCCGGCCAGGTCGTCGGGATCGACGGCCCGCGCTCCGGACACCCCGGACTCCTCACGGACCTGCTTGATCACCAATGTCCGCGGAAGGGAGAAGGGATTCTCCGCCACCCGCACGCGGAGCACGATGGTGCGGCCACTGCCGCCGAGATCCACGGGATCCACCAGTGTCACGGGTGCGCCGGTGCGGCGGGTCAGCAGCTTCTCGGCTGCGGCAACTACCTCTGAAACGGGGTCTGCCAGTATTGCAGTCATCGCGGACCAACTTACCTGCTAGTGACACGGATCATCGAGTCCTCCTAGGGAAGCCCCGATGAATTTCAGCATTTCGGCTGATCCGGTGCGAGCACTTCCATCGGCGCCACGTCAACCGACACCGCAATGGTGCTGTTTCGTGCCTCTGTGTATATGACACCCCGCAGCGGCGGCACGTCCGCGTAGTCGCGACCCCACGCGACCACGGTGTATCGCTCGTCGACCAGCTGGTCGTTGGTGGGGTCGAAAGCCAGCCACCGGTCCCCCGGCATCCACACCGCAGCCCAGGCGTGGGTGGCGTCGACGCCGATCATCCGTTCCTTGCCGGGCGGCGGCTGCGTCGCCAGATAACCGGACACGTACCGGGCGGCGAGCCCCCGGGACCGCAGGCAGGCGATGGCGAGCCGGGCGAAGTCCTGGCACACGCCCGACCGCTTCTCCAGGACCTCCGCGACCCGTGTCGACACGGACGTCGACCCCGACTGGTACCGGAAGTCGCGGTGGATGCGGGTGGTGAGGTCGATCACCGCGTCCACGAGGGGCCGTTCGGGCGGGAAACTCGGGGCCGCGTACTCGTGGACTCCGTCGCCGACCTCGGGGGGTTCGAGGTCCAGCACGAATTCCTGCGCCATCGCCCCCTCGGTGCCCACGGGCCGTGACAGCTCCCACGGCGAGTTCGCCGGTGCGGTGGTGAGCCTGCCCGTGTCCGGCCCGTACACCTCGACCTCGGATTCGGCCGCCACGACCAGCTCCTCGTGCGGCGTGCTCACCTGGAAGTACAGATTTCGGTTGCCGTACGCGTCGGTGCCGGTGGAGCGGTCCGCGGGTGTCGGTGAGATCTCGACGACGGAACTGACGCACCGTTGTTCGGCGGTGTCGCGCGGCAGCAGGTACCCGCGGCCGTACGACGCGGACACCGGCCCCGAGTACGTGTAGGTGGTGCGGTGGGTGATCGTGAAGCGGCGCAGCACCGGACGCTCCGGCGCGTCGTCCGCCGGGGGCGGGACGTCCGTCATGCGGGCACACCGCCCTGAGCGGCGCTCCGCGCGGCACCGCTGCCCCACAGCGGCTGGGTGCCCCCGGGCAGCGACAGCTGTCCCTTCAGCATCACCTCGGACAGCTCGCGCAGCAGTGCGCGCACGGTGGTCGTCAGCTCCCCCAGCTCCTTCCGGGATCCGGTGGCGTCGACCGATTCGAGTCGAACGGGGTCGACGCGCCGCACGGTATTGATCATGTCCTCGACGAGCCGCTCGGCGCGGGACGCACCCGAGGCATCGGGCAGTGCGGCGAGATTCGCGCGCAGTTCCTCGAGCTGGTATGCCAGTGACCGGGGGTTCTTCACGTCGAACAGCAGCAACTCGGCGACGGCCGCCGTGCGGATGCTCCGGTTGCGGCGACGGTAGACCACCGCACTCTCGGTGGCGACGAGCAGCGAGTCGATCACCGCGCGTTCGGTCGCGGCCTCCGTCGCCCGGCGCAGCGTGGACTCCACCAGCGCGACGAGGGTCGACGCCCGTTCGATCCGTTTGCCGATGTCCATGACGTGCCAGCCGGTGTCGCGGACCAGGGATTCCGCCGCAACACCCGACAGGGCGAGCATCCCACCCAGCACCGCGGACTGCGCCTCGAACAGCACCGACCCGTCGTCGACCGGGTCGGCGGCGACCTGTCCGAGCACGCGTTCGACCGAACCGAGCACGGCCCAGACGTCGTTGGACAGTTGACCGCGCACCGCGCGCGCGGCCTGCTCGACGCCGCGGACCGCGTGCGCGAGCGACCCCTCCCGGTTCGTGTCGGCCGTCAGTGATCGGAACTCGGACCGGACCCGCAACTGACCGGCGACCGGATCGGGATCGGGACCCCGGTCGCACCCGTCCGCGGGGTAGTTGTCGGCGTCCGCGACCCGCACGACCGTGTCGAGCAGGATCGGCAGGCTGCCGCCTCCGGCCAGCCACGGCCGTAACCGGTAGTCGCGGTACTTCTCGCCCACGGCGATCATCAGTCGTGCCGTACCCTCGGCGCGCTCGGCGAACCGGCCCATCCAGAACAGTTCGGTGAGCGCGCGCGGCGAGGTCATCAGGTCGGACGTCGTCGCCGCGTAGACGGGCAGGGCGTCCCCGTCCCGCTCCCGGTCCGCGCCGTCCCCCGCCTCGGTGGATCCGGTCCGCTGGGCCAGCCGGACCCACACGTCCTTCGCGCCCGCGTGCCGTCGGTCCCCGCGCTCGGCGCCGGGGACCAGGGACGTGCCGAGACCACCGGCCATCGGGGTGTACCCCACCCGCTGCGCGACGCTGAACAACCGAATCCCGACCGGCGCGAGGACGACGTCGCCCGACCCGTCGGCGGCGGGCGCGTACGACGGGTCCGGGACGATCTGCCCCACCCACCGGTCGGGTTCGGCGCGCACCCGGTCCAGCACGGCCTCCCGGTCGGCGTCGCCGAGTTCCGCGGGCACGACCGGCGATCCGCCGCGCACCTCCCGCAGCACCATCGACGACGCGTTCGCCAGGATGTGGGACAGTTCGGATCGGTCGCCACCCCAGAAGGCGGGCGCCGACGGGAGGTGGAGGTCCTCGCCCAGCAGCCGGCGGCACAGGTCCGGAAGCAGCCGGGTGAGCACGGGATTCTCGAGGATCCCGCTGCCCAGTGTGTTGACGACGGTCACCGCGCCCCGTCGCAGCACCTCCACGAGGCCGACCACGCCGGACCGGGAGTCGGGACGCAGGTCGAGGGGGTCGGTGAGGTTCGCATCGACGCGCCGGACGATCACGTCGACGCGTTCCAGGTTGCCGAGGGACCGCATCCACACGTGGCCGTCGCGGACCACCAGATCGGCGCTCTCCACGAGCGGGAAGCCGAGGACCGTCGCGAGGTACGCCTGGTCGAACGCCGCCTCGGAGCGGGTGCGGGGGCTGAGCACGACCACCAGGGGGTCCTCGGTGCCGGCGGGGGCGGCATCGATCGCCGCGAGCCGCATCGACTGAGCGAACGAGGACAGCGGGCGCGGACCCACCGTCTCGTAGATTCCGGGCATCGCCCGGGCGATGACACGGCGATCCGCCATCGCGTATCCGGCCCCGGCAGGGGACTGCGTGTGGTCGCGCAGTGCGTGGAACGTTCCGTCGGTCCCGCGGCCGACGTCGAGTCCGTGCAGGAACAGTTGATGCCGGCCCGGCACCGTGATGCCGTGCGCCGCCCGGACGTAGCCGGGATGCCCGAATACCGTGCGAGCGGGGACGGCGCCGCTGCGGACGAGCGTCATGGGACCGTACAGATCCGCGAGCACCGCGTCGAGGAGCCGTGAGCGCTGGATGAACCCCGCTTCCAGGTGCTCCCACTCGTCGGCCGCCACCACCAGCGGGACGGCGTCGATCTCCCAGCGCGGCGGTGCGGTCGGGACGTCCGAGCCGTCGAGCGGGTTGTAGGTGATGCCGTGGTTGTCGACGAGGAGCCGGATGCGGGACTGCAGGCGGCGGACGGCGTCGGGCCCGCTGCCCGCGAAGTCCTCGGCCAACTCGGCCCACGGTTCCCGGACCGCGCCGTCCCGGCCGAAGAGTTCGTCGTATCCCCCGCCGTCGTGCGGTGCGAGGCTCATCGGATCCTCCGCGGCGACAGGGGTCGCTGTTTCCGCGCCTGTACGAGGAGGCGCCGCGGATCGCTGCCCTTGCGCAGCCGGAGCGCCAGCACGAGGACTCCGGCGATCACGATGCCGACCATGTTCACACCGAGCTGCAGCGCCGCCAGCGCCGCGACGCGCCATTCGCCGACGGTGACCGCGACGACGGCGAAGCCGGCCGCGGGAACGGTGGTGACGGAGATGAACACACCGACGAGGGCGGCAGACTTCGAGGACACCAGCGCGAGCATTCCGGCGCCGCCGGCGAGGAGCGCGACCACCAGCGACAGCGGGCCCACCCGGTAGATGTAGTCGACCTGGTCGAGGGCCTCGATGCTCTCGAAATTCATCCAGCCGATCCGCTCCATCAGCAGGGTCGCGATCAGGGTCGCCGCCATCGCGAACGGGAAACCGCAGAGCAGTGCGATCAGCGACCGTCGGGCGAGACCGAGCTTGCGCCGCATCAGGGCGACGGCCAGCGCGGCGAGGGGACCGAATTCGGGACCCACCACCATGGCCCCGACGACGGTGATCGGCGAGTCGGTCACCACGCCCACCGAGGCGAGCAGGCAGGCGATGGTGAGGAACGCCAGGAACGTGCCGTTGAGCGTCGACTCCTCACGGGTCCGGCTGACCAGTTCCTCCCACACGACGCTGTCCGCCGGGTCTCCCGGAGCCGCCTTCTCCGCGGCCCTGGCGGCTTTCGACAGCACCGTCTCGACGGGTTCCACCGTGATCGCGCCGGTGCGCTCGATCCCGAGGGCCTCGAGCGCGTCGATCACGTCGTTCGCCGACTCGCGGGCGACGTCGGACTGGATCGCGTCGCCGGCCGGGTCGATCGCGGCGCCGCGGAGCACCACCACGTGGGTGGCGCCGGGTTCCGCGGCGAGCACACCGAGGACGTCCTCGGTGCGCTCGGCCGGACAGATCACTCGCAGGTGCAACATCGTGTCCCCCGGCTGTTCCGCGTCGTCCGCTCGTTCGGGTACCTCCCGCCTACTTGGCGGCGGGTGCGTCCGCCTTGGCCGCCGCCTCGCCCTTCGGCTCCGGCTTGGCGTCGACGCCGGATTCCTTGCGCTGCTGCGCGGTGATCGGAGCCGGAGCGTTGGTCAGCGGATCGACGCCGCCACCCGACTTCGGGAACGCGATGACCTCGCGGATCGAGTCGACGCCGGCCAGCAGCGCGGTGATGCGATCCCAGCCGAACGCGATTCCGCCGTGCGGCGGGGCACCGAACGCGAAGGCGTCGAGCAGGAACCCGAACTTCTCCTCGGCCTCGTCGTGGGAGATCCCCATCACCTTGAATACTCGTTCCTGAATGTCCTTGCGGTGGATACGAATACTGCCGCCGCCGATCTCGTTGCCGTTGCAGACGATGTCGTAGGCGTACGCGAGAGCGGAACCCGGGTCGGTGTCGAACGTGTCGATCGACTCCGGCTTCGGTGAGGTGAACGCGTGGTGCACCGCCGTCCAGGCGCTGTACCCGAGCGCGACGTCGCCGCTCGCGGTGGCGTCGGCGGTCGGCTCGAACAGCGGCGCGTCGACGACCCACACGAACGCCCACGCGTCCGGGTCGATGAGGTTCTGCTTGCGGGCGATCTCGCCACGCGCGGCGCCGAGCAGCGCCCGCGAGGACTTGGTGGCCCCGGCCGCGAAGAAGATGCAGTCGCCCGGCTTCGCGCCGACGTGCGCGGCAAGTCCCGCACGTTCGGCGTCGGTGAGGTTCTTGGCCACCGGCCCTCCGAGGGTCCCGTCCTCGCCGACCAGCACGTACGCCAGACCCTTGGCCCCGCGCTGCTTCGCCCATTCCTGCCACGCGTCGAGCTGCTTGCGCGGCTGGCTCGCACCGCCGGGCATGACGACCGCGCCGACGTACTCCTGCTGGAAGACGCGGAACGTGGTGTCCGCGAAGAACTCGGCGCACTCGACCAGTTCGACCCCGAAGCGCAGGTCCGGCTTGTCGGAACCGTACCGGCGCATCGCCTCGGCGTACGTCATCCGCGCGATCGGCGTCTTGATCTCGTGCCCGACCAGCTTCCACAGCGACGCCAGCACCTCCTCGGCGAGGAGGATCACGTCGTCCTGGTTCACGAAGCTCATCTCGATGTCGAGCTGAGTGAACTCGGGCTGACGGTCCGCGCGGAAATCCTCGTCGCGGTAGCAGCGCGCGATCTGGTAGTAGCGTTCGATGCCACCCACCATGAGCAGCTGTTTGAACAGCTGCGGGCTCTGCGGCAGCGCGTAGAAGCTGCCCGGCTGCAGTCGCGCGGGCACCAGGAAGTCGCGGGCGCCTTCCGGCGTCGACCGCGTCAACGTGGGCGTCTCCACCTCGACGAATTCGTGGTGCGCGAGCACGGCGCGGGCCGCGGCGTTGACCTTGGACCGCAGCCGGATGGCGTGTCCGGGGCCCTCCCGGCGCAGGTCCAGGTAGCGGTACTTCAGGCGCGCTTCCTCACCGGCCTGGTCGTCCAGCTGGAACGGCAGGGGCGCGCTCTCGTTGAGAACCTCGAGGTCGGTGACGTTGACTTCGATGGCACCGGTCGGGATCTCGAAGTTCTGGTTGCCCTCGGGACGCACCTCGACGACGCCGGTGACCTTGACGCAGTACTCGGCGCGCAGGCGGTGGGCCTGCTCGGCGGCCGCGCCTTCACGGAACACCACCTGGGCCACGCCCGACGCGTCACGTAGGTCGATGAAGATCACCCCGCCGTGATCACGACGCCTGGCAACCCAACCGGTGAGGGTTACGGTCTGCTGGGCCTGCTCGGCTCGCAATGAACCGGCGAGATGTGTGCGCAGCACGGGATTCCTTTCGAAACATGGGGCAAGCTACTTCGTTGGCTGAGATCCTACGGAGACACCGTGCGTGAGCGGAAACGCATACCCGCTTCACGTGCGAGGCTCGATCGGCCCGCACCGGCAAAGTGAAGAGAAAGCGACGACACATGACCTTCAACGAGGGCGCCCGCATGGACTCCGGCAGGGTGTCGGTCGGAGGCGGCGGGGGTGGTCTCGGCGGAAAATTCGCGATGGGAGGCGGCGCGGGCGGCCTGATCGTGCTCGTTCTCGCACTGCTCCTCGGCGGCGATCCCGGTTCGCTGCTCGGTGGCCTCAGCGGCACGACGGATTCTTCCACGCAGAGTTCGGCCGGCCTCGAGGGATGTGAGACCGGCGCCGACGCCAACCGCGACGTGAATTGCCGCGTCGTGTTCACCGCGGGCAGCCTCGACTCGGTGTGGGGTCAGGAGCTCGCACAGCAGACCGGCACCGCGTACGTCCCACCGGAGGTCGTGCTGTTCTCCGGCTCGGTGAACACCGGCTGCGGCAACGCCACCAGCGACGTCGGCCCGTTCTACTGTCCGGCGGACTCGACCGCGTACTTCGACACGAGCTTCTTCCAGCTCCTCGTCGACCGTTTCGGGTCCAGCGGCGGACCGCTCGCTCAGGAATACGTCGTGGCGCACGAGTTCGGTCACCACATCCAGAACCAGCTCGGCGACATCGGGCGGGCGCAGGCCGATCCACGTGGCGCCGACTCCGCGGCGGTCCGGACCGAATTGCAGGCCGACTGCTACGCGGGTGTGTGGGCCCACTACGCCGACACCCTCCCCGGCCCCGATGGCGGACCGCCGTTCCTCAACACCCTCACCGACGACGACATCAAGGACGCACTTTCCGCCGCCTCGTCGGTCGGTGACGACCGCATCCAGGCGTCCGCGGGCGCACGCGTGAACCCGGAGGGATGGACGCACGGCTCCTCGGAGCAACGCCAGAAGTGGTTCGCGACCGGGTACCGGACCGGCCAGGTGCAGGCCTGCGACACCTACTCGGCACGCGATCTGAACAACCCGCCCGCGCTGCGCTGACCACCCGCTCCACCGACAACAATTTTTGTCTTGACAGAACTATTTGTCGGTGGAACAGTGGACGCATGTTGGACGTGGCAGTGATCGACCAGGCGGCCGTCGCAGAGATCTCCCTCGATCCGGTCCGGGCCCGCTTGCTCGCGGCGCTCGCCGAGCCCGGTTCGGCGAGTTCCATCGCGGCGACGGTCGGATTGACACGACAGAAGGCCAACTATCACCTGCGGGCGCTCGAGGAACACGGCCTCGTCGAGCTCGTCGAGGAACGCAGGAAGGGCAACGTCACCGAGCGGGTGTTCCAGGCGACCGCCGCGTCGTACGTCATCTCCCCCGCCGCGTTCGCCGCCCTCGCCCCCGACCCCGACCGCTCACCCGACCAACTGTCGGCCCGCTGGCTGGTGGCACTGGCCGCGCGACTGGTGCGTGAGGTCGGCGAGTTGATCGCCGGCGCCACCGCGGCGCGTCAGCCGCTCGCCACGTACGCGATCGACAGCGAGATCCGGTTCGCGTCGGCGGCCGACCGGTCCGCGTTCGCCGACGAACTCGGCGAGTCCGTGAAGACCCTGGTGGCCCGCTACCACGACGAGAACGCGCCGAACGGGCGCAGGCACCGTCTCGTCGTCGCACTGCATCCCAGCCTGAAAACACCGTCCCGGCAAGCGCAGTCACCAGACAACCGTCACGAGGAGAAGTAGCCATGTCGAAAAATTTCGAGATTCGCCGCGAAGTCGTCCTGAACGCCACCCCGGAGGACGTGTTCGCCGCCGTCACCACCGGCACCGGCGGGTGGATGTTCCCCACCGGGTTCGATCCCGGGGTCGGCGACGAGGGACCGGACGACCCCGCCGTCGTCGCCTGGGAGCCGCCGCAGAAGTTCGCGGTGCGCCAGGAGGGCCCCGACGGCTGGTTCAACGCCCTCGAATACCTCATCGAAGCCCGCGACGGCGGCACCGCCGCCCTCCGTTACGTGCACAGCGGCATCTTCACCGACGACTGGGACGCCCAGTACGACGGCGCCGACAAGCACACCACGTTCTACCTCCACAGCCTCGGCCAGTACGTGCAGCACTTCCCGGGGCGCGCGGCCACCTACGTCGCGGCCGGCGGCCCTGAGGGCTCCGCCGATCCCGGCGCAATGGCCACGCTCCGCACCGCTCTCGGTCTGTCCGCCACCTCGGCCACCGGCGACACCGTGTCGGTCGACATTCCCGGATTCGGCGCGGTCGACGGCGTCGTCGATTACCTGACGCCGCACTTCATCGGCATCCGGACCGCCGATGCACTGTTTCGGTTCTACGGACGCAACGCCTTCGGCGGAACGGTCGACGCGGCACACCACCTCTTCGCTGCGGGCGCCGACCAGCAGAAGTCACAGGACGCGTGGAAGTCGTGGCTGGACAACGTCTTCGCGTGAACCGTCGCATCTGAGCTCAGGACGCCGTGAACTCGCCCCCACTCGGAATGTTCGGGGTGCCTCGTGGTGATCTCGACGCTGACCCGGCCTGCCCCCCGGATCGAAGCACACGGCTGTCGGCGCGCCCGGACCGTCCCATCTGCTGAGCGCCCACTGCTTCGTTCCGGAGGCGCCGGTGTCGAGGTTGCGCCGGCGCAGGGTGCCGTCGACCAGGCAAACCCGGGAGGCGCTCACGAAGTACGTCTTCAGCAGCACGCCTGGGCCTCGATGCGGCCTCCGCACACGCTGAGGTCACCGGGGTTCAGGCGTCAGAACAGCGTGAGCGCCGGTCCGGGACGACCGGCGGCCACGAGTCCGCGGCGTTCGGAGTCGGCGGCCTCGGCCCGGCCGGCTTCGCGGTGATCCGCCCCGCCGCCGAGACCGTACCGGTCGACGAGGGGGTCGACTCGCCCTTTCAGCCACGACTTGTATTCCGGCGGAACGTAAGCCGCCCGGCCGTACAACTGCCGGTACTGTCGGATCAGGGCGGGATGCTCGGTGGACAGCCAGTTCATGAACCAGCCCTTGGTGCTGCCGCGCAGGTGCATCGGGAAGACGGTCACACCCGAGGCGCCGGCCTCGGCAATGGACTCGAGCAGGCCGTCGAGATGCCGCACCGAATCGGTGAGAAAGGGAATGACGGGGGCCACCATCACATTGCAGGGCAGGCCGGCGTCGGTGATCGCCCGGATCAACTCGAGGCGCGCCTTCGGACTCGGTGTTCCCGGCTCGATCGACTTCTGGAGGTCGGGGTCGTGGATCGCCAGCGACACTCCGATGCTCACCGGCACCTGCTGGGCGGCCAGGGTCAGCAACGGGAGGTCGCGTCGCAGGAGCGTTCCTTTGGTCAGGATCGAGAACGGTGTGGCGGACTCGGCCAGCGCGCGGATGATCCCGGGCATGAGGCGGTACCGGCCCTCCGCCCGCTGATACGGGTCGGTGTTGGTGCCGAGCGCCACATGCTCACGTTTCCACGACCTCCGCCCCAACTCCTTGCGCAGTACCGCCGCGACATTCGTCTTCACGACGATCTGACTGTCGAAATCCTGACCGGCGTCGAGGTCGAGGTATTCGTGGGTGGGCCGTGCGAAACAGTAGCGGCACGAATGCGAGCAGCCGCGAAAAGCATTGACGGTGAACCGGAAAGGCAGCTGCGACTCCTCGGGCATCTTGTTCAGTGCGCTCTTGCAGAGCACCTCGTGGAAGGTGATGCCGTCGAACTCGGGGGTCTGCACACTGCGCACGAGGCCGGCACGTTCCAGCCCCGGCAAAGCGCCGTCGTCGGCGTCGACCGCTTGCCCATCCCACCTCATGACTACATGCGAACATTTGTTCTAACTGCTGTCAAGGCTCCGCCCCATCCGGGCTCGGCGGAGTCGAGCACGACCGCGCCGGTGAGCGCCGGATCGGGGCTTGCGAGAATGTCGCTCATGTCGAACAGAAACAACGTCTCGTCCGGTTCCGAGTGGGAAGCCAAGATCGGCTACTCCCGCGCCGTGCGCATCGGTCAACTCGTGTCCATGTCGGGTACCACGGCGTCGGGCCCCGACGGCCCCGTCGGTGGGGACGATCTCGGAGAGCAGACCCGGGAAGCACTGCGCCGAATCGAAGCAGCACTCGCGGAGGCCGGCGCGAGCACCGCCGATGTGATCCGGACCCGGATGTACCTCACCGACATGAGCCGCTGGGAAGAGGCCGGCATCGCACACGGCGAGGTGTTCGGCGACATCCGCCCCGCCACGACGATTCTCGAGGTCAGCGCGCTGATCGCTCCCGGCCTGCTCATCGAGATCGAGGCCGACGCCGTCCTCGGCGACTGATCGACGCGGGAGGCGGGCACCCGAACCCTGTCCGCCTCCCCACATTCCGGCTGCGTCCCCACGGTTTTCAGAGTTCGGAGGCCGGCGGAGAGGGTATCGGTGTGGATCGCCGAAGGAGTTCGGCACGGGTGCCGGGCATGCCGCTGCGACCCCGTTCGGCGCATTTGACTGCCAGGACCTGGTTGATTCCGAGTCGGTTCCCCGAAAAGCCCAACGCCGCGCCCGCCATGTACAGCCGCCATACCCGCGCCCGCCCGGCGCTGCTGCAGGACACCGCCTCGTCCCAGTTCGCCTCCAGATTCGCCACCCAGGCCCGCAGGGTCAGCGCGTAGTGCTCGCGCAGCGATTCGACGTCGCGCACCTCGAAACCGGCCCCCTCGAGCGCCTCGATCATCGTCGCGATCGGTTCGAGTTCTCCGTCGGGGAACACGTAGCGGTCGATGAAGGACGTCTTGGAGAACTTGGCAGCGGGTTGGCCGGGCCGCCGCGAGATCGCGTGGTTGAGCAACCGCCCCCGCGGGCGTAGCAGCGCGAACAGGTCCGCGGCGTACGTCGCCAGCATCGCGGCGCCGACGTGCTCGGCCATCCCGATGCTCGAGATCGCGTCGTAGGGGCCGTCCGTGACGTCGCGGTAGTCCTGGACCCGGATCTGCACCAGATCGCCCACGCCCGCGTCGACCATTCGTTTGCCGGCGTAGTCCGCCTGCTCGTGGGACAGGGTGACACCGACGACCTGCACGCCGTAGTGACGTGCCGCGTGCAGTGCGAACGTCCCCCAACCGCAACCGACGTCGAGCACCCGCATCCCGGAGGTCAGGCCCAGCTTGCGGGCCACCAGATCGCATTTGGCGTACTGGGCCGCGCTCAGATCGTCGCTCTGCTGCGCCCAGTACGCGCACGAGTAGGTCATCGACTCGCCGAGCACGAGTCGGTAGAAGTCGTTGCCGACGTCGTAATGGTGGCTGACCGCGGCGGCGTCACGGCGCTTGTCGTGTCTGCGGCCGCGCGCCGGCTTCATCTCCTCCGCGGGCGGCTTCGGTGGCGGGCCGATGATCCCCAGGCGCAGCGCCGCTGTCGCCAGCGTCTTCTTCGTGTGCCCGTCGATCCGTACGCCGGGTCCCCTACTCGGATCCGACACCTGCTCCAGCACGTCCAGCCCGGCGAGCAGGTCTCCCTCGATGTCGATGTCGCCGGACACGTAGGCGCGGGCGAAACCGAGATCGTTGGGCGCCCACAGCAACCGCCGCAGACCACGCCGATTGACGAGGTGCACCTGCCACGGCGCGTCCGGAGGCCCACTGCGACTACCGTCCCAACACCTGATCCCTACCGGGACCTGCGCACCCAGCACCGCGCGAACCAACGGCGCCACCGTCTCTGCGACCGTCATACCCACCTCCATCAGAGTTCGGGTCCGGCCACCACTGCGGCTGCTCCGTGGTCCCAACCTCGTCGACCATATCCATGGAACCTCGATCGCCGCAGACCATCTCGCCAATTCCCTCTGCGGACTCCGAGGTAACGAATCCGGGCCATCGACTCCGGGCGTTACGATGACGCCGAATCGTCCCTCCGAGCGCCAGAGGTGCCCATGTCGGATCTGGATCAGGCGTTTGCCGATGCGCAGGACAACGTCAACAGGCTCACCTCGCGGCCGGCCACCGAGGAGCTACTGCGGCTGTACGCGCTGTTCAAACAGGGATCGAAGGGTGATGTCGAGGGTAAGCGGCCCGGCCGGTTCGACATGGTCAAGCGCGCCAAATACGACGCCTGGGCCGAATTGGCCGGGACGAGCAGCGCCGATGCCAAGCAGGGCTACGTCGACCTGGTAGCCCGGCTCACGCAGAAGTGAGTTCGCCCGCATCACGGAACGCGCCGAACGGTCCAGCCCGTGCGTTCCGATCGACTATGTTCGGTCGGACGTCCGGCGTGGCCGCTGATCCGTCCTCCCCTGGGGGCGGCCGATCACCCACCGGTTCACCGCCGTGATCTTGCATGCCTCGAGCCGGTCAGGGAACGTCGGGCCTCCCACACTTGGAGCGGCACATGCGTGTCATTCGTGCCCCGGCCGTGCCGATAGGCCCGATAATCGTTCCAGCACCGATCGATTCGTTGCCGGTGCACCGTCGAATGAGGTGCCGTCATGTACTCCAAGAAGACTGTTCTCAAACTCGCCGGCGCCACCGTCGCCGCGGGGGTACTGCTGTCCGGGGTGATGTTTCCCATCGCCGCCGGCCTCGGGTACGCGTCCAACCGCGCCGCCGACAGCGTCGGCAATTCCTCGGCCGAACTGGCCGACGGGGTGGTGCCGGCCGTGACGACCATGACCGACATCACCGGGAACCCGATCGCCTGGCTGTACGACCAGCGCCGATTCGAGGTCCCCAGCGACCAGATCTCCAACGACATGAAATTGGCGATCCTCTCCATCGAGGACAGACGGTTCGGCGAACACCAGGGGGTGGACTGGCAGGGCACGATGCGGGCATTCTTCACGAACACCACGACCGGTCAGATTCAACAGGGTGCCTCGACCATCAATCAGCAGTACGTGAAGAACTATCTGCTGCACGTGGTCGCCAAGACCGACGCCGAACGCCGGGCCGCGATCGAGACCACGCCGGTCCGCAAGATCCGGGAGATCCGGATGGCGATGACCCTCGACCAGGAACTCTCCAAAGAGGAAATTCTCACCCGGTATCTGAACCTGGTGCCGTTCGGCAACGGTTCCTTCGGGGTGCAGGATGCCGCCCGCACGTACTTCGGCATCGACGCCAAGGACCTGAACCTGGAGCAATCGGCGATGCTCGCGGGCATGGTGCAGTCCAGCTCCGCACTCAACCCCTACACCAACCCGGAGGGGGTGTTCGAGCGCCGCAATGTCGTTCTGGACACCCTGGTGGTGAATGTTCCGGACCGGGCCGCCGAGATCCGCGCCCTGAAGGAAACGCCGCTCGGGGTGCTCCCGAAACCGAACAACCTGCCCCGCGGATGCATCGCCGCCGGCGACCGCGGGTTCTTCTGCGACTATGCATTGCAGTACCTCCAGAACGCCGGGCTGTCCCGGGAGCAGCTCGAAAGGGGCGGCTATCTGATCCGCACCACCCTCGATCCGGCCGTACAAGGATCGGTGAAGTCGGCGGTGTCCGCCTACGCCGACCCGAAACTCCCGGACATCGCAAGCGTGATGAACGTCGTGCAGCCCGGGCAGGACCGACACCGGGTCCTTGCCATGGCGGGCAGCCGCAACTACGGCCTGGACGCAGCCGCCGCCGAGACGGTGCAGGAGCTGCCCTATTCACTGTCTGGGCACGGCGCCGGATCGGTGTTCAAGATCTTCACCACCGCAGCGGCCATGGAGAAGGGGCTGCGCCTCAACGCGATCCTCGACGTACCGGGCCGGTTCGATGCCTTCGGGATGGGTGACGGCGGCGCCCCCGGGTGTCCCGGAGGCGCCTACTGCGTACAGAACGCCGCCCCGTACCCGCGAGCACTGTCGGTCACCGACGCCCTCGCCCAGTCACCGAACACCGCGTTCGTGAAACTTCTCCAGGCCACCGGGGTCGATGCGACGGTCGACATGGCGGTACGCCTCGGCATGCGTTCCTACACCGACCCGGGCACCTCAGGATTCGGGGACCAGAGCCTGGCCGACATGCAGAAGGACCAGAATCTGGGGTCGTTCACCCTCGGCCCGGTGTGGATCAATCCGCTCGAGCTGTCGAATGTCGCCGCGACCCTGGCCTCACACGGCAAGTGGTGCCCTCCGACCCCGATCGACTCCATCGTCGACCGGCAGGGCCGGCAGGTCCCCCTCACCGAGCAGGCCTGCGAGCAGGTCATCGATCCCGGCCTGGCCGACACCCTGTCCAACGCACTCAGCAAGGACGACCTGCCCGGTGGCACGGCGTCGGCCGCGGCCGCCGCCGCCGGGTGGAAACTGCCGATGTCGGGCAAGACCGGGACCACCGAATCGCACATGTCATCGGCATTCGTCGGATACACCAACAACCTGGCCGGCAGTGTCTACGTGTTCGGGGACACACCGACCCCCGGCCAGATCTGCACCAGCCCGCTGCGCGCATGTGGGGACGGAAATCTGTTCGGCGGCACCGAGCCGGCCCGCACCTGGTTCAAGGCGATGATGCCGATCGCGAACAACTTCGGCCCCACGGCCCTGCCTCCGATCGACCCGCGCTACGCCGGCTGACCCGACGGCGCGGGCCGCAGGCCGGCGGCGGGTCCCACCCCATTGCCTCCGACGGACAGGTGGAGCAGTGTGAAACACGGGGAATTGACCGGCGACGCCGCGTCGGCGCCGCCCTGAGGAGAAGGGTGCCGATCGTGTTCGCACGCTCAACAACAATTCATGCGCATCCGTCGTACATCGACGCCGGGATCAAGCACATGCGTGACACCGTGATGCCCGCGCTGGCGGACACCGAGGGCTGCCTCGGCATGTCCCTGCTGGTCGATCGCGACTCGGGCCGGTGCATCGCAACCAGTTCGTGGCGGGACGAGGACTCGCTACGCGCCAGCGAGGGACCGGTGCTGAAGTTGCGGGACGCCGCGGCGGAGGTCTTCCACGGCACCACGGAGGTCGCGCGGTGGGACATCGCTGTCATGCATCGCGACCACCATGCGGATCGCGGGGCCTGTTGCCGGGTCACGTGGATCAAGACCGAGCAGGCCCACATGGACCGCGCCGTCGACGTGTGGAAGATGGCCGCACTGCCCAAGATGGAGGAACTCGACGGCTTCTGCAGTGCCAGTCTGATGCTCGACCACGCCGCCGGTCGCGGGGTGTCGTCGCTGACGTTCGACAGCTCCGAGGCGATGGAACGCAACCGGGAACGCATCGACGGCATCCGGGACGAAGGAGTCCGAGAGGCGAACGCCGAGGTGCTCGATACGTGCGAATTCGAGCTGGCCATCGCGCATCTGCACGTCCCCGAGATGGCGTGATCGTTCGTCCGACCGCTACGACGGCGGAGCCGGCCAGGGATGGTCGGGGCTGATGATCTTCACGATGTCGGCGAAGAGGTTCCACACGCCCAGCGGATCGACGTTCGAATTGACCAGCATCACCACCGTCTTGTCCTCGGGAGGAAGGTAATAGGCGTAGGTCTGATAGCCCGCGGTATTTCCGTTGTGTCCGATCCAGCCGTTCTGGTACTCGACTCCGAGTCCGTACAGCGAACCGGTGCCTTCCGACGGGGCGAGCTGAAATTGCTCCCGTTCGCGTTGAGTGGGCGGCGAGAGCAGCGTGCCCGTGGCCAGGTCGCGCGCCCACGAACCCAGGTCGTCGAGCGTGGAAATCATGTTTCCGGCGCCGAAGCCCCACGACGGGTTCCAGTCGGTTGCGTTCACCGTGTCGCCGTCGGGCGTTTTCGTGTATCCCTGGGCATGAGGGGACGGTATGGCCGCATCGGTCGGCACCGAGGTGTGGCCGAGGTTCTCGGGCCGCTCGATGTACTCGTCGATGTAGGCGTCCAGCGGTCGGCCGGAGACCTTCTCGACCACGAGGCCCAGGAGCACGGTATTGGTGTTGCAATAGTCGAACGCGGCGCCCGGTGCGAAGAGCGGTGGACGGCTGAAACTGATCCCGAGCAGTTCCTGGGGCGTCCACTGACGCTGCGGCTGACTCGGCAGCGCCGGGATCACCACGTCCGTGTAGTCGGGAAGCCCACTCCGCATGGCCGCCAACTGGCGGATGGTGATCGTGTTCCCGTTGGGGACGTCGGGCACATACCGGTCGATCGGGTCGTCGAGGCCGATCTTTCCCTGATCGACCAGTTGCAGCACGGCGGTGGTGGTGAAGGTCTTGGTGATGCTGCCGATGCGCGTGAACACGTCGGGCTCCATGGGGTCACCGGTGGCCGTGTCGCGTACCCCGAACGCCTGGACGTAGGGCGCGGCGTCGTCCTGCCACACCCCGACGACCGCTCCGGGAATCTCGGCGCGCTCCATCGCCTTCGGAATCGTGTCGGTGAGCTGTGCATAGGGCACGGCGGGTGGAGCGTCCGACTGACCGCATCCCGCCAGGACCGTCCACGAGATCGCCAGCACTGCCACCGTTCGCCGCCCCGAGAATGTCTGCGCCATCCTCTCCCCTGTCCCATGCCTGTTGTCGCGTGCCTGCAATGTCGGCCTGCCCGAAGCTTGCCTCATCTGCTGCGCCGTGCACCGGTTTTCGGGCGTCCGATGTGAGGCAAACGCCCCATGCGGCGACGGACACTGCGGACCGATGATCAGGGCATGACGAATCGAGTTCAGCAATCATCCAGATCGGCGGTCACGACCGAGTCGACAGTCGCACCACCGTCCGCGGGGCGGGTCCACGCTGTCGACGTGAGCAAGAAGGTCCGGGGGCGGCAGATCCTCCAGGAGCTGTCGCTGTCGGTCCAACCAGGCGAGTTGGTCGCCATTGCCGGCGGCAGTGGAGCGGGAAAGAGCACATTGCTCGAGATCCTCGCCGGACTGCAATCACCGTCCGGAGGGGAGGTCCGGCACGATAGCGTCGCGGGCGGTGCCCGTGTCGGCGCCGATTCCCGCATCGGCTACGTGCCCCAGGACGACATCCTCCACCTCGAGATGCCCCTGCGCCGCACGCTGCGCTACGCGGCGCGCCTACGGCTCCCCGCGGGCACATCGACGGCCGAAGCGGACCGGATCGTCGAGGACACCATGCGCGACCTCGACCTGGCCGACCGCGCCGAGGTGCCGGTCCGTGCGCTGTCCGGCGGCCAGCGCAAACGGGCCGCCATCGCCGTGGAGCTACTGACCCGGCCGCACGTGTTCTTCCTCGACGAGCCCACCTCCGGGCTCGACCCGTCGACCGCGGCCGACGTGATGCGCCTACTGCGCCGGCTCAGCCGGCGCGGGGTCACGGTCGTCCTCACGACGCACGAGCCGGCCGGCATCGACCGGTGCGACCGGGTGGTGTTCCTTGCTCGCGACGGCCACCTCGCCTTCACCGGCAGCCCGGCCGAGGCTCGGAGCTACTTCGGCGTCGAGGATCTCGCCGAGGTGTACGACAGGCTGGCCCGGGAGCACACCCCGCAGATCTGGGCGCAGCGGTTCACGGCCGTCGGCGAGGCATCGGGCACCCGGTCCGACGTGGCGCCACCCCCGGTCCCGGCACCGCGTGCCGACGTCACTCACGCGGGCCCGGTGCGGCAATGGTGGCTGCTGACCCGGCGCAATGTCGATGTCCTGCTTCGCAACCGGCTGACCCTGGCGGTCCTGCTCGGCTCACCGGTGCTGGTCACGGCGATGATGGCGACGCTGTTCCAACGCGGCGCGTTCGATCCGCGGGGCGCAGCCGATCTCGGCCCGGCCCAGATCGTGTTCTGGATCGCCTTCGCCGGATTCTTCTTCGGCCTGACGTACGGCCTGCTCCAGATCGTCGGCGAGATGGCCGTCTTCCGGCAGGAGCGCCTGGCCGGGCTCGGTGTGGGCGCCTACGTGGCATCCAAGGTGACGGCACTGCTGCCGGTGCTGGCCGGCATGAGCGCGCTGCTCCTCGGAGTGCTGCGGGCGCTCGGCCGGCTCCCCGCCGTCGGATGGGAGGTGTCCGCCGTCCTGTTCGTGACGATCGTGATCGAGGCGACCTCGGCGCTGGCTCTCGGGTTGCTGGCGTCGGCCGCTGTATCCAACGCCGCGCAGGCCGCCCTCGCCCTGCCGATGCTCTGCTTCCCTCAGGTTCTGTTCGGCGGCGCCATCGTCCCCGTCGACGAGATGGCCCTCCCGGGACGGCTGATGAGCCTCGGACTGTCCAACCGCCACGCATTCGAAGCCCTGGGCCGGGACCTCGATCTCGACCGGTACGGCGCCACGCTGCCGGCGATGTCCGCCTACGGCGACACCTTCCACGGGGGCACCGGCGCCAGTCTCCTCGCGCTCGCCGCGTTTGCGGTGGTCCTCACGCTGGCCACGGTGTGGGTACTGGACCGGCGGTCCCGGCCCGGCACATCCCGGCGATGACGGCGACGTGCAGACGTCACCTCCGCGCCACCGCGTCGACCGGGAATCCCACCAGACCCCGGTCGATTGCGGCGAGACTGGCCTGCGTGCGGTTGTTCACACCGAGCTTGGCGTACACACGTTCGACGTGGTTGCGTGCCGTCTTCTCGGCGATGAACAGTTCGGCGGCGATGTCTCGATTCGACCGGCCCTGCGCGACGAGTCGCAGTATCTCGACCTCGCGGTCGGTCAGGCCTGCCGGCCAGGGCGTCCGCCGCGACGGTCGCAGGCCTGCCGCCGCCAGCACTGCCGCCACCGACTCGGCGTCGAGGCGTCCGGTGCGCGCCTCCCCTCGCACCCGATCGGCGGCACCGCGCGCATCGAGGGCGGGCCGGTGCGGACGCGGCTCGAGCAGTCGTTGATACGCCTCCGCCGCGGCAAGCAGCCGGTCCTGCGCGGTCAATTCCGCGCCGCCGATCCCCCGGGGAAAGCCGGAGCCGTCGAGCCGTTCCCGGTGCTTCATCGCGACGGACACCACCGACTCCAAGCCGTTGACTCGGCTCAGTATCCGGCCGGTGAGGTCGGGGTACATCCGAACCCGTTCCCATTCGGCCGTCGTGAGCGGCCCCTTCTTCTCCCAGATCTGGTTGGACACTCCCATTTTGCCGAGGCTGTGCACCAGGCCCGCGCGGTAGAGCTGCGTGACATCCGACGTCGGCGCGCCCAGGTGCCGGGCCGCGCCGGCCACCAGATTCGCGACGCCGCGCGAATGCCCCAGGGTGAACGGCGATTTGAGATCGACGAAATCGGCCATGGCTCCGAGTAACTCGTCGCTCTCCTCGGCCCCGAGGGTTCGGTCCCGGTCCGGTGCCAGGGCCAGCGCGGCGACCCAGACGTCCGTCTCGAACAAGCCGTCCACGATCGCGGCCGCGTCACGGTCGAACACGTCCGCCACGGCCGGGCTGAACTGACTGCCGCGCCGAGAACGGAGGACGTCCTTGGCGTGTTCGAGCCCGCCCGTCCGCAGGTGCACCTCCACGACGTCCGCCACGTGCGCGATATGGATCTCGACCGGAATACCCTCTCCGCGAGAACCGTTGGGCAATCCACGGCCGTCCCAGCGTTCGAAGGCGTAGGCGAGCGCCTGTCCGACCTGCCCGTCCAAGCCCATCCGATCGGAGAGAACTCCGGCGGAACTGCAATGCGAATGGATCAGGGTGGCGACCTGGCTGCGAGCCGCGACGAGAAAGACGGCGGCACGGATGCCGCGCTCCCAGCCCGGCAATCCGCGTCCCACGTGACTGGTCATCAGCCGCAGGAACGGCAGGCCGGTCATGTCCACCGTGTACGTGTCGGCGCGGAAGGCGATGTCGTCACCGAAGAGCGCAGCGAGTTCGTGGGAGTCGGCGTGACAACCGATCCACCCGATCAGGTTGGCGTAGTACACGGTCGCCCGTTGTCGGGGGTCGAGTCCCATCCGCTCCGCGATCCGCGTCGCGATCAGCGACGACCGGAGCATGTGTTCCATCGGCTGACCCAGACCGAGGTCGATCGCCAGCGAGACCGCGGCCAGCAGTTCGGCTCTGCTCAGACCTTTGTCCGAGCCGGGCAGCCTCCCGTGCGGGTGCATCGTCCCATTCTCCACCCGCGCCCGGCCCTGTCGACGACGCGTTTCGGCGGGACGCGTTGTCGCCAGATTCGGGCACTGGCCGCCGCGCACACTGGGTAGGGTCCGATTCCATGGTGGACAAGGGGAAGACCCGGACCGTGGTGTGGGGCACCGGGAACGTGGGGCGGGCGGCGATCCGCGCGATCGACGCGCACCCCGAGCTCGAATTGTCGGCGGTGATCGTGGCGAACCCGGAAAAGGTCGGACGCGACGCCGGCGACCTCGCGCGTCTGGGCCGCTCGCTGGGGGTGGCGGCGACCGACGACGCCGATACCGTGCTCGCGGACTCCCCCGGCGCGGTCGTCTACGCCGCCTCCGGCGAGATTCGACCCGACGACGCGGCAGCCGACATCACCCGCGCGCTCGCCGTGGGGGCCGTCGTCGTGACTCCGTCGCTCTACGCGTTGTACGACCAGCGCAACGCGCCGGCAGAGTTGCGCGATCCGATCGAGGCGGCTGCCGAGTCCGGCGGCGGCGCCCTGTTCGTGTCGGGCGTCGATCCGGGATGGGGCAACGACATCCTGCCGATTCTGATGACCGGCCTGGCCGGCACGATCGATCAGATCCGGTGCCAGGAGATCTTCGACTACACGACGTACGACCAGCAGGATTCGGTGCGGTACCTCGTCGGCATGGGCCAGCCGATGGACTACGAACCGCCGATGGTCGCGGCGACGGTGCCCACGATGGTGTGGGGCGGCCAGATCCGGCTCATCGCCCGCGCCCTCGGCGTGGAACTCGACGAGATCCGGGAGACCCTGCTCCGGCGGCCGCTCGAGGAGACGATCACCACCGAACTCATGGGCGACTTCGAGGCGGGCACCCAGGGGGCGCTGCGTTTCGAGGTCCAGGGCATCGTGGGCGGCGAACCTCGCATCGTCATCGAGCACGTCACGCGGATCCACCCGTCGTGCGCCCCGGACTGGCCCGTGCCGCCGGACGGCGGGGACGGCGCCCACAAGGTGATCATCGAGGGCCGTCCACGGATCGAGGTCAATGTGGAGGCCACCGACGAGGGCGGCAATCGAGCGGCCGGCGGCAATGCCACCGCGGTCGGGCGCCTGGTCAACGCGATCCCGTGGCTGCGGACGGCCGCGCCGGGTCTCTACGACGCCCTGGACGTTCCGCTCGTCCCCGGTCACGGCAAGCTCGGCTGACAGCGGGAGGCCACATCGGTTAGCCCTTGCGCTAACCATCGGTGCGGTGAATACTTTGCCTTATGGCTCAGCATCCGGAGCAGCTGAACGGCATCTTCCAAGCGCTCGCCGACCCCACCCGGCGGGCCGTGCTGGGGCGTCTGAGCCGGGGCCCCGCGACGGTCAGCGAATTGGCGACACCATTCGACATGGCCCTGCCCTCCTTCATGAAGCACATCCATGTCCTCGAGGACACCGGATGGATCCGGACACGCAAGGAGGGCCGCGTACGGACGTGCGCGATCGAGAGGGAAACGTTCACCGCTGTCGAGGTGTGGCTCGCGGAGCAACAGGACCTCTGGGAGCGCCGCACCGACAGGCTCGAGCAGTTCGTCACCGAACACACCGTCACAACACCGACGAAGGACACATCGCCATGACCGACACCGCCCGACCAGATCTCGACCTCACGATCTCGCGCATCATCAAGGCGCCCCGCACGGCCGTGTGGCGCGCCTGGACCGACCCCGCCCGCTTCGAACAGTGGTGGGTCCCCGCGCCTGCCCGGTGCCGGGTCGTCGACATGGAGCTGCGGCCCGGCGGCTCGTTCGCGACCCTGATCAGCGAGGACGGCGGCGAATTCGTGCCGCACATCAGTGGCTGCTTCCTCGCCGTCGACGAACTCGAACGCATCGTGTTCACCAACTCGCTGGTCGGTGGTTGGCGGCCCGCGGAACAGCCGTTCATGACCGCGATCATCACGCTGAACGACCATCCGGCGGGCACGGAGTACCTCGCCCACGTGATGCACAAGAACACCGCCGACCGGGACACGCACGAGGAGATGGGATTCTACGACGGCTGGGGCACCGTCACGGAGCAGCTCGCCGAACTCGCCGAACGCGGCGCCTGACGCGGACTACCCCGCCGTCGCGAACTCCCCTGCCTCGGACCACCGTTGGCGTTCGGCGGCGAAGGCGACAGCCTGACCCGCCCGGAAGTCGCCGATCGATTCGGCGTTCGCAGTGAGGAACTGCTGGTGTTCGGCGAGCGAGAACGTGCCCTCGGTGATCTCGATACCGCCGCCGCGGCCGGCTGCGACGTCGGATCGCAGGTCCGTCAGCTCGTCCGGTTCGACGGGGTACCAGGAGATCCGGTCGAAAAAGCGCAGCAACCAGGGGGTGCCGTCCTCGAACGGTCCCGACTTCTCGGGATGCCGATGGTTCCACACCTGGGTGGTCCGGCCGACGAACTGGTAGCCTCCGGGACCCTCCATTCCGTAGATGCACAGGTAGGCCCCGCCGATGCCCACCGCGTTCTCCGGTGTCCACGTGCGGGCGGGGTTGTATTTCGTGGTGACCAACCGGTGTCGCGGGTCGAGCGGTGTCGCGACGGGTGCGCCGAGGTAGACGTCGCCGAGCCCGAGCAC
Organism: Rhodococcus sp. 4CII; assembly: GCF_014256275.1. Classification (NCBI taxonomy): domain Bacteria; kingdom Bacillati; phylum Actinomycetota; class Actinomycetes; order Mycobacteriales; family Nocardiaceae; genus Rhodococcus; species Rhodococcus sp. 4CII. The sequence continues at coordinate 387,736 of NZ_JACCFE010000002.1, forward strand.
CATGTACTCGGCGCCGAAGACGGTGTCGAACACGTCGTCGACGCTGCCGAGCCCGTTCATGCGACGGATGAACTCGATGTTCCACGGACACCACGGTGCGTCGGCACGGACACCGTGCATGTAGCGCTGGATCGCCTCCCGCGTCGAGGGGTCGTCCCAGGACAGCGGCATCCGCACGGACCGGCTCGGCACCACGAGTTCGTTCGCCGCGGGCAACGCGTCCTCCGCCTCGCCGAGCAACGCCATCAGCTTCGGAATCGGCAGCACGTCGGGGTCGACCCGGACCTGGAGCGACCGGATGCCCGGCGTCAGGTCGAGGAGCCCGGCCGGCTTCTCGACCTCGAGACGCCGGTGCAGGGCGTGGGCGCGGGCCCGCAAGGCCAGGTCGAGGCTCATGTCGCCGTATTCGACGAGGACGTTGTCGTCGCCGGACCTCCGGTACGTCACGGCGGTGTCACCGTCGCGGCGGGCGATCACGCCGTCGTCGCGGTCGCCGGCGGTGGAGAAGACCGTCGAATGCCCGGCTCGCCGCGCGGTCCCGAGCGCACGCGGGGACGCGGCCCGGTCGGACCTGATCGGCACGAACCGCACCGTGTCGCCGGGGGCGAGTTGTCCGAGCTTCCAGCGTTCCGCGGACACGACGGTGACGGGGCACACGAATCCGCCGAGGCTCGGGCCGTCCGGCCCCAGGAGAATCGGGGTGTCCCCGGTGAAGTCCAGGGCGCCGACCGAGTACGCGTTGTCGTGGATGTTGGACGGGTGCAGCCCTGCTTCGCCGCCGTCCGTGCGCGCCCAGTCGGGCTGGGGTCCGATCAACCGCACCCCGGTGCGATCCGAATTGAAATGCACCTCGTAATCGGTCCGGTACAGCGTGTCGATGTCGGCGCGGGTGAAGAATTCGGGGGCGCCGTGCGGGCCCTCGGTGACCGCGATCTCCCACCGGCTGCACAGGGCCGGAACGTGTTCGGCGGGAACGGCGGTCGCGCGGCCGCCGGTGTGCTCGCCGACCGCGAGCACGTCGCCCTGCCGCAGGGTGCGGCCCTGATGCCCGCCGAACTTGCCGAGCGTGAACGTCGACGCGCTGCCGAGGAAGTCGTCGATGTCGAGGCCACCCTGGATCAGGACGTAGATGCGCAGCCCGGGGCCGGCGACCGAGCCGACGTCCAGGGTCCCGCCGGCCGGAACCCGTATCGGCCGCCACTGCGCGTGGAGCACTCCGTCGACGGTGACCGGGGCGGGTGCGCCCGTCACGCACACCGTCGTGTCCTCGTCGAACTGCAACGCGGGACCGGACATGGCGCATTCGATTCCGGCGGCGCCCTCGGCGTTGCCCAGTGCGGTGTTGCCGAGCCGGAACGACAGGTCGTCCATCGGACCCGACGGGGGCACCCCGACGTGCCAGTACCCGGTCCGTCCCGGGTAGTCCTGGACCGTGGTGAGCATGCCGGGCCGGTGCACGGTGATCTTGGCGCTCATGCCGGTGCTCCCGTCGGCCGGGTCACGATCATCCGCACCGGGGTGGGGTCGAAACCGTTGCAGGGGTTGTTGATCTGCGGGCAATTGGACACCAGTACCAGAACATCCCGCTCGGCGCGGAGTGCGAGGCGACGTCCGGGGGCCGACAGGCCGTCGACGATGCCGAGCGTGCCGTCGGCGTCGACCGGCACGTTCATGAAGAAATTGATGTTCGACACCAGGTCCCGCTTGCCGAGCCCCCACCGCGCGCCTTCCGCGAGGAAATTCTCGACGCAGGCGTGCTGATGCTTGGTGTGGTGCCCGTACCGCAGGGTGTTCGACTCCTGCGAGCAGGCGCCGCCCACGGTGTCGTGGGAGCCGACCTCATCGGCGACGAGTGTCATCAGGGCGTCGTGATCGTCGGTGCGGAGGACGCTTCCCGTGGTCAGGAACAGGTTTCGCTGCGCCGACACCGTGGCCGCGGCCGAGTAGCGCTGCCCGTGATCGGCGGCAGCGAAGATCAGCGTGTCGACGGCCTGGTTGCCGAAGAGATCGACGATCGTCAGGACGTCACCGGCCTCGACGACGGCGGACCAGGGTCCGCGGGCGCCGACCTGCTCGTCGCGGATCACCGTGCCCGGTACCAGCGGTGCGGTCTCGATGGTGGTGGTCATGCCAGCTCCCGTCCCTGGAACTGCGCGGCAGCCCAGACGTCTTCGGTGTTGAGGAAGGCGCGTCGGTACTCCGGGTCACCGTCTACGGGCTCGGCCACGTCGGCGCCGCTCCAGGCGAGCACTTCCAGCGCGGTCGTGTCGTACGTCGGTGACGGATCGAGGGGGTGTGCGGTGTTGGCGATCAGGACGATCACCGGGAGGTGGATCACGAGGTCGACCGCGGTGTCCGCGCCGGCGGATCCGATGCTGCGGAGCGACCCGTCCTCCCCCACCCGCACCCCGTGGAAGAACGACAGCGACGGCGGGAGGTCACGCCGCGCGAGTCCGTGCTTCGCGGCCGCCACCGTGAGGAGTTCACGGCCGGCCGGGGACGCCGAATGCAGGCTGCCGTCACCGTATTTCGCGGTGTTCGAGGCGAGGGACGTGGTGCCGCAGAGGGCGTCGTGCCGTCCCGACCCGTCCGACACGACGGTCGCGAGCACCCGCCCCTGATCGGAGAGCAGCGGATGCCCCGCCCCCGTGTACGCCTGCCACGGCACCTTCACAGTGTCGGCGACGTTGAGCCGCTCCCACGGCGCGTCCGCCCGGTACAGCAGCAGGTGGGCGCAGGCCCGGCCGTCGAGGTCCCGCAGTCGCAGTCGGGTGCCGCGGGCCAGCACCTTCGTGGTGTACCGGCCGCCGGGCACCGTCTCCGCCCAGGTGAGCCGGGCCGGATCGATACCGGACGGCAGGGTGGGCCAGGCCGACGCCGGGACCACCGGCATCGAGTCGGTGATCGCTCCGGCCTGGGACCGCGCGTGTTCCTTCGCGGCGGTGGTGGTGGAGGTGTCCGCTGAAGTCATGTCAGGCTCCGATCGTGACAGGGTTGGGGGTGGTGCGGCCGCGGGGGAAACACGCGATTCCGACCGCGACCACCGCGGCGACGGTGATGGGGGCGGCCCACCGCAGAAGGGGGTAGTCGCCGCTGGGGTCGAAGATCTCGGCGCGCGGCCAGGACAGGTTGATCACCATCAGCGCGCCGTAGCCGACCGCGAGGATATTGACGGGAAGTCCGAACCGTCCGAGCGAGAACAGCTTCCGTCCATCCGCGTCGACCTGCGGGCCGCCGTGGGGCCAGCCCCGCAGCCTGCGCAACAGGAGCGGCACGGTGACCATCAGGTACGCGAGGTAGATCAGGATGATGCACACGCTCGAGAGGGTCGCGAAGATCGCGGAGTTCCCGACGTTGACGGCGAGGATGCCGATACAGACCACCCCGATCAGGACGGACGGCGCAATGGGGGTCTGGGTGCGGGTGCCGACCCTCGACAGGATACGGGAGGCCGGCAGCCGCCCGTCGCGGGCCATCGAGAACACCAGCCGGGACGCCGCCGTCTGGATGGCCAGGGTGCAGACGAACACAGCGATCGCGACATCGACGAGAAGGAGTGTGCCCCAGGGGGAGTCGAGGATCGACGAGAGTACGTACGGCAACCCTTCGGCGGCCAGTCGCCCGTCGGTGAGGCTCGGTGCGGCCATGAGTGCGCCGACGATCATCAGCCCGCCGCCGAGCGCCGAGACCGAGAGCGCGAGGCGGATCGTGCGCGGCGCCACCCGGCGCGGGTTCCGCGTCTCCTCGGCCAGTTCGCCCGCGGAGCCGAACCCGACCATCACGTACGCCGCCATCAGGCCCGACACGATCCACGCCCAGCCGTACCCGGGTGACGCGCCCGCGGTGCCCGTGTCGAACACGACCTGCGGTCCGCGCTGGGCGTGGGTGAGGAACATGCCGATCACCGCGATGACTCCGACGATCTCGCAGGTGACGCCGATGTTGTTGATCCGGGACATCCAGTTGACGCCGATGCAGTTGATGAACGTGGTCAGCACGAGGAGGACGGAGCCCAGCAGCACCGCGTTGGCTGCGCCGCTCGCGGACGTCAACGTGCTGTCCTCACCGATGATCTGGAATCCGCTCCACACGGTGGGGAGGACGACCTGCAGGGCGATGGCCGCCGCGGAGGCTGTCACCATCTGCGCGAGGATCATGAACCATCCGGCGAACCAGCCGACCACCTCGCCGCCCATCCGGCGCGACCATTGGTAGATCGCCCCCGAGATCGGGTACCGGGCGGCCAGTTCGGCGAAGTTGAGCGCCACCATGAACTGGCCGGCGAACACCACCGGCCACGTCCAGAAGAAGGCGGGTCCGGCGAATCCGAATCCGAGTCCGAAGAGCTGGAAGATGGTGGTGAGGATGGAGACGAAGGAGAAACCGGCGGCGAACGATGCGAACTTGCCCAGGGAACGGTGAAGTTGCTGCTCGTAGCCGAATTCGCCGAGGTCGCCCGTGTCGTCGACGCCGGTTCCGCCCGACGGGCGGGGAGGTGCTGCCGGCACGTGCGCAGTCCTTGTGGGTGTGCTCAAGGGCTTACTCCTTCGGCGAGAGCAATATCTGTCGCTCGATAGTTTTCTCGCGGAAAGGCCTCCATGGGTGACGCGCGCGTATCCAGATCGCGGTCGGCCGTAACAGCATCGTTGCCTACGTTTCGGGAGCGTGACGAAACCCTCACGACGAGTGGATACCGTCGGTCCCGGGAGTGACCTGACATCATGGAGCGGTGACCACAGGGCCGGGACGACCCCGACTGACCAGTCAGCGCAGACCGGGGCAGACCACTACCGAGGAGATCCTCGACGCCGCCGGAGAGTTGTTCACCACCAAGGGTTTCGCTGCCACCTCGACTCGGCGGATCGCCGAGATGGTCGGCATCCGGCAGGCGTCGCTCTACCACCACTTCCCCAACAAGGAGGAGATCCTCGCTGCACTGCTCGAGGAAACGGTCTCCCCCGCGCTCGCCGCCGCCGAGCGGCTCACCGACGCCGACGCCCCCGCCACGGTGCGCCTGCACGCGCTGGCCACCTACGACGTCACGCAACTCACGACCACCAGATGGAATCTCGGTGCGCTGTACCTCCTCCCGGAACTGCTGACCGATCGCTTCGAGCCGTTCCGTACCCAGCGGACGCTGCTGCGCGGGCACTATCGTCACCTCGCGGACCGCGCGCTCGCCGAGATCGCCGCCGAATCCGGCACCACCTCCCCCGCCCTTGCCGACCTGCCGTTCCGAATCGTCGAGAGCGCCATCGCAACCCGCGCCGACACCGAACGCGGCCTGCTCCCCGGCCCCGAGAACGAAGGTGCCGCCGGACTCCTCGCCGACACGTGCCTGCGCGCCCTCGGCTGGACGAACTCGATGGACGATATACGCGCCGAATCGCGGGCACTCCTCGCCCGAACGGTGACCGGGACGCCCCGTCGGCACTAGGACATGTCTCGGCCGTCCCTGTCGTTCCTGTGAGATAAAGTCTGGCGAACGCTTAATTACTGGGGGGTTATCTTGAGCGATGTCTTTGCCGTCACGGACGGCATCAGGAATTACGGCACCACCGCAGCGCAGGCGGCCGAACAGATCAGCAGCGCCGCCGCGTTCGATCTCGGCACGAATCTCGCGGCGCTGGCGCCCGTGTTCGGTCCGATCGGCGCCGACTTTCTCGCGTCGTTCGCTGCCGCACAGGCGAATCACGCCGCGTCGGTCGCCGAACTCGCACACCACTACGCGCAGACCGCGATCGCCGCGCACGCCACCGCGGAGTCCTACGATTCCGTCGACGGCGCCACCGGCGGTGCGCTCGGTGCCGTCGGTGACGAACTGGGAGGCCCCGCATGACACCGACCGAATCCGCCGGACCTGCTACCGAACACGGATCGATTCTCGATCTGATCCGGGGAACGCCCGTCGGCGCCGCGCTCGACACACCGCTGCCGAGCACACCGCTCGAGGCGCTGCAGGACTCTCCGCTCGGTCCGTTCCTGGACATGCCGCTCGGTGAACTGCCACCCTTGCCCCCTCTACCCGCGCCGCCACCTCTGCCTCCGAACCCGGTCGAGGCGCTGCTGCAGGGTCAGGCCCTGTCCGGACTGCCGGGGGTGGACGAGCTGTTTCGGCCGCTCACCGATCTCGCCGGCAGTTTCGGCACCGGCACGTTCGGAGCGTTCGATCCGACGGCCCTCCTCGACATGTCCTCGGGGATGCTCGACCAGGCGATGTCGATGAGCCTGTCGGGACTGAAGGTCCTCGACCAGATCTGGCAGAGCCAGGCCGCGCAGGCGGCGCAGACCCAGGGACTGCAGGCACAGACGAGCGGCACCGAACTGAGCGAACGCGGCACGGAGATCTCGACAACCACACAGACCGCCGCCGCCTCCGTCGCGCGGGGCAACGCGAACCTGATGACGATCTCGGAGTCGTTCGCGGCCACCGCGGTCGCCGCCGCGCCGATGGTGCTGACCCCACCCGGGCAGGCGATGCTCCTCGCGTCCGCCGCCGAGCATCTCAAAGCGGCCATCGGGGTGGTGGCCCAGACGCGCACCGAACTGAACGAACAGACGCTCACGATGAACGGTCTCGCCGCGCCGGTGCCGGTACCGCCGCCCCCGGCACCCGGAGCCGTGGCAGGAGCCGTCCCGCCGTCACCGTTCGCCATCGCGTCCACCGTGATCGAAGAAGTGGGCAAGCCGATGATCTCCACCGTCACCGCCAGCGTCGGCGACCTGGTGTCGGCGAGCACGCAGGCGGCGAGCGCTTCCCCGGGGGACCTGCCCACCGACGCCGTCGCCGCGAAATCAGCGGTCGCTCCCGCGCACGGACCCGCGGGCGGGGTCCCCGGTGCCGTGGGACTCGCCGGTGGCGCCGGGATCGGCATGTTCGGCAGCGGCACCGGCGGAAGCGCTTCCGCGAGTGGCGGTTCCGTGCCACGCGGAACGGTCGGCGCGGTTGCTCCCCCGGCGGCAGTGAGCCCCGTGTCGCCGACCTCTACCCTCACCCCGGCACCGCCCACGTCACCCGGTGGCGCCATGGGCGGCGTGGCGGGTGCCGGGCGCGGGGGCGACGAACAGCTGAGCGGCCGGTCCACACCGAGCTACCTCGTCAACGCCGGCGAGAACAACGCGTTCGCCGGCGATCTCCCGATGGTCGCGCCCGCCGTGATCGGCGGCGAGGAACTCGACGACATCCCGTTCGGCGATCGGACCTGATCGCTCAGTCGACGAGCGCGGCCACCTCGCGATCGGTGAGCGTGGTGGTGGGAACGCGGCCTTCCGAACGCACCAGTTCCACGGCACGGAACAGCGGGCGTTCGGGCAGCGCCGCGCCCCGCGCCTCGGCGCGCAACTGCTCGATGAGCACCGACGCGATCGCGGCAGCCGGTACCAGTTCGCTCGTGGTCAATGCGTCGGCCAGTCTGCGAAGCCCGAGCACCTCGAGTTCACGACCGCCGTCGGTCGTGTAGAGGGCGAGCGGCACCGCGAGGGCACCGTCCGGATCCGTGATCCGGACACTCACCTCGCTCACCCGCGCCGAGCGAACCACCAGTTCGGTCGCGACCGCCCGGGTGACGTCGACATGCCGGCTGCGCAGTCCTCCGGTCGAGCGGATCCGCCCGTTCTGCAACGTGACTCGACGGCGCAACGTGAGGAGCGCGGACGCGGCCGTCGGGACCGCGATCACGACCCCGACCGTCACACCCACCCACACGGGCCCGAAGAACCCGACGATGACGCCGACCACCACACCGATCAGGACGGCGATCGCGGCGACCCGCTTGAGCCGCGGTGCGATCAACTCGATCGGAACGAGGTCGAGTGACACCGGCGGGGTGTCGTCACGCACCAAGGATGACTCCGACGCGCGCGACGACATCCGCCGAGGACACCGATTCCTGATCGCCGGTGGCGAGATTCTTGATTCCCACCGTGCCCTCGGCGATGTCGCGGTCGCCGAGCACGAGTGCCAGTGCGGCGCCGGAGCGGTCGGCGGCCTTCATCGCGCCCTTCACCCCGCGGTTGCCGTATGCGAGATCGACACGAATCCCCTGGGCGCGCAACTGCTGAGCGATCACCACCAACTTCGCCTTCGCCTCGTCGCCCAGAGGGACGCCGAACACCTCACAGCGGGCGGTCGAGCCTGCCGTCTTGCCCTCCGCGGCGAGCGCGAGGACCGTGCGGTCGACGCCGAGCCCGAATCCGATGCCGGACAACGGCTGACCGCCGAGCTGTGCCATCAGGCCGTCGTAGCGTCCGCCGCCGCCGATGCCCGACTGCGCGCCGAGTCCGTCGTGGACGAATTCGAACGTCGTCTTCGTGTAGTAGTCGAGGCCGCGGACCATGCGCGGGTTGACGACATAGGGCACGCCCAGGGCGTCGAGGTGGGCGAGCACCTCGTCGAAGTGCGCCTTCGCGGTGTCCGAGAGGTGATCGAGCATCAGCGGTGCGTCCGCCGTCATCTCGCGTACCTCCTTGCGCTTGTCGTCGAGAACCCGCAGCGGGTTGATCTCCGCGCGTCGGCGCGTGTCCTCGTCGAGGGGAAGGGCGAACAGGAAGTCCTGTAACCGTTCCCGGTATTGCGGCCGGCAGGTGTCGTCGCCGAGGGAGGTGATCTCCAACCGGAAGCCCTCGAGACCGAGACCTCGGAACCCGGCGTCGGCGACGGCGATGACCTCGGCGTCCAGCGCCGGATCGTCGACTCCGATGGCCTCCACCCCGACCTGCTGCAACTGCCGGTAGCGACCGGCCTGCGGACGCTCGTAGCGGAAGAAGGGGCCCGCGTAGCTCAGCTTCACCGGCAACTGGCCGCGGTCGAGGCCGTGCTCGATCACGGCACGCATCACGCCCGCCGTGCCCTCGGGACGCAGGGTCACCGAACGGTCACCGCGGTCGGCGAACGTGTACATCTCCTTGCTGACGACGTCGGTGGACTCGCCGACACCGCGGGCGAAGAGCCCGGTGTCCTCGAAGATGGGCAGCTCGATGTGGCCGTACCCGGCCAGTCGCGCCGCGCGCGTGAGTCCGTCACGGACCGCGACGAACTCGGCGGACTGCGGTGGGACGTAATCGGGAACGCCCTTGGGGGCGGAGAAGGTGCTGGCTTTGCTCACTGTCGTTACTTTTCCTTATTTCGATCCCGAGAGTCCAACGAGAAAGGGGTTCGACCCACGCTCGGCGCCGACGGTGCTCGACCCGCCGTGTCCGGGGAGAACCGCCGTGTCGTCGGCGAGGATCAGCAGCTTGTCGGCGATGGACTGCAGCAACTGTTCGTGATTGCCGCCGGGCAGATCGCTGCGGCCGATCGACCCCTGGAACAGGGTGTCGCCGGTGAGGGCGATCTCGACGGGACCGTTTCCGGTGTCGACCCGGGTCCGGAAGATCACCGACCCCTGCGTGTGGCCGGGGGTGTGATCGACGGAAAACGACATCCCGGCCTGCTCGATCACGTCGCCGTCGGCGAGGGCGATCACGTCGCTGGGCTCGACGAACGTCATGCCCTCGATGAACGGCTTCATCGTGGGACCGATGCCGCGACCGGGGTCGGACAGCATGTACCGGTCCTCGGGGTGGATGTACGCGGGAATCCCGAACTTCTCGCACACGTCGTACGCGTTCCAGACGTGGTCGAGGTGACCGTGGGTCAGGAGAACCGCGGTGGGGGTGAGATTCGACTGGTCCAGGAACTCGAACAGCGGTTCGGCGGCGTCCTGTCCTGGGTCGACGACGACGCATTCCTGGGCATCGTCCTGCGCGAGGATGTAGCAGTTGGTCTGAAACATCCCGGCCGGGAATCCTGTGACGAGCACGCGTGACGCTCCTGTTCGAGTGATCATTGCAGTCGCTACAGCCTAAGCCGCCGCCCGGCCAGGATGCTCTCAGGTTCGGATGGCAGACTCTGGAGGTCGTGTGCCGGGGGTTATACGCACCGTCCGACTGCTAGATCGACCGACTTCCAGACAGACCGAAACGGGAGGACCACCGCAGTGCCGAGCAACGAGCAGCGCCGGGAAGCAGCCAAACGAAAGCTCGAGCGTCAGCTCGAACGCCGCGCCGACAGGGCGCGCAAGCGCAAGCAGCTCACCATCGCGGGTTCGGTGCTCGGGGTGGTGCTCGTGGTGGCAGCGGGCGCGGTCGTCTTCGCCCTCACCAGTGGCGACGACAACGCGACAGACGCGTCGGCGGCCGAATCCGTGTCGGCGTCGCCGCAGTCGCCCGGTGTGATGCCGGCCGGCCGGTCCGAACCACTGCCGGACAAGGTGTCCTGCACGTACACCCCCGACGATCAGCCGCCCGCGAAGCAGGTGAACCCGCCGCGGACCGACGAGATCGACACGACCCTGAAGGAAGTCAGCGTCAGCATGCAGACGACCCAGGGCAATATCGGCCTGACCCTGGACAACGCCGACTCCCCGTGCACGGTCAACAATTTCCTGAGCCTCGCGAGCCAGAACTACTTCGACAACACCCCGTGCCACCGGCTCGTCACGTCCGAGGGACTGAAGGTCCTGCAGTGCGGTGACCCGTCGGGCGCGGGCACCGGCGGCCCGGGCTACGGGTTCGCCAACGAATTCCCCACCGACCAGTACGACGCCTCGGATCAGGCACTGCAGGTCCCGGTGACGTACCCGCGCGGCACCATCGCGATGGCGAACACCGGACAGCCCGGCACCAACGGCAGCCAGTTCTTCCTCGTCTACGCCGATTCGCAGCTTCCGCCGCAGTACACGGCGTTCGGCACGATCGACGAGACCGGGCTCGCGACCATCGAGAAGGTCGCCGCGGCCGGAGACGACGGATCGATGCAGGCCGGCGGCGGCAAGCCCAACCTGCCCATCGACATCACGTCCGTCCGGATGGACTGACATCCCGTGTGAGGATGGACCGATGAAACGCACCTCGATCCTCGTCGCAGGCGTGAGCCTCGCGGTCCTCCTCGCCGGCTGTTCGGATTCGTCCGACTCCGGTGGCTCGTCGACGAGCACGACCTCCAAGGCGGCACCCACGAGCGCGGCGGCGCAATCGCTCGACCTGTCCAAGTTCGGTACGTTGCCCGCGGTCCCGGCGCCCGCCGCTGCCACCGTGGACTGCACGTATCCGGCCGGGCAGCCGGCGGCCAAGGACGTCACCCCGCCACCCACGTCCGGCGTGTCCACCGAGGGCACCGTCCCGGTCGACCTGACGACGAGCGCCGGACCGATCGGCCTCGTCCTCGACCGCGCCGAGGCCCCGTGCACGGTCAACAGCTTCACGAGCCTGGCCCAGCAGGGCTATTTCGACGACACACCCTGCCACCGGTTGACGACGGAACTGGGTCTGCAGGTGCTGCAGTGCGGCGACCCCAGCGGAAAGGGCACCGGCGGACCGGGCTACGCCTTCACCACGGAGTACCCGGAGACCGCGTTCGCACCGAACGATCCGGCACTCGCGAATCCGGTGGTCTATCCGCGCGGCACCGTCGCGATGGCCAACAGCGGGACACCGGACAGCAACGGCAGCCAGTTCTTCCTCGTCTACGCCGATTCGGTGCTCCCACCCAACTACACCGTGTTCGGTTCGATCTCCGAGGAGGGTCTCGCGACCGTCGAGAAGATTGCCGCGGACGGCGACGACGGATCCATGGCGGCGGGCGGCGGCAAGCCCAACACCCCGGTCCAGATCGAGACCGCGAAGGTCGGCTGACCCGCTCCCCGGAAACCCGAACGGGACGGCCGTGCGGTGAGTGCGCACGACCGTCCCGTTCGGGTTTGTCAGGCGGCGGACGTCACCCGGTACACGTCGTACACGCCCTCGACGTTGCGCACCACGTTCAGCACGTGCCCGAGGTGCTTCGGGTCGCCCATCTCGAACGTGAACTTGCTGATCGCCACCCGGTCGCCGGACGTCGTGACCGACGCCGACAGGATATTGACCTTCTCGTCCGCGAGCGCCTTCGTCACGTCCGACAGCAGCCGGTGCCGGTCGAGCGCCTCGATCTGGATGGCCACCAGAAACACCGACGACGGTGAGGGCGCCCATTTGACCTCGATGATGCGCTCGGACTGCTCCTGCAGCGAGCCGGCGTTGGTGCAGTCGGTGCGGTGGACGCTGACCGCGCCGCCCCGGGTCACGAACCCCATGATCTCGTCGCCGGGAACGGGGGTGCAGCACTTGGCCAACTTGGCGACCGTGCCCTCCGCGCCGGGAACGAGCACACCCGCATCCCCGGTGCTCCGCGGACGCATCGGCATGGTGGACGGGGTCGAGCGCTCGGCCAGTTCCTCCTCGACGTCGCCGACCCCACCGAGGTGGGCGACCAGTCGCTGGACGACGTGCTGCGCCGACACATGACTCTCGCCGACCGCGGTGTAGAGCATCGACACGTCGGTGTAGTGCAGTTCGTGCGCGATGGACGCCATCGATTCGGCATTCATCAGGCGCTGCAAGGGCAGACCGACCCGCCGGACTTCCTTCGCGATCGCATCCTTGCCCGCCTCGAGCGCCTCTTCGCGGCGTTCCTTGGCGAACCACTGCCGGATCTTCGTCTTCGCCCGCGGCGAGACGACGAACGTCTGCCAGTCGCGGCTCGGGCCGGCGTTGACGGCCTTGGAGGTAAAGACCTCCACAACCTCGCCGTTCTCCAGTTTCCGCTCGAGCGCCACCAGACGGCCGTTGACCCGGGCGCCGATACAGCGGTGCCCGACCTCCGTGTGCACGGCGTACGCGAAGTCCACGGGGGTCGACCCGGCGGGCAGCGTGACGACGTCGCCCTTGGGAGTGAAGACGAAGATCTCCTTGACGGCGAGGTCGTAGCGGAGCGACTCGAGGAACTCCCCCGGGTCGGCGGCCTCACGTTGCCAGTCGAGGAGCTGACGCATCCACGCCATGTCGTCGACCTCGGCGACGTCACCGGAGTGCCTGCCCTTGGTCTCCTTGTACCGCCAGTGCGCGGCGATGCCGAACTCCGCGGTGCGGTGCATGTCGTGGGTGCGGATCTGCACCTCGAGCGGCTTGCCCTCGGGGCCGACCACCGTCGTGTGCAGCGACTGGTAGACGCCGTACCGCGGTTGCGCGATGTAGTCCTTGAACCGGCCCGCCATCGGCTGCCACAGGGAGTGGACGACACCGACTGCCGCGTAACAGTCCCGCACCTCGTCGCACAGAATCCGCACACCGACCAGGTCGTGGATGTCGTCGAAGTCGCGGCCCTTGACGATCATCTTCTGATAGATCGACCAGTAATGCTTGGGCCTGCCCTCGACGACCGCGTTGATGCGTGACGCCGTCAGCGTCGCGTTGATCTCCGCCCGGACCTTCGCGAGGTAGGTGTCCCGCGACGGCGCCCGGTCGGCGACGAGTCGCACGATCTCGTCGTATTTCTTGGGATGCAGGATCGCGAAGGACAGGTCTTCGAGTTCCCATTTCACGGTCGCCATGCCCAGCCGGTGAGCCAGGGGCGCGATCACCTCGAGAGTTTCGCGGGCCTTGCGGGCCTGCTTCTCCGGCGGCAGGAACCGCATGGTCCGCATGTTGTGGAGCCGGTCCGCGACCTTGATCACGAGCACACGGGGATCACGGGCCATCGCGATGATCATCTTGCGGATGGTCTCGCCCTCGGCGGCGTTGCCGAGCACCACCTTGTCGAGTTTGGTGACCCCGTCCACCAGGTGGGCGACTTCTTCGCCGAACTCGTCGGTCAACTGCTCGAGGGAGTACCCGGTGTCTTCGACGGTGTCGTGGAGCAGCGCCGCGACCAGGGTCGTGGTATCCATCCCCAGTTCGGCGAGGATGCTGGCGACGGCAAGTGGATGCGTGATGTACGGGTCGCCGGACTTGCGGCGCTGGCTGGCGTGCCGTTCCTCCGCCACGTCGTAGGCGCGCTGCAGGAGCGCCAGATCGGCCTTGGGGTAGAGCTCGCGATGCAGACTGACGAGGGGTTCGAGAACCGGCCGGATGGTCGTATTCCGCTGCCCCGTGATGCGCCTGGCGAGTCGCGCTCGTACCCGGCGCGATGCGGACGCCGGAACGGCGAATCCCTGTGCCCCACGGTTGTTACCGGAAGCCGGGTTCGCTGCAGGTGACTCGGCATCGGATTGTGCAGACGAGGTTGATCCCGTGTTCTGCGACCGATCAAGATTCGAAGTCATGCCGTCACCTCCTACCACTGAAATGGCTCGGGCCCTGCGGCCCTGGTTGGTCTCGGGCATGCGCCCCGGTGGCCGTGTCGACCACCAGGCACAACTTTAGTACTCAGACCGTGACGAGGGACGTGAGCGGGTACTTTCGGAGCCGCTCACGGCCGCCGAGCGCCGCGATCTCGAGGACGACCGCGACGCCGATCACCCGGGCACCAGCAGATTCCACCAGCCGCGCCGTGGCCTCCAGTGTTCCGCCGGTGGCGAGGACGTCGTCGACGACGAGCACCGCGCGACCGTCGAGGCCGATCGATTCGGCCGGGATCTCCAGCGTCGCCGTGCCGTATTCGAGGGTGTACGACTCGGCCAGGACGGGCGGCGGCAGCTTGCCCGACTTCCGGACGGCGACCACACCCGATCCCAGTTCCCGGGCCACCCCGCCGCCGAGGAGGAACCCCCGCGCGTCCACGGCGGCGATCACCTCCGCTTCTGGGGCGGCGGCGGCGAGCGCGTCGACGACGACCCGGAAACCCGCGGCGTCGGAGAAGACCGGCGTCAGGTCGGCGAACCGCACGCCCGGCTGCGGGAAGTCTTCGGCCCACCGGGTGAGCCGGGTGACGGCGTCGCGAGCCGCAGCATGATCGGTCACCTGCGCAGAACCCACCTGTCCATGTTCCAGCCGGCGCCCGAGCGCGTCGGATTGACTGTTCCGGCCTGCAAACCGTTCGCGAACGCGACGGTGCGCGGCTGGTCGAACAACGGCACCGTCGGCATCTCGGACCACAGGATGTTCTCCGCCTCCGTCGACAGCGACAGCTGGGTGGCGGTCGAATCGTCGACGGCGAGTTGGTCGACGATCTGATCGACGCGGCCGTTGGTGTAACCGCCGAAGTTCGATCCGTTTCCGCTGTGCAGGGCGTACATCGCGGTGGTGGCCCCCGCGGTGCCCGCCGCACCGGGAGCGGACGCCGTTCCCGCGAGGACCACGTCCACCTGGCGCTCGCGCAGCAGGGACGGGGTGAAGTCCGGCGAGGCGACGTCCTGCACGGTGATGCCGGCCGGAGCGCACGCCGCCGCCACCGCGGACACTATCTCGGCGCGGCGCGGGTTCGGCCCCAGATACCCGATCCGGACGGTCGCGGACGTGTTGTCGGTGTCGGCCAGCGCGGCGGTCGCCGCCGCCGTGTCCGCGGTCTGGTACCGGCCGCCCACGGCACCCTCCACCGACTGGTGGATGAGGCTGTCGGGGGCGGTGACCCGCGTGTCGACCGGTGACCCGGCCGCGGCACCGCCGGTCTCCTGCGGGTCCGCGGCGATCCCGAACTTCGACGCCAGTTCGTCGCGGGGCAGGCACAGCGCGAACGCCCGGCGGCCAGCGGCGGTCTCGAACAGACCCGACGTGGACAGGACGAACTGCTCGACGCTGCGCGAGGACACCTCCGACACGTCGAATCCGGAGAGGTCCAGATCCGGCGCCGATCCGGCGGCGACGTCCACGACCTCCACGGACCCGTCACCGATCCGGGCACTCACGTCGGAATTCTTGGGCCACACCACGATCCGGGACGTGGCGGGGCGGTTCCCCCACCAGCGGTCGTTGGCGACGAGGACCAGGCCGTCGTCCGCGGAAAACGATTCGACCTTGTAGGGGCCGGACGCGGGGAACTTGGCGAGGTCGAGGTCGCCGCCCGTCATCGTCCAGCCGTCGTTCCAGAAGTCCGCGACGCGCGAGAGTGCCCCGGTGTCCGAATTCTGCACGGCGGCAACGATGTCGGGAACGCCGACGGCACTCGCGACCACGTGGGCCGGCATCATCGACGTCGCGCCGAACAGCGATTTCCAGTCGGTGACGTTCCGTCCCGCCTTGAACGTGACGACGGCGTCCTTCGCACCGGTCTGGCAGTCGATCCGGTCGATGTCCGCGTAACCGGCGGTGCTCGCCGCGGCGAACATCGGGAAGCGGCCGCTGTTCGCCGCCCACGCCAGCACCAGATCGTCGCAGGACATCGGGACACCGTCGGAGTAGACGGAGCTGGGGTTCAGCTTGTACTGGATCGTGAGGGCGTCGCCCGGCATCGCGTTGGCCGTGCCGATGTCCGTGTCGGCCACCGGCCCGCCTTCCGGTCCCGTGTAGTTGAACCCGGGCAGCACCCGCGCGAACGCCTGCCGCGCCCCCGACACCGCACCCGCGACGGTGTTGGCGTTGTAGGTGGTGACGTTGTTGTCGATCGCATACCCGATCGACGGGATCTGCTCGCCGTCGTCCGAACATCCGACGAGTGAGCCGGCGAGGAGCACGGTCGCAAGGAGGCCGGCGCCCGACACGGCCGCGGGGCGGCCGTGCCGGCGGAACACACCACGCCGGGTGCTGTGCGATGCGGGCATGTCAGTGCCTCTTCTTGTTGCGCTTCCCGGTGGGACGTGACCCCGGAGTGGGTGCGGTCGCCGACGTCCGCCGGCGGGGGGTGCCCGCGTCCGGTGCCGCGGCTCCGGCGGTGGCGGTGGCCGCCGCCTTCTGCCCTCCGCCCTCTGCCAGGGTCGCGCGGCGAGCGAGGACCTTGCGCGTGTGCGCGGCCACCGGACCCCACCGCTCCTTCAGCGTCACGAGAAGCGGTGTCGCGAAGAAGATCGACGAGTAGGCGCCGACGATGATGCCGACGAGCTGTACCAACGCCAGGTCCTTCAGCGTTCCGACGCCGAGCATCCACACCGCGACCACCATCAACGCCAGCACCGGCAGAACAGAGATCAACGTCGTGTTGATGGACCGCATCAGGGTCTGGTTGACCGCCAGGTTCGCCTGCTCGGCGTACGTGCGACGCGTCAGGTGCAGGATTCCCCGCGTGTTCTCCTCGACCTTGTCGAACACCACCACCGAGTCGTACAGCGAAAAACCGAGAATGGTGAGCAGGCCGATGACCGTCGCCGGGGTCACCTCGAACCCGACCAGCGAATACACACCCGCCGTGACGGTGATGTCGAAGAACAACGCGACGATCGCGGCGATCGCCATGTCGCGCTCGAATCGGACGGCGATGTACACGCTGACGATGACCAGGAACACAAGCAGCGCGATCAGCGCCTTCTGGGTGATCTGCCCACCCCACGTCTCGCTGACGTCGGCCACGCTGATCACGTTCTTGCTGACGGCGCCGTCGCTGTCCTTCGGCTGGAACTCGTCGTACAACGCGTCCTGCAGCTTCACCACCTGCGCGGCGTCGAGCGCCTCGGAGCGGATCTGCACCGTCGCGCTCGAACCCGAGCCGACCGTCTGCACCGAGACGGGATCCATGCCCAGCGCCTGCGAGTAGACGTCCTCCACCTGCGAGGTCTCGATACCGTCGCCGGCGGGGAACTGGATCCGCGACCCACCCTCGAAGTCGATGCCGAGGGTGAACCCGCGGACGAGGATGCTCAGCAGCGAGATCAGCACGATCGTGCCGGTCAGGATGTAGTAGAACTTGCGGCGGCCGACGACCTCGAAGGCGC
Organism: Rhodococcus sp. 4CII; assembly: GCF_014256275.1. Classification (NCBI taxonomy): domain Bacteria; kingdom Bacillati; phylum Actinomycetota; class Actinomycetes; order Mycobacteriales; family Nocardiaceae; genus Rhodococcus; species Rhodococcus sp. 4CII. Next base: position 405,330 of record NZ_JACCFE010000002.1, read on the forward strand.
CGGTACCGGTGTAGAGCCGCGACAGCAGGCTGTGGTGGGGCATCGACGATTGATTGACACCCGAATCGGACAGCGAAGACTCGGGGTCCGTCTGCGCCGCAGTCTGCGACGACGTGGTCGACTCGCTCATACTCGTGACTCCTTCGCCGACGCTGCGGCAGCCTTGCGTTCCCTGGCGATCTGCTGCACGGCTCCGAGCCCGTTGACCGAGGGCTTGGACCAGAACGGCGACTTCGAGGCCAGATGAACCAGCGGCCACGTCACCAGGAACACGACGACGACATCGAGGATGGTGGTCAGGCCGAGTGTGAACGCGAAACCACGCACCTGACCCACCGCGAGGACGTACAGGACCGCGGCCGCGATGAAGCTGACCGCGTTACCGGACAGGATGGTTCGGCGCGCACGTGCCCAGCCGCGGGGAACCGCGGACCGGAAGCTGCGGCCTTCCCGCATCTCGTCCTTGATTCTCTCGAAGAACACCACGAACGAGTCGGCCGTCATACCGATACCGATGATCAGACCTGCGATGCCCGCGAGGTCGAGCGTGAAGTTGATGTACCGGCCGAGCAGCACCATGATCGCGTAGACCATCAACCCCGAGAGCACGAGTGACAGCGCCGTGAGCACCCCGAGCATGCGGTAGTAGATCAGGCAGTAGATCAACACGAGGACCAGGCCCACCAGACCGGCGATGAGACCGGCCTGCAGCGAGGCGAGACCCAGCGTCGCCGACACGGTCTCCGCCTCCGAGGCCGCGAACGAGAGCGGCAGCGAACCGTACTTCAGGGTGTTCGCGAGTTCCTTCGCACTGTCCGCGGTGAACGATCCGGTGATCGACGTCGAACTGCCTGCCGGTGTCGCACCCTGCACGACCGGTGCGCTCACCACCTTGGAGTCGAGCGTGAACGCGGCCTGCTTGCCGATGTTCTGCGACGTGAACGTGGCCCAGGTGTCGCTGCCCTCGGACTTGAACGTGAGGCTCACCTCGTGCCGCGACTGCTGCGAGTTGTAGCCCGACGTCGCGTCGGCGATCTCCTGGCCGTCGATGATGGCGGGCTCGAGCAGGTAAACGGCCTGACCGTCGGTCGAGCACGCGACCAGCGGCAGGGCCGGGTCGTCGTTGCCGCGCAGCGGGTCGGGTACGCCGCAGTCGAGCGTGGCCATCGCCTGCTTCTGAACGGCGGGATCGGTGCTCTGACGCGTAGCCCGGGCGGCCGCGATCTCGTCGGCCGCCTCGCCCGTCTCCGTGCCGGAGGCGTCGGCGGGTGCCGGTTCCGTCGTCGGGGCCGGCTCGGGCGACGTGGAGGGATCCTGCGCCGGGAACGGCCGGTTTTGCGGCGCGGGCGTTTCGGTGCCCGCGGGAGTGCCCGCCGGAGTCTCACCGGCGGCCGGTGCGGTCCCGCCGGTGGCGGCCGCCGCCTGAGACGTCTGGACCGGACGGACGTACAACCGCGCTGTCTGGCCCAGCGACCGCGCCTGCGCGCTGTCGTCGCCCGGGACCGTGATGACCAGGTTGTCGCCGTCGATGACCACCTCGGAGCCGGACACACCGAGTCCGTTCACGCGGGTCTCGATGATCTCCTGCGCCTGCCGCAGGCTGTCCGGCGTCGGCTTGCTGCCGTCCGGTGTGCGTGCGGTGAGGGTGACCCGGGTCCCGCCTTGCAGGTCGATGCCCAGCTTCGGTGTCGCGGACTTGTCGCCGGTGAAGAACACCAGGGCATACAGAACCGCCACGAGCACCGCGAAAACGGTGAGGTAGCGGACGGGATGCACCGATCCTGTGGAAGGTGCCACGATCTCTATGTCTCCTCAGTACGTGCAGTTCGAGTGGGAACGTTCACAGCGCACCGGAACGGCACACGCAGGGCTGTGCCCCGGTGGCCGCGCCGGGCGGGCCCGCGACGCGACGGCCGCACGGGTACGCCGCGGACGCGTCGATCAATCCTTGTCGAGCCTCGGCGTGGTGTCCGCGCCGCTCTCACGATCCTCGCGCGCGGTGTCGGCGGCGGAGGTCTCGGCATCGATCGACTCGTGGTCGATGGCGCCGTCACCCCGCAGCGGGGCGTCGACGATCTGCTCGCGCACGACGAGACGCGACCACGTGGTGACCACGCCCGGGGCGATCTCGAGCTCGATCGTCTCGTCGCCGAGCCCGACGACGGTTCCGTGCAGACCGGCAGTGGTGAGGATGCGGTCGCCTACCGAGAGTGAGTCCTGCAGGGCAGTCGCCTTGGCCGCCTCCTTCTTCTGCCGGCGGATCCCCAGGAACATCGGGACGAGCAGCGCCAGAATCAGGAGCGGGAAGAGAAAATCCATCTGTAAGTCAACCTCGAGGTATGTCGCACGGTCCGAAGCACAGGTCCCGGTTGGACCGATGCAATACACCAGTGTGCCATCACCGGCCCGGAGACCGGTTCGGTCGGCACGAGGCGGGCGTTTCTTCCGGGGCCGATCAGGGGCCTTCCGGATCGAACAGGGAAGCCTGCGGTTCGTTGACGCGGACGTCGATTCCGCCGGTCACGGCGTCCGGCGGAGGGGTCAGGCCCAATTGCATCCACGCGGCCGCAGTGGCGACGCGGCCGCGGGGTGTCCGGGCGATCATTCCGGCGCGAACGAGGAAGGGCTCACACACCTCCTCGACGGTGGCGGGCTCCTCACCCACCGCGACGGCCAGGGTGGACACGCCGACCGGCCCACCGCCGAAGCTGCGCACCAGGGCACTGAGGACGGATCGGTCGAGTCGGTCGAGACCCAGTTGGTCGACGTCGTACACGGCAAGAGCCGCGTGCGCGATCTCCCGGGTGACGACACCGTCCGCGCGGACCTCGGCGTAGTCGCGGACCCGTCGGAGCAGGCGGTTCGCGATGCGGGGCGTTCCCCGGGACCGGCTCGCGATCTCGGCGCCCGCGTCCTCACCGAGTTGCACGCCGAGGATCCCGGCCGAACGCATGAGGATCTGCTGTAGCTCGGCGGGTTCGTAGAAGTCCATGTGGGCGGTGAACCCGAAGCGGTCCCGCAGCGGCCCGGTGAGCGCACCCGAGCGGGTGGTGGCCCCGACCAGGGTGAACGGCGCGACCTCCAGGGGAATGGACGTGGCGCCGGGGCCCTTGCCGACCACGACGTCGACCCGGAAATCCTCCATCGCGAGGTACAGCATTTCTTCCGCCGGGCGGGCGATACGGTGGATCTCGTCGATGAACAGCACGTCACCCTCGACGAGATTGCTCAGCATCGCGGCGAGGTCGCCGGCCCGCTCGAGCGCCGGACCCGACGTCAGCCTCAGCGACGAGCCCAGTTCGGCGGCAATGATCATCGCCATGCTGGTCTTGCCCAGCCCGGGCGGTCCGGACAGCAGGATGTGGTCGGGGGTGCCGCCGCGCATCTTGGCGCCGGTGAGAACGAGTTGCAACTGCTCCCGGACCCGCGGTTGGCCGATGAAATCGTGGAGGTTTTTCGGCCGCAGGCTGGCCTCGATGTCGCCGTCGCCGGCGACGAGGTCGGCCGAGACCGGGGACTCCTCGTCAGGGCCGCCGCCGGGTTCGGGTTTCATCTCGTCTTCCCGAGCAGGGAGAGCGCGGACCGCAGCGCGGACGAGGTGGTCGACGCGGGTGCCTCGGCGAGGACGGAGTCGGTGGCCTGTTCGGCCTGCTTGGCCGGGAATCCGAGCCCGACGAGGGCTTCGACGATCTGGTCGCGGACCGATCCGCCGCCCGCAGCGCCGAGCGGGACCGCGCCGGACGAGGTCGCGACCGCGTCGACCTTGTCGCGCAGTTCGACGACCATCCGCTCGGCTCCCCGTTTGCCGATCCCGGGTACCCGGGTGAGTGCGGTGACGTTGCCCTCGGCCAACGCCGACCGCAGTGCTTCAGGTTCGAGGACGGCCAGGGTCGCCATCGCCAGGCGTGGACCGACACCCGACACCGTCTGGAGGAGCCCGAACAATTCCTTGGACTCCGAGTCGGGGAAGCCGTACAGGGTCATCGAGTCCTCGCGGACGATCATCGCGGTGACCAGCCGCGCCTCGGACCCCCGCTGCAGCCCGCCGAGCGTGGCCGGCGTCGCGTTGACGCGGTAACCCACGCCCGCGGATTCGATTACCGCATGGTCGAGGGCGATCTCGAGCACCTCGCCGCGGACGGACGCGATCATCGTGTACCTGCCTTCTTCACTTCGGCCAGTCGGGCCTGGTAGCGACGTTTCTGTTCGGCGGCCACGGCTTCGGCGCGGGCCATGCGTTCGATCATCGGCGCCCGCCAGCAATGGCAGATCGCCAATGCCAGCGCGTCCGCTGCGTCTGCCGGTTTGGGTGCGGCCGCCAGTTTCAGGATCCGGGTGACCATCGCGGTCACCTGAGCCTTGTCGGCCGAACCGCTCCCGGTGACGGCGGCCTTGACCTCGCTGGGGGTATGGAAGCACACGGGGATCCCGCGGCGCGCGGCGGCGAGGGCAACGACGCCGCCGGCCTGCGCGGTTCCCATCGCGGTACGCACATTGTGCTGGGAGAACACCCGCTCGATCGCCACGACCTCCGGCCGGTGGAGGTCGATCCACGATTCGGCCGCTTCGGAGATCCGGAGCAACCGGGACGACAACTCCAGATCGGCGGGGGTGCGCACCACGTCGACCGCCACCGGTGTGACGGTGCGACCGCTGCCACCGTCCACCACTCCGAATCCGCACCGGGTCAGACCGGGATCCACACCCAGCACACGCACGCAAAGCCACCTCTCCCACGCCGAACAGCTGTTCGATAGCTTAGTCGTGGGGTCGGACGAGTCGGCGCACCAACACGCAGGACGGCGCGGGGCGGGCGAGCGTCCGCTCCCCCGCCCCGCGCCGTGCGTCGTGCGTCGTGCGATCAGTCGTCGAGTTCGGCGAGGACCTCGTCGGAGAGATCGACGTTGGTGTAGACGTTCTGCACGTCGTCGGACTCCTCGAGCGCGTCGACGAGCTTGAACACCTTGCGGGCCCCGTCTGCGTCGACGGGTACCTCGACGGAGGCGCGGAAGTCGGCCTCGGCGGAGTCGTAGTCGATGCCCGCCTCCTGCAGAGCGCTGCGGACGGCGACGAGGTCGGTGGGCTCGCTCACGATCTCGAACGTGTCGCCGAGATCGGTGACCTCTTCGGCGCCGGCATCGAGGACCGCCATCAACACGTCGTCCTCGGTCTGGTCGCCCTTCTCCAGCGTCACGACGCCCTTGCGCGCGAACAGGTAGGACACCGAACCCGGGTCGGCCATGTTGCCGCCGTTGCGGGTCATCGCGGTACGGACCTCGCCCGCCGCACGGTTGCGGTTGTCGGTGAGGCACTCGATGAGGACGGCGACACCGTTGGGCCCGTAGCCCTCGTACATGATGGTCTGCCAGTCGGCGCCGCCCGCCTCTTCACCGGCGCCACGCTTGCGCGCGCGCTCGATGTTGTCGTTGGGGACCGACGTCTTCTTGGCCTTCTGGATAGCGTCGTACAGGGTGGGATTTCCCGCAGGATCGCCACCGCCGGTACGGGCCGCCACCTCGATGTTCTTGATCAGCTTCGCGAAGGCTTTGCCACGCTTGGCGTCGATCACAGCCTTCTTGTGCTTGGTGGTGGCCCATTTGGAGTGGCCGCTCATGCGATTCAAGCCCCTTTCCTGCTGCCTTTGGCACGCCGAATGCGCGGTTTCAGCTTTGACGATGTTACCCGCAGCCCGGCCGGCGCCGCGCCTTCCCGGGATAACAACTCGCGTAAGTCGCCATTGTTTGCATAGAATGCAAACATGTTGATGCGGGTCGACCACAGTTCCACCACCCCGCTGGGTGAGCAGATCGCCGCGAACGTGCGCGGCGCGTTCCTGCGCGGCGAGATCGGGCCGGGCGACCGGCTTCCCTCCGCGCGGGCCCTGGCCGAGTCGGTCGACGTCAACCTGCACACCGTGCTGCGCGCCTACGCCGCCCTGCGCGACGAGGGGTTGATCGACCTCCGCCGGGGTCGTGGCGCGGTCGTCCGCGCGGACACGGACCCGATTCACACCGGATTGACCGAAGCTGCACGCGCTTTCGTGGCCGAGGCACGGCGCCTCGGACTCGACACCGACCAGATGCTCGACGTGATCAAGGAGACCACGACACGATGACAACCTCCCGCACCCGCCTCGCGGCCGCCGCCGGGGCCACGGCCCTGCCCCTCCTTGCGCTCGTGATCGCGCGACTCGCCTGGAACGGCGAACTCCCGCCGGTGGTGGCCGGCCACTGGTCCGGCACCCGGCCCGACCGGTTCAGCGATACGGACACCTATTTCTGGATCGCGCTCACCGTCTGCGCCGCCGCGACCGCGATCGCGGGCGTCGTGGCGGTCCGCGGCGGCGCCGACGCCGCGCTGTGGCTCCCGGCGACCGTTCTCGTCGGGTGGACGGTGGCCACGGCCTGGATCGTCAGCGTCGCCGCCACGATCGATGCCGGCTCCCCGGAAGCAGCGACCCTGGGGTGGTGGATCGGGATTCCACTGTTGGGAATCCCGTGGGCGATTGCCACGTTCGCCGTGCTGCCCCGCAGGTCACAGTCCGCGCCGCACGACCCGGCACCGACACTGCCCATTCCACTCGGTCCCGGCGAACGCGCGGCCTGGACGGGATACGTCCACGGGCGATGGGCGGGCGTACTCGCCCTCGCGACGGCGCTGGCGGCAGTCGCGTCCGCGCTGATGGGAGCGCTGTGGCTCGCCGTCCTGTTCCTCGTCCTCGCATTGCTCGGTGGGGCCTTCACGTCGGTCACCGTGCAGATCGACCGGGCGGGGCTGTCCCTGTCGTCGTGGAACGTCCGCTGGCGCAGGATCCCCCTCGACTCCGTCGACGAGGCCCGGGTGACCGAGATCGTGCCCCTGGAGTGGGGCGGCTGGGGTTACCGCTTCACACCGCGCGGAACCGCGGTCGTGATCCGCGCCGGTGAGGGCGTCGTGGTGACCCGCAGGGACGGCCGACCGTTCGCGGTGACCGTCGACGACGCCGCACAGGGCGCGGCACTCCTCAACTCGCTCGTCACACCCCGTCCGGCAGGCTAGACGTCACGGACGATGTCGACGAACAACTCGTGCACCCGCCGGTCCCCGGTCACCTCCGGGTGGAACGACGTCGCCACCACGGAACCCTGCCGGACCGCCACGATGCGGCCGGCGGCGGCGCCACCCGACTCGGGCACGCGGGCGAGGACCTGGACGTCGTCGCCGACTCGCTCCACCCACGGAGCCCGGATGAACACGGCCCGCATCGGGTCGCCGACGATCCCCTCGAAATCGAGGTCGGCTTCGAAGGAGTCGACCTGGCGGCCGAAAGCGTTGCGGCGCACGGTCATGTCGATCGCGCCGAGGTGCTGCGCGTCGGGTCGGGTGTCGAGGATCTCGCTCGCGAGGAGGATCATCCCGGCGCAGGACCCGTAGGCAGGCAACCCGTCGTGCAGGCGGGCCTTCAGCGGTTCGAGCAATTCGAAGATCTGCAGCAGTTTGCTCATCGTGGTCGACTCGCCGCCGGGGATGACGAGGCCGTCGATCTTCTCGAGCTCCTCCGGGCGGCGGATGCCGACGGCATCGGCACCCGAATCGTTCAGCGCGGCAAGGTGTTCACGGACGTCGCCCTGGAGGGCGAGTACTCCGACGAGGGGGCGGGTCATGTCATGTTTCCTGTCTCGATGTCGCGCTGGTCCTGATCGCGCTGGATTCGGGTCAACCCCTCCTGCACGACGGCGGCCACCATGGTGCCGTTCCGGTCGAACATGCGGCCCTGGGTGAGCGCGCGACCGAATCCGGCGGAGGGGGAGGTCTGGTCGTAGAGCAACCACTCGTCGGCGCGGAACGGGCGCAGGAACCACATCGCGTGATCGAGCGACGCCGTCTGTGTCACCACACCCGGGTGCGGGACCTTCGACGCGCCGAGCAGGGTCATGTCGCTGAGGTAGGCGAGGGTGCAGATGTGGAAGACCTGATCGTCGGGCAACGTGTTGCGGTAGCGCATCCACACTCGTTGCTGCGCGGCGATTCCGGGCGTCTTGCGGGTGGAATCGGCCGGAACGATACGGACGTCCCATTCCTTCCATTCCCGGTACAGGTCCGTGGCGGCGAGTTCCTCGACTGTCTGCGCGTCGACGAGTTCGTCGGGCGCCGGAACGGACGGCATCGTGTCGTGATGCTCGATGCCCTCGTCCTCGCTGTGGAACGACGCCGACATGGTGAAGATCGCCTTGCCGTCCTGGATGCCGGTGACTCGCCGGGTGCAGAAGGACCGGCCGTCCCGGATCCGGTCGACCAGGTACACGGTGGGTTTCAGCGGATTGCCCGGACGGAGGAAGTACCCGTGCAGGGAGTGGACCTTGTATCTCTCGTCGACGGTCCGGACGGCGGAGACCAGCGACTGACCCGCGACCTGCCCGCCGAATGTCCGCTTCAGAACAGACGGATGCACCGCACCGCGGAAGATGTCCTTCTCCAGCGCCTCGAGTTCGAGAATGTCCTCGATGCTCGCCATCAGCCCTCCTTCTGTGCCTGGTCAAGGTTATCGGCCCGATTCGGGCTCGAGGCACCATGGGTGCCATGACGATGTTCACACCGACGAGTCCGGACGGTCTCGTCGCACTCGTCGCCGAACGCTGCCTCGCGGTGGACGGCACCGCCGTCGTGGCGATCGACGCCCCCGACGGAGCGCACCCGATCCCCTTCGCGGACTCGATCTGTGCGTCCCTGCGGGAGCGGGGACGACCCTGCGACGTCGTGTCCCTCCACGACTACGTCCGGCCCGCCTCGCTGCGCCTCGAACACGGCCGCGACGACGAACTCAGCTACCGCACCCTCTGGTTCGACTACGAGGCACTGAACCGGGAGGTGGTGGGTTCGGTGCGCACCGACCGCCGGTGGTTGCCGAAGTTGTGGGACGAGCGCGAGGATCGCTCGGCCCGGTGCTCCCGCGTTCCCGCCGCCGACCGGCAGGTGGTCCTCGTGGCCGGTCCGATGCTGCTCGGCCGGGACCTCGATTTCGATGTCACCGTGCAACTCCATCTGGGTGAGGGGGCGCTGATCCGCCGCACCCCGGCCGATCAGCGGTGGACCGTGCCCGCCCTGCTGCGGCACGCCGCCGGCACCTCGGACGCACCCGATCTGCTGGTGCGCTACGACCACCCGCCCAAACCCGCGGTCCGGGCGGGTCGCTGATCCGGTCACGGCGTGCGCAGGAACCGGGTCAGCCCTTCCTGCACCACGGCGGCGACCAGATTGCCCTTCCGGTCGAAGATCCGGCCCTGCGCCAACGCGCGCCCGAAACCGGCGGACGGTGACGTCTGGTCGTACAGCAGCCATTCGTCGGCGCGGAACGGTCGCAGGAACCACAGCGCGTGATCGAGTGAGGCACTGTTGATCTCGACACCGGGGTGCGGTGTCATTGCGGACCCGATGAGCGTCATGTCGCTCATGTAGGCGAGGGCGCAGACGTGGAAGACGGGGTCGTCGGGCAGCGCCTTGCGGGACCGAAACCACGCCTGCTGCTGGGCGGCCACGCCGCGCCTGCGGTCGATCTCGCCGTTTCCGACCATCCGGATGTCCCAGTCGGACCACTCCCGGGCGAGCCAGGCGATCTCAGGGTCGTCGGAGTCACTGGCGAACGGCAGCATGTCGGGTGGCGGGACCACGGGCATCTCGTCCTGGTGCTCGATACCCTCGTCCTCGACCTGGAAGGACGCCGACATCGTGAAGATCGCCTGACCGTCCTGGATGGCGCTGACCCGTCGGGTGACGAACGAGCGCCCGTCCCGGATGCGGTCCACCAGGTACACGATCGGCTTCGTGGGGTTTCCGGGACGAAGGAAGTAGCCGTGCAGCGAATGGACCATGAACCGCGGTTGGACCGTGCGAACCGCCGCCACCAGCGCTTGACCGGCCACCTGCCCACCGAACGTGCGGGGAAGCATGGTCTCGGTCGCTATGCCCCGGAAGATGTTCTCCTCGAGGCGTTCCACTTCCAGGATCTCTTCGATCGTCGCCATCCACGGCCCCTTCCGATGCTCGTCCGCTGACACTCTCACACGGATTCGCCGCGCCGACACACCGGCACCGCACGAGGCCCGGGTCGGACCTGGTGCGGTGCCGGGAAAAGCGGCGCCGGAAGTGCCGCGCGATCGATCAGCGATCGACGACGGGAATCACCAGCCGCGTTCGGCGAGCCGGTGCGGGACGGGGATGTCGTCGACGTTGATACCGACCATGGCCTCGCCGAGCCCGCGGGACACCTTGGCGAGCACATCCGGATCGTCGAAGAACGTGGTGGCCTTGACGATCGCCGCCGCCCGCTCCGCCGGGTTGCCGGACTTGAAGATCCCGGACCCGACGAACACACCCTCCGCGCCGAGCTGCATCATCATCGCCGCATCGGCCGGGGTGGCGATGCCACCGGCGGTGAACATGGTGACCGGCAGCTTGCCGGCCTTCGCGACCTCGACGACCAGGTCGTACGGGGCCTGCAGTTCCTTCGCCGCCACGTACAGCTCGTCCTCGCTCAGCGACGTCAGCCGGCGGATCTCCCCGCCGATGGTCCGCATGTGGGTGGTGGCGTTGGACACGTCCCCGGTGCCGGCCTCACCCTTGGACCGGATCATCGCCGCACCCTCGGTGATGCGGCGCAGGGCCTCACCGAGGTTGGTGGCACCACAGACGAAGGGGACTGTGAACTTCCACTTGTCGATGTGGTTGGCGTAGTCGGCGGGGGTGAGGACCTCGGACTCGTCGATGTAGTCGACGCCCAGGGACTGCAGGATCTGCGCCTCCACGAAGTGCCCGATGCGGGCCTTCGCCATCACCGGGATGGAGACGGCGGAGATGATGCCGTCGATCATGTCCGGGTCGCTCATCCGGGACACGCCGCCCTGGGCGCGGATGTCCGCGGGAACCCGCTCGAGCGCCATGACCGCGACCGCACCCGCGTCCTCGGCGATCTTCGCCTGGTCCGGGGTGACGACGTCCATGATGACCCCGCCCTTCAACATCTCGGCCATGCCACGCTTGACGCGTGCCGTACCGGTGGTGGGGGTGGTGTCGGGGGTGCTCACAGCGAACTCCTGAGGTGTGGCGTGGATTGGCTTCGATAGCGGCATGCGTGAGCGACGACGTTCACGCTGCAGTACCCGATTCTAGGACCAACGCCAGTCCACTTCCGTAGCCAGTCCGCGATTGCTGGCTTTCTCCGGACGGTATGCGATGGCGAGGGCGGTGCCCCCGACGGCGCGCGGCTCAGGTGATCGCGCGTACCTCGGGCTCGTCGGCGGCCGCGGCCACCGCTTCGGCCTCGTCGAGGAGGTCCGCGAGATCGTGCGGATACACGGCTTCACCGGCCGCCGCCAGTTCGCGGACGGTGTCCGCGGTGCACCACCGGTGCCCGGTGATGGTGCGGTTCTCGAGTTCGGTGAAACCGCCGTGATGCGGCTCGAACCCGTCGGTGCGCAGCGCGAAGAACAGTTCCTCGGAGCGGATGAGGCTGCCGTTCCAGGAGAAGATCGCGACCCGCCGCCACATGGGCCCCCGCAACGAGTCGGCCGAGGCGGTGTACCCGGTCTCCTCGGCGATCTCCCGGACCGCGGCGGCGCGCAAGTTCTCGCCCTTCTCGACGGCGCCGCCGATCGTGAACCAGTAGTAGACGTCGGGGACGGTAGGGTCGTGCCCCCGGAGCAGCAGGACCCTGCCCTGACCGTCCAGCAGGACCACCCGGGCCGAGGTGCGGACGGAGTCGAGGGCGAGCCCTTCGGTGACCGCGGCGGCGGACGACCGTTCGGTGATCTCGAAATACGTCGGAAGCGGGGCCGTGCCCCCCAGGTGCAGCCAGCGCACCGGCCGCCGGGTACGCAGCGCGAGGGTGTCGCGGACGGCGTCGTTGTGGAACCGGCGGGCGATCAGCACGCGCGCCTCGGCGTCGGCCAGTTCCGCCACCAACTGGGGTCGCAACGTGTCCGGGTCGAGGGAGGACAACGCACTCGACAGCGCGTTCTCGGCGATCTCGCGTTCCGCCCGGTCCGACCGTTCGGCCCGGGCGGCCAGCGTCGCCAGCGACCGGCCCTCCGGTGGGTCCATCGCCGCGGCCGCCGCCCGCACGACCACCGCGCGGCGCGCGAGGGCCGCGTCGAGGGCCTGCCAGGACAGGTCGGAGCGCACGTGCAGGCGGTCGAGGCGGTTGGCCGTTCCGTACGCCCACAGACCGATCGCCAGGACCACGGCGGCGACCAGGGCGAGAACCAGGATGGTCAGGGCGGAGAACGTCACGAACCGACCTCCCGGACCCCGTCGCGGCCGACGGTGACCGTCTCGTAGACGCGCAGGATCTGTTCGGCCACCACCGGCCAGTCGTAGTCGGCGACGACGGTCCGGCCGACGTCGGTGAGCCCGGCGCTGCGCTCGGGATCCCCGAGCACCGAGTCGATCCCCGCGGCGAGCGCCGCCGCATCCCCCACCGGCACCAGCACCCCCGCCTGCCCGTCCCGCAGGACCCGGCGGAACGCGTCCAGTTCGCTGGCCACGACGGCCGCCCCCGCGGCCATCGCTTCCACGAGCACGATGCCGAAGCTCTCCCCGCCGAGGTTGGGGGCGCAGTACACGTCGGCGCTCCGCAGCGCCGACGCCTTCTCTGCGTCGTCGACCTGCCCCAGCAGCCGCAGATGCCCGAACACCGGGCCCGCCTCACGGCGCAGCTTGTCCTCGTCACCGCGGCCGACCACCAGCACCTCGAGGTCGGGATATTTCTCCACCAGCGCGGGCAGCGCGCGCAGCAGCACGGCCATGCCCTTGCGGGGTTCGTCGTAGCGTCCGAGGAAGAGGATCGTCTTGCCGGGACGCGGGTATCCGGGCAGTGGCTCGGCGTCGGCGAACGCGGGCACGTCGACCCCGTTGGGGATCTCGACCGCGTCGGAACCGAGAGATTCCACCTGCCACCGGCGCGCGAGTTCCGACACCGCGATGCGTCCGCTGATCTTCTCCAGGTAGGGCTGGAGCACTCCCTGAAACGTGCTCAGCACCAGCGACTTCGTGGTCGACGTGTGGAAGGTGGCCACGATCGGGCCCTCGGCGACCCGCATGGCGAGCATCGACAGGCTCGGCGCGTTGGGCTCGTGGATGTGCAGGACGTCGAAGTCGTTGTCCGCGATCCAGCGCCTCACGCGGGCGCTGGCGGCGGGGCCGAAACTCAACCGGGCCACCGACCCGTTGTACGGGATGGCGAGAGCGCGGCCCGCCGAGACGACGAAGCCGGGCAGGTCGACGTCGTCGGAGGCCGGGGCCAGCACACTCACCTTGTGCCCGCGCTCGATCAGGACCTCCGCGAGGTCGACGACGTGGGCCTGCACTCCGCCCGGCACGTCGAACGAGTACGGGCAGACCATTCCGATCTTCACGAGTTCTCCATGCGGGCGAGCCTCGCCTGCGACAGGTCGGACAGCCACAGCGGCTGAAGCATGTGCCAGTCCTCGGGGTGCGCCGAAATGTTCGCCTCGAATCGCACCGCGAGGGCCTGCGTCGCCGCCTCGACCCCGGCGCTCGTGTCGATCGGGGGGTCGATGCGGAAGCCCCAGCCGCCGTCCGTGAACCAGCAGTGCACCGGAAGCAGGGGGGCGCCTGTGTCGATCGCCAGCTTGGCCGGACCGGCCGGCATGCGGGTCGATTCCCCGAAGAACGTCACCGGGACGCCCTTCTTCGCCAGGTCGCGTTCACCGAGGAGGCACACGATCCCGTTGTCCCGCAGACGCGCCGACAGTTCCACGAACGGTGGATGCTCTCCCCCGCTGAGCGGGAAGATCTCGAATCCGAGCCCTTCGCGGTAGGCGACGAAACGCTGGTACAGCGATTCCGGCTTCAGCCGCTCGGCGACCGTGGACAGCGCACCCCAGTGCTGGGCGCACCACACCCCGGCCATGTCCCAGTTGCCGCTGTGCGGCAGCGCCAGAATCGCACCACGGCCGGCTTCCTTCGCGCCGTCGAGGTGTTTCTGCCCTTCGATCAACTCGTCGAGCGCGGCGCCGGTCTGCACGAGGTCCATCGACGGCAGCCGGAAGGCCTCCCGCCAGTACCGCGCGTAGGAACGCATCGACGCCCGCATCAGGGTGTCCGGCACCTCTGCCGGGGGGACGCCGAGCACGCGGGCGAGGTTGCGCCGCAACTGTTCCGGTCCGCCGTTCCGCACGGCGAAGTCGGCTCCCCTGTCGAACAGGGCGACCGCCACCTTCTCGGGCAGCGCGCGGACCAGCCGCCAGCCGGCCGCGTATCCCAGGTCGCTGATCCGTTCCGACAGGCCGCTCACTGCGCGGTCGCCTGTCCGTCGTCCGACGTCGTGTCCGCAGGCGGCTGGGGCAGCACGTCCCGCGCGCCCGGCGACCTGCGGACTGCCAGGACCCGCTGGAACACCGTGATCACGCTGCCGACCGACAGCAGCCACATCGCAACGTGCACGGCCCACGGCACTCCGAGCCCGGTCACGCCGGCGCCGACCAGCACGATGATCAGCCGGTCGGGTCGTTCGATGAGTCCGCCGTCGGCGGACAGTCCACTCGCCTCGGCGCGCGCCTTCGCGTACGAGATCACCTGGGAGGTGACCAGGCACAGCAGCGTCGCGATCAGCAACGGCTTGCTGTTCTCGTGGTAGACCGCCCACCAGGCGAGTCCGGCGAAGATCGCACCGTCGGCGACGCGGTCGCAGGTGGCGTCCAGGACCGCGCCGTATCGCGTTCCGCCGCCGCGGGCGCGGGCCATCGCGCCGTCCAGCATGTCGAACATGACGAACAGCCAGATGAACATCGCTCCCCAGAACAGATGTCCGCTGGGAAACAGTGTGACCGCGCCGGCCACGGTTGCCACGGTGCCGATGACGGTGACGGAATCGGGGGTGAGCCCCGTCTTGACCAGGGCCTTCCCCAACGGCGCCGTCACCTTGGACACGGATGCCCGTCCGAAGAAGCTCAGCACCTCTCCACCCCGTTCTTCGCTTCCCGCCAGGTATCCCGAACGCGTGAGTCAGCGACTCGCGCGTCATTCATCTATCGCGTCATTCATTCCAGGCCTTCGCCAGCAGCCCCCGGGTCTCCCGCAGCAATTGCGGCATGACCTTGACCCCGGCGAGGACCGTGATGAAGTTCGCGTCCCCACCCCAGCGCGGAACGATGTGCTGATGCAGGTGTTCGGCGAGGGACCCGCCCGCTGCCGCACCGAGATTGAGGCCGACGTTGAAACCGTCCGGCCGCGACACCCGCTTGATCACCCGCAGCGCCTGCTGCGTGAACGACATCAGCTCGGCGCTTTCCGCCTCCGTCAGGTCTTCGAGCGCCGCGACCTTGCGGTAGGGAACCACCATCAGATGCCCCGGGTTGTACGGGTACAGGTTCAGCACCGCGTACACGTGTTCCCCGCGGGCCACGATCAGCCCGTCCTCGTCGTCCATCTTCGGGATGTCGATGAACGGCTCGTTCGGAGTGTCCCGCGACTTCGGCGCCTCGGCGATGTACGACATGCGGTGCGGCGACCAGATCCGCTGCAGGTGATCGGGTTCCCCGGGGCCGCGGTCCACGAGGCGTCCGGGACCGGCGAGCATCTCGTCGGCTGTCACGTCGTCACCTCCGGTCATGTGCGTCACCCTTCCTGACCGGGTTGCAGCAGCTCCGCCGTCGGCGACGCGTTCTCGCGGCGGCCGATCCATTCGGTGACGATGCGCACGGCGTCGTCCACGGCCACGCCGTTGACCTGGGTGCCGTCCCTGAATCGGAAGCTGACGGCACCCGCTTCGACGTCCCGTGCGCCTGCCAGCAGCATGAACGGCACCTTCTGGGCCGTGTTGTTGAAGATCTTCTTCTGCATGCGGTCGTCACTCGCGTCGACCTCCGCGCGGACACCGGCCGCCTTCAGCCGCTTCACCACGTCGAAGAGGTGGTCGGCGAACGCCTCGGCCACCGGGATGCCCACCACCTGGACCGGGGCGAGCCACGCCGGGAACGCACCCGCGTAGTGCTCGGTCAGCACACCGAAGAACCGTTCGATGGAACCGAACAGCGCACGGTGGATCATGACCGGCCGCTGCTTGGTGCCGTCGTTGGCGGTGTATTCGAGGTCGAAGCGCTCGGGCAGGTTGAAATCGAGCTGGATGGTCGACATCTGCCAGGTCCGGCCCAGCGCGTCCTGCACCTGCACCGAGATCTTCGGCCCGTAGAACGCGGCGCCGCCCGGATCCGGCACCAGGTTCAGGCCCGACGCCTCGGCGACCTCGGCAAGGGTGTTGGTCGCTTCCTCCCACACCGCGTCGTCGCCGACGAACTTGTCCGGGTTCTTGGTGGACAGCTCCAGGTAGAAATCGTCGAGACCGTAGTCTGCGAGCAGGCCCAGCACGAAGTTCAGCGTGGTGGTCAGCTCGTCGCGCATCTGCTCCTTGGTGCAGTAGATGTGCGCGTCGTCCTGCGTCATGCCGCGCACCCGGGTCAGCCCGTGGACGACGCCCGACTTCTCGTACCGGTACACCGACCCGAACTCGAAGAGCCGCAACGGAAGCTCGCGGTACGACCGTCCGCGGGAGCGGAAGATCAGGTTGTGCATCGGGCAGTTCATCGGCTTGAGGTAGTAGTCCTGGCCCGGCTTGCGCACGGTGCCGTCCTCGTTCAGTTCCTCGTCGATGTGCATCGCCGGGAACATGCCGTCGCGGTACCAGTCCAGGTGACCTGACACCTCGTAGAGGTGCCCCTTGGTGATGTGGGGGGTGTTGACGAAGTCGTACCCCTCCTCCACGTGGCGCTTGCGGGAGTAGTCCTCCATCTCGGTGCGGATGATCCCGCCCTTGGGATGGAACACGGGCAGACCCGAGCCGAGCTCGTCGGGGAAGCTGAACAGGTCGAGCTCGGACCCCAGCTTGCGGTGGTCGCGGCGCTCGGCCTCGGCGAGCAGTTCCAGGTGCTGCTCCTGCGCCTCCGCCGACTCCCACGCGGTGCCGTAGATGCGCTGGAGGTCGGCGTTGTCCTGGTTACCGCGCCAGTACGCCGCCGAGCTGCGGGTGAGCTTGAACGCCGGGATGTGTTTGGTGGTGGGGATGTGCGGGCCGCGGCAGAGGTCGCCCCACACCCTCTCGCCGGTCCGCGGATCCAGGTTGTCGTAGATGGTGAGCTCGTTGCCGCCCACCTCCATGATCTCCGGATCGTCGATCCCCGACTTGTCGTCGATGAGTTCGAGCTTGAAGGGCTCCTTCGCCAGCTCGGCGCGCGCCTCTTCGAGCGACTCGACCACGCGGCGGGAGAACCGCTGCGACCCCTTGATGATCTTCTTCATCCGCTTCTCGAGGCTCGCGAGGTCCTCCGGAGTGAACGGGCGTTCGACCGCGAAGTCGTAGTAGAAGCCGTCCTTGATCGGCGGGCCGATGCCCAGCTTGGCTTCGGGGAATTCCTGCTGGACGGCCTGCGCGAGCACGTGCGCCGCCGAGTGCCGGATGACGCTGCGGCCGTCGTCGGTGTCCGCCGCGACCGGCTCGACGTCGACGTCGGCGTCGGGAACCCAGGACAGGTCTCTGAGCTGGCCGTCGGCGTCACGGACCACGACGACGACGTCCGGACCCTTGCTCGGGTAGCCGGCCTCCCGAACCGCGGTACCGGCCGTAGTCCCCGCGGGCACCCGGACGAGGGCGGCTGGGGCGGCGGGTGCGGGGGTGCTCACGGCGATGTTCTCCTAGGTGAGGTGTGCGGTGCAGACAGGGTGAATGTGCCAGCCCATGTTATCGGCCCAGCAGACACACCCAACCACGCGTCCGGCTAGAGCGGGCTCTCCAACCACGAGTAGTCGAGGCCGATCCACGTTCCGACGAGACCGAACGTCCCGAGCAGCCACAGCGTGGCGAGGACGACGACGGCCGTCAACAGTGCGCCCGCGCCCTTGACGACCAGCGACTGTCGCGAGAACCACTCGATGAACGCGTCGTACCGCTTGCGCGCATAGTGCAGCAGCCGGTGCGCCCACGCGAACTCGGACGCGAGAATCCCGAGCCCCGCGAACACGATCAGCCAGCCCGGACCCGGGTAGGGAATCGCGACGATCCCGGCGGCGAGGACGAGGGCGCCGATCACTCCCACCGCGATCCGGTACGCCACGTTCAGGCTCGGCCGCGCGGCGATGTGCTCTCGCCACCTGCGCCAACGGCTCTCCGCTTGCTGGAACGGAGACAGATCCGAATCGTCGACGTCCACGTTCTCGGGCGCGGGTCCCGGCCGAGCTTCTCCGCTAGTCACCAGTCCACCCTACCGACCACGACCTGCGGCGGCGCGTCGTCGCACCGCCGCGGCCGCCAGCGGGTCAGCCCTTCACACACACGACCTGCCGCAGGTGGGCCACGACCTCGACGAGATCGGCCTGCGCCTCGATCACCTGCTCGATGTCCTTGTAGGCGCCGGGAATTTCGTCGATCACGCCCGCATCCTTGCGCGATTCGACTCCGGACGTCTGACGCACGAGGTCGTCGACGGTGAAACGCTTCTTCGCCTTCGTGCGGCTCATCGTCCGCCCGGCCCCGTGCGATGCCGAGTTGAACGACAGCTCGGAGCCCAGTCCCCGCACCACATAGGATCCGGTGCCCATGGATCCGGGGATGAGTCCGAGATCACCCCGGCCGGCCCGGATCGCGCCCTTGCGCGTGACGAGCATCCGCTCGCCGTCGACGATCTCGTCCGACACGTAGTTGTGGTGGCAGGAGATCGGTTCGTCGAACCGCACGGTCCGGCCGGGCAGCGACTGCCGGAAGGCCCGCATCACCAGCGTGAGCATGACGGCGCGGTTGCGGGCCGCGTACTCCTGCGCCCACGTCAGGTCGTGGCGGTACGCGTCCATCTCTTTGCTGCCGGCGAGGAACACCGCGAGATCGCGGTCGACGAGCCGCTGGTTGTGCGGCAACGCCCGCGCCACCGCGATGTGCCGCTCCGCCAGTTCCTTGCCGATGTTGCGGGACCCGGAGTGAAGCATCAACCAGACCTCGTCGGCGTCCGACAGGCACACCTCGATGAAGTGGTTGCCGCCGCCGAGCGTGCCGATCTGCTTCATCGCCTTCGATTCCCGCGACTGGACGCCGGAATGGAGGTCGCCGAATTCCTGCCAGAATCGGTGCCACCCCTTCTTCACGCCCCCGGCGTCCGTGACGTCCAGTGCGCCGACGTTCACCGACCGCTCGTGCATGGCGAAGCCCACCGGCACCGCACGCTCGATGTGCGACCTCATCGACCGCAGGTTGTCGGGCAGATCCCGGGCGGTGACATCCGTGCGGACCGCCGTCATTCCGCACCCGATGTCGACGCCGACCGCCGCCGGGGCGACCGCCTCGCGCATCGCGATGACGGAACCGACCGTTGCACCCTTTCCCACGTGGACGTCGGGCATGACGCGCACACCGTGCACCCACGGAAGGTCGGCCATGTTCCGCAGCTGCTGCAACGCAGCCTGCTCGATGGTCCACTCCTCTGCCCACATCAAAGTCGGCGCGGCAGTGCCCTCCAGCCTCACGGGGAACATTCGACTCGGTCCTTCGGTAGCGGATCACCCGGGGATTTTCGGCCGGCTGAGACCATTGTCCGCCGCGCCGCGGAGTCGCTACAACCGAATTTCTGGGTGCACGCACGAAAAAGAAGAGGGCGTCTCCGATTTCGGAAACGCCCTCTTCTTTCTGTGGTCCCGGCTGGGATCGAACCAGCGACCTTCCCGGTGTGAACGGGACGCTCTTCCACTGAGCCACGGGACCGAAGCGCGCCAGACAGTCGCGCTCGAACGAGTTGGAACATTAACACGACCGAGCCGCCGAACGAAAATCACGTCGTTGGGATTCGCACCGGTCCCTCCCCGAACCCCGCCCCAGACCCGGCGTCGTTCATGCGTAGTTCACCGTCTGATCCCTTGACCTGCAGATTTGTAACTATCGCGGATGGTCGGCTAATGTTCTCAACCGCACCACGGAGAACATTCTCCGCGAGTTACACGGTGCATGCGGACGTGGCGCAGCTGGTAGCGCACAACCTTGCCAAGGTTGGGGTCGCGGGTTCGAATCCCGTCGTCCGCTCGAGAGGTTGGACTCAACCTTCACGGTGGAGTGGCCGAGTGGTGAGGCAACGGCCTGCAAAGCCGTGCACACGGGTTCGATTCCCGTCTCCACCTCGCGCGATTAGCTCAGCGGGAGAGCGCTTCCCTGACACGGAAGAGGTCACTGGTTCAATCCCAGTATCGCGCACCGAGATAGATGATAGATGCTCGACTGTTTGACTTGCTCGACAGTGACGGCCCCTTCGCGGGGCTTTCACGAATGCGGACGTGGCGCAGCTGGTAGCGCACAACCTTGCCAAGGTTGGGGTCGCGGGTTCGAATCCCGTCGTCCGCTCTCTTTTTTCCATCCCGCGCGATTAGCTCAGCGGGAGAGCGCTTCCCTGACACGGAAGAGGTCACTGGTTCAATCCCAGTATCGCGCACCATTTCGCTCGACATCCTCTCGGCCGTGAACGACCGAGATTCCCCTCGAGACTCGCGTCCCGAGGTTCCTGTTTCACAGACAGTTGCCTCCCGCACTTACGTCCGGGGCGGTCTCACACCATCTCCGCAGGCTGCCACTGTCAGTCCGACGGCCGAAATGTTCTTCGCCGCGTTCACATCCCGGTCGTGGACGGCGCCGCGTCGGCACGTCCACTCCCGAACGTTCAGCGGAATCTTCGCGACCTTCAGTCGGGCGTTGGTCCGGTTGCGGAGTGTGTAGAGGCTCGCGATCCCGGCGTCGAGCCCGACCACCCGATCGGCCGGCTCGGGTTCGGCGACCTGGGTCCTCGACGAGGATCGAGATGTGATACCGACCAACCGCACAGAGCAATCAGTTCAGCCCCGGTCATCGACCGGGGCTGAACTGCTCTTCGGCGTCAGGCGAGGCACAGCCGGTTGGCGCCCGAGATCATCGCCCGCAGTGTCGATTCCGTGTGGGACTCACCGATGCCCATCGCCCAGAGCCGGATGCCGACGCTCTCGCAGAGCAGGAACGTCGCCGTGCGATGCCCGATCTCGTGCTGGTGGAAGGACAGGATCTCCATCGGACAACCCGCGTCGTACAGCATCGAGGTCATGGCGGCCACCGGGCCGGGCGCGCTCGCGCCGGTCTTGCAGATCGATTCGCCGATACCGAGCGTCGCTGCGAAGTCCCACATCCCGGGGCCGGTCTTCTGTTCCGACCAGCTGCCCAGCCGGAACGGCCCGTTGGACGGCGCGTAGGTGTTCTCGAACGCGGACCAGGTCATCCCCGCGGCTTCGGTCCGGAGCTCCCGCGGCAGCGACTTGTGGTGGCGCGCGGCGAACGGATCGGCGGCCGGCGTCGACGACGGGAAGGACGATGCGAAAGAAGTGGAGGTGCTCATTGTCGTGGTCTTCCTGCAAGAAGGGAGGACCAACGCGTAGCTCGACGACCCGCAGCGAGGGGTCGGTCCGTATCAGACCCCGCTACGGCGGAGAACTACGAGAATGCGCTGCATGGATCACACTGTAAGCGACAACCGTCCGCCGGGACAACTCCCCCGGGCACAGTGCGTCAGCCGGCCGACGCGTCCGGCCGGGTGACGGAATTGTTACCGCCACCCCTGGAACGTGAGGAATTCCTCATGTATCGTCGAACTAGCCATCCACCCCCCCGATGGCAATGAGCCCCAGCCATGACCCCCCATCCAAGGCTGGGGCTCAGTCTTGCGTCGGGGGCCTTCCCGCGGTGTCGGACGTTTCGCCCGCCTATTCGGAGAACCCTGCGCATCGCGCCGGAGTATTGGACACTCGTCCAACGATGTCGCCCACCGAGGGCTCCTCGTCATGACGGATTCACCGCGCACGGAGGTGTCCGCACATCACCGTTCGGCGCGGGCCGCCACCGCGGCCGCCTTCGGGCTGCAGGGTTTCCTCCTCGCGGCCATCCTCACGCAATTACCCCGGTACCAGGATCGATTCGGTGACGACACCGTCATCGTGGTCGCCGTGGTGACGGTCTCGCTCGTCGCCGGCGCGGGAAGCGTCGGCGCGATCGCGGGCGCGCTGTTCGTGGCCGCCACCTCGGCGCTCGACGTGGGTGTCGCCGCCGCGACCAGCCTGCGGATCGGGTTCGTCGTCCCGCTCCTGTTCGCGGTGGCGCTCCTCCTGCTCGCCCCCGCGTTCGCCCGGACCGGGACCGCGACCGGCAATCCGAGCGGGCCCCGGATCGTGACTGACGGCAGATGTTCTACTTAGGCGAACGCCCGCGGCGATTCCACCGCTGCGGGACGGTACGGAAACGACACGGTCAGGGAAGCGAAGGACACGGTGGATCAGCTGTGACTGTCGAAATAGACCCGGCGGGCATCTGGGATTCCGAGGCGATCGCCGACGTCGCCGCGGCGACGTTCCCTCTCGCGTGCCCACCCGGGGCGACGCAGGACGACATCGCCGCCTTCATCGACGACGTGTTGTCGGCCGAACGGTTCTCCGAGTACCTCACCGACCCCGCTCGCACCGTCCTGAAGGTCACCCACGGCGGGGCGATCGTCGGCTACGCGATGCTCGTCGACGGAGAGCCGTCCGACGCGGACGTGAGCCGCGCCGTGACACTGCGACCGAGCACGGAGATCAGCAAGCTGTACGTGCTGCCCGGCAATCACGGGACCGGCGTGGCGTCCGCGCTGATGGACGCGATCGTCGAACGCGCCGAGGCCGCCGGGTGTGCCGGACTGTGGCTGGGGGTCAACCAGGAGAACGTCCGGGCCCAGCGCTTCTACGCGAAACACGGATTCACGAAGGTCGGGACGAAGACGTTCCCGGTCGGCACCCAACTGCACCACGACTTCGTGATGCAGCGGGCGCTGTAGCGAGCCGGGTCAGCTCGCGGCGACCTCGAACCGCGACAGCGCGAGCAGCCGGGATGTGGCACGCAGGTACTTCTTCCGGTAGCCACCGGCCAGCATCTCGGGGGTGAAGATCGCGTCGAGCTTGGCGCCTGCCACGGTGACCGGGATGCTGGCGTCGTACAGGCGGTCGGCGAGCACCACCAGGCGCAACGCCACCGACTGATCCTCGGCGGGGTGGACGCCGTCCAGGAACACGGCCGGAATTCCCTCGACCAGCTTGTTGTAACGGGACGGGTGCAGCGTGCTCAAGTGCTTGCACAGTTCGTCGAAGTCGTCGAGCGTGGCACCCGGGATGCTCTCGGCGCGCTCGGCGAGTTCCTCCGAGGAGATCGGGTCCGGGGCCGGCGGCAGGTCGCGGTGCCGGTAGTCCGGTCCGTCGACCCGGATCGTCTCGAAGATCGAACCGAGCTTCTTGATCTCGCGCAGGAAGTCCTGCGCGGCGAACCGGCCCTCACCGAGCTGGCCGGGCAGCGTGTTGGACGTCGCGACGATGGAGACACCGCGCGCCGACAACTCCGACAGCAGGCGGGACACCAGCATCGTGTCACCCGGGTCGTCGAGTTCGAATTCGTCGATGCAGAGCACACTGTGGTCGGACAGCTGCTCGACGGCCTTGTTGAAGCCGAGCGCGCCGACGACGTGCGTCAACTCCACGAACGTGCCGAACGCCTTCGGCGACGGGACGCTGTGGAAGATCGAGGCGAGGAGGTGGGTCTTACCGACACCGAAACCGCCGTCGAGGTAGAGCCCCGCTCCGGTGGCGGGCGTCTTCTTTCCGAACAGGCCGCGTCGCCCGCCGCTGCGGATCTTCACGACCTTCTTCGCGAACTCCTCGGCCTTCTGGACCGCGACGGCCTGGCTGGGTTCTGCGGGGTCGGGGATGTACGACGCGAAGCTCACCTCGTCGAACATGGCCGGGGGCACCATCTGAGCTACCAACTGATCAGCCGGTACCACGGGGCTACGATCGACAAGACGTGCATGCATACAAGCAGGGTATCCACGTGTTGTGATCACCAACATGCACCGTGTACATATTGCGACATTTTTCACACCGGACACGCCACCCGCACGGGAGGAGTCCAGTGAATCGACCGCGAACGCGCTGCGGGGGCTCTACGCCTACCCGGAGGACACGCCGCGGCCCTGGATTCGTGTCAATTTCGTGAGCAGCATCGACGGCGCCGTCTCCGTCGACGGCGTCAGCGGCGCCCTCGGCACGCCCGCCGACAAACTGGTCTTCGACACCCTGCGGGAGCTGGCGGACGTCGTGCTGGTCGGGGCGGGCACCGTGCGAGCGGAGAACTACGGCGGTGTGCGCGTCGGCGCGGAGGGCAGGCGGCGCCGCGCGGAGTCGGGGATGCCGGAGGTACCCCCGATCGCCGTCGTGTCGGCCCGCGCGCACCTCGACCCACAGTCGCGACTGTTCACCGACACCGAGGTGCCACCGATCGTCGTCACGAGCAGCGACGCCGACCCGACGCGGATCCGCGCGCTCGCCGATGCGGGTGCGCGGATCGTCACGGCCGGCGCGGGGCAGGTTACCGGCACCCGCCTGATCTCCGCGCTCGACGACTTCGGACTGCGCAGGGTGCTGTGCGAAGGGGGGCCGAGCCTGTTCGGTCAGCTGACCGTCGACGACGCGGTCGACGAGGTCTGCCTCACCACAGCGCCGGTGCTGGTGGGTGGGACCGCGGGCCGCGTCGCCACGTCGCCGCACGCCCGGACCACCTCGATGACACCCGCGCACATCCTCACCGACACCGACGGCACCGTCCTGACCAGATGGGTGCGCCTGCCCCACCCGTAGCGGAACCTGGCAGGCTGGGCGCCATGCGCAGATCGGTGTTGCTCGCAATGGTGCTCGTGGTGTGCAGCGCGTGCGGGGCCGGACCGTCCAACCGGCCGCACGTGGCGGTCGAGCGCGAGGGCGTGGGCAGCGAACCCACGGCAACCGAGACCGAGAACCCCGACGCCTCCCCGCCCGTGCTGCAGACCCCTAAGAACGATCTGGCGTGGACCGACTGCACCCAGAGCACGCTCGCCTCGCTGGGCCCCGGAGCGGCAGCCCCGGCCGGACTCGTCTTCGAATGCGGCTCGTACGAGGCGGCCGTCGACGAGAACGGCACCCTGCCCGGTTCCTTCACGATGGGCGCCATGCGGGCACGGCTCGCGGACACGCCCGAGAACGCGGCCCCGCTGGTGCTGACATCGGGCTCCGACCGGTCGTCGACCGCGACGCTCGCGGCACTGAGCACCGGCGGGCTGACGTCGCTGCTGTCGACGCGTCCGGTGGTCGCGGTGGACCGTCGCGGCATCGCCTCCTCCCAGGAGATCGAATGCCTCACCCCGGAACTCCGCGCCGGCCTCGCCGATCTGGGGCAGTTCGCCCCGGGGACGGGTGACCAGGTCGACAAGGTGACCGCGCTGGGCCGTGACGCGACCATCGCGTGCACCGATTATCTGCAGCCGCAGGAACTCGCGTTCGACAGCACCCACGCCGCGGACGACATCGAGGAGTTGCGCCGCACGTGGGACGTCGATTCCCTCGGGATCCTCGCCACCGGCAACGGCAGTGCCGTCGCGCTCAGCTACGCGGCCGCGTACCCCGGCCGGGTCGGCAGGCTCGTCCTCGACTCCCCCGCGGTCACCACGGTGGACGCCGCGACGGCCACTGAGCAGCAGGTCGCGGGACAGGAGGCGGCGTTCGACGCGTTCGCCCGCCAGTGCACCGCCCTGAACTGCTCCCTCGGCGCCGATCCCCGCGTCGCGATGTCGGACGCCGTCACGGCCGCCGCGGACGGCCGGATCCCGCAGGTCTCCGCGAGCGCCCTCCTCACCGCGGTGTCCGGGTCGCTCGCCGCCGCGGGCGGCGACCAGCAGGGCCGCGTGCGCGCACTGTCGGATGCGGTCAGCTCCGCGGTCGCCGGCAACACCGCGCCGATCCTCGGCCTGATCGGGCAGGCCGAGGCCGCCTACGAGAGCGACGGACAGTTCATCACTCGCTGCACGGACGGCCAGCAGTGGCCGGCACCCGACCGGGTCCGTGACCTGCAGAAGGTGTGGGGCGAGCGCTACCCGCTGTTCGGCCCCTCCGCCGCCGTCGGACTGCTCCCGTGCACGTCCTGGCCCGCGACCGCACCGCCTACCCTGCCCGGCGATCTGACCGTGCCGGTCCTGGTGCTGAACGGCACCGCCGACCCGGTCGTCGGGAACGCCGGGGTGGGCACTGTGACGGGCGCCGTGTCGAGCGCGGGCGCCACCACGGCGACGGTGACGTGGCACGGCAGCGGCCACCCCGCCACCCATTCGGACTGCGCGCAGAAGTCGATCGTCACCTACGTCACGGACGGTGCGCTGCCACCGGACGGCAGCGCCTGCCCCGCCTGACCGGCGTGGTCCGTCCGACACCCACAGGGGGTGCGTGACCGCATGTCAGGGCTTCTCGGTGTACCGTGCCGTGGTGTTCCTTCGACAACTCGAACCGCGCACCGGGCGGACCGCCAACGAGGTCGTCCACTTCGCGCTGTGGCCGATCGCCGTCATGACCGTGCTGCATCGAGTGGTCGTCAAGGCGGTCAACGGCTACATCACCGACGACTTCCGCCCGGTCTACAACGCCGCACTGGCGTTCCTCAACGGGCGGCCCGTGTACACCGCCAATTTCAACTGGGTGGACCCGCACTACCTGTATCCGCCGTCCGGCACCCTGCTGATGGCCCCGATCGCCGTGATCGACCCCGAGCGGTCCCGGTGGTTGTTCATCATCGCCAACGCGATCGCAATCATGATCGCGTTGTACCTGCTGCTGCGGCTGTTCGGCCTGGGATTGAACTCGATCGCCGCCCCGATCCTGCTGCTCGCCACGTTCTCGTCCGAGACCGTCACGAACACCCTCGTCTTCACCAACATCAACGGTCTCGTCCTGCTCGGTGAGATCGCGTTCCTCGTGTTGCTGATGAAGCGCAAGGACATGTGGTCCGGTGTCGCGATCGGGCTGACGTTCGCGGTCAAACCGATCCTCGCCCCACTCCTGCTGCTGCCCCTGGTGCGCGGCCAGTGGAAGGTGTTCGTCACCGCGATCGGCATCCCCCTGATCCTCACCGCGGTCGCCTGGCCGCTGTCCGCGGACCCGATGGACTTCGTGCGCCACACCGTGCCGTACCTGATGGAGTCGCGCGATTACTTCAACAGCGCGATCGTCGGCAACGGCAAGTACTACGGCCTCCCGACGGCCCTGATCTGGGCTCTTCGCGGCGCGTTCGCCGGCATCGTGGCCGGGTCACTGTGGCTGCTGTACCGGTACTACCGCCACGACGAGCTGTTCTTCGTCGTCACCACGTCCGGGGTCCTGCTGACCGCGTCCTGGCTGCTCGGCTCGCTGGGCCAGATGTACTACTCGATGATGCTGTTCCCGCTGCTGATGTCCGTGGTGCTGAAGAACTCGGTGATGCGAAACTGGCCGGCCTGGCTTGCCGTGTACGGGTTCATGAGCTACGACAGCTGGCTGTCGAGCCGGTTCATCGAGGCCGGCCGGACCGCCGAATACATGAAGACCACCCTGGGGTGGAGCCTGATGCTGCTCGTGATCTTCGGCGTGCTGACCGTCCGGTACGTCACCGCGCGCCGGGAGGGGCGACTCGACCGGGGCATCGACCCGGCGTTCCTGCTCGAACCGGAGGACGCGCAGCCCGACGCTCCGCGGGACACCGCGCCCGACGAGCAGCCGCAGGTCGAGTCGGCCGCCGCGAAGACGTAGGCCGACTCTCGGGCCGGGCGTCGCGGCCGGAGCCGGCGAAACGTATTAGCGTGGAGCCATGAGTTCGCAGCAGCAGGATCCCACGCAGTCCCCACCGAAGGTTGCTCTCTCCGAGAGTGAGTGGCGCGAGAAACTGACTCCCGAGGAGTACGCGGTGCTGCGCCAGGCCGGCACCGAGCGGCCCTTCGTCGGCGAGTACACCGACACGAAGACGGAAGGCGTCTACCACTGCCGGGCGTGCGGCGCCGAGTTGTTCCGCAGCTCGGAGAAGTTCGAATCGCACTGCGGGTGGCCGTCGTTCTTCGATCCGGCCGACTCGGACGCCGTCATCCTCCGCGAGGACAGCTCACTCGGCATGCGCCGTGTCGAGGTGATCTGCCGGGCGTGCCACAGCCACCTCGGCCACGTCTTCGAGGGTGAGGGCTACCCCACCCCCACCGATCAGCGGTACTGCATCAATTCGATCTCGCTGGTCCTGGAACCGACCGGCGACTGATCGTGGGCGGGTCGAACGCGCGGATGGGCGGCAGTTCGCCCTCGTAGCGTTCGATGTCGACGAGCACGTGCTGACCCGTGCAGCCGTGGGCCAGCGACGAGGTGCCCACGTCCGGGGTCAGCACGTTCGGGTTTCCGTGCACGCACAGCGAGTCGGGGTCGGTGGCGTCGAGCGGGTCGTACCAGGCGCCCGTCGACAGCTGGACGACACCGCGGCGGACCCCGTCGTCCACCACCACACCGGCGAGGCACGCACCGCGGTCGTTGAACACGCGGACCACGTCCCCGGCGGCGAGAGTGCGTTCGGCCGCGTCTTCCGGGTGGATGCGCAGCGGTTCGCGGCCCCGGATCTTCGACTTCTGACTGGTGCCGCCGTGGTCGAGCTGGCTGTGCAGGCGGGTGCGCGGCTGGTTGGCGATCAGGTGCAGCGGAAACTGCTGTGCCCGCCTGCCGCCGAGCCATTCCTCGGGCTCGTACCAGCGGGGGTGACCGGCGCAGTCGTCGTAGCCGAATCCGTCGATGTCTTCGGAGAAGATCTCGATCCGCCCGCTCGGGGTGGCGAGGGGGAACTTCACCGGGTCGGCACGGAAGTCGCCGAACAGGATCAGGTCGTCCTCGGTGCGCATCCGCACCTGCCCCTGCGTCCAGAATTCGTCGAACTCGGGGGCGGGACCACCATCGGCGCGGACGAAGTCGCGCCACTGCCCGTACAGGTGCGCGAGCCACTGCTCGGACGAGCGTCCCTCGGTGAACTTCTCGCCGACGCCGAGTTTCGTCGCCACCGCGGCGAACGTGTCGTAGTCGTCCCGCGCGTCGGCGTACGGCCGCACCGCGGCGTGCATGGCGACGAGCAGCGGGTCGTTGCGGGTGCAGCTGAGGTCGTCCCGCTCGAGTGAGGTGGTGGACGGGACGACGATGTCGGCGTGCCGGGCCATCGGCGTCCAGTAGGGGTCGTGGACCACGATCGTGTCCGGCCGGGCCAGCGCCCGGCGCAGCCGGGGAATGTGCTGATGGTGGTGGAACGGGTTCCCGCCCGCCCAGTACAACATCTTGATGTCCGGGTACGTCAGCCGCTGACCGTCGTAGTCGAACGACGCGCCCGGGTTCAACAGCATGTCCGAGACGGCGGCCACGGGAATGAAATCGCGGACGGGGTTCAAACCCTGCGGAAGCGTGGGCAACGGGTACGGGACGGGTGCGAGCCCGGGCTCGTTCATCGAGCCGTAGCCGTGGCCGAAACCCCCTCCGGGAAGGCCGATCTGACCCAGCATCGCGGCGAGGGTGACCCCCATCCAGGGGGCCTGCTCGCCGTGTCGGACCCGCTGCAGCGACCAGGTGACGGTCACCATTGTCCGGCCCGACGCCATCCGCCGCGCGAGGGCCGCGAGTTCCGCGGCGGGGATCCCGGAGAGCCGTTCGGCCCATCCGGGGGATTTCGGTACCCCGTCGGAGCGCCCGAGCAGGTAGTCCTCGAAGCGGTCGTAGCCGACGCAATGACTGTCCAGGAACGCCGTGTCGTGCAGGCCCTCCGTCGCGAGGACGTACGCGAGCGCGAGCATGACCGCGACGTCGGTGCCGGGCACCGGGGCGTGCCGTTCGGCGGCGCCGTGCATGTCGTCGTGCAGCGGACTGAACGACACGACCGAGCCGCCGCGGCGGCGGAGCGCGTCGAGCGCGTCGCGGGTGGGGTGGTCGCTGGTACCACCGTGGTTGACGCCGGTGTTCTTCAGCGGAACCCCACCGAAGCAGACCATGAGGTCGGTGTGCTCGGCGATGACCTTCCAGGACGTGGAGCGGGCAAACATCTTCCAGTGCGTGCCCACGACCCGGGGCATGATCACGCCCGTCGCACCCAGCGAGTAGCTGTGCACGGAACGGGTGTAGCCGCCGAGGGTGTTCAGGAACCGGTGAACCTGGCTCTGGGCGTGATGGAACCGCCCCGCACTGGCCCAGCCGTAGGAACCGCCGTAGATCGCGGCGTTGCCGTATGTGTCGACGACCCTGCGCAACTCGTCGGCGAGCCGCTGGGTCAGTTCCTCCCAGTCGACAGCCACGAACTCGTCGGAACCCCGGGAATCGGTCGGACCCGGACCGTGGTCGAGCCACCCGCGGCGCACCACCGGTCCGGTGATCCGCGCCTTGGTGCGAACCGATCCGGCGATGTTGCCGAGCACCGGTGACGGATCGGCGTCACCGATATAGGGGTGCGCGGTGACGACCTCACCGTCGGCCACCTCGGCCTCGAACATCCCCCAGTGCGACATGTGCTGGTAGCGGGGCGCGGTGCGGGCCCCGTCGGCGTCACTCATCGACGATGCGTCAGATCACGGAAGCGCCGTGACCAGCTTCTCCACATCCACCCGCGGGCCGGTGAAGAACGGCACCTCCTCGCGGACGTGCAGCCGGGCCTCGGTGGCGCGCAGGTCACGCATGAGGTCGACGATGCGGTACAACTCCGGTGCCTCGAACGCCAGGATCCACTCGTAGTCGCCGAGCGCGAATGCGGGCACGGTGTTGGCGCGCACGTCCTTGTAAGTGCGAGCCGCCATGCCGTGGTCGGCGAGCATCTTGCGGCGCTCGTCGTCGGGCAGCAGGTACCACTCGTAGGAGCGGACGAACGGGTACACGCAGATGTAGTTGCCCGGATCCTCACCGGCCAGGAACGCCGGGATGTGGCTCTTGTTGAATTCGGCGGGGCGGTGGCACGCGACGTTGCTCCACACGGGCTTGCTCGCGCGCCCCAGGGCGGTGGTGCGACGGAAGTCCGCGTACGTGGCCTGGAGGGCTTCGATGCTCGCCGAGTGCGTCCAGATCATGAAGTCGGCGTCGGCGCGCAATCCGGCGACGTCGTAGAGCCCGCGAACGACGACACCCTTCTCGGCTCGGCCTTCGAAGAAGATCCGCGCCTCCTTGATGACGGCTTCCCGGTCGTCCCCGAGAACCCCGGGTTCCACCTGGAACACCGAGAACATGAGGTAGCGGATTTCAGAGTTCAATGCGTCGAAGTCGAGGCGTGCCATGGGTCTATCGTGCCACTCGCTCCGCGAGGCGTGTAGCCGCCGTCGTCGCAGCGGCCACGCAGGCGGGAACACCCACCCCGTG
This sequence comes from Rhodococcus sp. 4CII, assembly GCF_014256275.1. Lineage (NCBI taxonomy): Bacteria > Bacillati > Actinomycetota > Actinomycetes > Mycobacteriales > Nocardiaceae > Rhodococcus > Rhodococcus sp. 4CII. The sequence continues at coordinate 436,572 of NZ_JACCFE010000002.1, forward strand.
CAGCAGCGCCCCGGACACCTCCACACCGTCCAGACCTGCAACTTCCTGCTCGATCACCCACACCCGGTCGAGGTGGCCGGGACCGTACTGCGGCAGTCCGCCGTGCCAGCGCTGGACGTGGGCGGCGACCGGCTCCGCGGACACCCCGGTGACGGTCGCGAGGTCGCGCCGGGCCGCGGCGATCAGGTCGTCGTCCGGTGCATCGACGACGGCGGCGTCGCCGAACCGGCCGAACGACGCCCGGACGAGGGTCACCTCACGCTGGGCGAGATGCGGCCACTTGCGGCTCGACAGGGTGAACGCCTTGGCGCCGAGCGACGCGTCGGTGGCCACGAGGATGCCGGAGTTCTGTGGAATGTCGGCGCCGGTCGGCAGTGCCAGCGCGACGACCGCCGACGAGGCCAGCGGGATGTCCGCGGCCGCGGCCGCCGCGCGGGGTGCGACGCCGGCGAGCAGTGCGGCGAGTTGTGGGGCCGGCACGGCGAGCACGAGTCCGTCCACCCGGCCGAGCGGATCCGCACACCAGCCTTCGCCGTCCCGTGCGAGTGCCCGGACACGTTCGTGCACGATCTGCGCGGACGCGGCTTCCGCCAGTGCGCGCAGCAGAACGCCGTAGCCGCCGCGCAGGGCGCCGAACACCGGACCGGGGGTGGGTGTGGGGAGGGCGTCGGCCACCGCCGCGGACAGACTGGTGGCACCGCGGTCGAGGGCCGCGGCGAGCGTGGGCACTGCGGCGCGGACGCCGATGGTGTCGGCGAGACCCGAATACACCCCGCCGAGAAGCGGATCCACCGACCTCCGGACCACCTGCGGGCCGAACCGCTCACCGACGAGCGCTCCCACCGTGGTGTCGGCGCCCGGAGTCCAGTCGAGCGGGACCGCCCCCTCCCCCGCCACGCGGGCCAGCGTCGGACCGTCGACGAGACCGCGCAGGCTGTCCGCGTCTGCGGGTATCCCCATCAGCGTGTTCGACGGCAGCGGGTGCAGTGCGTCCTCGGACCAGATGAGGGGGCGCAGACCCGCCGGGTGCACCAACTGGTCGGCGAGGCCGAGTTCGGCGAGCAGCGCCGGCAGTTCCGGCCGCCGCGCGATGAACGCCTCCGCGCCCACGTCGACCGGTTCGCCCGCCAGCTCCACGGTGCGCAGCTTGCCGCCGAGCCGCTCCGCACCGTCGGCGACGGTGATCCGCGCGCCGGCGCCGAGCCGCTGCCGCAGCCGGTACGCGGCAACCAGCCCGGAAATACCGCCGCCGACGACGAGCACGTTCGGCGACGACGCGGTCACAGCGAATGCACCAGCTCGACCAGGGCGGTCAGCGCGCCCGGGTCTGTGTCGGGGAGAACGCCGTGCCCGAGGTTGAAGATGTGCCCGATGGCGCCGGCGGCGAGCGCGGCGTCGGCCTCCGCGGTGATGCGGCGGACCTGCTTCTCCACGGCCGCGGGACCGGCGAACAACACGGCCGGGTCGAGGTTGCCCTGGAGCGCCTTGCCGGGCCCGACGCGGCGCGCGGCCACGTCCAGCGGGATCCGCCAGTCGACGCCGACCACGTCGGCTCCCGCCTCGCCCATGGCGCCGAGCAGTTCACCGGTGCCGACGCCGAAGTGGATGCGTGGCACCTTCGCGCTCTCCACCTCCGCGAACACCCGCTCGGAGTGGGGCAGGACGAATTCCCGGTACTCGGCGAGGGACAGCGCGCCCGCCCACGAGTCGAACAGCTGGACCGCGTCCACGCCCGCGCGCAACTGGGCCTGCAGGAACGTGATGGTGGTGTCGGCGAGGGTCCCGAGCAGCGCATGCCACGTCTTGGGGTCGGAGTGCATGAGCGCCTTCGTGCGCTCGTGGTTGCGGCTGGGCCCGCCCTCGACGAGGTAGGAGGCGAGGGTGAACGGAGCTCCGGCGAACCCGATCAGCGGCGTCGACCCGAGTTCGGCGGTGAGCAGTTGTACGGCCTGCGCGACGGCGCCGACCTCCTCGGGCACCAGCCGCGGCAGCGCGGCGACGTCGGCGATCGACCGAACCGGGTTCGCGACGACGGGACCGGTGCCTGCCACGATGTCGAGGTCGATGCCCGCGGCCTTCAGCGGCACGACGATGTCGGAGAACAGGATCGCCGCGTCGACGCCGTGCCTGCGCACCGGCTGCATGGTGATTTCGCAGACGAGTGCCGGGTCGAAGCACGATTCGAGCATGCCGATGCCCGACCGGATCTCGCGGTACTCGGGCAGCGAGCGGCCCGCCTGCCGCATAAACCACACCGGGCGATGGCGCGGAGCGCGGCCCGCGGCGGCCGCCAGAAGGGGTGCGTCGGTGAGCACCCGCCTCGACGCGTACGTCGCCCGCTCACTCATGCCTGCATTGGTGCTTTCCAACCCGCTCATCGGTCCTCGCGCTCTCTGCCTGCTCGAATTTCGGCAGCTCTCATGCTGCCATGCCGGGACTCCGCCGCCGATCGGCCCTGCTCGGCGCGCCTCCGACGAGATGCGTGGGCGCGGGTCTAACGTCCCGAGCTGTGACGACATCGGGATCGCCCGCCGAACCGGCCGAGTTCCGCGCCGCCGTCGAAGCGATGAATTCTGCGCAGGTGCGCGCAGACATCGAACTGGGACCCATCCGGCCTCCGCAGCGGCTCGCACCGTTCAGCTACGCCGTCGGCGCAGAGGTCGTGCACGAGGACACCGGGGTCGTCGCCGAACAGAGCGAGGGTGATGCGTTCGGCAGATTGATTCTCCTGTTCGACCCGGAGGGCGACGAGGCCTGGAACGGCACGATGCGGCTGGTCGCCTACATTCAGGCCGACCTCGACGCCGCCGTCGCGTCCGACCCGCTCCTTCCCGAGGTGGCGTGGAGCTGGCTCGTCGACGCACTCGAATCGCGGCACGAACCCCTCAACGCACTCGGCGGCACCGTGACCGCGACGACGTCGGTGCGCTACGGCGACATCGCCGGGCCGCCCCACGCGCATCAGCTGGAACTGCGCGCGTCGTGGACGGCGACGTCGGTCGAGTTGGCAGCGCACGTCGAGGCGTTCTGCGAGGTGCTCGCGTATGCGGCCGGTCTGCCGCCCGCCGGGGTGTCGCAGTTGCGCACACTGGGCGGGAAGTAGTTCAGGCCGATTCCGTGCCCGCCGCCGGAACGCCGGTCGTGGCGCTGCGCGACCATTCCAGGAACCGGCCGACGGCCTGCGTCACCGAGATGCTGCGGATCGAGGGGAACACGTCGAACGCGTGCTGCGCCCCCTTCAGCTCCGCGTAGGCCACCGGGTTCCCGGACACGTCGCGGAGCCGGTCGACGAAGATCCGCGCCTCGGCGACGGGAATGAGCGAATCGCTGGTGCCGTGGATCACGAAGAACGGCGGGGCGTCGGCCCGCAGATGCGCGAGCGGGGACGCGGCCCGGTAGTCGTCGGGGAACGTCGCCTGTTTGCCGAGGACCATCGGCATGAGACCGGAGTGCACGCGTTGCAGGACCGCCTTGATGCCGGTGTCGCCGGCGATGTCGTAGACGCCGTAGTACGGAACGCACGCCTGCACCGACGTGTCGACGTCCTCGAACCCCGGCTGGAAACGGCGGTCGTTCGCGGTGAGACCGACCATGGCGGCGAGGTGACCGCCCGCCGAGCCACCGGTGACGGCGACGAAGTCGGGGTTGCCGCCGTACTCCTCGACGTTCTCTCGGAGCCAGGCCAGGGCCTGCTTGATCGCGATCAGATGTTCCGGCCACTTCGCCTTCGGCGACAGCGGATAGTTGATGGCCGCGCACACCCATCCGCGTGAGGCCATCTCGAGCATGAGCGGCAGACCCTGCTGATCCTTGTTCCCGATCACCCATCCCCCGCCGTGGATCTGCAGCAGGACCGGGCTCTTCGACGGCAGATCCTTCCGGTGGTAGATGTCGAGCCGGGCCCGGCGTCCGCCCGGCCCGTACGCGAGGTTGCGGACCCGGGTGACCGTCTCGTTCCGCATCCGGAACGGGTTGAGGAGTTGCCGCCAGACCGGTCGGCCCGGGCGTTCGATGGCCTTGTCGCGGTCGGTGTAGTTCTCGCCGAGCGCCTCGACGAGTGCGGATTCGGCCTCCTCGCCCGCGCCTCGGCCGGCGGCGACGACCACGGCGAGCCCGGCGGCCGAGGCCGCGGCCAGGGCGAGCCCGACCCGGTCGCTTCGCGTGCGCGCTCCTCGACGGGCGGTGTGCTGAACGACGTCGGCGGCGGTCACGGTGAGAAGGTGCGGTGCGAGTTCGGTCGTGAGCCATCCCGAGAAGAAGGCGACCACCGACGTGGGCGCACCGGGCAGGGGACGCAGGGCGTTGGCGGCGAGTGCGGCGCCGACCGCCTGCCGGAGAGCGAAGCCTCGGGTCATGTCCCCACCGTAGAACATGTTCTACTCGTCGCCCGGGCCACCCCTACTGCGCGCGGGATCGAGAACCGGACGGTCGGCGCAGCCATCGCGCCGACCTCGCACTTCGGCAACGAGATGGACCACCTACTAGAACGTGTTCTAGTATCTGACCATGCAGCGACTCAGTGGTCTCGACGCGTCCTTCCTCTATCTCGAAACGTCGACGCAGCTCCTCCACGTCTGCGGGGTAATCCGTCTCGACGTCTCGACGGTTCCGGGCGGATACACGTTCGCCGGACTCAAGGCCGAGCTCGACGCGCGCACCGAGTCGATTCCGGCGTTCCGGCGCAAGCTGCAGGACTCCCGGTTCAACCTCGACCACCCGGTGTGGGTGGAGGACACCGACTTCGACATCGACCGGCACTGCCATCGCGTCGCCCTACCCGCACCCGGCGGTCGCGACGAGCTGGCCGAGCTGTGCGGCGACATCGCCGGACTCCCCCTCGACCGTGCCCGGCCGCTGTGGGAGATGTGGGTGATCGAGGGTCTCGCGGACGGTGCCGTGGCCGTGATGTCGAAGATGCACCACGCCGGGGTCGACGGCATCACCGGCGCGAACATGATGGCCCAGCTGTGCGGTCTCGCGGCGGACGCACCCCGCCCCGGCCGCGACGAATCCGCCGAGAGCGCGGGGCAGGCGAGCACCCTGGACATCGCCGTTGGCGGGCTGCTCGCGGTCGCGTCCCGGCCCGCGAAGCTGCTGAGAATCGTCCCGCAGAGCCTGACGCTGCTGCCCCGGTGGATCGGCCGGGCCCGTCGGGGCGAGGCGATGCCCGCGCCGTTCACCGCTCCACGCACCTCCTTGAACGGCACGTTGACCAGTCACCGCAATCTCGCGTTCACCCAGCTCGACCTCGAGAAGGTCAAGACCGTGAAGAACGCGTTCGACGTCAAGGTCAACGACGTGGTCCTCGCCCTGTGCTCGGGGGCGCTGCGGAAGTACCTGCAGAACCGCCGGGAGTTGCCCGACAAGTCGCTGGTCGCCATCGTCCCCGTCTCCGTCCACGGCAAGTCGGACCGGCCCGGCACCAACCAGGTGTCCGGGATGTTCACCCAGCTCGGCACCCAGATCGAGGACCCTGCCGAACGACTGCTGGCCATCGGGGAGCACAACTCGACGTCCAAGGAACACAACGAGACGCTCGGCGCGAGTCTGCTGCAGGACTGGTCCCAGTTCGCCGGCCAGGCCGTGTTCGGCACCGCCATGCGCCTCTACTCGACCCTCGGCCTGGCCGACCGGCATCCGGTGGTCCACAACCTGGTGATCTCCAACGTGCCGGGACCCACCGTTCCGCTGTATTTCCTGGGCGCGTTGATCACGGCGATGTATCCACTGGGTCCGATCTTCCACGGCGCCGGGCTCAACGTGACGGTGATGTCGCTGAACGGTCAGCTCGACGTGGGCCTGATGAGTTGCCCGGAGCTCGCAACCCCACCTGTGGGACCTCGTCGACGCCTTTCCCGAGGCGTTGGACGAACTCGTCGAGGCCGCGGCGGCCCGGTCGTGAACCCGCCGGTGCGCTGCGGGAATCCTGAAGCGACGTAGAGTCAGCTGTCATGTCCGAAGTCACCGACGACGCCTCGTCACCCGTTCCCGCCGAAGAGCCCGCACGGCAGGTAGTGCCCCTGCTCGCGCCGCGGGACGGCGTACCCGAGGTGGTCACCACTGCGGAGGGCGTCGCGAAGGCGGCCGCCGCGCTCGGCGAGGGCACCGGGCCGCTGGCCGTCGACGCCGAACGCGCGTCCGGCTTCCGCTACTCGGCGCGGGCGTATCTCGTGCAGCTGCGACGGGAGGGTGCGGGGACGGTTCTCCTCGACCCCATTCCCACCGCCGCCGATCTCGCCCCGCTGGCGGAGGTGATCAATCCGCTGGAGTGGATTCTGCATTCCGCCGATCAGGATCTGCCGGGGCTCGCGGAACTCGGCCTGTCGCCGGCAACCCTGTTCGACACCGAACTGGCGGGCCGGCTCGCCGGGTTCGAACGGGTCGGGCTCGCTGCGATCGTCGAACGCACCCTGGGCTTCGAACTCCGGAAGGGTCACGGCGCCGCGGACTGGTCGAAGCGGCCGCTGCCCGATTCCTGGCTGAACTATGCGGCCCTCGACGTCGAAGTCCTCGTCGAACTGCGGAACGTGATGGCGGCGGAACTCGACGAGCAGGGCAAGAGCGAGTGGGCCGCACAGGAATTCGAGCACATCCGGCTCGCCGGGCCGCCCAGGCCCAAGCCGGACCGCTGGCGCCGGACGTCGCACATCACGTCGCTGAAGACGCAGCGGCAACTCGCCGCGGCCCGCTCGCTGTGGCAGGCGCGGGAGGATCTCGCCCGCCGACGCGACGTCTCCCCGAGCCGGGTGCTTCCGGATTCGGCGATCATCGACGCGTCGACGAAGGACCCGCGGAGCATCGACGCGCTCCGGGCGCTGCCGGTGTTCGGCGGCCCCCGTCAGCGACGGCATTCCCGCATCTGGCTCGAGGCACTCGAGGACGCCCGCGCACTGCCGGATTCCGACCTCCCACCCAAGACCCCGCCGATCACCGGACCGCCGCCGGCGAGCCGGTGGGCGCGGCACGACCCCGCTGCGGCCGAGCGGCTGACGGCGGCCCGCGCCGCGATGGCCGCCCTCGGCGAGAACGTGTCGGTTCCGGTCGAGAACCTGGTGACGCCCGAACTGGTGCGGAGAGTGTGCTGGGATTGGGCGACGCCCGGGGACGGCGACATCGAGGCGGCGATCGACCGGGTGCTCGACGCGGGCGGGGCCCGCCCGTGGCAACGGCTGCTGACCGTCCCCGTGCTGGCCACGGCACTGACGTCGGCGGGGCGGGCGAGCGCCGCCGACGACTGATTTCCCGCGCCGATCGCGGGGCGAACACGCGAATTCCTGATGAGGTACCCATTAAGTTACCCACGAGTAACGGCCGGGGTACGCTGGTCTGGAGGCCGGACGCCTGGCCGTGATCCGGAACCAAACTGCTCCATCAGGAGGAATTCGCGTGGCTCCATCCACCACATCTCAACGCAACGTCGTGTTCGTCGACGGCATCCGCACTCCGTTCGGCAAGGCCGGGCCCAAGGGCATGTACGCGGATACCCGGGCGGACGACCTCGTCGTCAAGACCATCCGTGAGCTGCTGCGGCGCAACCCGCAGCTCGACCCCGCCCGCATCGACGAGGTCGCCATCGCCGCGACCACGCAGACCGGCGACCAGGGCCTCACCATCGGCCGCACATCCGCGATCCTGGCCGGGCTCCCCGAGACGGTCCCCGGCTTCGCCATCGACCGCATGTGCGCCGGGGCAATGACGTCCGTCACCACCACCGCCTCGGGAATCGGCTTCGGCCAGTACGACGTGGTGATCGCCGGCGGAGTCGAACACATGGGCCACCACCCGATGGGCGAGGGCGCAGACCCGAACCCGCGCTTCCTCGCCGACCGCCTCGTCGACCCCAGCGCGCTCGTCATGGGGAACACGGCCGAGAATCTCCACGACCGGTTCCCGACCATCACCAAGGACCGCACCGACTCCTACGCCGTCGCGAGCCAGAACAAGTACGAGGCCGCCCGCAAGGCCGGTTTCATCGCCGACACCCTCGTACCCGTCGCCACCCGGTCCGCGGCCGGGTGGGGCCTGGCCACCGAGGACGAGCCGCCGCGTCCGGGCACCACGCTCGAGGACCTCGCGAAGTTGAAGACGCCGTTCCGTCCCGCGGGCCGCATCACCGCGGGCAACGCGGCCGGGCTGAATGACGGCGCCACCGCCGCACTGCTCGCCGGCGAGGACACCGCCACCGAACTCGGACTGCCGATCGGCATGCGGATGGTCGGATTCGCGTTCCAGGGTGTCGATCCCGCCGTCATGGGCATCGGCCCGGTCCCCGCCACCGAGAAGCTGCTGGCCCGCACCGGTCTGAAGATCGAGGACATAGGCCTGTTCGAGATCAACGAGGCCTTCGCCGTCCAGGTACTCGCGTTCCTCGAGCACTACGGCATCGCCGACGACGATCCGCGCGTCAACCAGTGGGGCGGCGCCATCGCGTGCGGCCACCCCCTCGCGTCCTCCGGCGTCCGCCTGATGACCCAGCTGTCCCGCCAGTTCGCCCAGCGCCCCGACGTCCGCTACGGCCTGACCACGATGTGCATCGGTCTGGGCATGGGCGGCACCGTGATCTGGGAGAACCCGAACTTCGATGGAGCCAAGTAGATGACCGACATTGCAACGGCATTCGCCGAGGAGGTCGTGACCCACGCGTACACCAAGATCGTCGCCGTACCGGGCATCGAGGGCCCGGTCGCGCTGATCACCCTCGACAACGGCTTCGACCACACCAAGCCGTCGTCGTTCGGTCCGGGCGGCCTGGCGGCCCTCGACGCCGCACTCGACGAGGCGTTCGCCGCCCACCCGGTCGCGATCGCGATCACCGGCAAACCCTTCATCTTCGCCGCCGGGGCGGACCTCAAGGGTGTTCCCAGCATCACGAACCGTGACCAGGCCCTCGAACTCGGCCGGCTCGGGCACAAGGTGTTCCGCCGGCTGCGCGAGTCGTCGGTCCCGACGTTCGCGTTCGTCAACGGCGTCGCACTCGGCGGCGGGCTCGAGGTCGCACTGCACAGCCACTACCGCACCGCGTCCGAGAGCGCGGGCGCGCTGGGTCTGCCCGAGACGTTCCTCGGTCTGGTTCCGGGCTGGGGCGGAACGCAGTTGCTGCCCAACCTCATCGGTCCGTCGAACGCCGTAACCGTAGTCATCGAGAACGCGCTGAACCAGAACAGGACGCTCACTCCGAAGAAGGCACTCGAACTCGGCGTCGTCGACGCGGTGTTCGGTTCCGCCGATTTCCTGGAGCAGTCGTTCGCGTGGGCCGCGCAGGTCCTGGCCGGCGAGATCACCCCGGCCCGCCCCGAGATCGACCGGGGCACGGGCTGGGACGACGCGATCGCCCGCGCGAAGGCGATCGTCGAGGGCAAGACGAAGAACAACGCACCCGGACCGGTCAAGGCCGTCGAACTCCTCGAGCTGGCCCGGACCACCGATCTCACCGATCCCGCCTCGCTCGACAAGGGCTTCGCCGCCGAGGACGAGGCGCTCGCCGACCTGCTGCTCGCCGACGAGCTCCGCGCGGGCCTGTACGCGTTCGACCTGGTGAACAAGCGGGCGAAGCGTCCCGCAGGCGCACCCGACAAGTCCCTCGCCCGCAAGGTCACCGGGGTCGGAATCGTCGGCGCCGGCCTGATGGCGAGTCAGCTCGCCATGCTGTTCGTCCGCCAGCTGAAGGTGCCGGTGATCCTCACCGACATCGACCAAGAGCGCATCGACAAGGGCGTCGGCTATGTCCACGGCGAGATCGACAAACTGCAGGGCAAGGGCCGCCTGTCCCCCGACGCGGCGAACCGCCTCAAGGGTCTCGTGTCCGGTTCACTCGACAAGGCCGCGTTCGCGAACACCGACTTCGTGATCGAGGCCGTGTTCGAGAACATGGACGTCAAGAAGAAGGTGTTCGCCGAGCTGGAGCAGTACGTCTCACCCGAGACGATTCTCGCCACCAACACCTCGTCGCTGTCGATTACCGAGATGGCGGCGGACTTGAAGCACCCGGAGCGGGTCGTGGGCTTCCACTTCTTCAACCCGGTCGCCGTGCTGCCCCTGCTCGAGGTCATCAAGGGCGACAAGACCGACGACGCCACGCTGGCCACGGCGTTCGCCACCGCCAAGGCGCTCAAGAAGTCGGCCGTCGGTTCCGCCGACCTGCCCGGGTTCGTCTTCAACCGGCTCCTGATCCGCACCCTCGGTGAGGTCATGAACGCGGTCGACGAGGGCACCCCGTTCGAGGTGGCCGACAACGCCATCGCCGAACTCGGCATGCCGATGACACCGTTCACCCTGCTGGCCCTGGTCGGGCCGGCGGTCGCGCTGCACACCGGCGAGACCCTCGCCGAGGCGTACCCCGAGCGGTTCCACAACTCCCCCGGCCTCGAGGCGCTGGTCGAGGCCAGGAAACCGGCGGTGTGGAGTTACGGCGCCGACGGCGCGCAGGTCGTCGACCCCGAGGTCGCCGAACTGTGGAAGCAGGGCGACAAGGCGTCCACGTCCGAGGAGGTTCTGGAGCGCACGCGGCGCGCGTTCGCCGAGGAGATCCAGATCATGCTCGACGAGGGCGTCGTGGCCGCGGCCGAGGACATCGACCTGTGCCTGATCCTGGGCGGTGGGTTCGGCTTCTGGAACGGCGGCATCACGCCGTACCTGGACCGCACCGGCACGTCCGAGGCCGTCAACGGCAAGCGTTTCCTGGCACCGGGCGTCGCGAGCGTCTGATCCCCAGGTGAGTGGCGCAGTGTGCCCCGGCACGCTGCGCCACTCTCGTGCTCAGGGGACGGGGACCTGGTCGGCGGTGGCGAGCGCCTGGCGGGCGTAGGCCCGCACGTCGGCGTCAGTGTCCTCGAGTGCGGTGGTGAGCGCACCGACGGCGGCGCGGTCACCGGGCCACCGGCCGAGTGCGAGGACGGCGGCCTTGCGCACGTCGAGGTGCGCATCCGTCAGGGCGTCCGCCAGCGCTGGTACCGCGTCTCCGGGCTCCGCCCCGGCGAGGGCCCGCGCCGCGCCCTGACGGATCTGCCACGCCGGCTCCCGCAGGCCGGACACCGCGAGGGCCACGTCGTCTCCGCGGCAGCCCAGACCGGCGAACGCGGCGAGCGCGGCGGCCCGGACCAGCGGATCGCGATCGCCGGCCAGGAACCGGACGGTGTCGACGCCGCCGAGCCCGACGGTCGCCAGTCCCTGCGCGACGGTGATCCGCACCTCCCGGTTCTCGTCCTGTGCCCCCGAGGCCACCGACTCCCATCGGTCCAGCGACACCAGCGCGCGCACCGCGTCGATCCGGACGTGATGGTCGCCGTCGGACAGTGCGGTCAGGAACTGTTCCGCCGAACCCGCGTGCAGGGCGCGCAGAACGTCGACGACGGCGGCCCGGACCACGGCGTCACCCGACCCCAGGTGCCCGGCCAACCCGTCGGCGGACGGCAGCACCTCGACGAGTTCGCGCAGACCGTCCGCGGCGGCGCGGCGGACCGTGACGTCCCGGTCGCCGAGCGCCGCGATCACCGCGCCCCCGAATCCGTCGGGGGTTCCCTCCGTCAGCACCGACAGCGCCGTGACGCGGACCTGCGGGTCGGCGTCGCCCAGATACGGTGCGAGTTCGGCAACGCTCGGGGAGTCGAGTCCGAGGACCGCGACGATGGCCGGTGACGACGCCTCCTGCCGGACCGGCGCCGCGATGCGGGAGCGTTCCTCCACCGGCGCCCGACCCCCGACCAGCGGAGGCTGCGCGACGGGCAGGACCGTCCGGTCCTGGGGCGGAAGGGAATCGAGTCCGGGGACCGGCACGAAGTACGGTTCCACCGGCCGCTTGAGGAATTCCATGTCGCCGTTCTCGCCGCGGCGCAGATTCAGGTGGTATCCCCATGTGTCGTCCTGCTGGTCCGGCAGATCCGCGCGTTCGTGGTAGAGCCCCCAGCGACTCTCGGTCCGGGTCAGCGAGCTGCGGGACGCCATCTCGGCGCAGTCCCGGATGAATGTGACCTCCGCGCAGCGCATCAGCTCGTGCGGGGTGACGGCGCCCATCCCGGCGATCTCCCCCGCCATCCGTTCGAACGTCTCGACGGCGATCGACAGCTTGGCCGCCGTTTTCGGCGGTGCGACGTAGTCGTTGACGAAGCGGCGCAGCTTGTACTCGACCTGCGGCTGAGGCGGGCCGTCCGGGTTGCGCAGCGGCCGGTAGATCAGCTCGTGCGCGGCGGCGAGTTGCTCCGCGGGCAACGCGGCCGGCGCCTCGACACCCGGCAGGGTGCCGGTGGCGTGTGCCCCGGCGAGGTCGCCGTAGACGAACGCGCCGATCATGTAGTTGTGCGGGACGCAGGCGAGGTCGCCTGCGGCGTACAGCCCCGGGACGGTGGTCGCGCCGTGCTCGTCCACCCACACGCCGGATGCGGAATGTCCGCTGCACAGGCCGATCTCGGAGATGTGCATCTCGATGTCGTGGCTGCGGTAGTCGTGGCCGCGGTTCGCGTGGAACGTGCCGCGGGTGGGTCGTTCGGTGGTGTGCAGGATCGATTCGAGGGTGCCGAGGGTTTCTTCCGGGAGGTGGCTGACCTTGAGGTAGATGGGTCCGCGCGCGGATTCGATCTCGCTCTTGACCTCGCTCATCATCTGCCCCGACCAGTAGTCGGAGTCGACGAACCGCTCCCCCTCGGCGTTCACCTGGTAGCCGCCGAACGGGTTCGCGACGTACGCGCAGGCCGGGCCGTTGTAATCCTTGATCAGCGGATTGATCTGGAAGCATTCGATGCCGCTCAGCTCGGCGCCGGCGTGATAGGCCATCGAGTACCCGTCACCGGCGTTGGTCGGGTTCTCGTACGTTCCGTAGAGGTATCCCGACGCCGGCAGCCCGAGCCGCCCGCACGGACCGGTCGCGAGGATCACCGCCTTCGCCCCGACCGCGACGAATTCGCCGGTGCGGGTGTTCAGCGCGGCGGCGCCGACGGCCCGGCCGTTCTCCGTGAGCACACGGACAGGCATCAGCCGGTTCTCGATGCGGATCCTCTCCCGCATCTTCCGTTGCCGCAGCACCCGGTACAGCGCCTTCTTCACGTCCTTGCCCTCGGGCATCGGCAGCACGTACGAGCCGGAGCGGTGCACGCGGCGCACCGCGTATTCGCCGTACTCGTCCTTCTCGAACTTCACGCCGTACTTCTCGAGGCGCTGCACCATCGCGAATCCGCGGGTCGCCGTCTGATACACGGTGCGCTGGTTGACGATTCCGTCGTTGGCCCGGGTGATTTCGGCGACGTAGTCCTCGGGTTCGGCCTTGCCGGGGATGACGGCGTTGTTGACCCCGTCCATTCCCATGGCGAGCGCCCCGGAATGACGCACGTGCGCCTTTTCGAGCAGGAGCACGTTCGCGCCGTTCTCGGCCGCGGTCAGTGCCGCCATCGTGCCGGCGGTGCCGCCTCCGATGACGAGGACGTCGCAATCGAGACGGACGGTGTCGGCGAGGTCGGGGATGTCCATCAGTTCTCCGGTGTGTGGTTCAGCGCGGCGAGAACGTCGGCGCGCGCGGCACGGGTGTCGGGGTGGTCGAGGCGATCACGGTCCCGCGGGTGCGGAATGTCGACGAGTGCGCGCAGCGGCTCGCCGGCGCGGCCGAGCACGGCGACGCGGTCACCCAGCAACACCGCCTCGTCCACGTCGTGGGTCACGAACACGACGGTCGTCGGGTGCGTGCTCCACGTGTCGACGAGCAGTCGCTGCATGACGCCGCGCGTCTGGGTGTCGAGTGCGCCGAACGGCTCGTCCATCATCACCGCCCGGGGCGCCCCGGCGAGGCCGCGCGCCAACTGCACCCGCTGCCGCATGCCCCCGGACAGGTTCTTGGGCAGGAAGTCCCCGAACCCGGTGAGGCCGACCTCCGCGATCCAGCGATCGGCGACGTCCCGCCGCCCCTTGCGGGGTTCGCCGCGTAGTGCGAGGGCCAGCTCGATGTTGGAGCGCACCGTGCGCCACGGAAGCAGCGCATTGTCCTGGAACACGACGGCCCGGTCCCGGGACGTCGTCGTCACGACCGCGCCGTCGGCGACGACGCCGCCCGAATCGGGTGGCAGCAGACCGGCCAGGGCGCGCAGCACGGTGGACTTTCCGCAGCCGGAAGGTCCGGTGAGCACGAGGATCTCACCCGGGACCACCGTCAGCGACAGCGAACGGATGACCGGGTTGCCGGTGTAGGATAGGGTCACGTCGTCGAGGACCAGCGACATTCCGGCGGTCACGGACGGTGCCGCGGTGGTGGTCATGCGCGCTCCCCTCGCGGCAGCCAGCGGGTGACGCGTCTGCCGAGCAGTTCGACTGCGCCGGACGTGACGAACCCGAGGATGCCGATGGTGATCATCCCGACGAAGACGCCGGGGTAGTCGACGATCGTGTACGCCTGCCAAGTGCGGTACCCGACTCCGAGCCTGCCGGAGATCATCTCGGCGGAGATGACACAGATCCAGGCCACACCGATCCCGACCGACAGTCCGCCGAACACGCCGGGCAGGATGCCGGGCAGCACCACCCGGGACAGCACGTCCCAGCGCCCGCCGCCCAGCGTGCGCACCGAGTCCTCCCACAGCGTCGGCAGGGCCCGCACCGCGTGCCGGGTGCTCACCATGATCGGGAAGAAGGCAGCCACGAACGTGATGAACACGATGCCCGCCTCGTCGCTGGGAAACAGCAGGATCGCGACGGGCACCACCGCGATGGCCGGGATCGGCCGGGCGAGTTCCGTCAACGGCCCGAGGACGTCGGCGAAGAGTTCCGATCGGCCGAGGGCGATTCCGGTGGCCACGCCGACCACGGTCGCGAGCCCGAATCCGCTGAGGATCCGGAGCAGCGACTGCCCGAGGTCGAGGTAGAACAGCTCGGTCTGCAGCTGGGTGCCGAACGCGGACACGACGCCGGTGACGGTGGGGAGGGTGTCGAACCGCAACCACATCCGCACGTCGTGGGCGGTCAGCAACTGCCATGCGGTGATCGCGGCCGCGACCGACGCGATCCGGATGAACCGCGATCGCCACGGCGATGCCCGGCGGCCGGTCGTGGCCGGATCATGTTCTTCCACAGCAGATTCGGTGTCTGCGAGAACGGCCGACCGTTCCAGAGTGGTCACTGCCGGACCTCCTCGACCGCGCGGTCGTACGTGATCACGGCGCCCGTGGGGTGCGCCCGCTGGTAACGGTCGGCCGCGGCGCCGGTGGTGAACGGCAGGAAGGTGTCGCCGTCGCGGACCCACACCGATTTGTCCGCGAACCATCGGGTGCCCAGCTCGGCGTCGGGGACGTAGGCGGAGCGCACCGTGCGGCCCTCGGCCCGGGCCTGCTTCACCGCCCGCAGCAGGCACGTCGGGTTCGCGGCCGGCTGGGTGGCCGCGCCGTCGATCCAGACCTCCCCGGCGAGAGCGGGATCGTCCGCCGGTGCGGCGCACACCGGGTCGGTGCCGGTGACGGCGGCCGGATTGGCCGTCGACGCCAGGGCGGTGTCGTAGTTCTGCCCGTCGGCCTCGAACGCGGACCGGAGCGGCGCATCGTTCACGAAACCCCCGACGTCGAGGTCGGCGAAGTCGCCGATCGACTTCAGGTACGGCACATCGTTCTTCAGCGCATCGATCAGCCCGGGCTTGAGTGTCGTGTCGAACGACGTGCCACCCGGACCGTTGTACAGGTACACGACCTCCTGGGGCAGCCCGCTCGCGTCGGCGACGATCCGAGACGCCTCGAGCGGCTGGGTGCGGATGAACTGCGTGGCGTCGAGTTGTGCCCGCAGGAACGCGTCGAGAACTTCGGGGTGTTCGTCGGCGTAGACGTCCCGGACCACCACTCCGTGCAGGGTCGGCGTGTGGAGTTCGGCGCCGTCGTACAGCAGTTTGGCCTTGTCCTGGAAGACGAGAAGTCCGGGCCAGGCGACGAACTGCGACAACGCCGCCACCTGACCGGATTCCAGTGCCGAGGTTCCGACCTGCGGCTGCTGGTTCAGCACCTCGACGCCGGTGGCCGGGTCGATCCCGGCGCGGTCGAGCGCCCGGACGAGGGTGCCGTGGCCCGCCGAGCCGACGCTCGCGGACACCTTCCGGCCCGCCAGATCGCCGAGTGTGGTCGCCGGTGAGTTCGGCGGCACCACCACCATGTTCAGGGCACCCTTGGGGTTGTAGCCTGTCACCGACACGATCTGCGTCTTCGACCGCGGGTTCGCCTGGGTCCGGGAACCGTTGATCAGCATGGGGTAGTCGCCCATCGATCCGATGTCGATCTTCTCGGCGACCATCTGCGCGGTGATCGGCGCACCGGTGTCGTAGTCCTGCCATTCGACGGAGTACTTCGTCCCGGTCTGCTCGGTGACCTCCTGCAGTCGCTGCTCGAGGTACCCCTGCGCGCGGAGCAGGGTTCCGGCGGTGACGGTGTTGATCGTCTTGGACTGGTACCCGATCACCACCGTCACCGCGTCACCGTCGGCGGTGGCCGGTTCGAGGGAGCAACTCGTCGCCACGAGTGTCAGTGCCGCGGCGGCGATCGCGGCGGCGGGAAAGCGTCGCTTCATCTCAGTGGTCTTTCGGTCAGCGGAGGAGGTAGGGCATGTTCACGGTGACGGCGCCGGTCGGGCAGCGCGCCGCGCAGGGGCCGCAGTACCAGCATTCGTCGACGTGCATGAACGCCTTGCCGTTGTCGGGATTGATCGCCAGCGAATCGAGGGGGCAGATCTCGACGCAGAGAGTGCAGCCCTCGATGCACAGCGACTCGTCGATGGTGACGGGCACGTCGGCCCGTTGGTTGACCAAGGTCATGAGGTGAGCTCCCAGTTCGTGATGTCGGGTCGGCGGACGAGGTTGCCGCGCATGGTGATTCGGTCACCGCGCATGCGGATGTATTCGAGGTCGACGGGACGTCCGTCGACGAGCCGGGAGAGGCGTTCGAGCAGCAGCAGCGCCGCACCCTCCGGCGTCTGGAGGTTCGCGGCGGAATGTGCGTCGGCGTTGACGGATTCGATCGAGAGGTCGGCCGAGCCGAGGGGCTGACCGCAGACCTCCTCGATCAGCGCGAACACGTCGTTGGATTCGAGGTCGCGCCCGAGGATCTCGGCTCCGATGTCGGGAACGAGATAGGTCAGGTCGAGGCTGAGCGGCAGGTCGCCGAGGTAGCGGACCCGCTCGATGTAGACGGCGGGTTCGCCCGCCCCCAGCTGCAGTCGGCGGGCGACTGCGGGCGGCGGGGCGATCTCCACCGCCGCGCGCACGTCGTTGCGGACCTCGCCGTGCCCCTCGAGCGTCTCCTTCAGGCCGAGCAGGGCGCCCAGTCCGTGGTCGTACTTGCGCCGCGCCACGTGGGTTCCCACGCGCGGGGCCCGGTCGATGAGCCCTTCCTGCTTGAGCAGTGCCAGCCCGTCACGGACCGCGTTGCGCGACACGCCGAACTCGGCGGCCAGTTCCGATTCCGACGGCAGTCCCCGCTCGACGAAGGCATCCGCGTGGACCTGCTGACGGAGCAGGTCGGCGAATCTGCGCGCATGATCCGCGCGGGAACTGCGCGACGCCGCCTGGAGGGGAGTCGGATTCGCCACCACGGTCTCCTTCGTCGAATGTGCGTGTGAGCTGGACGAAGACTCACGCTAACGGCACTCCGCCGGGCCGGGAGCCGCGTCGGACGGGCACTCGGACCGCTCGTGCGAATCGGCCGGGTCCGCGACGGGACGGGCGCGCCTCACCTGCGTGAACGCGACCTCCACCGGGTAATGCGCCAGGTCGCGCCGATCCCGGGATTTGCAATCACGCTGATTCGAAGTGGCGACGTCCGCGGATCGGGCCGCAAGCCTAGGTTAGGCTTACCTTCTAATCCCCTCCCGAAGGAGCCGTTGCCGTGTTCGCACCCACCGCCCGACGCCAGATCGCCGTCGCACTCGTCGTGGCCAGTTCGTCCCTCTTCCTCGCCGCGTGCTCGTCCGGCGACAGCGGAGGCACCACGGAAGCGGCCGGTGCGGGCTTTCCGGTGACGATCGACAACACGTTCGGCTCGACCACCCTCGACGCGTCGCCCGCGCGCATCGTCACACTCGGATGGAACGCCCAGGACGTCGTGTACGCACTCGGCCAGACACCGGTCGGCATGCCCGAGTACGCGTACGGTGCCGAGGCGAACGGGGTGATGCCCTGGCTGCAGGACCGATTCGATCCGGCCGAGACCACCCTGCTCGACGCGGCCACGTCCACCCCCATCGAGTCGGTCGCCTCGCTGGCGCCGGACGTGGTCCTCGCCCCGTACGAGGGATTCGACCAGGCCACCTACGAGAAGCTGTCGGGAATCGCCCCCACCGTGGCGTACCCGGACAAGGCGTGGCAGACCACGTGGCAGGACCAGACCACGCTGGTCGGACAGGCGCTGGGCAAGAGCGCGGAGGCGGAACGGCTCGTGGCAGGTCTCGACGACACCCTCGCCCGGACGGCCGCCGCGCATCCCGAATTCGCAGGCAAGACGATCTCGGTGATCAACTTCGACACCGACGCCGCGACCGTCAACGTCTACATGCCGTCCGATCCCCGCGTCCAGGTGCTCACGCAGCTCGGGTTCACCGTGTCGCCTGGCGTGCAGAAGCTGGCTTCGACGAACGACCCCGACAAGTTCTTCGCCGACATCTCGGTGGAGAACATCTCCGATGTCGACGCCGACGTCGTGGTCGCGTTCGTCCCGGAGAACACCACCGTGGCCGCGAACCCGGCCTACGCGAATCTCGGCGCCATCGGCCGGGGTACCGCCGTCCCGCTGTCGGACACGAAGATCATCTCGGGGCTCAGCCAAACGAGCGTACTCGCGACGCCCTGGGTCCTGGACAAGCTGACACCACCGCTCAGCGAGGCCGCGAAGAAAGCGGGTGCCTGAACTCCCGCCTGACAGGCGGTCTCGGGCGTAACGTATTCCGGTACACCTAGTTCGGTTGTGCCCGCATCAGGAACGCTCGTCGAAAGCAGGTATGCGATGACGCAGATGTCCGAAAGACACACCGCGAAGGTCATCGGCGTCACCGTAGCCGCCGCGGTCGGGGGATTCCTCTTCGGTTTCGACAGCTCGGTCATCAACGGCGCCGTCGACTCCATCCAGGACCACTTCGAGCTGGGGTCGTTCTTCACGGGCTTCGCCGTGGCGATCGCCCTGCTCGGATGTGCTGTGGGCGCATGGTTTGCGGGCCGCCTCGCGGACCGCTGGGGCCGCAAGAAAGTGATGCTGCTCGGCTCGGTGCTGTTCGTGGTGTCCTCGCTGGGAGCCGGCCTCGCCTTCAGCGTCCCCGACCTGATGCTGTGGCGCGTCCTCGGCGGCCTCGGCATCGGTATCGCGTCGGTCATTGCGCCCACGTACATCTCGGAGATCGCCCCGGCCCGCTACCGCGGCGCGTTGGCGTCGCTGCAGCAACTGGCCATCACGCTCGGCATCTTCGCGGCACTGCTGTCTGACGCGGTGCTGCAGAACGCCGCGGGCGGCGCCTCCAACGAGCTGTGGCTGAACCTCGAGGCCTGGCGCTGGATGTTCATCGTCGGCGTGGTCCCCGCGGTCGTGTACGGCGTTCTCGCCCTGATGATCCCCGAGTCCCCGCGGTACCTCGTGGGCAAGCACCTCGATCAGGAAGCCGCCGACATCCTCGCGAACATCACCGGCGAGGTCGACCCGCACGAGCGCGTCACCGAGATCCGGCTCACCCTCCGCCGCGAGTCGACGGCGTCGTTCGACGACATCCGCGGCCCCAAGTTCGGGCTCCAGCCACTGGTCTGGGTCGGCATCTTCATGGCCATCTTCCAGCAGTTCGTGGGCATCAACGCGATCTTCTACTACTCGACCACACTCTGGAAGTCGGTGGGCTTCACCGAGAACGAGTCGTTCACCACGTCGGTGATCACCGCGATCATCAACGTGGGCATGACGTTCGTCGCGATCCTGTTCGTCGACCGGGTCGGCCGCAAGATTCTGCTCGAGGTGGGCTCGCTCGGCATGTTCCTGAGCCTGCTCCTGGCGGCGATCGCCTTCTCCCAGGCGACCGGCAGCGGCGACGACGTGGTACTCCCCAGCCCGTGGGGGGCGCTCGCCCTGGTCGGCGCCAACCTGTTCGTGATCTTCTTCGCCGCCACCTGGGGTCCGATCATGTGGGTGATGCTGGGCGAGATGTTCCCCAACAACATGCGCGCCTACGCACTCGGCATCAGCACGGCGGCGAACTGGATCGCGAACTTCACGGTCACCCTCTCGTTCCCGCCGCTCACCCGGTCGGTGGGGCTGTGGTTCCTGTACGGACTGTTCGCGTTCTTCGCGTTACTGTCCTACTTCTTCGTCCGGATGAAGGTCCGAGAGACGAAGGGGATGGAGCTCGAGGAGATGCACACCTGACCCAGCAGACACGGATCCGGCCGAATCACACTGTGATTCGGCCGGATTTCTCGTGTCGGGCGGTCGGCGCTACTGCTTCTCCGCCCGCCGCGCGTCGAGGTCGGCGACCACGCCGTTCTGCTGCCCGGCGCGCAGGTTCCCGAGACCGGCGAACCACCCGGTGATCTGCCGGGCGACGTCCTGTGCGGTGAGACCCAGCTCGGCATGGATCTGCGCCCGCGACGCGTGGTCGAGGAACCGCTGCGGAACACCGAGATCACGACAGGGGACGTCGACCCCGGCCGACCGCAGCGCCGCGGAGACGGTGGAACCGACACCGCCGTGCAGTCCGCTGTCCTCGACGGTGACGACCATCGTGTAGTCCTCGGCGAACTTCACCAGCGACTCCGGGACCGGCAGGACCCACCGCGGGTCGACCACGGTCGCCGAGATGCCTTGCTGCTCCAGGCGTTCCGCTGCTGCGAGCGCGAGTCCGGCGAACGCGCCGACCGACACGATGAGTACGTCGTTCCGCCCGGCGGGGGCACGGAGGACGTCGATGACACCGTCGAGACGGCGCACCGCGGGGACGTCGTCACAGACCGTGCCCTTCGGGAAGCGGAGCGCGGTCGGGCCGTCGTCCACCGTCAGGGCCTCGTCCAACTCCTCCCGCAGGGTGGCGGTGTCGCGGGGGGCGGCGACCCTCATCCCAGGGACGATCCCCAGCAGCGACATGTCCCACATGCCGTTGTGGCTGGCGCCGTCGCTGCCGGTGATGCCGGCGCGATCGAGGACGAGGGTAACGGGCAGCTTCAGCAACGCCACGTCCATCAGCAACTGATCGAAGGCGCGGTTGAGGAATGTCGAGTAGACCGCGACCACCGGGTGCAGACCCCCGAGCGCGAGGCCGGCAGCCGACGTCACGGCGTGCTGTTCGGCGATCCCGACGTCGAACATGCGGTCGGGGTACTTCTCGCCGAACGCCGCGAGACCTGTCGGGCCCGCCATCGCGGCGGTGATCGCCACGACGTCCTGCCGGCGGCTCGCCTGATCGATCAGCTCGGCCGAGAACACCGACGTCCAATCGGCGGCCGCGTTTCCGGCGGATTTACCCGTGACGGGGTCGATCACGCCCGTCGAGTGCATCTGATCGGCCACGTGGTTCTCGGCGGGGGCGTAGCCCATGCCTTTGCGGGTGACGGCGTGGACGATGACCGGTCCGCCGAACGCCTTCGCGCGGCGCAGCGCGGATTCCATCGCCGCCTCGTCGTGTCCGTCGACCGGTCCGAGGTACTTGATGCCCAGATCGGTGAACATCACCTGCGGGGCGACGGCATCCTTGAGACCCGCCTTCATGCCGTGCAGAACCGAGTAGGCGGTGCGACCCACCCACGGAAGCTTCTTGACGATGCGACGACCGCTGTCGAGGATGCGCTCGTATCCCGGCTGGAGCCGGAGGGCCGCGAGGTGGTCGGCGAGCCCGCCGATGGTCGGCGCGTACGAGCGGCCGTTGTCGTTGACGACGATGACCACCGAGCGGTCCTTGCCGGCCGCGATGTTGTTGAGCGCCTCCCAGCACATGCCGCCGGTGAGCGCGCCGTCGCCGACGACGGCCACGACGTGTCGGTCCTGGCCGGTCAGCTCGAACGCCTTCGCGAGGCCGTCCGCGTAGGACAGCGACGCCGACGCGTGGGAGGACTCGACCCAGTCGTGGTCGCTCTCCGCCCGGCACGGGTAGCCGGACAGGCCGCCCTGTTTGCGGAGCGAGTCGAAATCGTCCTTGCGGCCGGTGAGGATCTTGTGGACGTACGCCTGGTGGCCCGTGTCGAAGATGATCGGGTCGGCCGGCGAATCGAAGATGCGGTGCAGTGCGAGGGTCAGCTCGACGACGCCCAGGTTGGGGCCGAGGTGCCCGCCGGTCGCCGCGACCTTCTGGACGAGGAACTCACGAATCTCGGCGGCGAGCTGTTTCATCTCCGCCGAATTCAGCTGACGAAGATCGTCAGGCGTCTGGATACGGGCAAGAACACCCAACGAGATCGCTCCCTCCGTGATGCACGCGACCGTGCGTGCCTCTGCCACGTGGCTTTCGTGTCACGTCACAGTGGAACCAGTCTACGGAGCCGCGGAAGCGAGGGACACACGGTACCGGCCGCCGCGGCCCCGTAGTGCGGGTTCGTCCTCGGGCATTCCGGCCACAGCCGTGACCGGGTTCACACAATTGCGTCGCCGGGCGGACCGGACGGAACCCCCGACAGCGTCGTGAACAGCCTCTAGGGTCGACTCATGAACACCGTCGTGGACGCGCTGATCGGAAAAGTCTTCACCGCAACCCAGGCGAATCGCGGCGGCGAGCTCGCCGACTACATTCCCGAGCTCGCCGCCGTCGCCCCCGACTCGTTCGGCATCTGCATCGCGACCGTGGACGGCTACGTGTACGAGGTCGGCGACACCCGGCTCCCCTTCACGATCCAGTCCATCTCGAAACCGTTCACCTACGCCCTGGCCCTCGCCGATCGCGGGTCCGACGCCGTGGCCGAGAAGATCGACGTCGAACCGTCCGGGGAGCCGTTCAACGAGATCAGCCTCGATCCGCGGACGGAGCGGCCCCGCAATCCGATGATCAACGCCGGGGCGATCACCGCGGCGTCGCTGATCGCCGGGCCGGACGTCGACACCCGGTTCGAGCGGATTCGGTCGACGTATTCGAGGTACGCGGGACGGGACCTGACGTTCAACCGATCGGTGTACGAATCCGAGTTCCGGACCGGGCACCGCAACCGGGCCATCGGACACATGCTGCGCTCGTTCGGCATCATCACGGACGACCCCGACGAGGCGGTCGACCTGTATTTCCGCCAGTGTTCCCTCGACGTGACGTGCCGCGACCTGAGCCTGATGGCCGCGACGATGGCGAACAACGGCGTCAACCCCGTCACCCGGGACACGGTGCTCGAGCCGGTTCTCGTGGAGCGGGTCCTCAGCGTGATGTCGACGTGCGGCATGTACGACGCCGCAGGTAAATGGGTGTACGAGGTCGGGTTGCCCGCCAAGAGCGGGGTCGGGGGCGGCATCGTCGCCGTCCTTCCCGGGCAGATCGGCATCGCGATCTACTCGCCGCGCCTCGACTCCCACGGCAACAGCGTCCGCGGCGTCGAGGCGTGCCGGGCGCTGTCGAACGAGTTGGAACTGCACTTCCTGCACGTCACGCGCGCCGCCCGCGCCGCTGTCCGCGCCCGGTACTCCGTGACGGACGCCCCCTCGCGGATGCGGCGCTCCCCCACCGAGCGCGCCGCCCTCGACGACGTCGGCAAGCGCAGCCGGATCTACGAACTGCACGGGGATCTGCTGTTCGCCGGCGCGGAGAGCGCCGTTCGCGAGATCGGCGCCGTCGAGGAGGAGCTCGACGTGGTAGTCGTCGACGTCCGGCGCGTCGACGACGTCAGCGGTGTAGCGCGCCGGATGTTCGAGGCGTTGCGGGCCGACCTCGCCGCCCGTGGGTGCGCGATCGCGTTCGTCGACCCGGCCGGACTGCTCGGCAACACTTACTCCGACCTGTCGGGGAAGTCGGGCCGGGTGTTCGCCGACCTCGACGCCGCCGTGCAGTGGTGCGAGGACATCCTCCTCGAACGGCACTGCAGCACGGCCCGTCAGCCGTCGTCCGTCACGATCGACCGGCATCCCATGCTGTCCAGCCTCACCCCGGAGCAACTCCGGCGGTTCACCCGCGACCTCGTCACTCGCTCCTATGCCCGTGGTGAACTCATCGTTCATCGGGGCGACCGCGCGTGCGGGCTGTTCCTCATCCTGTCCGGGCAGGTCAGCTCCACGGTCACCGACCCGTCGGGTGCCGTGCACCGGATCATGACGTTGTCGGCGGGAATGAGCTTCGGGGAGATGACGATGATGCTCGATTCCCGGTTCCTCAACGACGTCCGGGCCGACACCCCGGTGACGGTCGCGGTGCTGACGTCCGAGCGCTACCTCGAAATGGCCTCGGAGGAACCGAAACTCAAGTTGGCTTTGCTCGAGCGTCTCGCGTCGGGCGCCTACGAACAGCTCGACGTGATGCTACGGTCCCTGCTGCGGCAGAGCGACAGCATGTGATCGGCTCCCCGATGACCTCGGGAAAACCCGTTGCCCAATTCGGAGAAATCGGACAGGCTGGGGGCTCCGAATCGACGACGCCGTAATCGAAAGCAGGGGGCAATGCTCACAGCGACCACGCTCGCCATCGAGACGACAGGGCTCGTCAAGACCTTCGGATCCACCCGCGCCGTCGACGGCCTGGATCTGGCCGTCCCGCTCGGCGGCGTCTACGGCGTCCTCGGACCGAACGGGGCGGGCAAGACCACCGCGATCCGCATGCTGGCCACGCTGCTGCCGCTGGACGGCGGAACGGCCACCGTGCTCGGGCACGACGTCGCGAGCGAACCGGACGCCGTCCGCGGCAAGGTCGCCCTCACCGGACAGTTCGCGTCGCTCGACGAGGATCTGACGGGCACCGAGAATCTGCTGTTGCTCGGCCGGCTGTACGGGTACTCCCGGGCCGCGGCCCGCACCCGCTCCGAACAGCTGCTGGCCGCCTTCGGACTGGAGGAGGCGGGTAACCGGCAGGTGAAGAATTACTCCGGCGGTATGCGCCGGAGGCTCGACATCGCGGCGAGCATCATCGTCACTCCCGAGATGATCTTCCTCGACGAACCCACCACCGGACTCGACCCGCGCAGCCGCAACCAGGTGTGGGAGATCATCCGGGCCCTGGTGGCCGGCGGGACGACGGTTCTGCTGACCACGCAGTACCTCGACGAAGCCGACCAGCTCGCCGACCGGGTGGCCGTCATCGATCACGGCAAGGTCATCGCCGAGGGCACCACGGGCGAACTCAAGGCGTCCGTCGGCTCGGGCGCGCTGCACGTGCGCGTCACCGATGTCGCCACCCGACCCGCGGCGGCGGCGCTGCTGCGGCAGGTGCTCGAGGTGCCGATCATGGAAGAATCCGACCCGGCCGCTCTCACCGCGCGCATCGACGACGCGACCCGGGTCTCGCGGGCGCTGCCCGCACTCGACGACGCCGGAATCGCCGTCAGCACGTTCGCACTGGGGCAACCGAGCCTCGACGAAGTCTTCCTCTCCCTCACCGGCCGACCCACCGAGGAGAATGCGTCATGACCTCCACCACCGACCGGACCGGCGACACCGCCACCGCTGTCGCCGACGTCCTGCAGATGCCCGGCCCGCGGCCGGCGCGACCCACCGCCTGGTCCACGTCGCTGTCGTTCGGGTGGCGGGCTCTGCTCAAGATCAAGCACGTCCCCGAGCAACTGTTCGACGTGACGATGTTCCCGATCATGTTCACGTTGATGTTCACGTACCTCTTCGGCGGCGCACTCGCCGGATCGACGAGCGCGTACGTCCAGTTCCTGCTGCCGGGCATCCTCGTGCAGACGGTCGTCATGATCACCATGTACACCGGCCTGACGCTCAACAAGGACATCGAGAAGGGCGTCTTCGACCGGTTCCGGTCGCTCCCGATCTGGCGGCCGTCACCCCTCGTCGGCGCACTGCTCGGTGACGTCGTCCGCTACACCATCGCCTCGATCATCGTCCTGATCCTCGGGCTGGTGCTGGGTTTCCGCCCGGACGGCGGTCTCGTCGGCGTGGTCGCGTCGACCGGACTGTTGCTGTTGTTCTCGTTCAGCCTGTCGTGGATCTGGACGATGTTCGCGATGCTCATGCGCACCGAACAGGCCGTCATGGGCGTGTCGATGTTCATCCTGTTCCCGCTGACGTTTGCCAGCAACATCTTCGTCGATCCCGCGACCATGCCGGGCTGGCTCCAGGCATTCGTCGGCGTCAACCCGATCAGCACGCTGGTGACGTCCATCCGCGGGCTCATGGCCGGGTCGGTCGAGATGGCCGACCTCGCCGTCGTCTTCGGTTGGTGCGCCGGGTTCGTGGTGATCTTCGGACCGTTGACGATGCGGCTGTACAACCGTAAGTCGTGACGGTGGCCACCCTCGAACCCGCCGAGCGCTCGGTGACGGTCCGTGGATCCGGAATCGTGTCCGCGGTTCCGGATCTCGTCCGTGCCACCGTCACCGTGACGGCGACACGTCCCGCGGTCGCTGCCGCCTTCGAGGCGGTGTCCCGGTCCACCACGGCCGTCACCGATGTTCTACAGGGCCACGGTGTCTCGGGCCCCGACCTCGCGACCACCGGATTGTCCGTGCACTCGGAAACCACCTGGACCGAGGGCCGGGGCAGCGAGGTGACGGGCTACACCGCGGCCACGACGCTGCAGATCACCGTCCGCGCCGACGGCGCGTCCGCCGCGTCACCGGCACAGGTGGTGGCGGACTGCGTGGGCGCGGGCGGCGACGACATCCGCCTCGGCGGACTCGAATTCGATTTCGCCGACCCCGCCGCCCTGACGGCCACCGCCCGGGAGCGGGCCTGGGCCGACGCGCTCGCGAAGGCTGAGCAGTACGCCTCGCTGTCGCATCGCGCGCTGGGCGAGGTGCTGGAGATCTCGGAAGTCGACACCGGCGACGTGTCGCCGCGGCCGGTCGTGAAGGCGTTCGCGGCGGCCGACTCCCCGATCCCCGTCGAACGGGGTGAGAAACCGACACGGGTCGATGTCCGGGTGCGGTGGCGCCTGACTTAGACCCGCGGACCGCGCTGCTGCACCGACGCGGCGAACGTATCGCTGAGCTGGGTCAGCGCCGTCACAGCGGCCAGGGCCTGTTCCTGGGACCAGCCTTCGAGCATGCCGCGCAGCCGTTCCGCCCGCCGTTCGGTGGTCTCGCGCAGAATGTCCATTCCGTTCGGCGACACCCGGATTCGGGAGGCACGCTTGTCGTCGGGGTCCGCTGTCCGGGACACGTAACCCGCCTCGACCAACTCCGAGATCTGCCGGCTGAGCGACGACTGACTGACGCACAGATCGGTGGCCAGTTCGTTCTGCCGGCATTCCCCCCGCGCGGCGAGCACGAAGAGCACGCTCGTCAACGCCGGCGCGAGCGGTGTCTCACCCCCGGCGGCGACGACCGCCCGCAACGATCGCCCGAGTGCGAAGACCGCATCGACGAGCGCTTGCGCAGTATCTGCCTGTACCGACATCCAGTCCCCGTCCCACCACTACTTCTGTGCGGCTCGACTATACGTAAAGTTGCGTTCGGTAAACAACGATGCGACCCGGCGTTCAGCGGGTCAGCAACGCGATGCACTCCACGTGGTGGGTGAGCGGGAACGCATCGAACGCGCGGAGCCCGTCGAGCCGGAATCCGTGCCCGAGGTAGAGACCGATGTCGCGGGCGAACGACGCCGGATCGCATCCTACGTGCACGACGCGTTCGGCGCCCGCGGCCGCCACAGCATCGATCACGTCCCGCCCCGCACCCGCACGCGGCGGATCGAGCACCACCACGCGCGGCGGAGCGGTCAGCCCGGCGATCGCGCGCTCCACCCGGTCGGCGTGGAAACGCACCTGCGGAACGTCGGACAGCGCGGCCTTCCCGTCCGAGACGGCCTGGCGCGAGGACTCGACGGACTCCACCTGCCCCGACGGTCCGGCATGTCCCGCGAGGGCCGCGGCGAACACTCCCACCCCGCCGTACAGATCCCAGGCGGTCTCCCCGGCGGACATCCCGGCCCAGTCGGCGACCACGGCCGAATACGTGTCCGCGGCGCCGCGGTGCGCCTGCCAGAACCCGGTGGCGGCAAGCACCCATTCGCGGTCGCCCACCCGTTCCACCGGACGACCCGAACCGACGACCACCCGCTCGGCGCGCGGGGCACCACCGGCCGCGCGACGTGCCATGGCGCCGCGCCGCCCGGGACTGGTCCGGCCGGTCCGCGACACCTTCGGCGGAGCGATCTCGACGACGTGCCGCTCCCCCGTGCCGTCGAGAACGATCTGTACCTCGCTGCCCGGCCGCCACTCACCTTCACCCACACCGTCATAGGCGGCGGCGTCGATCTGCGGGCACGCGAGGTCGGTGACGATGCCCGAACTGCGGTGCCGGTGGTAGCCGGGGCGTCCGTCCTGATCGACGGCGAGCCGTACCCGCGTGCGCCAGCCGGTGCCGTTCCCGGTGCCGGGCAGCTCCTCGACCTCCACGTCCCGCTGCACCCGCGCGAGCCGCACCAGTTGTTCCGACACCACCTGAGACTTCATGTCCCGCTGCACGTGCAGGCTCGCGTGCGAGAAGTCGCAACAGCCCGCGCCACCGGGGCCCGATACCGGGCACACCGGCGTAACCCGCTCCGGGGACGCGTCGAGGATGTCGATCGCGTCGGCCCGGCAGTAGGACCCGCCGCGGTCTTCGGTGACGAGCGCCGTTACCCGCTCACCCGGCAGTCCGTGCCGGACGAAGACCACCCGGCCCTCGTGCCGGGCGACGACGAAACCGCCGTGCCCGGGATTTCCCAGCCGCAGTTCGAGGCGGCGGTCCAACCAGTTCTCACTCAACGCGTCTCGCCCGTCACTTCTCGTCGGGTTCGTAGCCACGGCGCGAGGCCCCGGCCGTGTATTCGATGTTCAGGGTCTTCGCCTTCTCGGACGAGTTCAGCTGCCACGGAACGCTGGTGACCATGACACCCGGCTGGAACAGCAGACGACTCTTCAGTCGCAGCGCACTCTGGTTGTGCAGGATCTGCTCCCACCAGTGCCCCACCACGTACTCGGGGATGAACACGGTGACCACGTCCCGCGGCGAGTCCTTGCGGACGCGGCGCACGTAGTCGAGAACCGGTTTGGTGATCTCCCGGTACGGCGACTCGATCACCTTCAGCGGCACCGCGATGTCGCTCTTCTCCCACTGACGCACGAGCGCCCGCGTGTCGGGTTCGTCGACATTCACCGTGATCGCCTCGAGCGTGTCCGGCCGGGTGGCCCGGGCGTACGCGAGCGCGCGCATCGTCGGCATGTGCAGCTTCGAGACGAGGACGATCGAGTGCGTCCGGCTGGGCAGCACCCCGTCCCATTCCTGTTCCTCGAGTTCCCGCGCCACGCTGTCGTAGTGCTTCCGGATCAGCTTCATCACGACGAAGATCGCGACCATGGCCACGATCGCGATCCACGCGCCGGCCGCGAACTTCGTGATGAGCACGATGACGAGCACGGCGCCGGTCATGGCGAGGCCGATGGAGTTGATCACCCGGGAACGCTGCATCCGCCGCCGCTGGGCGGCGTCGTTCTCGGACTTCAAGTGCCGGGTCCAGTGCCGGATCATGCCGGTCTGGCTCAGCACGAAGGACACGAACACACCGACGATATAGAGCTGGATCAGCTTGGTGACCTCGGCGCCGAACAGGACGACAAAGGCGATCGCGGCGCCGGACAGGAACAGGATGCCGTTGCTGAACGCCAGGCGGTCGCCGCGGGTGTGCAGCTGACGGGGCAGGTAGCGGTCCTGCGCGAGGATCGATCCGAGCACCGGGAACCCGTTGAATGCGGTGTTGGCCGCCAGCACGAGGATCAGGGCCGTGACGATGGCGATGAAATAGAACCCGATCGGGAACCCGCCGAACACCGTCTCGGCGATCTGGGCGATCAACGTCTTCTGGTGATAGCCGTCCGGGGCGCCGATCAGCTGCTCCGCCGGGCTGTGCGCGTACACGATCCCGATCTTCTGGGCCAGGATGATGATGCCCATCAGCAGCACGACGGCGATCGAACCCAGCAGCAGAAGCGTGGTGGCCGCATTGCGGGACTTCGGCTTCTGGAATGCCGGAACACCGTTGCTGATCGCCTCGACACCGGTCAGGGCCGCACACCCGGACGAGAACGCGCGCGCGATGAGGAACGCGAACGCGATCCCGTACAAATTGGAATCCTCGGCTTCTAGTTGGAACCCGGACGATTCGGCCCGCAGGTCCTCACCCAGGACGAAGATCCGGAAGAAGCCCCACAGCAACATCAGGACCATTCCGACGATGAATGCGTACGTCGGGATCGCGAAGGCGGCACCGGATTCGCGGATGCCGCGCAAGTTGATCGCGGTCAGCAGGACGATGGCCGCGACCGCGAACAGCACCTTGTGCTGGGCGACGAACGGCACCGCCGAACCGATGTTGGAGGCCGCCGACGAGATGGACACCGCGACGGTGAGGACGTAGTCCACCAGCAGGGCGCTGCCGACCGTGAGTCCCGCATTGGGTCCGAGATTGACGGTCGCGACCTCGTAGTCGCCACCGCCCGATGGGTAGGCGTGCACGTTCTGCCGGTAGCTGGCGACGACCACGGCCATCACCGCGGCGACGGCGAGGCCGATCCAGGGGGTGTAGGCGTAGGCGGAGATACCCGCCACCGACAGCACGAGGAAGATTTCCTCGGGGGCGTACGCCACCGAGGACATCGCGTCGGACGCGAAGACCGGGAGGGCGATCCTCTTGGGAAGCAGCGTGTGCCCGAGCTTGTCGCTCCGGAAGGGTCTGCCTAGCAGTAGCCGCTTTGTGGCGGTCGAGAGCTTTGACACTGCCAAAGCGTAAGCCGTCCGCGGAAAAGCTGGACCCTCACCCACCAATGTGTCCGGATTGCGATCTCTGTCGCGGTTGCTCTTCCGTCTGCGCACTGTACGGTTCGATTCGGTACGCACGTACTCGAGACGTGACACCAGAGCCCATGAACGGAGTACAAGGTGTATGTGGTCATCATGGGATGCGGCCGGGTCGGCTCATCCCTCGCCGGCTCGCTGACCCGGATCGGCCACGAGGTCGCGGTCATCGATCGTGATCCCGCCGCCTTCCTGCGTCTCGAACCCGACTTCCCCGGCCACACCGTCGTCGGCATGGGGTTCGACCGCGACGTACTGGTCAAGGCCGGTATCGAGCGGGCCGAGGCGTTCGCCGCAGTGTCGTCCGGAGACAACTCCAACATCATCTCCGCGCGCGTGGCCCGGGAAACGTTCGGCGTGGAACGCGTCGTCGCCCGCATCTACGACGCGAAGCGCGCCGCCGTGTACGAGCGGCTCGGAATTCCCACCGTCGCCACAGTCCCCTGGTCGACGGACCGCTTCCTGCACACCCTCACCCGCGACAGCCAGACCGCCAAGTGGCGGGATCCCTCGGGAACGGTCGCGGTCACCGAGTTGTCCCTGCACGAGGACTGGATCGGCAAGCCGGTCGCCGAACTCGAGGCGGCGACGAATTCGCGTGTCGCGTTCATCATCCGCTTCGGCACCGGCGTGCTGCCCGACCGCAAGACGGTCTTCCAGGCCGACGACCAGGTGTACATCGCTGCCGTGTCGGGAACCGTGGCCGAAGCCGTCGCGCTCGCGGGCAATCCCCCGCCCTCGGACAACTGACACGACAGTGAGAATATTCACGATCGACCACCCGAACGGAAGCACACGATGAGAGTCGCAATCGCAGGAGCCGGCGCAGTCGGACGCTCCATCGCGCGCGAACTGGTCCGCAGCGAACACGACGTCATGCTGATCGAACGCAAACTCGAGCACGTCGAACAGGAGTCGGTGCCCGAGGCGACGTGGGTTCACGCCGACGCGTGCGAACTGAGCAGCCTCGAAACGGCGTCCCTCGAAACCTACGAGGTCGTGATCGCGGCCACCGGCGACGACAAGGCCAACCTCGTTCTCAGCCTGCTCGCGAAGACCGAATTCGGGGTCAGCCGCGTGGTCGCCCGCGTCAACGACCCCCGCAACGAGTGGTTGTTCGACGAGTCCTGGGGTGTCGACGTCGCCGTGTCCACCCCCCGCATGCTCGCCTCACTGGTCGAGGAGGCGGTGTCGGTCGGCGACCTCGTGCGGTTGATGACGCTGCGCCAGGGTCAGGCCAACCTCGTCGAGGTCACGCTGCCCGACAACACTCCGCTCGCCGGGAAACCCGTCCGCAAGCTCCAATTGCCCCGCGACGCCGCGTTGGTCACCATCCTCCGCGGCGGCCGGGTGATCGTTCCCCAGCAGGACGATCCGCTCGAGGGCGGCGACGAACTGCTGTTCGTCGCATCCGTGGACGTCGAGGACGACCTCCGGGCCGCCGTCGGACTCTCGTGATTGCGGCGCGGGCGATCGACTTCGCCGTCGGCGCAACAACTTAGAGCCCCACGGCGGGGGCCCCGACTACGGTCGGCCGGGCTCCTCGCGGGGACCGCCCGCCTCGGTGTCGTCGGTCGGCACGGCGGCCTCGGTGTCGTCGGTCGGCACGGCGGCCCCGGTGTCATCGTTCGGCACGGCGGCCCCGGTGTCATCGTTCGGCACGGCGGCCTCCTCGGACGGTCCGGGTTCGACGATGCGGTCGGCCCGCCGCACCGCCCAGATCGTCACCAGCAGAGCCAATCCCGCCAGCGGCCAGCCCATCGCGATGCGTGCGAAGGCGAGCCAGCCGGTCTGGTCGGAATCGTAGAGCTGCGACTGCACGACGTACCGGGCCCCGAACACCAGCGCCCAGGCGCCCGTTGCGACGTCGTAGGCACGCACCGCGCCGCGATGCCGCCGCCAGAGGTTGCCGTGGCCGTTGAGGAACCCCCAGATGAGTCCGACGATCGGCCGGCGCACCAGAATCGAGACCAGGAACACCGCCCCGTACGCGAGACTCGTGTAGATGCCGAACAGAAAGTACCCCTTGGCATCACCCGTGCGGTACGCGATGAATGCGGAGATGCCGACGCCGAAGAACCCGGAGACCGCGGGCTGGACGGGGCTGTGGCGCACGAGACGCCAGACCAGAATGGCGACCGCGACACCCAGGGCGGCCCAGATCGCCGGACCCAGGCTCCACACCGCGTTGACCGGGACGAAGACCAGGATGGGCAGGGTCGAATAGACCAGCCCGCTGATCCCACCGAGCTGTTCGAGTATGGATTGCTGCTTCGTTTCGGTCACTCGACGAGAGTGCCACACGAGACGGACCCTACGATTCGCCGCGCAGCTCGTAATACGGGTTGAAGATCACCTTCTGGCCGTCGCGTTCGCCGACGCGTCCGCGAACGAGAAGGGTCTTGCCCGGCTCGATCCCCGGAATCCGCCGCCGGCCGATCCACACCAACTTGATCTGTTCGGTGCCGTCGAAGAATTCGGCTTCGATGCTGGCGTTCCCGGACTTCGGACACGCCTCGACGCTGCGGAGCCGTCCCAGCATGGTGACCTCTTCACCGCGGCTGCAGTCGCAGGCACGTTGTGCGCCGGACGCCTGTGACGTCTCGGCCATTTCCTCGGCGTCCAGCTGCTCGAGGTCCTCGGTGAGCCTGCGAGTCAGCCGACGAAAATATCCTGCCGTGGCGGGTGCCATTGCGCGCTCCTGGAGCATGTGCGACGCGAGATCTTCGCGCCGCTCGTAGGGCTGTGTATTCGCCACTGTAGACCCATTGGTTCCCGGCAACCACACCAGCGGAAAGGGTGCTGCCGGGGACGAGGCAAGATCACCTCATGCCCTTTGACGACCGGCCGGCCGTAGCCGTGGTACTCCCGGGAACGGGATCCGACGCGGACTTCGTGGCCCGCGCCTTCACCGAGCCTCTGGCCTGCCGCGGAGTGCGTACGGTCGCAGTCCAACCCGACCCGCGACGGGTCGTCGGCAGCTATTTGGACGCACTCGACGCCACGGCTGCGCAGCATTCCCGGATCATCGTCGGCGGGGTCTCGATCGGGGCGGCAGTGGCGTTGCAGTGGGCAGGATCACACCCTCTGTGCACCGCCGGGGTCCTCGCGGCGCTGCCGGCGTGGACCGGGACCGGCGCGGACGCCCCCGCCGCCGCCAGCGCCCGGTTCACCGCTGCCCGGCTGCGGGCGGACGGCCTCGAACAGGTCACCGCCGAGATGATCGCGACCAGTCCGCCCTGGCTGGGCCGGGAACTGGCCAAATCCTGGCGGTCGCAGTGGCCGCACCTCCCGGCCGCACTCGACGAGGCTTCCGCGTACCACGCCCCGAGCACGGACGACCTGGGGCGCATCGTCGTGCCGGTCGGCATCGCCGCCGCCGTCGACGACGCGGTGCACCCACTCGAGGTCGCCCGGACCTGGTCCGAACTGTTACCGCACGCCGCACTGGTCACCGTGACCCTCGACGAGATCGGTGCCGATCCGGCCGTCCTCGGCTACGCCGGACTCGAGGCGCTGGATTCGGTACTGCACACGGCCTGAGCTGCCGTCAGCGGCCGAGTTGCTGCATCGCGGAACCCGATTCGCCGCGACGCTGCTGCGGCTGGACCGGGGCCTGGGGTGCCTGCGCCTCGTCCTGCGGGACGGGCCCGGGCTGCGGCGCGGCAGGTTGTTGCGGGGCGGCGCCCTGCTGCTGCGCCAGCTGTTGCTGGTGGGCGGCCGCCAACTGCTGAGCGAGCGCCTCGGGCAGGACCACCGGCAGCGGGGTCCGCACCGGGTTCGGCTCGTTTCCCCGCTTGACGACGGTGTCGCGCAGGATTGCCCGGGCGGTCGCGACGAGTTCCGAATCGGACGTGTTGCCACCGCTCGGCCCCGCGACCACGCACCGCACCATCCAGCGGTAGCCGTCGACGCCGATGAAACGCAGGTCGGCGTTGGGGGTGACGGCGAACACCTCGCGGCCCCACGGTCCGCTCTCGACGCTCACCGTCGCGTTGTCGTTGCGCAGAGATTCGGCGAGGTCGCCGGCGACCTCGCGCCACTGGCCCGGCGACTTCGGGGCGGCATATGCCGCCACCGTGACGCGCCCGTGCTGGGTGACGAGGTGCACGGCCTGCGGCGAACCGTCCGGCGCCATTTCAACCTGCAACTGGGCACCCTGCGGCATCGGCACGAGGACGGAACCGAGGTCGAGTCGGGTCCCGACCTCACCGACTGTGAGATCGGCGCCCGATTCCAGGTCGTCGGCGTCGTACGGTCCGCCGTCGACCTCGGTGACGGCGTCGAAGTCGTCGTATTCCGTGCCGTCGTCGGCGGCGTCCGTCTCGGCGTCCTCGAAGACATCGGGCGTGCCGTCCTCTGCTTCCTTGCCCTTCTTACGACGTCCGAACATGTTCAGGCTCCTTCACTGGCATTGCCGACGAGGCTGGCGTGGCCGCCGCTCGACCCGTGTCCGTCGCTGCCACGGGTGGTGCCGTCGAGGGACTCGACCTCGACGAACGACACCAGTTCGACCCGCTGCACGACGAGTTGGGCGATCCGGTCGCCGCGGCGGATCTCGATCGGCGTCTCGAGATCGTGATTGATCAGGCACACCTTGATCTCGCCCCGGTATCCGGCGTCGATGGTGCCGGGGGTGTTGACCACCGACAGCCCCGACTTGGCGGCGAGTCCCGACCGGGGATGGATGAGTCCGACGGTGCCCAGCGGCAGCGCGATCGCGACGCCCGTTCCGACGAGGACGCGGCGTCCCGGCTCGATGGTCACGTCGAGGGTGCTGCAGAGGTCGACACCGGCGTCGCCGTCGTGCGCGCGCTGCGGCAGCGGAATGTCCGGGTCCAGGCGCTGAAGGGCGACGGGCGGAAGGGCGGGGGTCGCGGCAGAGGAAGGGCCGGGAGATAGGTCGCTCACGTGCACCGAGCCTACTCTCAGACACCGACTATCCTGGTCGGGTGTCAGAAACGTCCCGGCCCGATGTCGCGCCCACCGATCACACCTCGCCCACCCTGTATTCGGAGCGCCTGTGGGTGCCCGTCTGGTGGTGGGCAGTGGGGTTGTTCGTCGCGGGTCTGCTGGCCGCGGAGGTGCACATGGGTGCGCCGGGCATCCGCGCATGGCTACCGTATGTTCTGCTGCTTCCCCTGCCCGTCTGGGGACTCGTCTGGCTCAGCCGCCTCCGCGTCGAGGTCGTCGAGGAACCGAATGGCGTCCACCTGCGGGTCGGACAGGCGCATCTCCCGGTGGACGTCATTGCGCGGGTCGCGGAGGTGCCCGGTTCGGCGAAGAGTGCGGCGCTCGGTCGTCAGCTCGACCCCGCAGCCTTCGTTCAGCACCGCGCGTGGGTCAAGCCGATGGCACTGATCGTGCTCGACGACCCCGAGGACCCGACCCCCTACTGGCTTATCAGCACCCGTCGGCCTGCGGAGTTGCTGGCCGCGGTCAACCGTGCGCGCCCACAGGCGGACGGCGACTGATCGGACGGTGGGCCTCCCACCGTCCGCCTCTCGTACTTGCCGCCGCTCAGGCCGCGCAGTCCCTGCACACCAGCACTCCGCCCGCCTCACTGGCGAGCCGGCTGCGGTGGTGCACCAGGAAGCAGCTCGAACACGTGAACTCGTCGGCCTGCTTCGGCACGACGCGCACCGAGAGTTCCTCGCCGGACAGATCCGCGCCGGGAAGTTCGAACGATTCCGCCGTGTCGGACTCGTCCACGTCGACAACAGCCGACTGAGCCTCGTTACGTCGCGCCTTCAGTTCCTCCAGCGAATCCTCCGAAACCTCGTCGGACTCTGTTCGCCGCGGTGCGTCGTAGTCAGTTGCCATGTCGCCTTCCCCTCATCTTCTTCCCTGTATCCCGGCCCGCGCGGTACGTCGAACCGTGTGCCGGTCGACCGTCCACCCGTAAACCGCCTCGGCGCAGATCACACCCTGCGGCCACACAACGCCGCAACCGATGGGAACGTGCCCGGAACCAGGCCCCGGAAACATGATCTACGCCTCTTTTTTCATCTTCTGCCGACCCTCGTTCTGAACGCTTTGAACGACTGGGGCCGCCAGACAGTAGCCGAAGGAAGTACAAAAGTCGTAACCGAATCGGCCGATCGCGCAAATTGTCTGCTAATCGTCACCAACACCACAGCAAGCTGTGACATTCCACAACGGGGACGGGTTCGGGGGTATGACGCCGCGGGGATCTAAGGTAGGTGCCGAACCTGTGCCACAACGCGTGGCCGGGCCCGGTATCGGTGCGCTGTACGGGCGTTTCGTCACGAGCGCAGTCTGTAGGAGAGGTCGAGGCACACTGTGGTTTCACTGATCACCGAAGGCAGCTCGCACGACGACAAGGGTCGTCCGTTCCGGCGGCGCCGGGCGATGCCGATCCTCGTGGTGTTCGCGGTCCTCGCCCTGCTCGGCGCAATCGTGTGGATCGGCGTTCTCGGCGACGACGAGGATCTCGCCACGACGGTCGACTGCAATGCGCCCCAGCCCGCGGCGCAGCCGGTCGACCCCGCCGCCCCGCCGCAACAGACGCTGGGTGAACGTGTCGACGGGTCGACCCTGCGGGACGTGGAGCCTGCAGCACTGTCCGCCACCAAGGTGCGCGTGTTCAACGCGAACGGCGAACACGGTCAGGCTGCGCAGGTGGCCGCCCAGCTGAGCGACTACGGATTCGCGAGCGCCCCCGACGTGCAGGCGGGCAACGACCCGATCTACGTCGACCAGAACATGCAGTGCCAGGGGCAGCTGCGGTTCGGCCCCAATGGCGTCGCCGCCGCGAGTGCGCTCTGGCTGGTCGCTCCGTGCGCCGAGCTCATCGAAGACACGCGCACCGACGACACGGTCGATCTGGCGCTCGGAACCTACTTCCGCAAGATCTCACCGAACACCGACGCCGAAGAGGTTTTGCGGTCGCTGAAGGATCCGCCGCCCGGAACCCAACCGGCACCTCTCGACATCGATCTCCTGAAGGCGGCGCGTACCGCCCGCTGCTGACCGTCGGTCACACCTCCGGGATCGGGGCGTCGGCCCCGGTCTCGGCGAACAGCGTGTCCAGCGCATCGGCGATGCCGGGAGCGGCCGCCACCACCACCTCGCCGTCCGCGCTCGACGTGTGCGGAGCGGGGATTCGCACGCGGGCTCCGGCCTCGGTCGCGATCAACGACCCGGCGGCCCAGTCCCACGGGCTCAGCCCGTGCTCGAAGTGGGCGTCGACCCGGCCGGCCGCGACCATGCACAGATCGAGGGCCGCCGAACCGATCCGGCGGATGTCGCGCACCCGCGGGAGGATCTCGGCGATGAGGGCGCCCTGGGCCTTCCGCCGCGCCGCGCCGTACCCGAATCCGGTGGCGAGCAATGCCATCGACACGTCGGTCACGGGGTTGCACCGGAGTTCGTTCACCCGCCCGTCCGCGTCGGTGAGTGTCGCGCCGCCGCCGCGGGCCGCGGCGTAGGTCGCACCGGCTGCCACGTCGACCACGGCCCCGGCGACGGACACCCCGTCGATCTGGACGGCCACCGACACCGCGTAGGCGGGCACGCCGTACAGAAAGTTCACCGTGCCGTCGATCGGGTCCACGATCCACCGCACCCCCGCGACGGAATGTTCCTCTCCCCCACCCTCTTCGCCGAGGATCGCATCACCCGGGCGCAGCTCCGCGAGACGGTCCCGGATGACGTGCTCGCTCTCGGTGTCGACCACCGTGACCGGGTCCGTCGGGGTGCTCTTGGCCGTCACGGAATCGCCGGATCCTGCTCGCTTCCCGACGATTCCGAACACCTCGGGCCGCCTCGCGCGGACGTGCGCGGCGGCTTCCTCTGCGACGGCGACGGCGACCGCGAGCAGTTCGCGGGGATCGGTGCCGACGTGGCCGGACGGGGAGTCTGAACTCTGGGGTGCATGCACGTACCCATCGGAACACACTTCCACTGCCTCACACCACCGCTGACGTTGTCCGCGCCCCGACGCGCAGCGCCTCCCCGGTCGGCCCGTGTCACCCACCGAAGTCGTCTCGACGCACTAGTGTGACGAACAGCAGAAGCGCGCCGGAGAACAGTCGTCGTCGACACGGAGGAGCACACGCCATGACCAAGACCGGGTTCGGTGTCGACGTCGGGGGCAGCGGCGTCAAGGGCGGCGTGGTGGACCTCGAGACCGGTGAACTCGTCGGGGATCGGATCAAGTTGCTCACACCGCAGCCGTCCACCCCGAAGGCGGTCGCGCAGACCGTCGCGGAGATCATCCGCCAGGCAGAGTGGGACGGACCGGTCGGTATCACCCTGCCCAGTGTCGTCATCGGCGGAGTGGCGCGGACCGCCGCGAACATCGACAAGCACTGGATCGGGACGGACGCGCGTGCCCTGTTCGCCGACGCACTCGGCGGCCGGCTCGTCACCGTCCTCAACGACGCCGACGCGGCGGGGATCGCCGAGGACGCGCTCGGCGCGGGCAAGGACGCGAGGGGGGTCGTCATCCTCCTCACGTTCGGTACGGGCATCGGCTCAGCGATCCTCCACGACGGCGTCCTCCTCCCCAATACCGAGTTCGGGCACATGGAGGTGGACGGCAAGGAGGCCGAGCACCGGGCGGCGTCGTCGGTGAAGGAGAAGAAGGATCTGTCCTACAAGGAGTGGGCGGCCGAGGTGACCCGCGTCCTCACCCGGTTCGAGAACCTCATGTCGCCGGATCTGTTCATCGCCGGCGGCGGAATCAGCCGCAAACACGAGAAGTGGATTCCGCATCTGACGAACAGGACACCTGTCGTACCTGCTGCGCTGCTCAATACGGCAGGCATCGTCGGTGCTGCTCTCGCGGTCGAAACGGGCATCGCTCCGTAACTATTTCGGATGGGTCGTTACAATGGAAGGGCCCGGCTGCGCGCCGGCGAAACCAGTAGACCTCTCCGCCGGATGACCACTCTGGCGTGACGCCGCACGACACCGTCACGAAAGGGCGTACGTGGCAGCCACCGATACACGTCAGACTGCTGATTCGACTTCGGAGTCAGGACCGGAAGCACCAGTCGGAGCGGCAGCCCCCGGCACTGCTCCGGCAGCCGAAGACACTTCCGTGAAGAAGCCGGCGGCCAAGAAGGCGCCGGCCAAGAAGGCAGCAGCGAAGAAGGCGCCGGCCAAGAA
Organism: Rhodococcus sp. 4CII; assembly: GCF_014256275.1. Classification (NCBI taxonomy): domain Bacteria; kingdom Bacillati; phylum Actinomycetota; class Actinomycetes; order Mycobacteriales; family Nocardiaceae; genus Rhodococcus; species Rhodococcus sp. 4CII. The sequence continues at coordinate 476,584 of NZ_JACCFE010000002.1, forward strand.
GGCGGCAGCGAAGAAGGCGGGCGCCAAGAAGGCCACGGCCGGTAAGTCAGCGGACGGCGAGGACCTCGACGAGGACTCGGCCGACATGGAGGACATCGACATCACCGAAGGCGACCTGGCCGAGGTGGAGTCCGACGTCGTAGAGGTCGTCGCCGTCGGCGAGGACGAGGAGACCGAGGAGCCGTCCGAGAAGGACAAGGCATCCGGCGACTTCGTCTGGGACGAGGAGGAGTCCGAGGCCCTCCGTCAGGCCCGCAAGGACGCCGAGCTCACCGCGTCCGCCGACTCGGTGCGCGCGTACCTCAAGCAGATCGGCAAGGTCGCCCTCCTCAACGCGGAAGAGGAGGTCGAGCTCGCCAAGCGGATCGAGGCCGGGCTCTACGCGACGCAGATCATGCAGGAGCTGTCCGATACCGGGGAGAAGCTCCCCGCCGCACAGCGCCGCGACATGAGCTGGATCTGCCGCGACGGCAACCGCGCCAAGAACCACCTGCTCGAGGCGAACCTCCGCCTCGTCGTGTCGCTCGCCAAGCGCTACACCGGCCGCGGCATGGCCTTCCTCGACCTGATCCAGGAAGGCAACCTGGGCCTCATTCGCGCGGTCGAGAAGTTCGACTACACGAAGGGCTACAAGTTCTCGACCTACGCCACGTGGTGGATCCGCCAGGCCATCACCCGTGCGATGGCCGACCAGGCCCGCACCATTCGCATCCCGGTGCACATGGTGGAGGTCATCAACAAGCTCGGCCGCATCCAGCGCGAGCTGCTGCAGGATCTGGGTCGCGAGCCCACTCCCGAAGAGCTCGCCAAGGAAATGGACATCACGCCCGAGAAGGTGCTGGAGATCCAGCAGTACGCGCGTGAGCCCATCTCCCTCGACCAGACGATCGGCGACGAGGGAGACAGCCAGCTCGGCGACTTCATCGAGGATTCCGAGGCCGTCGTCGCCGTCGACGCCGTGTCGTTCACCCTGCTGCAGGACCAGCTGCAGTCGGTGCTCGAGACGCTGTCCGAGCGTGAGGCCGGCGTCGTGCGCCTGCGCTTCGGACTGACCGACGGGCAGCCCCGCACCCTCGACGAGATCGGACAGGTCTACGGGGTCACGCGTGAGCGCATCCGTCAGATCGAGTCCAAGACCATGTCGAAGCTGCGTCACCCCTCGCGGTCGCAGGTGCTGCGCGACTACCTGGACTGACAGCTGTAACCCGATGCCCCCGGACTCCGCGCGAGTTGCGGGGGCATCGCCGTGCGGGCGACCGCGGCCCGCTACGCGCTCGTGCGGACCCGGATCCAGGCGCTCGCCACCGGTTCGACCACCCGCGCCGCCACCGGCCCGATGACGGCCATCAAGAGGACGTACGCGGTGGCGAGCGCGACGAGTTCGCTCTCCACGGCGCCGGCCGACAACGCCAGGCCTGCGATGACGATCGAGAACTCGCCGCGCGCGATCAGCGCGACCCCGGCCCGGGCCCGGCCCAGTCGCCCGACGCCCTGCTGTTTCGCCGCCCACGCCCCGGTGATCATCTTCGTCAGCGCGGTGACCACGGCGAGGAGAACTGCCCAGCCGAGGACCGGCGGGATCGCCCGGGGATCGGTGTTGAGCCCGAACACCACGAAGAACATGGCCGCGAACAGATCGCGGAGTGGTTCGAGGACACGACTGGCGTTGTGGGCGGTCGTCCCGGAGATCGCGATTCCGAGGAGGAACGCGCCGACGGCGGCCGACACCTGCATCGCCGAGCTGATGCCCGCGACGAGGAGCGCGGCACCGAGCAGTTTCAGGAGCAGGGTCTCGCTGTCCGGGCTGTCCAGCAGCGCCGAGACGTAGCGCCCGTACCGGAGAGCGATCACGAGGACGACCGAGATCACGACGAGGGAGATCGCGACGGCCTCGAGTCCGCCGGCGAAACTGACGCCGGCGAGCAGGGCCGTCAGGATCGGCAGGTACACGGCCATCGCGAGATCCTCGAACACCAGTATCGAGAGCACGACCGGTGTTTCGCGGTTACCGAGCCTCCCCAGGTCGCTCAGTACCTTCGCGATGATGCCCGACGACGAGATGTAGGTGACACCGGCCATCACGACGGCACCGGTGGTCCCCCACCCCAGCATCAGCGCGACGACGGCGCCTGGCGCCGCATTGAGGACGGCGTCGACGACGCCGGCCATCCACGACCGGCGCAGACCGGTGACGAGTTCCGACGCCGTGTACTCCAGTCCCAGCAACAGCAGCAGGAGCACCACGCCGATCTCGCTGGCGAGATGGCTGAACTCGCTGATGTCACCGAGATTGACGAACCCACCGCTGCCGAAGCAGAGGCCGCCGAGAAGGTAGAACGGGATCGGCGACATGCCGAACTGAGCCGCGAGACGGCCCAGTAGGCCGAGCGCGAAGAACACCGCGCCCAGTTCGATGAGCGCGAGCGTGGTGGTGTTCACGGGACGGTCAGCCGTTGGCCAGGAGCTTGGCTGACGCGTCCAGTCCGTCTGTGGTTCCGACGGCGACCAGGAGATCGCCCGAAGTGAGCAGGAAATCAGGTTTCGGCGACGGGTAGACCTGCCCGGCCCGCATGACCGCGACGATCGAGACCCCGGTCCGGGTCCGCATCGCCGTGTCGCCGAGCGGCCGGCCGTCGAAACGGGAATCTTCCTTGATGTACAGCTGCTTGGTGCGGATGCCGGGCAGATCCCGGTGCTCCTCTTCCAGCTGCGCTACGAGTTGCGGGGCACCCAGCAGATTGCTGAGAACCGCCGCCTCCTCGGTGGTGAGCGGTACGGAAGCGGCGCACGCGTCGGGGTCGTCGGCCTTCGAGACGATCAGATCCGTGCGACCGTCGCGATGGGTGATGACACCGATGCGGCGACCTGAGGCGAGTTCGAAGTCCTTACGCACCCCGATGCCCGGGAGCGGCGTCACTTCAACGTTCATGTCTCCACGGTAGTCCGAACGGTGGGGGCAACCGTGGGAGGCTCGCGTCAGGGCCGGGCGGGGAACGTTCCGTCGGCGCCGGGGCGGTAGTCCTCGACCGCTGTCACCGCCGTGACGGGCAGCGGCCCGTACAGGTGGGGGAAGAGCATCGAGGCCGGATCGGTGGGGACACCCGGCTCCCACTTGACGGGTGCACCGAGGGCTGCGGGGTCGAGTGTCAGCAGGACGAGGTCCGTGCGCCCGGCGAACAGCCTGCCGGCCGGCAGGTGCACCTGGGCCGGCGTCGACAGGTGGATGAATCCGTCGGCGGCGAACCCGGCGGGGATGCGGTGGCCTTCGCGTTGCGCGTTCTGCCACTCCTCGCGGCTGCACAGGTGGACGAGCCGGTCGGATGGGCCGGGGCGAGCGGGTTCGGATTTCACACGATGAGACTAGCGTCACGCCGAAACCGAATCAGCTGTCAGCGAACTCGGACCGCTCGGTCTGTTCACGTCCGCCCTCTTCAGGGCTTGTCCGGCGCATTTGCGGCGCATTTCGTGTGTGATGCAACACTGAGAAACGCCGTCGGGAACAACGCGTAAACCTCAAACGTCTGACAGAGTAGATCCACCGCGCCACCCCGACGCGGCGGACCAAGGCCCCAGGCACTCGGCATCAGTCGAAAAGCCAGTACGGAGGAGTCATGCCCGGAACACTGACCAGCCCCCCGTTGACCGCAGCCGACCGGTGCGACCGGTGCGGTGCGGGAGCCCGCGTTCGCGCGGTTCTTCCGACCGGAGGAGAGTTGCTCTTCTGCGGTCACCACGCCAACGAGCACGCAGACCGACTTCGCGAGATGAACGCCACGATCGTGTCCGAAGCCGAAGCTGCAATCTGATACGTCAGCCCGGGTGACCCGTCCCAGGCTCACCTCTTTCAGGACACGAGACCGGCGAGTGCACTGCACTCGCCGGTCTCGTCTGTTCGGCGGACGGGAGACGGTGGTCACCACTGCCGCAGCGTGGAGATCCGCTCGGTGAGTTGCTCGACGGTGGCGATCGCCGTGGGCGGCCCGCCGCACACGCGACGCAGCTCGCCGTGGATGGTGCCGTGCGGTTTGCCGGTCCTGTGATGATGCATGGCGACCAGGCTGTTCAGTTCCCGGCGCAGCTGCGCGAGCTGTCCCGCCGCCGCGACCCGGTCCGCGACCTGCGGCACCGGCGTGTGGGCGGGCGCAGCGGGAGCCGGCGCCGGCTTGTCCAGCTGCTCCGCCTGCCGCTGACGCAGCAGGGCGCGCATCTGATCGGCGTCGAGCAGACCGGGCAGCCCGAGATAGTCGGCCTCCTCGTCGGAGCCCGAGAACGTGGCCGTCCCGAAGGACGAACCGTCGTAGATCACCTGATCGAGCTCGGCATCCGCACCGAGGGAGGTGAAGGCCTTCTCGTCCTCGCCGAGTTCGTCCTTCTGCTTGTTCGCGTCGGCGAGAAGGTCGTCGTCGAAGCCGTCCTTCTCGCGGTGCGGCTTGCCGAGCACGTGATCGCGCTGCGCCTCGAGCTGGCTGGCCAGGTCGAGCAGCACCGGCACCGACGGCAGGAACACGCTCGCCGTCTCACCCTTGCGGCGGGACCGCACGAATCGTCCGATCGCCTGCGCGAAATAGAGCGGAGTGGACGCGCTGGTGGCGTACACGCCGACGGCCAGGCGCGGCACGTCGACGCCCTCCGACACCATGCGGACGGCGACCATCCACTTCTGGGTGCTCGCGCCGAACTCCGCGATCCGCTTGGACGCCGTCGGATCGTCGGAGAGCACCACGACCGGATCTTCCCCGGTGACAGCCTTCAGCGTCTGCGCGTAGGCGCGGGCCACGGTCTGATCGGTGGCGATCACCAAACCACCCGCGTCGGGCATGCCGCCCGTGCGCAACTGGCCGAGCCTCGTGTCGGCGGCGTGCAGGACGGCGGGAATCCAGTCACCCGACGGGTCCAGCGCCGTCCGCCACGCCCGGGCCGTCTGCTCCGCGCTGAGCGGCTCCCCGAGACGCGCCGAGAACTCCTCGCCGGCATTGTTCCGCCAGCGCGCCTCGCCGGAGTAGGCCAGGAACACGACGGGCCGGACGACGCCGTCCGCGAGCGCGTCGGAGTACCCGTAGGAGTGATCCGCCTTCGAGCGCATCAGGCCCTCGCGGTCGGGTTCGTAGGTCACGAACGGGATCGCGCTGTCGTCGCTGCGGAAGGGCGTTCCGGTGAGCGCGAGGCGGCGCGTGGCGTCACCGAACGCCTCCCGGATCGCGTCACCCCAGCTCTTCGCATCGCCGCCGTGGTGGATCTCGTCGAGGATGACCAGTGTGCGCCGGCTCTCGGTGCGGACGCGGTGCTTGAACGGATGGGACGCGACCTGCGCGTACGTCACCACGACACCCTGATAGTCGCTGGACGTCTGCCCGGTCGAGTTGGAGAAGTACGAGTCCAGGGCGATGCCGTTGCGCGCCGCCGACTCGGCCCACTGGTGCTTGAGGTGCTCGGTGGGCGCGACCACGGTGACCTGGTCGACGGTGCGGTCGCGCAGCAACTCCGACGCGACGCGCAGCGCGAACGTGGTCTTGCCGGCACCCGGCGTCGCGACCGCGAGGAAGTCCTGCGGCCCGGTGGACAGATACTTGGTCAACGCGCGACGCTGCCAGGCGCGCAGTGAACCCGAGGGTCTGGCCGGTTCGGTCTGTGCGAGGTAGGCCTCGGTGCCCACTATCTGCGCGGCCTCGGTTTCCACTCTCGGCGCCGAGTGGGAGCCCACTGTCTCAGCACTCACGGGCTGCCCTCCGCTGACATGGCACTGTTTGTTGCACTCCTCGGTATTCGATCGACATGTCCGGGTCCAGACCCGAAGGCGCTGTCCGTCAAGGAGCCTAGCGCCCGGATCCGACGTGAACCGCATTCGCGAGTTCCGATAGTGGCAGATTTGTCGCGACACGGGGACCGCAGCGGTGGGCAACCGGGCGTGTCGTCAGGGATGCTGGAAACATCATGACCGAAACGCCCTCGAAAACGCCGGATGGTGGCGGCGACGCACCGCAGTCCGGGTGGCATCCGCTACGTCGGACGCTGAGCGTGATCGGCCGCACAGCGAGCAAGGCCTGGGACGACTCGATCTTCGGGAAGGCTGCCACGGCGGCGTTCTGGCAGACGCTGTCGCTGCCACCGCTCCTGCTGGGGCTTCTCGGAATGCTGGGATACGTCGGCGGCTGGTTCGGACCCGACACGGTCGACATCATCCAGTCCAAGATCATCAACTTCAGCGGGACGGTGTTCAGCGACAACGTCGTCGAGCAGATCATCCGGCCGACGGTCGGCGACGTGCTCCAACGGGGACGTCCCGAGATCGTGTCGCTGAGCTTTCTGCTGTCCCTGTGGGCGGGGTCGTCCGCCATCTCCACGTTCGTGGACTCGATCGTCGAGGCCCACGGGCAGCAGGAGGCGCGGCACCCGGTGTGGCAGCGCCTATTCGCCTTGCTGCTCTACGTGATGTTCCTGATCCTCGCCGTGTTCACCCTGCCGCTGGTCGCGCTGGGACCGACCCTCGTCGGCCGGGTACTCCCCGAGGCGTGGCGGACCATCGGGACGGAGATCGTCGACACGTTCTACTACCCCGCCGTCGGGCTGCTGCTGATCGTCGGGCTGACCACCCTCTACAAGGTGGCACTGCCCCGGTCGCTGCCGTGGCACCGACTGCTCGGCGGCGCACTGGTCGCGGGCGTGTTCTTCCTCGGCGCCAGCACCTGCCTGCGCTGGTACCTGTCCTGGGTCGCGGGTACGGGATACACGTATGGGGCATTGGCCACACCGATCGCGTTCCTGCTGTTCACGTTCTTCCTGGGGTTCGCGGTGGTGCTCGGCGCCGAGTTCAACGCCACCGTCCAGGAATTCTGGCCCGCCCGCGCCACCCGTATCGATCAGATGAAGGACTGGATCGCGGCGCAGGCCGAGGGCTCGCCGTCGGCGAACCCGGTGACCAGCCTCACGCGGCGCATCGCGACGGGTCCGATCAAGATCGTCGGTGACCGGCCCCCATCGGACCGTCCGGCCCCGGCGTCCGGGGACAGCGAGCCCGACAGCTCGGTACCGGAGCGTCCCGAGCCACCGGGTGTGCGACGGGCAGCGAAGCCTCAGTCGCCCTTGCGCAATCCTTCGTAGATCTTCTTGCAGTCGGGGCAGACGGGCGATCCCGGCTTCGCGGATTTCGTCACCGGGAACACCTCGCCGCACAGGGCGACGACGTGGGTGCCCATGACGGCGCTCTCCGCAATCTTGTTCTTCTTCACGTAATGGAAGACTTTGGGAGTGTCGTCATCGGTCGACTCGTCGGTGGTGACGTCGGGCCGTTCCTTGGTTTGAGTGCTCACCCCTCAATAATGCCGCAACCGGCCCGCGATCCCACCCCCTGCCGCCCCGTGTGTGCAATTGCCGCCCGACAGTGGAACAGTGGAGTCATGGCACGAAGTGCAGGGTTCGGCGCGTCCGACGACGCCGGCTCACCGAACAATCCGGTTCTCATCACCGAAGCCGCGCGATCGATCGAGGAACAACATCGCGCCCGTGTCCGCAAGTACCTGCTCATCATGTCGTTCCGGTTCCCCGCGCTGATCTTCGCGGCGGTGGCGTACGGCATCTGGGAGAACCCGTGGATCTCGATGGCGATCATCGGCCTGTCGATCCCGCTGCCGTGGATCGCGGTCCTCATCGCGAACGACCGGCCTCCGCGCACAAAGGACGAACCCAGCCGCTACGACCACCGCGAGTCGCCGAGCACCGCCCTGCCCGCGCCGCCGCACCACACCATCGAGGGCTGACGCCGCCGCGGTCGCGTACTGACACAATGCACGGGTGAACCGTGACGAACTGCTGTCGATCTGCCCCTCTCTGCGTGAGGCGCTCCGCCGCAACCGGTACGACACGGACACCCTGCTCGACGCGCTGGGCCCCGAGAACCACGCCGCACTGAGCCGCAACGAACCCGTCCCGGTGCGCCGGGCCAGTGCCGGCTGCGGCGAACTGGGAACCCTGATCCGGCTGTTCCTCCTCACCGACGACTGTCCCGCCGCCGAGGTGGCCGCGGCGCTGGCCCCGCTCCCGGTCGAGGACGCCGTCGCGGCGGGCCTGCTCGAGTCCGACGGCGACGTCGTCCGGGCCGCCCTCGACCTCCGGCCCATGGACATCGGCGGCGGCAACCGGTGGGTGGTCTCCGACCTCGACGGGTCCCTCCGTCCCCGCGAGACCCCGGTCGATCACGTCATCGGCGTCGGGCATGCGTCGCTGTCGCTGTTGCAGGCCACCCCGACTGCACCGGTCGGGTCGCTCCTCGACGTCGGCACCGGCTGCGGTATCCAGGCGCTGCACGGAACCTCCTACGCCGGCGCGGTGACGGCCACGGACCTCAACGTCCGTGCCGTCGACCTCGCGGCCGTCACGGCCGCACTCAACGAGGAGGAGATGGAACTGCTCGCCGGATCGTGGTTCGAGCCGGTCGCCGGCCGCACGTTCGATCAGGTGGTGGCGAATCCGCCGTTCGTCGTCAGCCGCGCACGGGTGGGGCACACGTACCGCGACTCGGGTCTCGACCTCGACGGCGCGAGCGAATTGATGATCTCCGGGGTCGCCGACTACCTGGCTCCCGGCGGCACGGCGGCGCTGCTGGCGTCCTGGATCCACGTCGAGGGCGAGGACTGGCGGGCCCGGGTGGCGTCCTGGCTTCCGGCCCACGGTATCGATGCGTGGGTGGTGCAGCGCGATGTCGCGGACCCCGCGCTGTACGTCGGCACCTGGATGCGGGACGGCGGCCTCGACACCCGCGACCCGGCTTCGGCGGCGATCGCGGAGGACTGGCTGGATCACCTGGCGAGCGCCGACGTGGAGGGCATCGGCTTCGGGTTCGTCTACCTGCGCCGGACCGACGCGCCCACCGACCTGATGGCGGAAGATCTCACCCACGGCTTCGGCGACCCGCTCGGCGCGGAGGCACTCGGATATTTCGACCGGGTGGCGTGGCTGCGCGAGAACGACGTGCTCGCCGCGCGGTTCCGCGTCGAGGAGAGCACCGCCCTCGAGCGGGTGTTCCTCCCCGGCGACGAGGGCTGGACTCAGGTGGTTGCACGGTTGCACCGCGGCAACGGCCCGGCGTGGCAGCACGAGGTCGACGATCTCGTCGCCTCCCTCGTCGCCGGCATGCGCGGCAGCGACGGCCTCGTTCTGGGCGAACTGATCGAACTTCTCGCGGCCGCCCACGGCGTCGACGCCGAAGAACTCGCGCAGTCCGCCGTCCCCCTCGTGCACGCCCTCGTCCGGCACGGACTGGTGCTCCCCGCGTAGCCGGCGGGTTCTCGACTGGTCCCCCTTATACGTGTTCTCAGCAACTTCTCAGGACCGAATCGAGGAACCCGCAGGTCACAGCCTCTTCGTAAATTACCGGCCGGGAACTTTCCCAGGCCTTCGGTGCGTTGATCCATATGAGACACCACCGATGAGGAGGCAAGTCATGACAAGCCCCAGCACCACTACTCGCATTCGCCCCAGCGCCGCCGATCTGGACGCCCAGAGCCCCGCTGCCGACCTGGTCCGCGTCTACCTGAACGGAATCGGCCGCACCGCTCTGCTGACGGCTGCAGACGAGGTGGAACTGTCCAAGCGAATCGAAGCTGGGCTGTACGCGGCACACATCCTGGACACCGGGAAGCGACTCTCCCCCGCCAAGAAGCGCGACCTCGCGACGATCGTCCGTGAAGGCCAGTCCGCCCGCGCTCACCTCCTCGAGGCCAACCTGCGGCTCGTCGTGTCGCTCGCGAAGCGGTACACCGGCCGGGGGATGCCGCTCCTGGACCTCATCCAGGAGGGCAACCTGGGCCTGATCCGCGCGATGGAGAAGTTCGACTACGCGAAGGGTTTCAAGTTCTCGACATATGCAACCTGGTGGATTCGTCAGGCGATCACCCGCGGCATGGCCGATCAGAGCCGGACGATCCGACTGCCGGTGCACCTCGTGGAGCAGGTCAACAAGCTGGCCCGCATCAAGCGTGAGCTGCATCAGCAACTCGGGCGCGAGGCCACCGACGACGAACTCGCCGAGGAGTCCGGAATCCCGGCACACAAGATCGCCGATCTCCTCGACCACAGCCGCGACCCGGTCAGCCTCGACATGCCGGTCGGCAACGACGAGGAGGCTCCTCTGGGCGACTTCATCGAGGACTCGGAGGCCACGTCGGCGGAGAACGCCGTCATCGCGGGCCTCCTGCACAGCGACGTGCGCAGCGTGCTGGCCACCCTCGACGAACGTGAGCAGCAGGTCATCCGCCTGCGCTACGGCCTGGACGACGGCCAGCCGCGCACCCTCGACCAGATCGGCAAGCTCTTCGGGCTCTCCCGCGAGCGTGTCCGTCAGATCGAGCGGGAAGTGATGGGCAAGCTGCGGCAGGGCGATCGCGCCGAGCGGCTGCGCTCCTACGCCAGCTGACCCCGGGTCACCCACTGGAATCGACGCCGGTGCCGGTCGTACGCGACCGGCACCGGCGTCGTGCTGTCTCCCGGACGTCGGGACCGGGTCAGCGGAGGCGGCGGGGACCGAGGTCGGCGACACTCGGTTCCGGGCCGATCCTCACGCGGGAATCGGTGACCTGCGCGCCCTCCGCCGAGGCGAGTACGGGTTCGCACGCCAGTTCCCGGACCTCCGGAAGGTCGTCGGCGAGGGCGGAGATCCGCTGCACCAGGTCGACGAGGGCCGATTTGTTCACGGGCACCGCGCTGCGATATCCGGACAGCAGCGGCGCGGCCTTCGGTGCGTCGATCAGTTCCGCCGCGGCGTCCTCGGTGAGGGGCAGTACCCGGTAGGCGCGGTCACCGAGGAGGTCCGAGATCACGCCGGCCAGCCCGAACGAGATGAGCGAACCGAACGACGGGTCGTCCTGCACGCCCACCACGCAGCCGATTCCCTTGGTGGCCATCCGCTGCACGTGGAGCAGCGGTTCGCCGGACGCGGCGGCGAGGTCGCGGTAGGCCCAGCGGACCGAATCGGGTCCGACCAGGTCGAGTCGGACCCCCCCGAGGTCGGGCCGGTGCCGCCACTGCTCCCCGGTCGCCTTCACCGCGACCGGATATCCCAGTTCCTCCGCGGCCTGCACCGCCTCGTCTTCGGTGGTGGCGGACCGGAAGTCCACCACGTTCACCCCGTAGCACGCGAGGAGCTGCGACGCCTCGAAGTCCGAGAGCCAGCGTCCCGACGACGTCGAGAGCCAGCCGTCGACCATATCCTTCGCCCGCTCCGGATCGATCCCGTTGGGGCGCAACACCTTCGAGGACGGCTTGCGCTTCCACGCGGCGTACCGCCACGCGCGCGCCAGCGCCAGGGCAGCGCGCTCCGGGCCGGGATACGAGGGAACCGAACCCCGGGTGGGGTGTCCGTCCGCACCCCGGACGGCCAGCACGTCGGGCACGCCCTCCGCCGCGAGGAACGTCGTCAGCACCGGTTTGTCCGCTTCCCGGACCGCCTCGCGCAGTGCCTGGGCATACGGTTCGGCGGGAACGGCGACTGGCGGGACGAACACGGCGATCACCGAATCGACGTCGAACGACGCCAGCGCGGTCCGCACCGCCGTCGCGAATTCCTCGGGACCGGCCTGCGGGCCGAGGTCGACAGGGTCGCCGACTTGGAGGCCTTCACTGCGCGCGGCGTCCGCGGCGAGGACACCGAGCGCTGTGGAGTTTCCGACCACCGCGAGCCGGGGGCCCGCAGGCAGCGGCTGGTACCCGAACAACAGAGCGCAGTCGAACAGCTGGGAGATCGACCCGACCTGCACGACGCCTGCCTGCTCGAACAGGGCGCGGACGATCGAATCGTCCATCTCGCCGCTGCTGGCCGCCAGGGCGGGCGGGACGGCGTGCCGGCCGCTCTTGACCGCGACGATCGGCTTGTTCCTCGCCACCCGGCGCGCGATGCGCGAGAACTTGCGCGGATTACCGAAACTCTCCAGATACAGCAGCACCACCTCGGTAGCCGGATCCGAATCCCAGTACTGCAGGAGGTCGTTGCCGGAGACGTCGGCGCGGTTACCCGCGGAGACGAAGGCGGACAAGCCGATTCTGCTTCGCGCGGCCTCGTCTAGGATGGCGATGCCGAGTGCACCGGACTGGCAGAAGAACCCGACGTTGCCCGGACTCGGGAGCACGGGTGCGAGTGTCGCGTTCAGCGACACCTCGCGGTCGTTATTGGCCACGCCGAGCGCGTTGGGACCGATCAGCCGCATCCCGTGCGCACGCGCGGCATGAACGAGCCGCCGTTCGGACTGCCTTCCGTCCGAACCGGTTTCGCTGAAACCCGAAGACACGACGACGAGCGCCTTGACTCCCTTGTCGAGGCAGTCGTCGAGGACGGCGTTGATCGATTCGGCCGGAACGGCGACGACGGCGAGATCCACCTCGTCGGGGATGTCGCGGACCGTCGGGTACGCGCGCACACCGTGAACCGAACGATGCTCGGCATTGACGGGGTACACCGGGCCGGTGAATCCCGCCCGCAGCAGGTTCGTCAGAACGGCGTTGCCGACCTTCGCCCGGTCGGTGGACGCACCGATCACCGCGACCGATCGCGGGCTGAGCACGTTGCGCATGCTGCGCGCCTCCGCCGCACGCTCGCGGGAATTGCGTACGGACACCATCGCTTCGGTGGGGTCGATCGCGAACTCGAGCCGCAGTACTCCGCCCTCGAAACTGCGGCTCACCTGATATCCCGCCTCGCGGAAGACCGTCACCATGTTCCGGTTCTCCGCGAGCACCTCGGCGACGAACATCGTCAGGCCGTTCTCCGCGGCCGCTGCCGCCAGATGCTCGAGCAGGATCGGGCCCAGTCCACGGCCCTGATGCGCGTCGGCGACGACGAACGCCACCTCCGCGGACTTGCCGTCCCCTTCGCCGATGAGCCGTTCGTAGCGCCCGACGGCGATGATCTCGTCGCCGAGCAGCACTACGAACGCCACCCGGTCGTGGTGGTCGACCGTGGTGAAGTGGACGATGTCCCGTTGCGACATGGTCGGGTACGGGCCGAAATACCGCAGATAACGGGTGCGTTCGGAGAGCTTCGAATGAAACGCGACGAGTTTGTCCGCGTCCTCGGGAACGATCGGCCGCAGCGCGACCGCACCGCCGTCCGCCGCGAGCACGTCGGCGACCCACTGCCGCGGGTAGTTGTGCGCGGCGTCGGGCGGATTCGCCTTCGACTCGGCCGTGACCGGCTGTGCGCTGCCGTCCGTCGTGGCGGTACCGTCCGTCGGCTCAGTCACGGGGATCCTCCGGGTCCAGTCCGAGTAGAGGGAAGCAGGCGCGGCGGGTGGCGATGACGGCCGAGTCGATACGGATCAGGGCGCGGTCGACCGACGGGATCCCGGTCTCCGGTGTGCCGCCGGGTCCGTCCCACGGCAGGTAGTCGATCTCACCGCCGTCGCCCATCGTGTCCGGCAGGTCCACGCTGGGCGCGAGGACATGGGCCCGCTCCTGCCAGTCCGCGGGTACGGCACGGGCCGTGTCGATCTCGCGATCAAGTGCCGCCGCGATGAGGTGCGTCCAGGCGCGGGGCACGACGCGGACGAGTCCGTACCCACCGCCGCCGACGGCCAGCCAGCGACCTTCGGCGTAGCGGTCGGCCAGATCGCGCATCGCGAGAAACGCGGCCCGCTGGCCGTCGACCGTCAGCGCGAGGTCGGCCAACGGATCCTCGCGGTGGCTGTCGACGCCGCACTGGCTGATCACGATCTGGGGCCGGAACGCCGCGAGAGCCCCCGGGACGACGGCATGGAAACCGCGCAGCCACAACGCATCGACGGTGCCGGGCAGCACCGGGAGGTTGACGGCGGTGCCCTCCGCGGCCCCCTCACCGACTTCGCTCGACCACCCGGTGTTAGGCCAGAGCGTCGCCGGATGCTGGTGAAGCGAGATCGTCAGCACCCGGGGGTCGCCCGCGAACGCGTGCTGCACCCCGTCCCCGTGGTGTGCGTCGACGTCGATATAGGCGATCCGGTCGAAACCGTTGTCCAGTAGCCAGGACACGGCGATGGCGACGTCGTTGTAGACGCAGAAGCCGGACGCCCAGTCGGGCATCGCGTGGTGCATGCCGCCGCCGATGCTCACCGCCCGCCGCGTGCGCCCCGCAGCGATCTCCCGCGCCGCGGCGAGCGACCCGCCTGCGAGGATCGCGCTCGCTTCGTGCATTTGGGGGAAAACGGGATTGTCCTCGGTGCCGAGCCCGTGCGGGGCGTCCGCGCCGAGAACACCCGACGTCGCCGAGTGCCCGGCCTGCTTGACGGCGTCGACGTACGCGGGGGTGTGGATCCGCAGCAGATCCGCGTCCGACGCGGCGTCGGGCCGCAACAGTTCGACCCCCTCCAGAATCCCGAGGCTGCGGGCGAGCGACATGGTCAGCTCGAGCCGGGTGGGGTTCATCGGGTGGTCCGCACTCCACCGATAGCTGAGATAGTCCGGGCTCCACACGACGGCACGGTTCGATACCAGTGCAGCCGAATCCTCCCCGGAACTGAACGACGCGGTCATGGACTCACGCTACTGGTACCCGGCGGAGGGTGCGAGCAGACCCCGCTACGACTGGCGTCGACGCGCTGCGGGGCGGACGGCGCCGGTGCGGGGCAATCACCGGTAGAATCATCCGAGACGAAGGGGTGTGAGTGTGAAGGATCTGGTCGACACCACGGAGATGTATCTCCGGACGATCTACGACTTGGAAGAAGAGGGCGTCGTCCCCCTTCGAGCACGTATTGCCGAACGACTCGAGCAGAGCGGTCCGACGGTCAGCCAGACCGTCGCCCGGATGGAGCGCGACGGTCTCCTCCTGGTCGCCGGTGACCGCCACCTGGAACTGACGGAGAAGGGCCGCGAACTCGCGGTGTCGGTGATGCGGAAGCACCGCCTCGCCGAGCGGCTCCTGGTCGATGTCATCGGCCTCAAATGGGAAGAGGTTCACGCGGAGGCGTGCCGCTGGGAGCACGTCATGAGCGAAGAGGTGGAACGGCGCCTGGTGGAGGTGCTCAACAATCCGACGACGTCGCCGTACGGCAACCCGATTCCGGGGCTCGCGCAACTCGGGCTCGATCGCCCGGTCGACGCCCCCGAGACGCTGATCCGTCTCACCGACGTACCGCCCGGCAAACCGACCGCGGTCGTGGTCCGGCGCCTCGCCGAGCACGTGCAGTCGGATCCGGACGTCATCGGCCAGCTGCGGGAGGCGGGCGTGGTGCCCGACGCGCGCGTCACCGTCGAGACCAAGCCGGGTTCCGTCACGATCACGGTGCCCGGCCACAGCGGTTTCGATCTGTCGGAGGAGATGGCACACGCCGTCCAGGTGAAGCAGGTTCAGGGATAGTCGATGAAACTTCTGGTCACGGGCGGCGCCGGCTACGTCGGCAGCGTCTGCAGCACAGTCCTGCTCGAACGAGGACACGAGGTCGTCGTCATCGACGACCTGTCCACCGGTAACGCAGACGCGGTGCCGCTCGGCGCCGAGTTCGTCGAGGGCGACGTCGCGGAGGTGGTGTCGGACGTACTCGGCACGAGCGGCACTCCCCGCTTCGACGGCGTCCTGCACTTCGCGGCGCAGTCGCTGGTCGGCGAGTCCGTCGAGTATCCCGAGAAGTACTGGCGCGGAAACGTCGTCACCACGCTGGAACTTCTGGAGGCCATGCGGAATTCGGGGACGCAGAAGCTGGTGTTCTCGTCGACGGCCGCCACTTACGGCGAGCCCGAGCACTCGCCGATCACGGAGGCCGACCCCACTCGGCCCACCAACCCGTACGGAGCGACGAAACTCGCGATCGACCATGCCATCACGTCGTACTCGGTGGCTCATTCGCTCGCGGCGACCAGCCTGCGGTACTTCAACGTCGCGGGCGCGTACAAGTCGGCCGGCGAGAACCGGGTCGTCGAAACTCATTTGATTCCTCTCGTGCTCCAGGTCGCGCTCGGCCAGCGGGAGAAGATCTCCATCTTCGGCACCGACTGGCCCACGCCGGACGGAACCGCGATCCGCGACTACATTCACGTGCTCGACCTCGCCGAGGCGCACGTGCTGGCACTGGAGTCGTCGATCGAGGGCAGGCACCGAATCTATAACCTCGGTAGCGGTGCGGGTTTCAGTGTGCGCGAGGTCATCTCGGCATGCGCCCGGGTCACCGGGCTGCCCATCGCGGTCGAGGACGCGCCACGCCGGGCGGGCGATCCCGCCGTGCTGGTGGCATCGAGCGACCGTGCCATCGCGGAACTCGGGTGGCGTCCGGAACACACCGACCTCGACGAGATCGTCGCCGACGCCTGGACATATTTGCAGAATCTGGGCGACCGGTCGCACGCGGCACGTCGCTGACGCCGGCTCATCCGGCGAGGGGCGGGGGCAGCACGACACCGACCGCGCTCGCGCGTTCGTAGCCGACGTCGGCCAGTCCCCGCACCTCCGCCGGCCGCATTCCGCTGTGTAGTGCACCGTCCAGCAGGGTGGCCAGTACGTGCCCGGGCTCCGAGTCGAGGGCGGCGTCCAACGCGATGCCGGCGAACGGCCCGTCGCCCCGCAGGTAGGCGCTGTAGCCGAGCAGCGCCGCCGGGTTCGCGCGTTCCGGGTCGGGGAGGTTGCGGGCCAGGAGAATCCACAATTGCTCGGCATCCTCGGCGTACGGGCCGACGGCGAGCGCGAGCACACTGTCCCGAACGGTGACATTGTCCAGCGCGAGCGCGAGTTCCGCGTATTCCGGCGCGAGGAGTCTCTCACCGGACGACACCCGCGCCACGTGGGTCAGTACCAGTTCGAGCTCGAGCCGGCTGCAGCGATCCGGCATGGACGATCGCTCTGCCAGTTTCCTTCGCAGCAGCGATGACGGGCGGCCACGTTCGATCAGAGCGGCGATCTGCATCCGTTCGAGCACCGGCCCGACCTCGATCGTGGCCTCCATCTCCTCGCGCGAGGCGCGGATGGGCCTGCCCTCGAGGACCCGCGCGAGCGCGACGCGGGACGACGCCGGGTCGGACTGGACGCCGTAATTACCGCCGAAGAGGCTGAACCATGCACCGCCCGAAGCGATCTCCGCCGTGAGGAAGACGTCGAGAAGGTCGGTCGACGTGAAGTCGAGGAGCTCCTCGAATTCTTCGACGATCGCGGATAATTCGGCGAGACAGAGCGCGGACGGTCCGGTGAAACGGTCGTCGACGAGAACCAGGATCACCCCGCCGGCGCGGTCACGCTCACAGACGGTGGCGAACTGGCCGAGCGCCGCGCACATCATCGGGGTCGGCTTTCCTGCACCTCCGAGGACCAGGTCGTGTCTCATGACGGCGCCGACCGACGCGTTGCGCTTCCCGGTCAGGCACACCGCCACGATCGACCGGGCCGGCCGGAATCCGAGCAGCGCGGGAACCGAGGCGAGGAGGTCGCCCGGTGCGGACAGCGTGACGGTGTGCTGCTGCGGGGGCGGTTCCCCGCCGGGGTCGTCGGAGAAGCCGGAACCGTGGGGAAATGCGGGTGTCGTCATACGCCAGACTCTGTCGTGTCGACGTCGCGGGCTCGGCGGGCGAACTGGGGAAACACAGAGGCCTGTGGATGGGCGACGGGTTGTGGACAACCCGGCCGCCGCGCCGGGCGGACCCGCCGTTCGCCGGAAAAGTCGTCGGAGCCGTGTGCTAGGCCTCCGCTCAGCTGTTCTGCACCTTCTGCACCGCCGCGGTGAACACCTCGTCGAGCGCAACGGTGTCGGCTTTCGCGTCGCCGAACGACATGAACGTCGCCGACACCCGCACGTCGCCGACCTGGGCGATCAACGTGATCATCGACTGGGTGACCTTCTCGCTGTCGTTACCCGACTTGACGGTCCGCCGGAGCGCAAGGGTGTCGTCGGCCCGGACGGGAGGCGCGGGCGTGACCTCGGTGGTGACGGTGGACTCGGCGCCGTTGTCGGTCACCGTGACCTCGCCGCATCGCTCGGTCTGCGCGGCCAGTTCGTCCAGGGGTGTGTCGGTCTTGGTGAGTTCGATCGAGATCGTGGAACGGCTCGCATTGTCCGTGCCCACGGCCATGACCGTGCCGGTCGGTCCGTAGTCCTGCGCCGGCGGCGCGCAGTCCGCGGGATCGACGACCGCACCCTGCGATACGCCTGTCAGGTCGGGGGCGGCCATCGCCACCGCCTGGGCGGGGAGCACGATCGCCTCGTACCGGGCCGGGAAGTCGGCGGGGTCGACCAGGAGCTTCGACAGCCCCTTGCCGGACGGCGAACCGACGGCGATGGCCGGACTCGGCTGCGCAACCCCGGAGACCGTCGAGGAGCACCCGGACAGGAGCGCTGCGGCGGCGGATAGCGTGACCACGGGGACGGCGATGGCCCTGAGTACCGCTGTGCGCCGAGACCTCACCGTCGACCTCCCGTATCGGATCTGCGGCAGCCCCGCCCGGGGTGCCCCTTTTCCGCCACTCTGCCACGCCGATGCACCGGCAGCGGGGAGGCTGCGGCTCAACTGCCGCGCGCGATCCACTCCTCCAGATGCGGGGCCTCGGCTCCGATGCTGGTGCCGTCGCCGTGTCCGGTGCGGACCGTGGTCGACGCCGGCAGCGCGAACAGACGGTCGCGGATGGACCCGATGATCGTCGGGAAGTCCGAGTAGGACCGCCCGGTGGCGCCGGGGCCTCCCGAGAACAGGGTGTCGCCGCTGAACAACTCCCCCGCCTCCGGCAGGTACAGGCAGCACGAACCGGGCGAGTGACCGGGAGTGTGCAGCACCCGGATGTCGGTCCCGGCCACCGGGATCTGCTGCTCGTCCTCGATCGGTGTGTACGCGACGGCGGTATGCGTCTGCCTCCACAGCACGTCGTCGGCCGGGTGGAGATAGAGGGGAGCATCAAGCGCTGCCGACAATTCGGGCGCCACCGTGACGTGGTCGTTGTGCCCGTGTGTGCAGACGATGGCCCGCACCTTCCGGCGGCCGACCGCCGCGACGATCGGTTCGGCGGAATGTGCGGCGTCGACGACCACCACTTCGGAGTCGTCGCCGACTATCCACACGTTGTTCTCGACGTCCCACGTGCCGCCGTCGAGGCTGAAGGTGCCGGAGGTGACCACTCGGTCGATGTGCACGCTCACGACGCGACCGCCGATCGCCGGACCCGGCCGGCACATGCCTCTGCTCGATTCGACATCGTGCACCTCCAGAAACGTCGTCCTGCTCGGACCGTGCCGTTCCTCACAGTGCCACAATTGGCGCGCGGGATCTCGCTGTGGGCGAACACCGAACGGCCCGTGGCGGGAATTATCGGTCGAGCGCGGCGTGTTCCCCCAGAGCGGGCCCTCCGAGAGCAAAGTCCGACGTATCGATGCCGGAGACGATAGGGGACACTGGAGGCCAGGCACGAAGGAGAAGAGGTCTGTAATGGACGAACAGTCGAAGATGTACGAGCTGGAGTTCCCGGCGCCGCAATTGTCCTCCGCGGACGGGCAGGGACCTGTGCTGATCCATGGACTCGAGGGCTTCTCCGACGCCGGCCACGCCGTCAAGCTCGCCACCACGCATCTCCGCGAGAGCCTGGAGAGCGAACTGGTCGCCTCTTTCGCGGTCGACGAGCTCGTCGACTACCGCTCACGTCGGCCCACGATGACGTTCAAGTCCGATCATTTTTCGGACTACGACCAGCCCGAGCTGAACCTGTATTCCCTGAAGGACACGGCGGGAACCCCGTTCCTCCTGCTGGCAGGCATGGAACCCGATCTTCGCTGGGAGCGGTTCACCACGGCGGTGCGGCTGCTGGCCGAGCAGCTCGGTGTGCGCCGGACCGTGGGCATCAACGCCATTCCGATGGCCATTCCACACACTCGCCCGCTCGGAGTAACGGCTCATTCGACCAACAAGGACCTGATCAAGGACCATCAGCGCTGGTCGGGCGAGCTGCAGGTGCCGGGCAGCGCTTCCTCGCTGATCGAGTTGCGGATGGCGCAGCACGGTCACGAGTCGGTGGGATTCTCCGTACACGTTCCGCATTACCTGGCTCAGACGGACTACCCCGGGGCCGCCGAAACCCTCCTCGAGAACGTGAGTGACGTCACCGCCCTCGACCTGCCGCTGACCGCGCTCGGCGAGGCCGCCGCGCGCGTCCGGGAACAGGTCGACGAGCACATCGCGGGTAACGAGGAGGTACAAACCGTCGTCCACGCCCTGGAACGCCAGTACGATGCGTACGTGACGGCTCAGGAGCAGCAGTCCACGCTTCTGGCCAGCGAAGAAGATCTTCCGAGCGGTGACGAACTCGGTGCGGAGTTCGAGCGTTTCCTCGCCGAACAGGCGATGCAGGACGGCAACGGCGGCGACTCCGACGAGGAGGGGGAATCACCGGGCGGGGCATGACGGCGAGTGGTTGTGCGGTCGCCACGCGGACACTGTGCGGCCGCACGGTCCGGTTGTTCATCCGGCACCCGGTGCAATAGCGTCGAGATGAAGCGGATGATTGAGCTGTCAACATTCGGGCACTGCACGTAGTTCAGGAGGCGACATGAGCGACCATCGCATTCGCAAGCTCAGGCCTGTTCCGAACGCCGAAACCCGCATGATGTTCCGCACCATCCACGGTTACCGTCGTGCGTTCCGCATGGCGGGCGAGGGTCCTGCGCTGCTGCTGATCCACGGCATCGGCGACAACTCGTCCACGTGGACCGAGATCATCCCGCACCTCGCCAAGAACTACACCGTCATCGCGCCCGACCTGCTCGGTCACGGGCGTTCCGACAAGCCGCGGGCCGATTACTCCGTCGCGGCATACGCCAACGGCATGCGCGACCTCCTGTCCACCCTGGGCATCGACAAGGTCACCGTCGTCGGTCACTCGCTCGGCGGCGGGGTCGCCATGCAGTTCGCCTATCAGTTCCCGCAGATGGTCGACCGGCTCGTCCTGGTGTCGGCGGGCGGGGTCACGAAGGACGTGCACCCGCTTCTGCGGCTCGCGTCGGTCCCGGTAGTCAACGAGGCGCTGAAATTGCTGCGCATCCCGGGTGCGATGCCCACCGTCCGGCTGGTCGGCAATGTGCTGAGTCAGCTGAACGGAACTCGGCTGCGTCCCGGGGCGCTCCTGCACGACACACCCGACCTGGTACGGGTACTCGCCGAGTTGTACGACCCCACCGCGTACGAGGCCTACCTGCGCACTCTGCGGGCCGTCGTCGACTGGCGTGGCCAGGTCGTCACCATGCTCGACCGATGTTATCTGACCGAGAACCTTCCGGTGCAGCTCATCTGGGGCGATCAGGACGCCGTCATCCCAGTGAGCCACGCCCACCTGGCGCACGCCGCCATGCCCGGCTCACACCTCGAGATCTTCCGTGGCGCAGGCCATTTCCCGTTCCGCGACGACCCGATGCGGTTCCTGCGCACCATCGAGAAATTCCTGTCGGGAACGCATCCCTTGCAATTCGACGAAGCGAAGTGGCGGCAGATGCTGGTCACCGGCGTCGGCGAGAGCACCATCACCGGCAGTGCGTCGACTCGCATGGCGGTCCTGGACGCGATGGGATCGGACGAGCGCAGCGCGACATAGGCCCGGCGGTGGCGTTCCGGCGTCCGACTAGCCTGTAGTAGTGCTTCTCTCCGACCTGATCCCCGGGAACGCGGATTCCGATTCCGTTTTCGACGCCTTCACCTCCTGGACCGAAGATCGAGGTCTGACGCTCTATCCCGCCCAGGAAGAGTCGGTCATGGAGTTGGTGTCCGGGGCCAATGTGATCCTCGCGACGCCCACCGGATCCGGTAAGTCCATGGTGGCGGTCGGCGCCCACTTCTACGCGATGGCCACCGGCAAGCGCACGTTCTACACGGCCCCGATCAAGGCCCTCGTCAGCGAAAAGTTCTTCGCCCTGTGCGAGGTGTTCGGCGCGGAGAACGTCGGCATGATGACCGGCGACGCCGCCGTCAACTCGCGGGCACCCATCATCTGTGCAACCGCAGAGATCGTCGCGAACCTCGCACTGCGGGAGGGCCCGGACTCCGACATCGGCCAGGTGGTGATGGACGAGTTCCACTTCTACTCCGAGCCCGACCGCGGGTGGGCCTGGCAGGTCCCCCTCGTCGAACTCCCCCACGCCCAGTTCCTGCTGATGTCGGCCACGCTCGGCGAGGTCGACTTCTTCTCGTCCGACCTCACCCGGCGGACCGGACGCCCCACGACCGTCGTGGCCGGCACCGAGCGTCCCGTACCCCTCCTGTTCTCGTACGCCACGACCCCCGTGAGCGAGACCATCGAGGAACTGGTGACCACCAACCAGGCCCCGGTCTACGTCGTCCACTTCACCCAGGCCGCCGCCCTGGAACGCGCACAGGCTCTGACCAGCGTCAACTTCTGTTCGCGCGAGGAGAAGGACGCGATTGCCGAGGCGCTGGGCGGATTCCGCTTCACCACCGGATTCGGCAAGACCCTCTCACGCCTCGTCCGGCACGGCATCGGCGTCCACCACGCGGGGATGCTGCCGAAGTATCGCCGTCTCATCGAGAAGCTGGCGCAGGACGGCCTGTTGAAGGTCATCTGCGGCACCGACACTCTCGGTGTAGGGATCAACGTCCCCATCCGCACCGTCCTCCTCACCGGACTGACCAAGTTCGACGGCACCCGCACACGGCACCTCCGCGCCCGGGAGTTCCATCAGATCGCGGGCCGGGCCGGACGCGCGGGCTACGACACCCTGGGCACGGTCGTGGTACAGGCCCCCGAACACGAGGTCGAGAATCTGCGCGCGCTGGCGAAGGCCGGCGACGACCCCAAGAAGCGCCGGAAGGTGCAACGCAAGAAGGCACCGGACGGCTTCGTCTCGTGGAGCGAGGCCACGTACGATCGCCTCGTCGCCGCGTCGCCCGAACCACTCACGTCGCGGTTCTCCGTGTCGAATTCCATGCTGCTCAACGTGATCGCCCGACCGGGTAACTGCTTCGAGTCGATGCGGCACCTTCTCGAGGACAACCACGAGTCGCGGCCGGCGCAGCGCAAGCACATCCTCAAAGCACTGTCGTTGTACCGCGGTCTGATCGACGCCGGCGTGGTGCAACGGCTCGACGAGCCCGACGCCGACGGCCGCATGGCCCGGCTCACGATGGAACTCCAGCGCGACTTCGCGCTGAATCAACCACTGTCCCCATTCGCCCTCGCCGCCCTCGAACTCCTCGACGCCGAATCCGACTCGTACGCGCTCGACGTGGTCTCGGTGATCGAGTCGACCCTCGACGACCCGCGGCAGGTCCTCATGGCACAGCAGCACTTCGCCCGCGGTGAGGCGGTCGCGCAGATGAAGGCCGACGGGATCGAGTACGAGGAGCGGATGGAACTTCTCGAGGAGGTCACCTGGCCCAAGCCCCTCGCCGAATTGCTGTTTCCCGCGTTCGAGATGTACCGCGGTGGTCATCCGTGGATTTCGGAGTTCGCGCTGTCACCCAAGTCGGTCGTGCGGGACATGGTCGAGCGTGCCATGACGTTCGCCGAGATGGTCAGCCATTACGGCCTGGCCCGTTCCGAAGGACTCGTGCTGCGCTATCTCGCGGATGCGTATCGCGCACTACGCCAGACCGTTCCGACCGAGGCCCGGACGGAGGAGCTCGACGACCTCATCGAGTGGCTCGGCGAGCTGATCCGCCAGGTGGATTCGAGTCTGCTCGACGAGTGGGAGCAACTCACCGACCCCGGCGCCGAGGGGGACGAGCAGCAGGTCGCGTTCGGGGCCGATGTGCCGCGCCCGATCTCGGCGAACACGAGAGCATTCCGGGTGATGGTGCGCAACGCCATGTTCCGGCGTATCGAACTCGCGTCCCGGCGGCGGTGGGCCGAGCTCGAGGGACTCGACGACGGCATCGATGCGGACGAGTGGGAGGACCAACTCCAGCCGTACTTCGACGAGTACGACTCGCTCGGCACCGGCCCGTCGGCGCGCGGCCCCCAGCTGTTTCAGGTGGAGACCACGCCCGAGCTGTGGCGGGTCCGGCAAGTCCTGGAGGACCCGCAGGGCGATCACGGGTGGGCGCTGACGGCGGTCGTCGACCTTCCCGAATCCGACGCGGCCGGCGAAGTGATCTTCGACGAACTCAGCATCGTCGAGGGGTAGTGGTCAGGAACGCGGCCTGCGCGGCTGATCGCGCCGCGCCGCGTTCTTCTCCTTGATGCGGACGGCCTCCTTGCGGACCTCGGCCTGGGTGGCACGCTCCTGCTGCAGCCACTCGGGGCGATCCGCCATCAGCGCGTCGATCTGCTCGGTCGTGAGCGCCTCGGTGACCCCGCCTCGGGCGAGGCCCGCGATCGACACGCCCAGTTTCGCCGCGACCACCGGCCGCGGGTGTGGACCGTTGCTGCGCAGCGCGAGCAGCCACTCGGGCGGGTCGCTCTGCAAGGCGCTCAGTTCGTCGCGGGACACGACACCCTCCTGGAACTCCGCGGGGGTGGCCTCGAGGTACACACCCAGCTTCTTCGCCGCGGTGGCGGGCTTCATAGTCTGGGAGCTCTTGTGCGACGTCATGGTGTCAAGAGTAACGAGCGTCTGCGGTGCCGTTGACCGAGGCCGGTAGCCTGGCGGGGTGACAGACGCGGACGCATCCCCTTCCTTCCGGCTCGCGTACGTCCCGGGGGTGACCCCTACCAAGTGGGTGCGGATCTGGAACGAACGGCTGCCCGACGTGCCTCTCGCCCTCGTGGCGGTGTCCGCCGCCGAGGCGCCCGATCGATTGCGCGGCGGCGGAGCGGACGCCGGCCTGGTGCGGTTGCCGATCGACCGGACCGGGCTCAGCGCCATCCCCCTGTACACCGAGATCCCGGTGGTGGTGGCACCGAAGGACCACGTCGTGGCGGCAGTGGATGAGGTGTCGATCGCGGATCTGGACGACGAGATCGTGCTTCGTCCCCTCGACGACCCCCTCGAGTGGGACACGGTGCCGGGGCGGCCCGCCCAGGACCGGCCGGAAACGACGAGCGACGCGATCGAACTGGTCGCGGCGGGGATCGGGCTGCTCGTGGTGCCGCAGTCGCTCGCCCGGCTCCACCACCGCAAAGACCTGATCTACCGGACCGTCACGGACGGCCCGGAATCGCGGATCGCGCTGTCGTGGCCCGAGGACGAGACCACCGACTTGGTGGAGGAGTTCATCGGCATCGTCCGCGGCCGGACCGTCAACAGCTCCCGGGGGCGCACTCCGACGCCTGCTGAGCCGAAGAAGAAGCGTCCCGCGGCGGCGGCCCCGCGACAGAAGCCCGCCGCGGGGGCCAAGACGTCGCGGTCCGGTTCCGGGACCAAGGGCGGCAAGCGGGGCAAGCCCCGGCGGCGGTCCTAGCCCCCCGGCAGTCAGGCCGGCGCCATCTTCGTGAGCAGACCGGCGAGTTGCCCGTAATTGTCCGCGCGGGCGCTGGACGAGCGGAACACGAGGCCGATCGTGCGACCGGGAGCCGGCGCCGCGAAGCGGGCGGTCGCGAGCGGCCCCCGGCCCGTCTCCACCTGGACGGCGGATTCCGGCACGAGGGTCACCCCGAGTCCGCCGGCGACGCACTGCACCACCGTGGACAGCGACGTGGCGCGGGTGTCGCCCGCCACCGGGTGCGCGTCGACCGAGCGGCACAGATCGAGGGTCTGGTCGCGCAGGCAGTGCCCCTCGTCGAGCAGCAGGAGCGGGAGCTCGTCCAGCATCCGCGGCGTGATGTCGGTGCGCCCCGCGAGCGGATGCCCCTCCGGCACGACCATCACGAAATCCTCTGTATACAAGGGAATGTCGACGAGACCGCTGACACCGCTCGGCAACGCCAGCACCGCGACGTCCAGCGCGCCCACCCGCAACGCCTCCAGCAGTCGCGCCGTCTGATCCTCGATGACCTGCGGCTCGAGGGCGGGCATCTCCTCGCGCAGCGCCGGCAGCAGGGCCGGCAGGACGTACGGGGCGACGGTGGGAATCAACCCGATCCGCAGCGGTCCGGCCAGCCGGTCGCCGACGCCCGCGGCCGTCGCGACGAAACCGTCGGCGGCCTCGAGGATGACCTTGGCCTGACCGAGGAGTCGCTCCCCCGCCGCGGTGACGAGGACGCGGCGAGTGCTGCGCTCGATGAGCTGCACGCCGAGCCCGTTCTCCAGGGCGGCCAGCGACTGCGACAGGGTGGGTTGACTCACACTCAATCGTGCTGCGGCCGTGCCGAAATGGCGGTACTCCGCCACAGCCACGAACGCACGCAGCTGTGACAGGGTGGGTTGATAACTCTGATCGGCCATGCCTATCAGTCTAAACGTCATCCATCACCCGTCCCTTTCGACGGGTTTCGTCCGGAAGGAATGACACCGGACAGGGCCGGCCCTCGCCGGCGTGCGCGTCCGGCACACGTGGTTCACCGACGCGCCGGAGCGATAGGGTGCGTCAATGCCCATCCACGTAGATGTAGTCCGGGTGTTCACCGACGACAAAGGACGCCACGGCAATCCACTCGGCATCGTCGACGCGTCGACCGTCCCGTCCGAGGACCGACAGTCCGTCGCCGCCGCGCTCGGGTACAGCGAGACGATCTTCGTCGACATCCCCGGGCCCGGCGACGAGCACGCGTCCGCCCGGATCTTCACCCCCACGACCGAACTCCCCTTCGCCGGACATCCCACCGTCGGGCTGTCCTGGTGGCTGCACGAGCGCGGCGCTTCGGTGACCACCCTCGACGTCCCCGCGGGCCCCGTCGCCACCCGGCGTTCCGGTGCGATCACGTGGGTGCGTGCCCGGCCCGAGTGGGCGCCCGAGTTCTCGCTGTACCCGATGGACAATGTGCGGGAGGTCCAGTCGGCGGACCCGAAGAGGTTCGGCGCAGGACACCACTACCTGTGGGCCTGGACGGACAAGGTCGAGCATTCGATCCGGTCTCGAATGTTCGCCCCGGACATGGGTATCACCGAGGACGAGGCCACCGGGGCCGCGGCCGTCCGCATCACCGCGCACCTGCGGCACGCCCTCCTGATCACCCAGGGCAAGGGCTCCGAACTGCGCACCACCTACGATTCGGCCGGCTGGGTCGAGGTCGGCGGACGGGTTCACCCCGAGAAGTCACGCACCCTCTGACGCCGGTCCTCCGCCTCGCCCCGCGGTGAGGTCGGCGGCGCTCAGCGTCACCTCGATCTCCCGGCCCAGCGTCACGCCGGGCGCGAGGGGAAGCCTGTCGCCGCTCCAGAATTTTCCGGGGTCGTACCAGTTGGTGCGCCGGCGGCCGACGATCAGGCCCATCTCCTCATACGTCTGCGCGACCACCTCGGCGCAGTAGGCACTTTCGAGGCTCCCCGACCGCGCCTGCCGACGCCCCTTCCTGGGCAGGCGCCCGCCGAACCATCGCGAGGCGAGTCTCGCCGTCGACGGGAACGGCGTTCCGTCGAGCCGCGCGATGGTCCGCAGCAAGGCGTCCTCCTGCTGCGCGGTCGCGGGTTCGGCGAGCTGACGCAGCCAGCCCCGCTGCCCGTACCGCGCACCCCACACCTGGACGGCGGAACGCAGGTCGTGGAGTTGCACACCCCGCTGGAAGCGCCCTGTCCACATGTCCTGCAACGAATGCCCGAGTTCGGCGTGCCACATCAGCGGCGGGAGGTCCTCGAGGACCACCGACATGCCGACGTGGTTGACCGGGCTGTTCGTCAGCGTCTGGATCGCCCTGTCGGCCGGGGATTCTCCGCGGAAGATCCAGATGTCGCCGGTGCGGGTTACCTCGACCGCGGTGTCGAGGTCGATGGTGGAACCGTGTCGTCGTGCGTCCGTGTGCCGTGGCGCGTCCATGGGTCCCTAGCCTAGAAGGATGCGACCTCACGGCAGGCAATGGTGGAAACTTCTCGGACTCGCCGGAATGGTGGGTGTGGCCGCGACGGGGGTCGTCGCGGTCCGCGCGGACCGGCAACGCAAGGCGTACACGCCCGACGAGGTGCGGACGCGTCTTCACGAGCGCTACACCCGCGCGTACGCGGCGCACGACGGGCAGACGGAGATCGATCTGAGCGAGCCGACGTGGCGAGACCGGGTCGCCGGTGCCCTGCGCCGTGTCCGCGGGCGGGGCACCGGCAGCGATCAGCCCAGAGCCCGGCGGATGCCGTCGGCGAGCTGACCGACCTGCTCGTCCGTCATCACGAACGACGGCGAGATCTGCAGGGCACCCTGACCGGCGGCGCGGCCCGAGATTCCGTGTTCACGCAATGTGCTCACGAACGGGAGAGCCTCTGCCGGATCCGCCAGCTGCACCGCCGCGACGGCACCGAGACCACTGCGCACCTCCTCGACCCGCGGGTGGTCGGCGAGAGGCGCGAGGTGCTCGTGCAGTGATGCCTCGAGCCGCTTCGACTCGGCCAGCAGGTTTTCCCTCTCGATGATGTCGAGGTTGGCGAGGGCGGCCGCCGCGGCACCGGCATGACCGCCGTAGGTGTAGCCGTGCCGCCACCAGACTCCGCCGGCGAAGAACGGTTCGGCCACGCGCGGCGCGATGAACACCGCACCCATCGGGACGTAACCGGACGTGAGCCCCTTCGCCGTCGTCATCATGTCGGGCTGCAGGTCGAATCGCGTCGACGCGAACCACTCGCCGCCGATACGGCCGAATCCGGTGACCACCTCGTCGACCACGAACAGGATGTCGTGTTCGCGGCAGATGTCGCGGACCTCCGCGAGGTATCCCTCCGGCGGCAGGTACACGCCGCCGGCGCCGATGATGGGCTCGCAGAAGAACGCGGCGATCTTGTCGGCGCCGATCTTCTCGATCAGTTCGAGCAGGCTCTTGGCGTCGTTCCAGGCGACTGTCGCGGCGTCGGCCATCAGCTCGCCGTAGCCCTCGCGGTTGACGGGAATACCGGCCAGCGCGGTTCCCGCGACGTGCATTCCGTGATACGCCTTCTGGCGGCCGACCACGATCGTCTTGGCCGGTTTGCCCATCTCGTGCCAGTAGCGACGCGCCAGCTTGGCTGCCGTGTCCACCGAATCCGAGCCGCCCGAGGTGAAGAAGATCTTGCTGCCGGGCACCGGCGCGATGGTGGCGAGGCGGTCGGCGAGGGTCGCGGTGGTCTCGGGAACGAAGTCACCGAAGTTCGAGAAGTGGGCCATCGTCCGCAACTGTTCGGCGACGGCGTCCGCGATCTCCGCACGCCCGTGCCCGACGTTGGTGAACCACAGACCCGCTGTCGCATCGAGGTAGCGGTTTCCACGGTTGTCCCAGATGTACGCGCCTTCGCCGCGGGACACCACGAAGGCGCCCTTCTGTTCCACCGCGCCCATATCCGCGAATCCGTGCCACAGTGCCGACGCCATGTTCATCCCTTCGTGAAACCCCGCCCGAGGCGACTATGCCACGGCGCCCCGGCCCGGATCCGGCCGCGTCACTTGTCCGCGAGTGCGGTGGGGTGCGCTTCCGTGTCGACACCCGGTATCCCGCGGCCGCGGATGGACGCGCCCGCCGTCTCGGCCACGAAGTACAGCGCGACGAGACCGATTCCGCAGGCGGCCATCATGTAGAACGCGGGCATGAGCGTGTTTCCGGTCCAGTCGATGAGCAGCTCGTTGACCGCGGGGGCCGTGCCGCCGAACAGCGAGGTGGACACGTTGTACGCGATGGCGAAACCCGCGAACCGCACGTGGGTCGGGAACATCGCCGGGAAGGTCGCCGAGATCGTGGACAGCTGCAGGACGTACAGCAACCCGAGGACGGCGAACGCCAGGATCGCCCATCCGAAACCCTGACGCATCAGCAGGTACATCGGGACGGCGAGCACGATCAGCCCCACGAGTGAGCCGTACCACAACGGTTTGCGGCCCACCCTGTCCGACAACCCGCCCGCGAACGGAATGACGGCCATCATCACGAGTTGCCCCACGATGAACAACGTCAGCGATGCGGTGGACGACAGGCCGATCTGTGTTTCCAGGTAGGTCGGCATGTAACTCAGCAGGGTGTAGTTCGTGACGTTCAACGCGATGACGAGACCGCCGAGCAGCAGCAGCGGCTTCCAGTACTCGGTCACCAGGTCCTTGAACTCGTGGGTCGTCCCCGACTCCACCGCGCCCTCCGCGTCGAGTTCGCGGAAGACGGGTGTCTCCTCGAGCTTGGTCCGCAGGTACAGACCGATCAGACCCATCGGCCCGGCGATGAGGAACGGGATCCGCCAGCCCCACGTGGACATGAACGGGTCGGAGGAGAACAGTTCCACCACCAGCACGACGATTGCACCCAGCGCGTAACCGCCGAGGGTGCCGAATTCGAGGAAACTCCCGCAGAAACCGCGCTTGCGGTCGGGTGAGTACTCGGCCATGAACGTTGCCGCTCCGCCGTATTCGCCGCCGGTCGAAAAGCCCTGGATCATGCGCAGCAGCACCAGCAGAAGCGGTGCCCACACACCGATGACGTCGTAACCCGGCACCAGGCCGACGCAGAACGTCGCACCCGCCATCATGACGATCGTCAGCGCGAGAACCTGACGGCGGCCGAGCCGGTCACCCAGCGGACCCCACACGAGACCGCCGAGCGGACGCACCACGAACGACACCGCGAACACCAGCAGGGCGTACAGCGTGGCCGAACCGGTATCGCCCGGAAAGAACGTGGCCGAGATATAGGTGACGGTGAACGCGTAGACACCGTAGTCGAACCACTCGGTGGCGTTGCCCATCGCCGACGCTGCGATCGCACGACGGAGAACACCTGGTGGGAGCGTTTCCTGCTCGGCTGACACATTCGCAGATGCCATAGATCCCGCCTCCTGGGGCCCGTGTTCGCGTGCCCTCATTGTGTCCCGAGTGACACGTGTTGTCGCCGCTTTGCGGTTTACGAAGACTCGCGAGTGCCTGCCCGGGACGGTGTTCACTCACCGCTACGCGGGTAACCGCAACCCATGACCAGCCGAATCGCCATTGCCGTCGACTGCCGAGAATCGGGATCACTGGCTCAATTCTGGTGCGCGGCCCTCGGCTATCCGTCGACCCGCCGGTGGACGGACGCATACGGCCGCGAGTACGCCGAAGCGAGCGCACCGGGGTCGACGTCACTGCTGTTGCAGGTCGTCGACGACCGGAAGCCCGGGAAGAACCGCCCGCACCTCGACATCGCACCGTCGTCCGGATCCCGCGACGACGAGGTGCGGCGCTGTTCTCCCTCGGCGCGCACCGGCTGAGCGACGACCCGAACGTACCCTGGGTGGTCCTCGCCGACCCGGAGGGCGACGAATTCTGGGTGCTACCGGGACGTGGGACCGACAGCGGGACGACGGCGTAAGCCCCGCCACCAGGCGGCGGGCCCGCCATGAGCGAGCCAGTGCCGTACGTGGTCGACGTAGTCGGTGATGACCCGGACCCACTCGTTCCAGGCAGTCTGGGTGGGAAGCGTTTCGACGGATCGGGTCAGGAGACGATCGATCGCATCCGACACGACGTCCGCGCGTTCCAGCTGCACCATGTGCCCCGCACCGGGCACCTTCACCAGTTCCGTGTCCGGCAACACGCCGGCGATGGCCTTCGAATAGCGGAACGGGGTCAGTACGTCCCGATCACCGCAGACGACGAGCGTCTCGATCGGTGCCAGCAACGGCACGGCCGCCGTCTCGTCGTGGTTCTTGAACGACGGCAGGAAGTCGACGAGCGTCTTCAGTGAGGTGTCGTTGATCATCTGCTCGGAGTGCCACATGATGGCCGGGCTGATGCTGCGGTCGCCGAAGGACGCAGACCTCAGGATCGGTGCCAGCACCCTTTTGCTCGCGCCGCGACCGCTCTGCACCACGCGGGGCAGGTGCCGGGCCGCGGTGCTGAATCCCGCGACGACCGGCGTGTTGAGGGTCCGGGCAAGTCCCACATCTCCCAGCTTCTCCGCCGCGGTGGCGATCAGACCCACCCCGACGACGCGCGAACCGATCAGATCGGGGTGCTGCCCGACGTACGAGAGGACGGCCATCCCGCCCATCGAGTGGCCGACCAGCACGATCGGCCCCTCGGGCACGAGCGCCCGGATCACGGCGTCCACATCCTGCGCGAGATGCGGGATCGTGCACGTGTCGCGGCGCGGCACCCCGGAATTGCCGTGCCCCCGCAGGTCGAAGAACACCATGCGAATCGTGGAGCCCCACGTCTCCTCGAGCCGGACCCGCTGGAAGTGCCACCCCGTCATCCGATTGCAGAAGCCGTGCACGAACACCACCGTCAGCGGGGCGAACCCGGGACCGACCTCGCGCACCGCCAGCGGTACTCCGTCGTCGGCGGCAACCACACTCCCGCGGTCGCGGCTGAGCAGGTCGAACGTCTCGCCTGCGAACTCGTCGAACATAATCTCCCAGCCGTTGCCGAAGTCACGGATGATGTCGCGGACGCCTGTCCAGCTGAGGATAGCGCGGCCCGCGAATCGTCCGCGCGCAACTTCGCCGCTACCGGACCTCGCCGTACCGGCGACGCGCACCGAGACGTCCCACCGCATTCACGGCGAGCGCCATTCAACGCCATGGCGAGCAACAACACGACCGCGGTGACAGCCAACTGGAGGTAGCCCTGTTCCCGCGGATCGAGGAACGGGTACGGATACCAGTCGACGATCGGACCGCGGATCAGCGAATAGACGCCGTAGACGACGGGAAACACCAGCCAGCTCAGGCACCGGGCGTCGGTGATCCGCACCCGAGACCGCGCGATCACCCAATCGGCCAGCAGGACGAGCGGGAGCAACCGGTGCAGTGCGGTGTTGATCCAGGCGTCCTGCAGCATCACGTCGACCTGTGCCGGCAACACCGCATACACGATTCCGGTGATGACCATGTACAGCGTCGTCGCACCACGGAACAGCTGCCAGCCCCGCGACTGCGGATCCCGGACGGCACCGATCAGGAGGACGACAACGGCGAGGATGTTGCTCTCGATGGTGAAGTAGCTGAGGTAGTCGGCCGGCGAGAAGTCGGGGCTGCCGGCGTTGCGGACGGGAATCCACAGCAACGCGATCAGCCCGTAGACGGCGAAGACCGCCCGCAGAACCCGAACGATCCTCTGACCTCGCAGATCCGTGACGACGGCAGCGTCCATGCGCCGATATTCGCACAGGGGCGGGCGCGACACGGGCCGATCCACCGCGCCCGCTAGGCTGGGGTCCAGCATGTCCACCACAGCACCCAGCCGGCAGGAACTGAAGAACAGCCTCGGCGACCTCACACTGCGTGACGAACACCGGCTCCGCCGGCGACTCGACCGTGCGCGCACGCCCGACGCGCTCGCCTCCCTGTCCGACGAGATCGACGCCGCCCGCGGACGCGTCGCACGAAGACTCGACAGCGTCCCCGCCATCGACTACCCCGACTCGCTGCCCGTCAGTCAGCGCCGCGACGACATCGCACAGGCGATCTCCGAACACCAGGTCGTCATCGTGGCCGGCGAGACGGGATCCGGCAAGACGACACAGATCCCGAAGATCTGTCTCGAACTCGGACGCGGTGTTCGCGGACTCATCGGACACACCCAGCCCCGCCGACTCGCGGCGCGGACGGTCGCCGAACGGATCGCCGAGGAACTTCACAGCGAACTCGGTGAGACCGTCGGCTACACCGTGCGATTCACCGACCAGGTGTCGGACGGCACGCTGGTGAAGCTGATGACGGACGGAATCCTGCTCGCCGAGATCCAGCGCGACCGGATGCTCCGCCGGTACGACACGCTGATCATCGACGAGGCCCACGAACGCAGCCTCAACATCGACTTCATACTCGGGTACCTGCGGCAACTCCTCCCCCGCCGGCCCGATCTGAAGGTGATCATCACGTCGGCCACCATCGACCCGCAGCGCTTCGCGCAGCACTTCGCCACCGACGGTGTGCCCGCCCCGATCGTCGAGGTGTCCGGTCGCACGTTCCCCGTCGAAATGCGTTACCGGCCACTCACGGTGGACGTCGGCGATCAGAGCTTCGACCGGGACCCCGTCGACGCGGTGTGTGAAGCGGTCGAAGAACTCTCCGGCGAGGGCGACGGCGACATCCTGGTCTTCCTCTCCGGCGAACGGGAGATCCGCGACACCGCCGACGCACTGCGCGATCGCAGACTGCGCGGCACCGAGATCGTGCCTCTCTACGCCCGCCTGTCCGCAGCCGAACAGCACAAGGTGTTCACACCCCACACCGGACGCCGGGTGGTGCTGTCGACCAACGTCGCGGAAACGTCCCTCACCGTGCCCGGCATCAGGTACGTCGTGGACCCCGGGACCGCCCGCATCTCGCGATACTCGGTGCGCACCAAGGTGCAGCGCCTCCCCATCGAACCGATCTCGCAAGCGTCCGCCCGCCAGCGTTCCGGACGCTGCGGCCGTGTGGCCGAAGGCATCTGCATCCGGCTCTATTCGGAGGAGGACTTCGAGGCGAGACCGGCGTTCACGGAACCGGAGATCCTGCGCACCAACCTTGCGTCCGTCATTCTGCAGATGACGGCGCTCGGCCTCGGCGACATCGCCGCGTTCCCGTTCGTCCAGCCGCCCGACCCGAGAGCCGTCCGCGACGGCATCGGCCTGCTCGAGGAACTCGGCGCGATCGAACGGAAAGCCCAGAGCGAGCAACCCGTCCTCACCGCGGTCGGACGCGAACTCGCGCAGATCCCCGTCGATCCGCGGATGGCCCGGATGCTCGTCGAGGCGCACCGGAACGGCTGTCTGGCCGAGGTACTCGTCATCGTCTCCGCCCTCTCGATCCAGGACGTGCGGGAACGTCCCGCCGAGTTCCAGCAGGCCGCCGACGAGAAACACGCTCGATTCACCGTCGAGAATTCCGATTTCCTCGCCTTCCTCGAACTGTGGAAGTACCTGCGCGAGCAGCGGAACGAGCTGTCGTCCAACCAGTTCCGGAAGATGTGCCGCAACGAGTTCCTGCACTGGCTGCGGATCCGCGAATGGCAGGACCTGCACGGTCAGCTCCGTCAGATCACACGTGGGCTCGGCTGGAACACCAGCGAAACCCCGGGCGGCGAAGCAGCGATCCACCAGTCCCTGCTTGCGGGCCTGCTGTCGCACATCGGACTGCGCGAGGGCGACAAACGCGACTTCCTCGGGGCCCGGGGAAGCCGGTTCGCGGTGTTCCCCGGCTCCAGCCTGTTCAAGAAGCCGCCCCGGTGGGTCATGGCCGCCGAACTCGTCGAAACGTCCCGCCTGTGGGCGCGGATGTCGGCCCGGATCGAACCCGAGTGGGCCGAGAAGCTTGCCCCCCATCTCGTGAAACGTACGTATTCCGAACCGCACTGGTCCTCCAAGCGCGGCGCGGCGATGGCCTACGAACGCGTGACGCTGTACGGGATCCCGCTCGTCGCCCGGCGTGCAGTCACCTACAGCACCATCGACCCCGAAGCGTCGCGTGACCTGTTCATCCGCCATGCGCTCGTGCAGGGCGAATGGCAGACGCAGCACGCGTTCTTCCACGCCAACCGCGCGCTCCTCGACGATGTCGAAGAACTCGAGCATCGTGCCCGCCGGCGCGACATCCTCGTGGACGACGACACCCTCTACGACTTCTACGACCGCCGAGTCGGCCCGGAGGCGGTCTCGGCCCGGCATTTCGACTCCTGGTGGAAGGTCGCCCGCCGCACGAATCCCGACCTCCTCACGTTCACACAGGCGACGGTCGTCAACGCCGAATCGGCCACGGTCCTCGGCGGCGACTACCCCGACGCGTGGCGTCAGGGCGACATGCAGTTTCCCCTCACGTACCAGTTCGAGCCGGGCAACGAGGACGACGGAGTCACGGCACGGATCCCGATCGCGCTGCTGGCGGGCCTGCGCCCGGTCGGCTTCGACTGGCTCGTCCCCGGCATGCGCGTCGAACTCGTCACCGCCCTCATCAAGACGCTCCCGAAGACCCTTCGCCGACAGGTCGTTCCGGCGCCCGACTTCGCGGCTGCTGCACTGGCGGCCGTGAAACCCCGCTCCGAGCCGCTCACCACCGCGATGGCACGCGAATTGTCCCGGCTCGGTGCGTGCCGCATCGACCCCAAGGACTTCGACGTCTCCGCCCTCCCCGATCACCTGCGGATGACGTTCGCCGCCGTGGACGAGAAGGGCGCCGTCCTCGGCCGGGACAAGGACCTCGTGTCGCTGCGCAAGGCGCTCGCTCCCCGCGTCCAGGTGGAGGTCGCGAAGGCGGCCTCGAATTCGGAGCGGCCGCCGGCACTGACGTGGACCCCCGAGACCCTCGGTTCCCTCGAGGCCACTGTGACACGCGAACTCGGCGGCCAGAAGGTCACCGGCTATCCCGCTCTCGTCCCGGAAGGTGACGGTGTCGCCGTCCGCGTCCTCAGTACCGCGTCGGCTCAACGAGCCGCGATGCGCGCCGGGACGCGCCGGTTGCTGCTCGCCGCCGTTCCCACCCAGGCGAAGACGGTCACATCCGGTCTGAGCAATGCACAAAGGCTGGCGCTCGGGCAGAACCCCGACGGCAGCCTCGAGGCTCTCATCGACGACTGCCGCAATTCCGCCGCAAACCAGTTGATCGCTGCATACGGCACGCCGGTGCGCACACCGGAGCAATTCGACGCGCTCGTGAAAACGGCGCGCGCGGAGATGGCCCGGAACGTGGCAGTGCTCCTGCGACTGGTGGCGCCGGTGCTGGAAGCGGACCACCGTCTCGCCGTCGTCCTGGACCGCGCCACCGGCGAGGCAGCCGACGACGTGCGGGAACAACGGCAGTCGCTGCTCTTTCCTGGATTTGTCGCCGACATCGGCGCAACTCGCCTCCGCGAAGTACCCCGCTACCTCACCGCCGCAGTCACCCGCCTCGAAGCGTTCCCGGGGAGCGCACCCCGCGACCAGAAGGGGATGGACACCCTCGACCGGGTCTACGCCGGCTACGAACGCATGCTCGCGGCACTACCGGAGGAACGACACCACTCCGCCGAAGTCGACGCAATTCACTGGATGATCGAGGAACTGCGGGTCAGCCTGTTCGCGCAGACACTCGGCACGCCCATCCCGGTCTCGGAGAAGCGTGTGATGAGTGCCATGCAGAAAGTGCGCTGAGGCAGGCTCAGACGTCGTCGCGGGACTCGCGGTGTTCGCGCAGCTCTTTGATCTCGCGGGCGAAATCCTCTGCAGAAGAGAACGACCGGTACACGGACGCGAAGCGCAGGTACGCCACCTCGTCCAGATCACGGAGCGGACCGAGGATCGCGAGCCCCACCTCGTTGCTCGGGATCTCCGCCGATCCCGACGCGCGGACCGCGTCTTCGACCTGCTGGGCAAGAAGATTCAGCGCGTCGTTGTCGACTTGCCGGCCCTGGCAGGCTCGGCGCACCCCGCGCACCACCTTCTCACGGCTGAACGGTTCTGTGACACCGCTGCGCTTGACCACCGACAGGACCGCGGTCTCGACGGTGGTGAATCGGCGACCGCACTCGGGGCACGACCGGCGGCGGCGGATGGCCTGCCCTTCGTCGGCTTCTCGCGAATCGACCACACGCGAATCGGGGTGCCGGCAGAACGGGCAGTGCATGGCAATTCCTTCGTCGTAGCCGTCGTGGCCGCAACTGTTCGCCTCCCCCGATGGCGAACCGACGAAAACGGATTCACGCAGCGGATGCACGATCTCGACGCGACCACACGCAGTGGTGGGACTGACAGCATCCGAGACTACTCGTCCGCCCGATGGGACATTCATGCAGCGCCACCCCCGTCACCGGGTAGCGGACGACGGGACGATCAGATTCTGACCCGGGTGCAGCGCCGAATTGGACATGGCGTTCAGCTCCATGATCCGCTCGACCACCTGCGCCACCGGAAGGTCCGGCGCGACACGTCCGGCGATGGCGGCCAGACTTTCCCCCTGCTGCACCTGCACGACCTCCGTGGCCGCCGCGTCGCCCGCGCTGTCGGTGGTGGCCAGCTGCGCCAGCCCGACGAGCCCGCACAACACACCCGCGGTGATCACGACGCTCGCCAGCACCATCCGCCAGCCGACGTCGTTCGCCCCGCGGCGATGATCGGCACGCGAGACGCCCACGACAGTCGGCCGGTATTCGACGGCACCGGACGACGGACGCCGCAGGTCGTAACCCAAACCACGCCGGCTCGGCTCGGTCCGGTACGACCGGGCAGCCCCGGACCGGACTGCACCCCGTTCGAGCGCGTGCCGGTTCAGCACCGCCTGCCGGTTCACCACTGCCTGCCGAGGGAGAACTGCGTTGCTCATCGGTACCTCCGCTGTTCGTAGCCGATATCAGATCCGGGCTTGTCAGATCCGGGCTTTGCCAGATCGGTGTCGGATCCGACGTCGGATCCGTTCGCGACCCGGCAGGCGTCCAATCCCGCCGGGTGTTCGATCACGCGTTCGAAAGAACACATGTTCGATTTCTACCACGACGGTCCGACAAAGTCTCTACTTCTCGCGACACGTGTCGAACAGATGTTTGATACTCCGGGGAAAGCGGGATAGATTCGTGTCACGAGGCACAGCAGTCACATGCGACCCATACCGAGAAGACCCACAACCGAGAAGATTCACACACAGACGGAGGCACCTCGCCATGAAGGACCACAGCTCGACCGACGGTTCGACTCCACGTGTGAGCGGTGGCGCCGCCGCCGGGTTGACCGACCGGCAGCGCCGTGTCCTCGAGGTGATCCGCACGTCCGTGAACGAGCGTGGCTACCCGCCCAGCATCCGTGAGATCGGCGACGCCGTGGGGCTCACCTCCACGTCGTCCGTGGCCCATCAATTGCGCACACTCGAGAGGAAGGGTTTCCTCCGACGCGATCCCAACCGTCCGCGCGCGGTGGACGTCCGCGGTCTGGACGAGGTGGCGGCTGGCGCCGCGGCAAACGCGACCGGCACCGTCGGGTTGTCCGCGGTCAAGCCCGGCGCCGCGGGCGCACCCCTGCCGGAGCCCACGTTCGTCCCGGTCCTCGGCCGGATCGCCGCCGGTGGCCCGATCCTCGCCGAGGAAGCCGTCGAGGACGTCTTTCCGCTTCCCCGCGAGCTCGTGGGCCAGGGCTCACTGTTCCTGCTCAAGGTCGTCGGAGAATCGATGATCGACGCTGCGATCTGCGACGGCGACTGGGTGGTGGTCCGTCAGCAGAACGTCGCGGAGAACGGAGACATCGTGGCAGCGATGATCGACGGCGAGGCCACCG
The DNA here is from genome assembly GCF_014256275.1 of Rhodococcus sp. 4CII. Classification (NCBI taxonomy): domain Bacteria; kingdom Bacillati; phylum Actinomycetota; class Actinomycetes; order Mycobacteriales; family Nocardiaceae; genus Rhodococcus; species Rhodococcus sp. 4CII. The sequence goes on from NZ_JACCFE010000002.1 coordinate 515,621, forward strand.
TGAAGACGTTCAAGCGCACCGAGAACGAGGTGTGGCTGATGCCGCACAATCCGCTGTTCGATCCGATCCCCGGCAACGACGCAGTCATTCTGGGCAAGGTCGTCACGGTCATGCGCAAGATCTAGCCGCATCCGCCGGCAGACACGAAAAGGCCCCACGGCGAGCTCGCCGTGGGGCCTTCTCGCGTCCACCCCGGTCCGGCCGAAGCCGGCGATTGTTCCAGACACGCGAGTCGCGCCTCGTCAGAGGTTGAGGCCGCGACCGATGATTTCCTTCATGATCTCGGTAGTGCCGCCGTAGATGGTCTGGACACGAGAATCCATGTACGCCTTGGCGATCGGATACTCCTTCATGTAGCCGTAGCCGCCGTGCAACTGCAGGCACCGGTCGATCAGCCGGACCTGCGCCTCCGTGGTCCACCACTTGGCCATGGCCGCTTCCTGCACCGACAGCTTCTCGTCGTTGAGCATCTCGATGAACTTGTCGACGAGGACGCGGACAGCCGTTGTCTCGGTGGCGAGTTCGGCGAGCACGAAGCGCGTGTTCTGGAAGCTGCCGATCGACTTGCCGAATGCCTTCCGGTCGCGGCAGTACTGGATCGTCATTTCCAGCGCCGACTCCATAGCGGCGGCGGCCACCACGGCGATCGACAACCGCTCCTGAGGGAGATTCTTCATCAGGTAGAGGAAGCCCATTCCCTCCTCGCCGAGGAGGTTCGCGCCGGGGACGCGGACATCGGTGAAGCTGAGTTCGGCGGTATCCTGCGCCTTCATCCCGATCTTGTCGAGGTTGCGGCCCCGTTCGAAGCCCGGCATGTCCCGTTCGACGACCAGGAGACTGAAACCCTGGGCCCCCTTGTCGGGATCGGTGCACGCCACCACGATCACGAGGTCGGCGTTGATGCCGTTGGTGATGAAGGTCTTGGAACCGTTGAGGACCCAGTCGTCGCCGTCACGCACGGCGCGCGTCTTGATGCCCTGGAGGTCGCTGCCGGTTCCCGGTTCGGTCATCGCGATTGCGGTGATCAGCTCGCCCGATGAGAAGCCGGCAGCCAGCGCTGCAGCGCTGCTTCTGCTCCTCGTTGCTCAGTTCGAGGAGATAGGGCGCAACGACGTCGTTGTGCAGGGTGAAGCCGATCCCGCTGTACCCACCGCGGGTGGTCTCCTCGGTGATGATCGCGTTGTATCGGAAGTCGCGCACGCCACCGCCGCCGAATTCCTCCGGCACCGCCATGCCGAGGAAACCCTGATTGCCCGCCTCGACCCACAGGCTGCGGTCGACGATGTTCTGCTCTTCCCACGCGGCATGGTTCGGCTCGGCGTGCTGTGCGAGAAACTTGCGGTACGACTCCCGGAACAGTTCGTGCTCCGGTTCGAACAGGGTGCGCTCCACGCCGACTCCTCGTATCAACTGTCTGTTACGTCTCGTTCGAGATACGTCTCGTTCGACGGTAGAGGCGAGGAACTGCGGGGTGAATGACCCAGGTGATCGGGATTCGTGACCCATCCGGTCACCGGTGTCAGGGCTTGCGGAACCGTGCGAGCCAACGCATCACCGGATAGGCGACGAGGATGCCCACCGAACCCCACGCGATGCCACCGAGTTCCACCGACCCGATCGTCAAAGTCAGGTCGCCGATGCCGGCGACGAGCGCAGCCGCGACCACGGTGAGGTTCACCGGGTCGGTGAAGTCCACCTTCGCGTCCATCCAGATGCGTACTCCGAGGACGCCGATCAGGCCGTACAGCACAAGGGTGGCGCCGCCGATGACGCCGTTCGGCACGGTGAACACGAGGGCACCGAATTTCGGTGAGAACGCGAGAACCACGGCGGTGGCAGCCGCCACCCAGTAGGCGGCGGTGGAGTAGACCCGCGTCGCGGCCATGACGCCGATGTTCTCCGCGTACGTGGTGGTTCCGGAGCCGCCGCCGAACCCGGCCAGGGTGGTGGCCAGTCCGTCGGCGACGAGGGCGTCACCGGCGACGTCGTCGAGGGAGCGGCCCGTCATGGCCGACACCGCCTTGACGTGACCGACGTTCTCGGCGATCAGGACGATGACCACCGGCAGGGTCAGTGCGATCACGGACCACTCGAACGTCGGTCCCCGCAGCTCGGGCACCCCGAACCAGGCAGCGTCCCGCAGCGCCGTCACGCGCTCGTCGGCGAGCCCGCCGGTGACGGCGGCGAACACCCAGCCGACGACTACACCGACCAGGATGCCGAGGCGCCCCAGCAACCCCGGACCGAGGACCGTCACGAGCAGGATCGCCAGCAGCGTCACCCCGGCGATCAGCGGCTGAGATTCGAACGAATCCACCGCGGTGGGTGCGAGATTGAGTCCGATCAGGGCCACCACGGCACCGGTGACGACGGGCGGCATGACCGCGTCGACAACCCGTGAGCCTGCCAGTTTCACAACGATACCGACCAGCAGCAGGAGCACACCCGCCGCGGCCACACCACCGAGTTGGGCTGCGGCACCGGAGCCCTGAGACGCCGTCAGCGGCGCGATGAACGCGAACGACGAACCGAGGTAGCTGGGGATGCGGCCCCGCGTGATCAGCAGGAACAGTGCCGTCCCGATCCCGGAGAACAGCAACGTCGTCGTGACCGGGAACCCGGTGATCGTCGGCACCAGGAGGGTCGCGCCGAACATCGCGATGACGTGCTGCATCCCGATTCCGACGGTGCGCGGCCAGGTGAGGCGCTCACCGGGAGCGACCACCTCGCCCTCGCCGAGCCGCCGGCCGTCACCGTGCAGCGTCCACCCGAAGGCCTTCGTCGGAGTGGACGGGTCGGCGGAGCCGCCGGGGGCGTCGGTTTCTTCTTTCGTCACAGTTGGCCAATAGTAGGGACTATCTGGGAGTTTCGCGCCTTCGGGACCTGATCCGGCGAACGTCGGAGGCTACGCCCCCAGAACGCGCACCGCCGCGGCGCGGGCGTCGGCGGGATCGCTCGTGGCGAGCACGTCCTCGGCCGCACGACGGCACTGGTCCAACGACACCGTGCCGACCTTCGCACCCACCCCCGACACCGCGGCGCCCGCACAGGAGAGCGATGTGACACCGAGTCCGATCAACACGCAGGCGAGTAGCGGGTCGGCGGCCGCCTCACCACACACACCGACCGGCTTGCCCGCGGCGACGCCCGCCTCGGCCGTGCGAGCGACGAGCGCGAGGACGGCCGGTTGCCAGGGGTCGGTGAGGGACGCAAGGTCGGACGACATCCGATCCGCTGCCATCGTGTACTGCGCCAGGTCGTTGGTGCCGATCGACAGGAAGTCGACGTGGCGCAGCAACCGGTCTGCCAGCAGCGCGGCGGCCGGGACCTCGACCATCACGCCGGGAACGAGACCGCGGGCGCGGACCTCGGTTCCGAACGATTCCGCCTCGGCGGGAGTCGAGATCATCGGTGCCATCACCCACGGCTGCGTCTGCGTCTGCTTCGCGGCGGCGGCGATGGCGTCGAGTTGCCGGCTGAGGATGCCCGGGTTCTCGTCGGCGATCCGGATTCCGCGGACACCGAGCGCCGGATTCGCCTCTTCCGCGTGGTTGGCGAAGCGCAGGGGCTTGTCGGATCCCGCGTCGAGGGTCCGGATCACGACCTTCTTTCCGGCGAACGCGTCCAACACCTCACCGTAGATTTCGGCCTGCTCGTCGACACCGGGCTCGGAATCGCGGTCCAGGAAGCACAACTCGGTGCGGAACAGTCCCACGCCTTCGGCGGCGGTCGCGCTCGCCGACCGCGCGCCGGCCCCGTCCTGGACGTTGGCCAGGATCGACACGGAGTGCCCGTCGCTGGTGCGGCCCGGCCCCTCCCACGATTGAATGCGGAGTCGTTCCGCGCGCCCGTGTTCCACCGCGGCGCGAGCCTCGACGGGGTCTGGCTCCAGCACCAGTTCGCCCGCAGCGCCGTCGAGAAGTACGGGGGTGCCGGCGGCCACGGACTCGAGGTCACGCACCGCGACGACGCACGGGATTCCCAGCTGCCGCGAGATGATCGCCGTGTGGCTCGTCGGGCCGCCGAGGACGGTGACGAGACCGACGATCAGCTCGGGATCGAGTCCGGCGGTGTCCGCGGGCGCGAGATCCTGCGCGCAGAGGATCGACGGGGTCGCCGGGACCGGGATGCCCGGTTCGGGCAGACCCAGGAGTTCCGACACGACCCGGTCGCGGATATCGCGCAGGTCGGTGACCCGTTCCGCCATCAGTCCACCCATCTTGGTGAAGAGGGTGACGAACTGCTCGGTGGCGTCGGCGGCCGCTTCGTCGGCCGGAGCACCGCCCGCGATCAGCTTCTGCGCCGCACCGAGCCAGCCGCGGTCGGCGGCCATCGCCGCGTTGGCCTGCAGGACTTCTGCTGCGGCACCGGACACGGTCGACGCGCGGTCGCGGAGTCGCTGCGAGACCACGGCCGCAGCTCCCTCGAAGCGGACCTTCTCCGCGTCACGCGATGCTTCGTCGATCCGGGCCGACCCCGGCGCGACCTCGGGCCGCGGAGCCGGCCAGATCACCGGCGCGTAGGCAATGCCCGGTACCACCGGTGTACCTCGCACGATTTCACGGTCTTCGGTCATCGGGTCCTCCTGGCCGGCTCGTTCTGTCTTCACACAGTCGGAAATGCGAATCGACTATGTGACGGAGATTACTCTCAACTCTTGACATGTCAACACACTCGGGCGTAAAACAACATGACACAACATTTTGTGTGATGCAGACCATAACGGATCGCGTCACCGAAGACTTCATCGACGAGAACAGGAACGGGGACACGGTGTATCCGGAAGAACGCCAGCAAGCGGTCACCACGCTGATCTCGCAGCGGGGACGCATGTCGGTCGCGGACCTGTCCGACACCTTCGGCGTCACCACTGAGACCGTGCGCCGCGACCTCGCGCTTCTCGAACGTCTCGGTCACGTCCGCCGTGTGCACGGCGGCGCGGTGCCCGCCGGTTCGCTCACCGTCACCGAGCCCGGTATGACCGAACGCGACCACACCCGCGCCGAGCAGAAGGACCGGATTGCGAAGCGCGCCGCCGCGTACCTTCCGCCCTCCGGCGGCAGCGTGTTGTTCGACGCGGGAACCACGACGGGGCGCATCATCCCGGAACTTCCGGCCGACCTCGACCTCACCGTGATCACCAACTCCGTCCCGATCGCGGCCCGGCTCGCGGGCCTCAACTCGGTGACGCTCCACATGCTGGGCGGCCGGGTGCGCGGGATCACCCAGGCCGCTGTCGGAGAGGAGGCGCTGCGCATCCTCGACGTGCTCCGCGTCGACGTCGCGTTCATCGGTACCAATGCGCTCAGCGTCGGCCACGGCCTGTCCACGCCGGACACCGAGGAGGCCGCCGTGAAACGCGCCATGGTCCGGTGCGCCAACCATGTCGTGGTGGTCGCCGACTCGTCGAAGGTGGGCCGTGAGCACCTCGTGAGCTTCGCGCCCATTCACAGCGTCGACATCCTCGTCACCGACGCCGAGATCAGTTCCGCAGACCGAGCCCACTTCCACGACCAGGGAATCGAGGTGGTGATCGCATGATCGTCACGCTGACCGCCAATCCGAGCATCGACCGCACCGTCAACCTGGTGGGACGCCTCGAACGAGGCACCGTCCTGCGCGCGGCCGCAACCCACAGCGATCCCGGCGGCAAGGGCGTCAACGTCGCCCGCGCACTCACGTCGGCCGGTGTCGCGGCCGTCGCGGTACTGCCGGGGAACGAGGGCGATCCGCTGCTCACCGCGCTGTCCGAGCACAGGATCGAGTACGTCACCGTGGCAATGTCGGGTGCGGCACGCACCAACATCACCATCACCGAACCCGACGGCACCACCACCAAGATCAACGAACCCGGCGTGACGATGTCGGCGGCATCCCTCGCCGATCTCCAGTCGGAGATCATCGACCGCGGGTCCCGTGCCGAGTGGGTCGTGTTGTCCGGTTCACTCCCCCCCGGCATCCCCACCGACTGGTACGCCACTCTCGTCGAGGCGCTGCGTGCGTCGTCGTGCCGGGTTGCCGTCGACACGTCGGACGCGCCACTCCTCGCACTCGCGGAACGCTTTCCCGCGGCCGCTCCCGACCTCGTCAAGCCCAACAGCGAGGAACTCGCGCAACTCACCGGCGCCGACGGGCAGTTGCTCGAGGAATCCGCACTACGCGGAGACCCGACGGCCACCGCGCACGCAGGATGGCAACTGGTGGACCGCGGGGTCGAAGCCGTCCTCGCCACCCTCGGCGCCGCAGGGGCGGTGCTCGTGACGGAGGCAGGCGCGTGGTGGGCCACGCCACCACCGATCGTCGCCCGCAGCACCGTCGGCGCCGGCGATTCGTCACTCGCGGGGTATCTCACCGCGCACATCTCCGGTGCACCGCCCGCCGACTGCCTCCGATCCGCCGTCGCCTACGGCAGCGCGGCGGCAGCCCTTCCCGGAACAACCCTCCCGACTCCCGAACACGTCGACCTCGACGCCGTCACTGTCACCGCCCTCAGCTCCCCCGCCCCCGATCCGGCCTGAACCAGAAGGAAACACCATGTCTCACTCGACACCCCACCGCGATTCGGGGCCGCAGATCATCAGCGAAGATCTGATCTCCCTGGACACCGACCTCGGAGCAACCAAGGACGACGTGATCTCCGCGCTCGCCCGGCGTCTCGCCGACGCCGGTCGCGCCACGGACGCGAACGCTCTCCGCGACGCCGCGCTCGCGCGTGAATCACAATCTGCGACAGGCCTTCCCGGTGGAATCGCCATCCCCCACTGCCGTTCGGAAGCAGTCGTGGCGGCGTCTCTCGGGTTCGCCCGGCTCGCCCCCAAGGTCGACTTCGGCGCCCCCGACGGACCCGCAGATCTTGTGTTCCTCATCGCCGCACCCGAGGGTGCGGGTGCGGAGCACATGAAGCTGCTGTCCTCGCTCGCCCGGGCCCTGGTGCGCCCCGCGTTCGTCGGCACGCTGCGTGACGCGAAGTCGCCCGCCGAGATCGTCGCCCTCGTGAACGACGTCCTGGCCCCCGCGCCGGCACCCGCCGCGGCGGCGTCTGCAGCACCCGCGGCGGCGGCCGCAGCTCCGGCTCCGGTTCCGAAGCCCGAACCGGTCACCCCGCCCGCGGCCACCGCGACGGCACCCGAGCCCGAAGAGGGACCCAAGCACATCGTTGCGGTCACTGCCTGCCCGACCGGTATCGCCCACACCTACATGGCCGCCGACTCCCTCGTCGCCGCCGGCGAGCGCGCAGGCGTCGTCGTCCACGTGGAGACGCAGGGCTCCAGCGGAAGCACCCCGCTCCCGGCCGGCGTGATCGCGGGCGCCTCCGCCGTCATCTTCGCCACCGACGTCGGGGTGAAGGGCAAGGAACGATTCGCGGGCAAGCCGGTGGTGGCGTCGGGCGTCAAACGCGCGATCAACGAGCCGGACACGATGATCACCGAGGCGCTGCGTGCGGGCCTGAACCCGTCCGCGGCCACCGTGGACGCCGGCAGCGCGGGCAGCGCCGCAGACGAGCCGGCCGGGTCTATCGGCTGGGGCACCCACCTGCGTCAGGTTCTGCTCACCGGTGTGAGCTACATGATTCCGTTCGTCGCGGCAGGCGGTCTGCTGATCGCCCTCGGATTCCTGCTCGGCGGATACGAGATCTCGGGGCCGGCCAAGGACATCGTCCTCAGCAATTCGCTGGGGAACCTCCCCGACGGCGGCCTGACGACATACCTGGGTGCGGTGCTGTTCCAGCTGGGTTCGCTGGCTTTCAGCTTCCTCGTCCCCGCACTGGCCGGTTACATCGCCTTCGCCATCGCCGACCGACCCGGTCTCGCACCGGGCTTCACCGCGGGTGCTGTCGCGGTGTTCGTCGGCGGCGGTTTCATCGGCGGACTCGTGGGCGGCCTCATCGCGGGTGCCGTCGCCCTGTGGATCAGCCGGATCCCGGTGCCGCAGTGGCTCCGCGGTCTGATGCCCGTCGTGATCATCCCGCTGTTCGCGACCCTGATCGTCGGTGCGCTGATGTTCCTGGTGCTCGGCCGTCCGCTGGCGGCGATCACCAACGGCCTCACCGACTGGCTGAACGGTCTGTCCGGAAGCTCCGTCATCGTCCTGGGCATCATCCTCGGCCTGATGATGTGCTTCGACCTCGGTGGCCCGGTCAACAAGGCCGCATACGCGTTCGCGGTGGCCGGCCTCAACGTCAACGATCCCGCCTCGCTCCGCATCATGGCGGCCGTGATGGCCGCGGGCATGGTCCCGCCGCTGGCCATGGCGCTCGCGTCGACCGTCCTGCGTCCCAGCCTGTTCAGTGAGGCGGAACGGGAGAACGGCAAAGCGGCCTGGCTGCTCGGCTCGGCGTTCATCTCCGAGGGCGCCATTCCGTTCGCCGCCGCCGATCCGCTGCGCGTCATTCCCTCGATGATGGCCGGCGGCGCCGTCACCGGCGCACTGATCATGGCGTTCGATGTCACGCTCAGCGCACCGCACGGCGGAATCTTCGTCTTCTTCGCCATCGGCAACCTGCTGTGGTTCCTGGTGTCGCTGGCCGCCGGTGTCGCCGTCGCCGCACTCTGCGTCGTCGGTGCCAAGGAATTCATCAAGCCCGGCGCGTCCGACGCCGAACTCGACCCCGACGTTGCGACAGTCGCAGCGTAAGAGAAAACAGATCGACCCGCTCGACGCACATCAACCCCACCGACAGAGGAGAGAGTCCATGCCCAGCACCACAGTCGCCGTCGGTTCGTCCATCGGCCTGCACGCCCGTCCCGCCGCCGTCATCGCCGAAGCGGTCGCCGCCGCCGGTGTGCCCGTCACCCTGGCCGTGGCGGACAGCGAACCGGTAGACGCCGGCTCCGCGCTGCTCATCATGACGCTCGGCGCCACCAAGGGCACCGACGTCACGGTCACCAGCGACGACGCCGACGCCGTCGAGAAGGTGGCCCAGTTGGTGGCGGCCGACCTCGACGCCTGACCGGCTCCCGGCCGTCAGCTGGTGAGACCCAGCTGACGGCCGGTCCAGTCCATCTCCCGTTCGAGCGCGGCTCCCCACGTGGCACCCTCGTGACCCCCGGGAAGCTCGTAATACCGCACGTTCAGACCGGCCGCCCGCGCGGCAGCGAACATCCGCTGCTGCTGCGGGCGGTATTCGTCGTCGTCGGCCCCGGCGACGAACACCCCGGTCAGTTCCGGGAACTGACGGGTCTTCAGCACGTCGACCGGATTGACCGCCGCGAAGGCGCGCTCGTCGCCCGCGAATGTCGCAGCGACCGTCCCGGCATGATCGCCCAGCGAGGGCTCGTCCTGGCCGAGGAAGTCGAGAAAGGTCGGAAAGATCTGCGGATAGTTCACCGCGAGCTGGATCGAACACGTCCCCCCGTAGGAGAATCCGCCGATCGCCCACTGCGCCGGGTCATGGGACACCTGCAGGGTCTGCTCGATCCACGCGGGGACGTCGTGGGCCACGTACGTGGCGGCGTTTCCCAGCGCCGAGTCCAGGCAGAGCGGGTTCGCGTCCTGCGACCCCAGCGCATCGACCACCACGACGACGGGCGCGAGGCCGTCGTGCCGCGCCGCGTACGCGTCCACCGTCGACGCAAGCCGTCCACTGCTGAACCAGTCCTGCGGCCGCCCCGGCTGTCCGGCGATCATCACCATGACGGGGAGCACCGCCCGAGGTGACGTGAGGTACGCCGGCGGCAGATACAGCACCGCGGGCCTGGCCGGGAATCCGGATTCGGCGCCGGGAATGTCCACTTCCGTCACCACCCCGGAGCTGGGTGTGCGGACCGGTCGCGTCCAGTCGGAGTCCATCGGCACTCCCGACTGCACCGTGGGCTGAAAGCCGGGAACGCCATCGAACGCGACGGGCGCGACAACCGCCTGCGGGCGGTGTCCCACCAGCGACCCGACCGTGGGGAATGCGCCGACCTGTGCGTTCACCTGTCCTGCTGCGGCGGCGACGACCACGGCGGACGCCGCGGCGCCCACCACCGCACGCCGTGTTCCGGCGTTCCGGAGCCGAAGGGCGACGAGCGCGACGACGGCCACCGCGAGCCAGATCCAGACGTATCCCGCCGGCGGCAGCTGATTGGGAAGCGGCCGGTACGCCGCCCACACGGCACCGGCGACCACGCCGGTCACCGGAACTGCCGCAGCTGCGGCGCCGAGGATCGGCAACCGCGCACGACGAGCGGTCGCGGCGAGCACCGCGCCGATGCCCGCCAGCGCGGCCACGGTCAGCGCGACCTGAGCGCGACCGTGCTCGAGCGACAGGTGGGAGATACGCGACAACAACTCGTGGGCCTGCACCGGCCCAGTAAACACTCCGCAGGGGTGGTCGAAGAATCAGGCTCGCAACATTTCTCGCAAACCAGACCTATCGGGCACGACGGCGGAGCGCGAGGCCGAGGATCGTCCCCAGCACCACCACGGCGCCGGCGAGGCCGATCCCCCACAGCGTTCCCGGCGCGTGCGCCGACACTTCGTCGGCGACCGACTGTGCCCGGGCGTGCTCCTGCACCCGGGCCACCGCACCCGGTAGCACCTGGATCGGCGGAACCGGACCCTCCCGCGCCTCGGACGCGATCAACAGGTCGCCGTTCTCGGTGAACGCGACCGACTCGCCCTGCGGCTGCTCCGGCACGTGCGCGCGCACCACGGGACCCGCGGCGAACGCCGCTGCCACATCGCCGTCCGGCGCGGAGAACAGAAACACGTCGGAGTAGCTGCGGACCGCGGCAACGGTCCCGTCCGCGGACACCGCGCCGCCGGTGAACATCGTCGAGTGCAGGGCCGGGGCGGTTGTGCCGCTGCCGGTCGTTGCGTTTTCGGCGCCGGTCGTCTCCGAGACGTCGAGTGATCCCACCTTCTCGAGCGGGGACGGACCGGGACTCGCGAGCTCGCCCACTGAGACCCCGCCTGCGGGCCGGTACACGTTGCCCGCCCCGAACACTTCCTTCGTCACGATGAGCGGCGTGCCGTCACGCTGGACGAGCACGGTCTCCGCGTCGTGGGGGCCGTCCGGATACGTCAGCCGGTGCAGTTCTCCCGCACCCGTCTCCCGGTCCATCGCGATCAACGCCACCGTGTCGCGTCTGCGCCCGTTGTCTCCGGTGTCGGCCAGCCACAGCCGCCCGTCGGGACCGGACGCCGCGTCCTCCACGTCGTAGGGGTCGACCGGCAGCGGAATCCACCGCTGCACGGCGCAGTTGCCGTCCATCACGGCGACGGCGCGATCGGAGCCGCTGTCACCGACCGCATACAGAAGCCCTCCGGCGGAGACGAGCCCCGACAACTCCTCCAGCGAGGCCTCGTCCGGAGTTCCGACCGCGGAATCGTCGGGCGTGCAGAGCGGACCGAATTCCGACGCGTCGACGGCGGTCTGATCACGGAGGAACGGTTCGGCGGATCCCACACCCGCGGCGGCGATCGGAGCGCACGCCGCGAGGACGGTGACCGCCACCCGGGCGGTCCACCGCGAGCGGTCAGGCACTGCCGTTGTACTGAACCAGTGCCGATGCCAGCGCTTCGGGCACCCGCGCATGGACGCGCGTGCCGTCTTCCTCATGAGACGAGTCGAGTATCTGACCGTCCGAATGGATTCTCGCCATCAGGTCTCCCCTGTTGTACGGGAGAAGAACGCTGACCTCGATTTCCGGACGGACCAGGACGTCGCTGAGATGCGCTCGCAACTCGGCGATGCCCTCTCCGGTCCGGGCGGAGACGAACGACGCACCCGGGAGCAGGCCGCGCAACTGTGTCAGCGTGACCGGATCGGCCGCGTCGATCTTGTTCACCACGATCAGTTCCGGCGGCGCCGCGGCGTCGTTCTCCCGGATCACCTCGGTGATCACCTCGTGCACCGCCCTGATCTGATCCGTGGGCAACGGGTCGGAACCGTCGACCACGTGCAGTAGCAGATCGGCGTCCGTCACTTCCTCGAGCGTCGAACGGAACGCCTCGATCAGCTGCGTCGGCAAGTGGCGCACGAATCCGACCGTATCGGTCAGGATGTACTCGCGGCCGTCGTCCAGCGCCGCCCGCCGGGTAGTGGGATCGAGGGTCGCGAACAGGGCGTTCTGCACCAGCACCCCGGACCCGGTCAGCGCGTTCAGCAGGCTCGACTTGCCGGCGTTGGTGTACCCGACGATCGCGATCGACGGTGTCTCGCTGCGCAGGCGCCGGGTGCGTTTGGTGTCGCGGGCGGCCTTCATGCCCTTGATCTCGCGCCGCAACTTCGCCATCCGCTCGCGAATACGACGGCGATCGGTCTCGATCTTCGTCTCACCGGGACCACGCAGACCCACGCCGCCGTTGCTGCCGGCGCGACCACCCGCCTGCCGAGACATCGATTCACCCCAGCCGCGCAGTCGGGGCAGCATGTACTCCATCTGGGCCAGCGCCACCTGCGCCTTGCCCTCCCTGGACGTCGCGTGCTGGGCGAAGATGTCGAGGATCAGGGCAGTCCTGTCGATGACCTTGACCTTGACGACCTTCTCCAGCGCGGTCAGCTGCGCGGGCGTGAGTTCACCGTCGCAGATGACGGTGTCGGCGCCGGTGGACAGGACGACCTCGCGTAGTTCGTCTGCCTTGCCGGACCCGATGTAGGTGGCCGCGTCGGGTTTGTCCCGTCGCTGGACGAGTCCCTCGAGGACCTCGGATCCGGCGGTCTCGGCCAGGGCGGCCAACTCGGCCATGCTGGATTCGGCCTGCGCCGCGGTGCCCTGCGTCCAGACTCCGACCAGGACCACGCGTTCGAGGCGCAGCTGCCGGTATTCGACCTCGGTGACGTCGGTGAGCTCGGTGGAGAGCCCGGCAACTCGGCGCAGCGCGCTGCGATCCTCGAGTTGCATCTCGCCGACCGATGGGCGCCCGTCGTCGTAGGCGAACTCGGTGGAGTCGGAGATCGGCGATTCTTCTGTGCGATGTGTTTTCGTCATACACCCTCATGATCCCACGGAATGTCGAGGTCATGCACGCGCATTTCGCGCAGGGCGATCACGCGAGGCCGTTCCACCAGCCGTCGTCGAGGTCCCCGGACGCCACCAGGACGGACGGTCCGCGCAGCGTCGCCCGGCCACCGGACAGCGCCACGGTGACCTGACCACCGGGAATACGGACCTTCACTTCACCGGAGTCGGCGCCGTCGAAGCGCAGCGCGGCGGTGGCCGCGGCGACCGTGCCGGTGCCGCACGACCGTGTCTCGCCGACTCCGCGCTCGTGCACCCGCATGTCCACGGCCCCGGATTCGATGCGGGTGAGGATCTCGACGTTGACGCCGTGCGGGAAGAAACCGGGATCGAAGCCCGGCGCGGCCGTCAGGTCGAGGGCCGACAGGGAGGCTGCGGTGAGATGCGCATCGACGCAGGCAAGGTGCGGGTTCCCGACGTCGATGCCGATCCCGTTGAAGACCTTGCCGTCGAGGGTCGCGGCGCTGGTGCCCAGATCGCGGACCACACCCATGTCGACGGTGACCTCGCCGAACGCGCCGTCGGCCGAGTGCACGATCACCGGCTTGCCGCCTGCGCGGCTGCCGACGACGAACTCGTCGCGCGTCTCGAGGCCCGCCGACCGGAGGTAGTGGGCGAAGACGCGGACACCGTTGCCGCACATTTCCGCGATCGATCCGTCGGCGTTGCGGTAGTCCATGAACCAGTCGTCCTCGGACGTGCCGTCGGGGAGTTCGGTGAGCACACCGGCCGTGGCCAGCGCACCTGCCTTGGCGACGCGCAGGATTCCGTCTGCGCCGAGTCCGCGCCTGCGGTCGCACAGCGCCGACACACGGGGGGCGGACAGATCGATGCGGACGTCGGGATCCGGGAGGACCACGAAGTCGTTCTCGGTGCCGTGTCCCTTGCTGAAATCCATGCGCACCACTCTATCCAACGGTCGAATGGGTGCGGCTCATCTACGCCGCCGCGGTGCGGCTCATCTACGCTGCCGGGCGATTTCGTAGAGGGCGACGGCTCCGGCGGAGGGGGCTCCGAGGGAACTCGCGGCACCCCCGATCGGGATGTTGACCACCGTGTCGCATGCTTCTCGCCACGCGGCGCTCATTCCGCGGGTCTCGTTGCCGATCACAAGGACGGTGCCGCCGCCGAAGTCGTGGGCGTCGATGGTGACGGAACCGGTCTCGTCCGTCCCGACGATGTGCAGGTCGGTTCCGGACGCTCGCCGGGCGTCGCGGAAGGCGAGTATTTCGTCGACGGACGACACTGTGACGACGGGCATCGCGAAGAGGGAGCCGGTGGAGGCGCGGACGCTCCGGGGGTCGAACGGGTCGGCGCCGTGACCGACGACGACGACGGCGTCGGCTCCGAACGCGTTGGCGGAACGGACGAGGGTCCCCAGATTTCCGGGCGAGGTGGGCCGGTCGAACACGACGATCAGGGGTACGGACCGCAGTCGCAAGTCCGCGAGCCGCGAGGCCCGTGTCTTCGCGACGGCGATCAGTTCCGGCGCCGTCGTGGTCTTCTCGCCCAGTTCGGCCATCAGTTCGGCGCTGACACCGATCTGTTCGACGGAGCGGGAGGCGATCAGTTCTCGCGCCCAGTCGGACAGCGGAGGTCCGTCGATGCGGTGCAGCAGCGATTCGATCGGCCAGTCGTGTTCCAGCGCGAGGTTGAGCGGACGCACACCCTGGATCAGGAAGCGTCCCGCCTTCGTTCGTTTGGCGCGATTGGTGAGGTACGACTGCCATTGCTGAAACTTCGCATTGCGGCTGGTCACCAACAGGGACGAGACCGGACGGTTCCGTCCGGGCGGGGTGCGGCTCATCGTTCTCCCAGTGTTCGGGTCTCGCCGAGGGTGCGGATCGCGATGTCCGCGAGGTCGGGGGCGCGTCCGTCGACCCACCGGATGCGGGGGTCGCGGCGGAACCACGACCGTTGTCTGCGGACGTAGCGCCGCGTGCCGACGAACGTGCGTTCCTGCGCCTCGTCCAAGTCGTATTCGCCGTCGATCCAGGCGAGGACCTGTGCGTATCCGATGGCCCGGGGCGCGGTGACGCCCTCGCGCAGTCCCACGTCGATAAGCCCGCGCACCTCGTCGACGAGTCCCCGATCGAACATCAGCCGGGTGCGGAGCCGGATCCGGTCGTCGAGTTCGGCCGTGTCGCGGTCGACGCCGATGATGTGTGCGCCCCACCGTGGTTCGCCGATGCGCGGGGCGGACGCCGCGAACGGCTTGCCGGTGATCTCCACGACTTCGAGGGCCCGGACGAGGCGCCTGCCGTCGGTGGGGAGGATCGACGCGGCGGCGTCGGGGTCCACCTTCCTCAGCTCGGTATGGACGGCCGCGACTCCCCGGTCGGCGAGGACGGCTTCCCACCGGGCCCGCACCGACGCGTCGGTGGCGGGGAAGGCCCACTCGTCGAGCAGCGACTGCACGTACATCATCGACCCGCCGACGATGACCGGCACGGCGCCGCGGGCGGCGATCGCCTCCACGTCGCGGACCGCGGCCTGCTGATAGTTCGCGACGGTCGCCGTCTGCGTCACGTCGAGCACGTCGAGTTGGTGGTGCGGGATTCCGCGGCGTTCGGCCGGGGCGAGTTTGGCGGTGCCGATGTCCATGCCCCGGTACAGCTGCATCGCGTCGATGTTGACGATCTCGCCGCCGAGGCGTTCGGCCAGGTCCAGCGCGAGATCCGATTTTCCGGTGGCGGTCGGTCCGACGACGGCGATCGGGGTGGGTGACGTCACGGGCGCCACTCCCCCACGTGGTAGCCGACGCCGTAGGGCGCCGCGCTGTACAGCGTCCGGCAAGTCGTGGGCGATCTGCCGAACACGCCGGCGAGCACCTGCCACGGGACCCGCCCGCCGATGCCCACGGCGGCGCATTCCGCGGGGTCGAGGGCCAGCAACGCGTCACGGTCGCCGGTGTCGAGGGCGGCATCGACCCTGGCCTGCACTCCCGCCGCCCGTGGATCGAACGCGCCGGGCGCCTTCGCCGTCAGGGTGTTCGCCCCGTCCCCGACGATCACCAGCCCGCGCGGCTCGGGATCCCGGTCGAGTTCGGAACGCAGTTCCGCGCCATACGCGGAGCACTGCGCCGGAGTGAGGTCGGCGGCGAGGATCCGCGCGTCGACGACGGCATCCGGCGCGCACGTCCCCCGGATCCATCCGGCCGTCAGTGCCGCCAGCGGCAGGTCGGGGTCGGGCTCGCCGGCCGGACCGGGCCGCAACGCGACCCGTACGTCCACGCCGTAGCCGCGATAGGTGCCCTGGGCGCCGGGCTGCACCTCAACCGCGGCCGGCGCCGCCCCGACCGCCACCCACTCGGTGGCGAGCGCCGACAACGCCTTCGCGACCGCCTTCACCGCGTCCCGCAGCGGCGCCGTCTCCGCAGCCGCCGACCCGGTCAGTTCGGGGACCAGGAGCGGGGGTGACGGCACGAGGATGGCAGCGGTGAACACACGCGACACGCTAGTCGACCGCCGGCGCCGGCCCGACATCCGATTCGGGCGCCGCCGTCAATCGGTACCAACGCGGACCGTCCGACCTGATTCAATAGTCCACAGGGCCCGTACCGGGTTGAATGGAGCCAGCACCCGTCCCGGGTCGTATGGAGCCAGTATTGCGTTCAGGCAGCCGTGACGCGCGGCAGAGATGAGGAACCGATGACCGACAGCAGCGACGCGAAGCCCGCCGTGGAGCCTGCCGCTCAGCAGCACGACACGCCGAAGCCCAGCGTCCCGAAGCCCGGTGTAGCCGCCAAACCGAATGCACCCAAGCCCCACCCCACACCGACGCACGCTCTCTCCGCCCCCGCCGTCGCCGCACCCCCGCAGAGCGATCCCAGCAAGTTCGGCCGCGTCGACGACGACGGCACCGCGTGGGTCACGACCGCGGACGGGGAACGGCAGATCGGCTCGTGGCAGGCCGGAGACGCGGCGGAGGGTCTGGCGCACTTCGGTCGGCGCTTCGACGACCTGGCGACGGAGGTGGCGCTGCTCGAAGCCCGGCTCAGTTCCGGTGCCGGCGATGCGAAGAAGACCAAGGCCGCCGCGATCGCGCTCGCCGAATCCCTCCCGACCGCCGCGGTGATCGGTGACATCGATTCGCTTGCTGCCCGTCTCGACGTCATCGTCGCCGGATCCGACGAGGCCGCCGCCCACGCCAAACACGAGAAGGAACTGTCGCGGCAGGCTCTCACCGAACGTAAGGAAGAACTCGCCGCCGAGGCCGAGCACATCGGCGCCGAATCCACTCAGTGGAAGGCCGCCGGCGATCGGTTACGCGAGATCCTCGACGAATGGAAGACGATCCGCGGGATCGACCGGAAGGTCGACGACGCCCTGTGGAAGCGGTATTCGAAGGCGCGGGAGACGTTCAACCGGCGTCGCGGTGCGCACTTCGCCGAACTCGATCGTGAACGCGCCGCCGCGAAGACGAAGAAGGAAGAACTCGTCGCCCGGGCCGAGGCGCTGTCCGACTCCACCGACTGGGGTCCGACCGCAGGCGCGTTCCGGGATCTGCTCGCGGAGTGGAAAGCCGCCGGGCGCGCGCCGCGCGAAGCCGACGACAACCTGTGGAAGCGGTTCAAGGGCGCCCAGGACGTGTTCTTCGCGGCCCGCAACGCCGCGTCCTCCGAACGCGACGCCGAGTTCGAGGAGAACGCGGTCGCGAAGGAGGAGTTGCTGAAGAACGCCGGCCACATCGATCCGTCCAAGGACATCGACGCCGCACGGGCGGCCCTTCGCGACCTGCAGGAGAAGTGGGACGCCATCGGCAAGGTTCCCCGTGAGCGGATGCACGACCTCGAGGGCAAGCTCCGGGCCATCGAGAAGCGCGTCCGCGACGCCGCGGACGAGGAATGGCGTCGCACCGACCCGGAGGCACTCGCCCGGGCTGCCCAGTTCCGTGAACGGGTCATCCAGTTCGAGGAGCAGGCAGCCAAGGCCACCGCTGCCGGCAAGACGAAGGACGCCGAGAGCGCCCTCGCGCAGGCCAAGCAGTGGCGCGAATGGGCCGAGGCGGCCGAGGGCGCCGTCAGCGGCCAGTAGGCGCGACCTCTAGCCGACGTTCCAGTCGCCGCGTCGCTCCGCTTCGGCGGCAGCGGCGCGGCGTTCCTCTTCCGCGGCCAGTTGCAGCGCGGTCCGGCTCCAGACCACCTTCAACCAGTGGAACGTGAGCACGATGACGGTGAGCCAGCCGATGATCAGCCCGATTCCGGGTCCCGCCGCCTCGACCCCCGGCGCCGGCGTCTGCCGCGACCAGATGGCGAGCATGCCGAACACGATGGACACCGCGGTGCCGGCCAGGGCCACCCAGGCGAGGGCCCAGCGGCGGGTGACGAGGGCCAGCATCGACACCACGACACCGAACACCACCTCGAACCACACGAACAACCGCGACGGCAGGGCGATCGTCTCGGCCTGGGCGTCGTCGCCGTACACGAGGACCTCCCAGCCGTTGGCGACGCCGGAGTGCGGCAAGGTCAGCGAGCCGAGGAGCACCACGACCGCGATTGCGACGACGAGTGCACGCGCGCCGGGGTCGATCTCGCCGGCCACCTTCTTCTCGGCGTCGTCGAAATCCTTCAGGTAGCTCTCGATCGGCTCGTTCTCGCCACTCGAACCGGTGTCACCGGTCCGGTGTCCGTCGTTCCGCTTGTCGTCGGACGAGGAGGTCATGCGTTGCATCCCATCTGAGCGGGCAGTGGTGCGGGCGCACCGATCTGCGGCAGTCCGAGCCCGACGCCGATCGGCGGGGTCTTGGGGGTGACGCCCTTCTCGAAGGAGTCCCCCGCGCGGGTGCGGCGGTGGGTCAGGACCGGGGTGTCGGCGACGAGGTGGTGCGGGGCGGCGGCGCTGACCACGATGGTGACGACGTCGCCCGGCCGGATGTTCCCGTCGAGGTTTCCCTCCGGCCGGAAGTGGACGAGCCGGCCGTCGCGGGCGCGTCCGCTCATCCGGGCGGTCTCCGCGTTCTTGCGGCCCTCTCCGGCTGCGACGAGCAGTTCCACCTCGGCTCCGACGAGCTTTTGGTTCTCTTCGAGGGTGATGGCTTCCTGCAACGCGATGAGACGTTCGTACCGTTCCTGGACCACGGCCTTGGGCAGCTGTTCGTCCATCTCCGCCGCCGGGGTGCCGGGTCGCTTCGAGTACTGGAAGGTGAAGGCACTGGTGAACCGCGCCTGCCGGACCACATCGAGCGTGTCCTGGAAATCCTCCTCGGTCTCACCGGGGAAGCCGACGATGATGTCGGTGGTGATCGCCGCGTGCGGCATCGCGGTGCGCACCTTCTCGATGATTCCGAGGAACCGCGACTTCCGGTAGGAGCGGCGCATCGCCTTGAGCACGCGGTCCGAACCGGACTGCAACGGCATGTGCAACTGCGGGCACACGGTGGGGGTCTCGGCCATCGCCTCGATGACGTCGTCGGTGAACTCGGCCGGATGCGGAGACGTGAATCGGACACGCTCGAGGCCGTCGATCTCGCCGCAGGCCCTCAGCAGCGCGGCGAACGCCCCGCGGTCACGGGGCTGGTCCGGATCGGCGAAGGACACGCCGTACGCATTGACGTTCTGCCCGAGCAGCGTGACCTCGACGACGCCTTCGTTCACCAGCGCCTGCACCTCGGCGAGGATGTCGCCCGGGCGGCGGTCGACCTCCTTGCCGCGCAGCGCGGGCACGATGCAGAACGTGCACGTGTTGTTGCAGCCGACGGAGATGGACACCCAGCCGGCGTACGCGGACTCCCGCTTGGCGGGCAGCGTCGACGGAAACGCCTCCAGGGCGTCGAGGATCTCGACCTCGGCGCGCTGGTTGTGGCGGGCCCGGTCCAGCAGGGCGGGAAGCGACCCGATGTTGTGGGTGCCGAAGACGACGTCGACCCACGGTGCCTTCTTCACGACGACGTCGCGGTCCTTCTGCGCCAGGCACCCGCCGACCGCGATCTGCATGTCGGGGTTCTGCTCCTTGGCCGGCGCCAGATGACTCAGATTGCCGTACAGCTTGTTGTCGGCGTTCTCGCGCACCGCGCAGGTGTTGAAGACGACGAGGTCCGGCGCCTGCCCGGTTTCCGCCCTCGTGTAGCCCGCGTCCTCGAGCAGCCCCGACAGCCGTTCGGAGTCGTGCACGTTCATCTGGCAGCCGTACGTGCGCACCTCGTAGCTGCGGCGAGGGTTCTGGTCGATCGTGTCCACGTATGCCAGGGTACGGCCCGCGCCAAATCGCCTCGTCGCGGCCGGTGTGCGCCAGGACACACGGCCGAAGCCGAACAGTAAAGTTTCCGTGACATCCCGAGGATTCTCGGAGCAAATGACGGGCCCACCCGTCCCCAGCACATAGGGTCATCGACTATGACGCAAGCCGACGACGCGACGCCGACACCCTCCACGGGCGCGGCCCCGTCCATGATCTCGATGAAATCGGTGAACAAACACTTCGGCGCCCTCCACGTCCTGCAGGAGATCGACCTCGAAGTCCCTCGCGGGCAGGTCGTGATCGTCCTCGGACCGTCCGGTTCGGGGAAGTCGACGCTGTGCCGGACCATCAATCGGCTCGAGCCGATCGACTCCGGCGAGATCGCCGTGGACGGCAAGGTGCTGCCCGCCGAGGGCAAGGCGCTGGCGGCTCTGCGCGCGGATGTGGGCATGGTGTTCCAGTCGTTCAACCTGTTCGCCCACAAGACGATCCTCGAGAACGTGATGCTCGCACCGGTCAAGGTGCGGAAGAAGAGCAGCGGCGACGCGAAGACCAAGGCCTACGAGCTTCTCGAGCGTGTCGGCATCGCCAATCAGGCGGACAAGTATCCGGCGCAGTTGTCCGGCGGCCAGCAGCAGCGGGTGGCGATCGCCCGCGCGCTCGCCATGGATCCCAAGGTCATGCTGTTCGACGAGCCGACGTCCGCACTCGACCCGGAAATGGTCAACGAGGTCCTCGATGTCATGACCTCGCTCGCCAAGGAGGGCATGACCATGCTCGTGGTCACCCACGAGATGGGCTTCGCCCGGAAGGCCGGCGACCGGGTCCTCTTCATGGCCGACGGCCAGATCGTCGAGGACTCCGAACCCGCCACCTTCTTCACCGCTCCCAAATCGGAGCGCGCGAAGGATTTCCTCGGCAAGATTCTCAGCCACTGACTCGCACGGGCGCCGCCCCGGTGCTCTGTCGGTCCACCGTGCTTCACAGGCAACATCCGTCATTTTCAATGGGAGGAACTCGATGAGGATCAATCGCTCGATTCGTGTGGGAATCGGCGTCATGGCGCTCGCCGTCGTCGCATCTGCCTGTGGCGGAGGTGAGGAGAAGAGCGCGTCCCAGAGCGCATCGGAGGGCAAGCTGACGGTCGGCATCAAGTACGACCAGCCCGGCCTCGGGTTGCGCAATCCCGACGGATCCTTCAGCGGTTTCGACGTCGAGGTGGCCGAGTACGTGGCCGGCAAGCTGGGCGTCGCCCCGGAGAACATCCAGTTCAAGGAGTCCCCGTCGGCTCAGCGCGAAACGCTGATCCAGAACGGTGAGGTCGACTACGTCGTCGCCACATATTCGATCACCGACGCCCGCAAGGAGAAGGTCGACTTCGCCGGCCCGTACTTCATTGCCGGACAGTCGCTCCTGGTGAAGTCCGACAACACCGACATCACCGGACCCGATTCGCTCAACGGCGGAAAGAAGCTGTGCTCGGTCACCGGCTCCACCCCCGCGCAGAAGGTCAAGGACCAGTACGCGCAGGACGTGCAGCTGCAGGAGTTCGACACGTATTCGGCGTGCGTCGAGGCGCTGCGTAACGGTGCAGTCGACGCCGTCACCACCGACGACATCATCCTCGCCGGCTACGCGGCACAGTACCCGGGCGAGCTGAAGGTGGTCGGCCAGCCGTTCACCGAGGAGCGCTACGGCATCGGCCTGGCCAAGGGCGACGACGAGACCCGCGCCAAGATCAACGACGCCATCGAGGCGATGATCGCGGACGGCTCGTGGGCGCGCGCGTTCAACGAGACCGTCGGCGCCTCGGGCTACCCGATTCCCGCCCCGCCGACCGTCGATCGGTACTGAGCAACACACACATCCGGGTCGGACGGCTCCCCTTCGGTGGAACCGTCCGGCCCGTTCGACACCAACCACCGGTGACCTGGGGAGACGGTAAGTGGACCTACTGAGCAAGTACGGCGATCAGCTGATCGACGCATTCTGGACGACGGTGCAGCTCACCGCGTTCTCGGCCGTCGGTGCTCTGATACTCGGCACCATCCTGGCGGCCATGCGGGTGTCGCCGATTCCGGTCGCGCGGGGCGTCGGCACGGCCTACGTGACGATCTTCCGCAACACTCCCCTGACCCTCATCATCATCTTCTGCTCGTTCGGCCTCTTCCAGACGATGGGCGTCAAGCTCGCCCCCGAACAGTCGCCAACCTTCTTCGAGCAGAACAACTTCCGGCTTGCCGTGCTCGGCCTCAGCGTGTACACCGCGGCCTTCGTCTGCGAGTCGCTCCGATCCGGCATCAACACCGTGCACGTCGGCCAGGCGGAGGCGGGACGGTCGCTCGGACTCACGTTCTCCCAGAACCTGCGCCTGATCGTTCTTCCGCAGGCGTTCCGGGCCGTCACGGCACCACTCGGCAGCGTGCTGATCGCCTTGACCAAGAACACGACGATCGCCTCGGTGATCGGTGTGGCGGAGGCATCGCTCCTGATGAAGGAAATGATCGAGAACGAGGCGGCAATCTTCGTCGTCGGTGGCATCTTCGCACTCGGATTCGTGATCCTGACCCTGCCGATGGGACTTCTGTTCGGCTACCTGAGCAAGCGATTCGAGGTTGCACGATGAGCAATTCCGCCACCGTCCTCTACGACGCTCCGGGTCCGAAGGCGAAGAACATTTACCGCCTGATCTCCGTCGCTGTCGCCGTCGTCTTGCTGGGAATCGGCTACCTGGTCTACGCGGCACTCGACGACAAGGGCCAGCTGACGTCGGCGAAGTGGGATCCGTTCACCGAGTCGACGTCGTGGACCACCTATCTGATCCCCGGTATCCGCGGCACCCTCGTGGCCGCCGCCGTGTCGATCCTCTTCGCGCTGATCCTCGGCGCGATACTCGGCATCGGACGCCTGTCGGATCACCGGCCGGTCCGATGGGTCTCCGGCGGGATAGTCGAACTGTTCCGCGCCATCCCGGTGCTGATCCTGATGATCTTCTCGTACCAGCTGTTCGCCGAGTACGAGGTCTTCAAGTCGAAGTATCTCGCGCTCGCCGCGGTCATCGTCGGCCTCACGCTGTACAACGGCTCGGTGATCGCCGAGATCGTCCGGGCCGGCATCAACTCGCTGCCCAGGGGCCAGAGCGAGGCGGCGATGGCGCTGGGCATGCGCAAGAGCCAGGTCATGCGCACCATTCTGCTTCCGCAGGCTGTCACGGCGATGCTCCCCGCGATCATCTCGCAGATGGTGGTGGCCCTGAAGGACTCCGCGCTCGGTTACCTCATCGGCTACGTCGAAGTGGTGCGCTCCGGCCAGCAGCTCGGCGCGTTCTACGGCAACTACCTGCCCGCCCTGATCGTGGTGGCGATCATCATGATCGTGCTCAACTCCACCCTCACCGTGGTCGCGACCAAGGTCGAGAAGCGCCTCCGCGCCGGCAAGAAGGGTGGAGGCGGGCCGCAGGGCCCCGGCCCCGAACTGCCGGCGGTGTCGGTTCCGGGTATGGACATCACCGACAAACGGTTGTGATGTGACGTTCGCGCTGCACGAGCGACACGGTCGGACGGGGCCATCGCCCCGTCCGACCGTGTCGGCTCAGATCTCGTCGAACACGCCGTCCGTGTCCGTTCCGGCCTGATCGAGTTGCTCCTTGACCACCTCGAAGGCCATGCCCTGAGGGAATCCGCGGCGCGCCAGCATCGACACCAGGCGTCGCACAGCCCGGTCGCGGTCATCCGCGGACACCGTGCGCAGCTTCTTCGCGACCAGTTCCGTGGCACGTGCTCGTTCGTCGCCGCTGTCGATCTGAGCGAGCGCCTCCGTGGCGTCGTCCTGACCGATGCCCTTGCGGCGCAGTTCCATGGCGAGCGCACGTTTCCCCTTGCCGGAGTACGTGTGTCGTGAATGCACCCACTGTTGCGCGAAGTCGGCGTCGTTGACGAGGCCGACCTCGGCGAGGCGGTCGAGTACGCGCTCAGCGATGTCGGCCGAGTAGCCCTTCTTCGCCAGCCGCTCGGACAACTCCGCCCGACTCCGGGCACGGTCCGTCAAGAGACGCAGGCACAAATCTTTGGCCTGCGTCTCCGTTCCACCTTCGCCCGTAGGACGCATGGCGGCGCCTTAGAATTCGACCGGGGCTGCGTCGTCCGTGGCAGCCGTGACGTCGGCGCCGATTCCGAGCTTTTCCTTGATCTTCTTCTCGATCTCGTCGCGGATGTCGGTGTTCTCCAACAGGAACTTGCGGGCATTCTCCTTGCCCTGCCCCAGCTGGTCACCTTCGTAGGTGTACCAGGAACCCGACTTGCGGATGAACCCGTGCTCGACACCCATATCGATCAGCGAGCCTTCCTTGCTGATTCCCTGACCGTAGAGAATGTCGAACTCGGCCTGCTTGAACGGCGGCGCGACCTTGTTCTTGACCACCTTGACGCGGGTGCGGTTACCCACGGCGTCGGTGCCGTCCTTGAGGGTCTCGATCCGCCGGACGTCGAGACGCACGGACGAGTAGAACTTCAACGCCTTACCACCGGTGGTGGTTTCGGGGGAACCGAACATGACGCCGATTTTCTCGCGCAGCTGGTTGATGAAGATCGCGGTGGTGCCGGAGTTGCTCAGCGCACCGGTCATCTTGCGGAGCGCCTGGCTCATCAGGCGCGCCTGCAGACCCACGTGGCTGTCGCCCATCTCGCCCTCGATCTCGGCACGCGGAACCAGTGCGGCCACGGAGTCGACCACGAGGATGTCGAGGGCGCCGGAGCGGATCAGCATGTCTGCGATCTCGAGCGCCTGCTCACCCGTGTCGGGCTGCGACACCAGGAGGGCATCGGTGTCGACACCGAGCTTCTGGGCATAGTCGGGGTCGAGTGCGTGCTCGGCGTCGATGAAGGCCGCGATGCCGCCGGCCGCCTGAGCGTTGGCGACCGCGTGCAGGGCCACGGTGGTCTTACCCGAGGATTCCGGGCCGTAGATCTCGACGACACGGCCGCGGGGCAGTCCGCCGATACCGAGGGCGACGTCCAGGGAGATGGAGCCGGTCGGGATGACGGCGATGGGCTGACGGACACCTTCGCCCAGGCGCATCACCGAACCCTTGCCGAAGTTCTTGTCGATCTGCGCCAGCGCCAGGTCGAGCGCCTTGTCTCGATCATGTGCCTGTGGTGCCATCGTCGTCCCCATTCTCGAGTCTCATCAGTGATCTGCGGTCAGATTAGATCCAGGTACCGACAAGAATCGTGACCACCGAACATCTCCAGCATAGGGGAACGTGTGTTCGATAGATATGACCGGGCCGTTCGACACGCCGGATTTTTATCGTCGCTTCGGCGGGACGTCGAACTCGACGCACAGTTCCCGCCACACCTCGCGGGGTTCCCGGCCGTCCTCGATCGCCTCGGCGGCAGTCTTGCCACCGAGGCTGAGCAGCACATGGTCGACGAGCAGCGCATCGCCACGCATCTGCCCGAATTCGTCGCGGACGAGTTGGTGAAATTCGGTCAATCGCACACGACCACGCTAGCCGAAACGCGGGCCCGGGGGTCTCACCGCAGCGCGTCGCGGCAGACCTCCACCGGATCGGCGACCTCGACGATGCTTCGCGCGGCCCGCTGCGCGGCGTCGGCGTGAGCACCGTTAGAGAGCACCCGGTCCACCGCGTCGCGGAGGGCGTCGGCGCTCGGGGGACGCACCACGACGGCGCTCCCCTGTCGCGCGGCTCGATTCGCGAGTTCCCACTGATCTCCGCCGCCGGGAACCACCACTGCCGGGACACCCGCCAGCAGCGCCTTCGCGAGCATTCCGTGCCCCCCGCCACAGACGACGACCGAGGCTTCGCGCAGCATCACGTCCTGGCGGCCGAGTCCGGCTCGCGCCCAGGACGGAACGGTGTACGGCGCCCCCTCCAGAATCGACGCGACCACCCGGACACCGGCCCCGTCGAGCCCGGCCAGCGTGGTCTCGAGCATCCCCTCGGCGCCGGTGAATGCGGTCGAGGGGGCCACCATCACCAGTGGGTCGGTGCCGTCCGGCGCCTCCAGTACCTCGTTCGTGGGTTCCCACAGCAGCGGTCCCACCACGTGCGCCTCGGCAGGCCAGTCCGGCCTCGGGACCTCGAGCGCGGGGAGCGTCGCGATCAATCGGCGCGCCGGCCCCGGGTCCGTCGCCGGCAGCCCGACACCGATGCGGGCCTCCGAGCGTTGCCGCTCGCCCTGCCGGATCGACCGAGCCGTCGCGGTGCGCATGAGCGTGTCCCGGAGCCTGCCACGGAGACCCTCCCCCGGCGCCAATCCGCTTCCGATGGGCGGCAGACCCCGGGACGGGGCGTACAGCGGGTGCGGCGACAATTCGACCCACGGAATCCCCAGCCGCTCGGCGGCCATACCGCCACCGGCGGTGAGGATGTCGGAGACCACGAGGTCCGGTTCCGTCGCGCGCAGGTCGGGCAGCAACTCGGTGGAGATGTGCGCGGCCCGGGCGTGAATGCGCGCGCCCGCATCGAGGTCGTCGTCCGTCGGCCGGGGCGCGAGTCCTTTCAGCAACTCGGCAGGCACGCCTGCCGCCCGCGCGGCCTCGATCCACCGTGCGCCGGTGAACAGGACCGGATCGTCGCCGGCCGCCAG
Organism: Rhodococcus sp. 4CII; assembly: GCF_014256275.1. Taxonomy (NCBI): domain Bacteria; kingdom Bacillati; phylum Actinomycetota; class Actinomycetes; order Mycobacteriales; family Nocardiaceae; genus Rhodococcus; species Rhodococcus sp. 4CII. The sequence goes on from NZ_JACCFE010000002.1 coordinate 542,360, forward strand.
GAAGGCGAGGCACAACGCAAGGGCGGGAAAGGCATGTCCGGGATCCGGCCCGGCGACCACGGCGACTCGCACGAGCACAGGGTGTCACACGGTCGGCGTCACCGTTTCTCGAACACGGCTTCGGCGGCATCGAGGGACCGCGCCCGGTCGGCGGGGACGAGACCGATCCGGGTGCGCCGGTCGAGGAGGTCGTCGACGTCGAGTGCGCCCTCGTGCGTCACCGCGAACTCGAGTTCGGCGCGGCTCACGTCCACGCCGTCGGCGATCGGTACCAGCAGTTCGGGGCCGGCGGCGGCGATCAGCGCCGCTTCCGTCCCGAAGCGAGCCAGCAGCGCCGGCGGGGCCGAAACGTTCCGCAGCGCTTCGGGTGTCGCGGCGCCGACGAGCGGGAGGGCACGCGTCCGGCACCGGCCCGAGTCCAGCCCCGCCACCTCCACAGCGGCGTCGACGGCGTCCTCCGCCATCTTGCGGTACGTGGTCAGCTTGCCGCCGACGACACTGACGAGACCCGTGTCCGAGCGGAGGATGGCGTGGTTGCGGGACAGGTCCGCGGTCGACCCGTCCCCGGTGTCGAGCAGAGGGCGCAGACCCGCGAAGGTGCCGAGGACGTCCGCGCGGCTCAGCGGATCAGCGAGCGCCGTGTTGACCGTGTCGAGCAGGAAGTCGACCTCCTGATCCGACGCCGCCGGGACGTCCGGAACCGGCCCCGGCGCGGCCTCGTCGGTCAAGCCGAGGTACACGCGCCCGAGCTGCGCGGGCAGCGCGAAGACGAAGCGATTGGTCTCACCGGGGATCGGGACCGTGAGCGCTGCGGTCGGGTTGCCGAGTCGTTCGGCGGGAAGAACCAGATGTGTTCCGCGGCTGGGCCGCAACGTGATCCTGGGATCGATCTCCCCCGACCACACACCGGCGGCGTTGACGACGGCGCGCGCCCGGATGGGCAGTTCCGAACCGGTCAGCTCGTCGCGCAGGGTCGCCGATGTCCCGGTCACGTCGTACGCACCCGTTCGCGTGAGCACCTTCGCACCGAGGAGCGCGGCCGTGCGGGCAATCGCGACGACGAGCCGCGCATCGTCGATCAACTGACCGTCGAACGCCATCAGGCCGCCCCGCAGGCCCTCCCGCCGCACGGCCGGGGTGAGTTCGACGACCCGGTCGGCCCCGACCGTGCGCGACCGCGGCAGGACCGCCGACGGCGTGCGCGCGCCGGCCCGCAACAGGTCACCGGCCAGGAACCCCGTACGGACGAGGGATTTCCCGAACAGGGTCGTCGAATCGAGCACCGGGACGAGCTGCGGCAGGGCTCGGACGAGATGGGGCGCGGTGCGGGTCATGAGGATTCCGCGCTCGACCGCGCTCTCGCGGGCGATCCCCACGTTGCCCGACGCGAGGTACCGCAGTCCGCCGTGGGCGAGCTTGGAGCTCCACCGGCTGGTTCCGAAGGCGAGGTCCCGCTTCTCGGCGAGCACGACGCTGAGGCCACGTGACGCCGCATCCAGCGCGACACCGACGCCGGTCACGCCCCCGCCGATCACCAGCAGGTCGACGGGCGCTCCGCCGGACAGCTCGTCGAGCTCGCGTGCCCGTCGTGCAGCGTTCAGCGCCGACGATCGTCTCCTCGGCGGGGCCTTCGGGTGGTTCACCGGTCTCCTCGGGTCGTCGGTTGGTGGTCGGCGACATCCGGCGCCAGGTAGGCGCTCACGGCGCGGCGGAGTTGCTCCGTCAACGCGTCGCCGGGAAGCTCCTCCGCGACCATCACGGCCGACTGGACCGCCGACTGCGCGATGAGCAGCACCATGGTGGCGATCTGACGGCTCTCCCCCACGCGAATGGAGCCCTGGTATTGACCTGCCGACACCGCGACCGCGACCTGGTCGATGATCGCCCGCTGGCTGGTACCGAGCCGCTCCAGGATGTACGTGGTGAACAGTTCCTGATCCGAACGCAGGATTTTCACGAACAGTGGATGGTCGCGCACCTCGGTGGACACGTGCACCACCGCGTCGACCAATTGGCGGTGGACCGACTCCTCGGCGGAGAATTCGGGCATCACCGCGGCGATCTCGCGGGTCATGAGATCGGCGACCACTGCCCGCGTGTCCGCCCAGCGACGGTAGACGGTCGGCCTGCTGACGCCGGCGCGCCGGGCGACCTCGGCCAGGGTGGTGCGGCGGAGACCGAAATCGAGAATGCACGTGCGGGCGGCATCGAGGATCGAGTCCTCGACGCTCGCCGGGCTGGCGTTCTGCGCGGGAGAATTACGAATAGACATTGTGTGTAACACCGTAACGCATGAATCTCCCACCGGCACCCGAAGCCCATTCCTCAGGGCGGGACCCGGTGTGCCCCATCCCCTGCGTCGGGGATTCGACCAGCGTCGACAGTGGGAACGGGGGATTACGGGACGAGAATCGGGGTCGGGCGCGAACCCACCCGAACAACCCGGATATTCGGTTAATTACGGCGTTCCGTCGCTGCCCGATTCATAATCGACGCAGTGCATGCGGTTCCGCGGGGAGTGCCCGCCCGTCAGCTCCGTGTGATGTCCGATTTGTCGCCCGATCCAGACATCGCCTTGATCAGCAAGTAGACACCGAACACCACGGCGCTCACGACGAGAATCCAGAACAGACCCTTGACGAGTGCACCGACCACCGCCAGTGCAATCCAGATCACCGCAACCGCCAGAACAATCTTCCAGAACATGATTTCCTCCACTCACGTCTCCCCGATCGACTTCTGCGCCCGACATCTGGTCGACCCCACTTATCGGGTACGCACACCAGCCTGGCACGGCGGAGGCGGTAAATCACCAGGTCAGCCCAAAGATCAGGGAAAGATCAGGGTTCTCCCCCACTCCCCCGCCGCGCGTGCGGCCGCAGCGCGGACCGGCAGTCAGCGGTAGCGCCGGACGATGTCGTCGATCTCGCCGAGAGCGGCCGCGAGGCCGGCGAGCTTCTCCGTGGCCGACACGAGTTCGGCACGTTCGTAGGCCAGCTCGCCGACGGCGCTCCCCGTACCGGGGACGGCCACCTCGGCCGCCGCGGCCACCAGTTGTTCGAACTGCTCGACCCCGTCGTCGAGTTGTGCGGCGGCGGAGGCTATCGCGCGGTGGAGCGGCTCGGCTGCCGCCCGGCTTCCCCGCGCCGCATCCTCCATGGAGGTGATGTCGAGCGCCACCGCCTGCAGCGCCGCTGCCGCGGAACGCGCCGTGGTGTGGGTGTCCTCGATGTCCTCGCCGCCGATGGTTCCGGAGCGGGACAGCACACCCAGGATGCCGTGCAGTGCCCGCTCGCTGTGCACGAGCCGCTCCATCGATTCCCTTGCGGCCGAGGACGGCGGCGGAAGCACACGGCGCGCCGGCAGGCCCGGCGGCAAGGTGACGGCGTCGAGCTTGCGGTAGCGGCTGACGGCCAGCACCGCCGGAACCGCGAACACGACAGCGCCGCCACCGGCCATCAGCATCGACCATTCCGGTGCGGCCATCAGGGCCAGACCCGCGGCGCCGGTGGCCGAGGACCCGGACACGATGCCGTAGCGCTTCGCGCGGCGCCTGGCCCGCCTCTTCTTCCGCAGCAAACGTTCCCGCGGGTCGCGCCACTTCTGCGCCGCATCCGCGAAGGACTCGCCGGCTTGCTGCAGTGCCCCCTGGATCCCGGCGAGGCCGGACACGACGGTGGCCGACCGGACTGCTCGTCCAGGTCGGCCACCTCGGGTGGAACTCATGCGAATTCTGTTCGGCTACTGCGCGGTGCCGGTCTGGCCTGCGGCCGGCGGCTGCTTGTCGAGGTTCGGGTTGGCGGGCGTCGCCGGCGCGTTGACGGTACCGCCGGACGGCAGGGCGTCGCCCTTCATCGAGGCCCGAATCTGCTCGAGCCTGCTGTGCCCGGCCATCTGGATGCTCGCCTGCTGAACCTCCATCATGCGGCCGGACACCGAGTTCTGGGCGAGCTCGGCGGAACCGAGTGCATCGGCGTAGCGGCGCTCGATCTTGTCCCGCACGGCGTCGAGGCTGGGGGTGTTGCCGGGGGCCGAGAGGGTGCTGTCCATCGAGCGCAGCGATTCGCTGACCCGCTCCTGCATCTTGGCCTGCTCGAGCTGGCTGAGCAGCTTGGTACGTTCCGCGACCTTCGCCTGCAGGGCCATCGCGTTCTGCTCGACGGCCTTCTTGGCCTGCGCGGCCGCCTGCAGCGACTGGTCGTGCAGTGCCTTGAGGTCTTCCACGCCCTGCTCGGCGGTGACGAGCTGCGCAGCGAACGCCTCGGCGGCGTTGGTGTACTGGATCGCCTTCTCGGTGTCGCCCGCGGCCTGCGCCTGATCGGCGAGATTGACGGCCTGGCGCGCGTTGGCGTTGAGCTTCTCCACCTCGTCGAGCTGACGGCTCAGCTTCATCTCGAGCTGGCGCTGGTTGCCGATGACAGACGCGGCCTGCTGCGACAGAGCCTGGTGCTGACGCTGCGCATCCTCGATCGCCTGCTGAATCTGAACCTTGGGGTCAGCCTTCTCATCGATCTTGGAATTGAAGAGCGCCATCAGGTACTTCCATCCCTTGACGAAAGGATTAGCCATGGGTTTGATCCTGCCTCCATCTGTTGCGCCGCGCGTTGCGCGACCCGATGCGCGACCGTCACGCACCGGAACAAGGGCTGCGCCCCGACTGTCTGTCTGGCTCACCGCCGACGAGATCGGCGGTTACGAGAAATCTATCGGTTCGGCACGGGTGTTGCTATGCAGCAGCCAGGGCCTGCGCAGGCGCGGGGATGACGACCCGCGTGTCACGGGCGATGGTCGTCGAGCCCGGTCGTGCACTCGCGGCAGGCACGTCGGCGGGCGCGGATTCGGCCGCGTGCCGCTCGGTGTTCCCACGCTTGGCCGAGGAGCCGTCGGACAGTGATTCGCTGACGTCGACGAGTACATCGGAGAGTGGAACCTCCAGCGCATCGCAGATCGCCGCCAGGAGCTCACTGGAAGCTTCCTTGCGCCCCCGTTCGACCTCGGACAAATACCCGAGGCTCACACGAGCACTGTTGGAGACCTCACGCAGGGTCCGGCTCTGCGAAACGCGCGTACGCCGAAGACTGTCACCGATTGCCTCACGCAATAGCAGCGCCATCTCGCTCCTCCTTCATCCGTCACCTGTCTCGCCTATCTCAACGCGCGAACAGGACCGATTGGTTCCCGACCTTAGCCTGCGGATGTTTCCTGCACACGATCGAGGAGTCCCGACACGGCGGTGGACACCGCAGATTTGCGGATCTGCCACCGGTCCCCCGCCAATCCGAGCTCGTGCACCGACGTTCCGGAGGCCCCGGAAATGCTCAGGAACACGGTTCCCACGGGGTGTCCGTCCTGCATGTCCGGGCCCGCCACGCCGGTCAGGCCGACGCCCCAGTCGGCGCCGCAGCGGGCGCGGGCGCCGTCCGCGAGAGCGCGCGCGGTGGACTCGGCCACGGGTCCGTCCTCGGCGAGTCGTACGCGGTCGACCCCGGCCAGGGTGGCCTTGAGGTCGGTGGCGTAGACGATCAGCCCTCCCCGCAGGACGTTGCTGGCCCCGGGCACTCCCGCGATGGTCGCGGTGAGCAGGCCCGCGGTGAGCGATTCGGCGGTGGCCACGGTCTCGCCGCGGGCGGTCAGCACGGCCACCAGTTCGGCTGCCCGCGTGCCGTCGACCAACGGGTCGGTCACGCCCCGGTGCTCGCGTTCGCCTCGACCTTGTGGACCCCGGCCCTCAGCCGCACGGCCTGCACGACGTAGTCCAGCCCGGTCACCACGGTCAACAGCACGGCGGCACCCATGAGGACCCAACCGACGACCTCGAATCCCTGCGGCAGGGGAAGCAGGTAGAAGCCGATGGCGAAGGTCTGCACGAGGGTCTTGAGCTTGCCTCCCCGGCCCGCGGGGATGACGGCGTGCCTCAGGACCGCGAAGCGCAGGAGGGTGATGCCCAGCTCCCGGACCGCGATCACCGCAGTCACCCACCACGGGAGGTCGCCGAGAATCGACAGTCCGACGAGGGCGGCTCCGATCAGCGCCTTGTCGGCGATGGGGTCGGCGAGCTTGCCGAAATCGGTGACCAGGCCGTACTTGCGTGCGAGTTGGCCGTCGATCCGGTCGGTGATCGCTGCGACCGCGAACACGCCGGTGGCGATCAAGCGCCAGGTGGTGGAATGTCCGTCGCCGGCGAACAGCACGACGAGGAAGACGGGCACCAGCACGATTCTGAGCATCGTCAGGATATTTGCGATGTTCAGGAGCGGTACGGCCGTCTCACTCGCGGGCTCGACCGCCCGATCCGGGACGACCGAGTTGTCGGCGGCCGTCCAATCCTCGCGCTGCGCGCTCATCGGAGCACCGCAGCGTCGAACTGCACCCCGGGACGCTTCGGGGAGTGGGGAGGATTCGTTGGTCGTACCGGCACGTGCCTAAGAATATCGGTACGGCCGTTGGCTAATGTTCACGACATGACTTCTCGGACGCCGGACACCGCCGACAATCAGCTGATCGTGCGGCGAGCACGAACTTCCGACGTTCCCGAGATCAAGCGCCTGATCGACATCTATTCCGGCAAGATCCTGCTCGAGAAGAACCTCGTCACCCTGTACGAATCCGTCCAGGAGTTCTGGGTGGCCGAACGCGAGGGCACCGTGATCGGTTGCGGCGCAATGCACGTGCTGTGGGCCGACCTCGGCGAGGTACGCACGATCGCGGTCGATCCGGCGGCCAAGGGCCGGGGTGCCGGCCACCACGTGGTCGCCAAGTTGATCGAGGTCGCGCGGGAACTCGAACTCGAGCGCCTCTTCGTTCTCACGTTCGAGGTCGACTTCTTCGGCAAACACGGATTCGTCGAGATCGAGGGCACACCCGTGACCGCCGAGGTGTACGCCGAGATGTGCCGCTCATACGACACCGGTGTCGCCGAATTCCTCGATCTCAGCTACGTCAAGCCGAACACCCTCGGCAACACCCGAATGCTTCTCACCCTCTGACATCCATCGTGCATCTCGCCGTGGATCCCATTGTGTGAGACAGATGTGCCCGTGTTCCACGTCAATCCCAACCCGTCACCAGAGAGCGAGAACATGTCCCTGTTCGTAGTGGAGTACACGTATTCGGCCGATACCGTCGCGGGGCGCGACGAGCATCGCCCCGCCCACCGGGAATGGCTCGGTGAGCTCGCAACCAAGAAGACCGTCGTGTCGTCCGGACCCTTCGCCGACGGGAGCGGCGCGTTCATCATCGTCGACGCCGCCGACCTGGAGACCGTCGAACAGCTCTTCGCACACGACCCGTTCGCCCGCCAGGGCCTGGTCACCGCCACCCGAATCGTCGAATGGGTGCCGGTCCTCGGCGAATTCAGTTCCTGAACTCGCCGGGAAACCGGCACCCTTCGAGCACGACGTGCGGCGGACTACTTCGCCGGCGTCGTGTTCCGCGTCTTGAGGAGGCTGGCGATGGTGGTCACGGCCAGCACACCGATGATGACGGTGAGCGACAACACCGTCGACACCTCCGGTACCGCCACGTGCTCCCCGCCGTTGACGAAGCCGAGGGTGTTCTCGTGCAGCGCGTGCAGGACGAGCTTCACGCCGATGAACGCGAGAATGATCGACAGACCGTACGACAGGTACACCAGGCGGTCCAGCAGGCCGCCGATCAGGAAGTACAGCTGACGCAGACCCATCAGTGCGAACGCGTTGGCCGTGAAGACGAGGTACGGCTCCTGGGTGAGCCCGTAGATCGCAGGAATCGAGTCGAGCGCGAACAGCACGTCGGTGAAGCCGATGGCGACGAGCGCGAGCAGCAGCGGAGTCACGACACGCTTGCCGTCGATCCGCGTGACGAGCCGGTCGCCGTCGTAGGTGTCCGTGGTGGGCAGGAACTTCTTCGCGACGGCGACGATCTTGCTGTCGCGTTCCTCCTCGGCTTCCTTCTCGTTGCCGTGGTCACGCAGCAGCGTGTAGGCGGTGTAGATGAGGAACGCGCCGAACAGGTAGAACACCCAGCTGTACGTGTTGATCGCCGCGGCACCGACCGCGATGAAGATCCCGCGCATCACCAGCGCCATCACGATGCCGATCAGCAGCACCTTCTGCTGGTACTCCCGCGGCACCGCGAACGTGCCCATGATGATGACGAACACGAAGAGGTTGTCGACCGACAACGCCTTCTCGGTGACGTACCCGGCGAAGTATTCGCCGCCGTATTGACTTCCCCACAGCCACATCACGATCAGGCCGAAGAGGATCGCGATACCGATGTACACCGACGACCAGAACGCGGACTCCCGGAAGGTCGGGGCGTGCGGGGTGCGCACGTGCGCGAAGAAGTCGAAGACGAAGAGTCCGAGAATCACCACACAGGTGATGACCCAGACCAGCGGTGAAACGTGCATGAAAATAGACCTCCGGTATACCTAGTCGGTACCGGAGGTCTCTCCCGCCGCGCCGGAACCACTGTCCGAACGACTGATGGCACCGGATCGGCAATGGTGCCGATCGTGTTGACGATGCCGTCACAGAGGTGGGGATACTCCCCTCCAATTCGCTGCCCATTCAACCACACCGCGCGTGAACCGCACATATCGGACACGCGCAATGCGCCTTCAGTCCTGGTCGGGCGGGGCTTCGCTCGGGTCTCCGCCACGGATGGACCACAGCAAACCGTCGAGTTCCTCGGGCTTGATGAGGACCTCACGGGCCTTCGAACCCTCGCTGGGGCCCACCACTCCCCTGGTCTCCATCAGGTCCATCAGGCGGCCCGCCTTCGCGAATCCGACCCGCAGCTTCCGCTGCAGCATCGACGTGGACCCGAACTGGCTGGAGACGACGAGTTCCACCGCCTGCAACAGCACGTCCATGTCGTCGCCGATGTCGGGATCGACATCCTTCTTCTCTCCGACCTTCGCGGCGGTGACGCCGTCGGTGTACTCCGGCTCCGCCTGGTTCTTGCTGAAATCGACGACCGCGGAGATCTCTTCGTCGGTGATGAACGCACCCTGCAGGCGGGTCGGCTTGCCCGCGCCCATCGGCAGGAACAGCCCGTCGCCCATACCGATCAGCTTCTCGGCGCCGGGCTGGTCAAGGATGACCCGGGAGTCGGTCAGGGACGACGTCGCGAAGGCGAGCCGGGACGGCACGTTCGTCTTGATCAGCCCCGTCACGACGTCCACCGACGGCCTCTGGGTGGCCAGAACGAGGTGGATACCGGCGGCGCGCGCCTTCTGGGTGATGCGGACGATCGCGTCCTCGACGTCGCGTGGCGCGGTCATCATGAGGTCCGCGAGTTCGTCGACGATGGCGAGGATGTACGGGTACGGCCGGTAGACCCGTTCGCTGCCGAGCGGCGCGGTGATCTCACCCGACTTCACCTTGGAGTTGAAGTCGTCGATGTGGCGCACCCGGTTGGCCTGCATGTCCTGGTAGCGCTGCTCCATCTCCTCCACCAGCCAGGCCAGCGCGGCGGCGGCCTTCTTCGGCTGGGTGATGATGGGCGTGATGAGGTGCGGAATGCCCTCGTACGGTGTCAGCTCCACCATCTTGGGGTCGATGAGGATCATCCGGACCTCGTCGGGTGTGGCGCGGGACAGCAGCGACACCAGCATCGAGTTGACGAAACTCGACTTACCGGAACCGGTGGAGCCGGCCACCAGGAGGTGCGGCATCTTCGCGAGGTTCGCGCTGACGAAGTGGCCCTCGATGTCCTTGCCGAGACCGATCACCAGCGGGTGGTGATCCTTGCGGGTGCTCGGCGCGGTGAGCACGTCGGCGAGGCGCACCATCTCACGGTCGGAGTTGGGGACCTCGATACCGACGGCGGACTTGCCCGGGATCGGGGCGAGGAGGCGCACGTTGTCGGTGGCGACGGCATACGCGATGTTGCGGGCGAGCGCGGTGATCTTCTCGACCTTCACACCCGGGCCGAGTTCCACCTCGTAACGGGTGACGGTCGGGCCGCGGGTGAACCCGGTGACGGCGGCGTCGATCTTGAACTGTTCGAGGACCTCGGTGATGGCCTCGATCATCGCGTCGTTGGCCGAACTGCGCATCTTCGGCGGATCGCCGTCGATGAGCAGGGACGTCGGCGGCAGCGTGTAGTCGCCCTCGACCACCCGGTCGGTGACGAACTTGTCGACGTCGGGCAGCGGTTCCGGTTCGGGTTCCGGCTTCGGCGCGACGACGGGCTTGGCCTTGGCGCGCGCCGGTTTCGGGGCCGGCGCCGGGACGGGTTCCGTGGCGGGCTCGGTGTCCCACAGCCCGAGAACCTCCGTCTTCGCGCTGTCGCCGACGTCGTATTCGTCGGTGGGATAGTTGTCGGCCGGGGCACCCCGCACCCCGGACTTGTAGTCGTCGACCGGGTAGCCGTCGGCGTCGAACAGGGTGGGGTCGTATTCGCCTTCCTCGTAGTACTCGCTGTCGTAGTCGGCGTAGTGGTCGCGGCCGAACGACGTTCCGAAGTAGGACTGGAGCTTGCCGGGCACCTCGCGGATCGTGGTCCCGGTCAGCAGCAGGACACCGAACAGTGCCGCCATCAGAAGCAGCGGCGCGGCGAGCCACACGGTGAGGCCGTCGGTCAGCGGACCGCCCGCCGCATACCCGACGAAACCGGCGCCGTGAGCCCTGCCGTCGGCGTCGGTGGGTGAACCGGTCGCGATGTGCCACAGGCCCAGGACCGGCAGACCGACCAGCAGCGAACCCAGGACCAGCCTCGGCCGGATCTCGGGTTTCGGCTCGGTCCGCATCAGGATCACCGCGACGGCGACACCGATCAGCGGCAGGACGGCGGACGCCCCGCCGACCACCGCACGGACCCCGGTCTCGATCCACTCGCCCACCGGACCGCCCGCGGAGAACCAGATCCCGCCGGCGCCCACGACGCTGATCGCGATCAGCCCGAGCGCGATGCCGTCGCGCCGGTGACCCTGCTCGATCTCGGCCGCCTTGCCGACGGTGCGCGTGGTGGCTCCGACGCCCTTCGCCACGAGCGACCACCCGGCGCCCATTCCCCGGCCCACCGACTTCAGGGGACCGGATGCAGACGCCTTCTCGGCGGCGGGCCTGCGGGCGCCGCCACCTCGTGGCGAGGTGGACTTGCGCGGAGTGCTGACCGTCCGGGTCGTGCGGGACTTGGGCTTGGACGTGGTCGAGCCGCCCCGGGCGCCCGTTCTCACCGTGGACGTCGTGCTCGAACCGCGGGCGCTCGCCTTACCTGCCATGGCTCTCAGATTAGTCGCTACGGCACCTTCCGGACCATCCGCAACACCCGTAACACAGGGAGACCTGGGTGGGTATGCCGTCAGAACCCGCGGTCGAGGGAGGTCACGGCCGCGACGTCGGCCGCGTCACCCTCGGTCTCGATCCGCACCTGGTCCCGTCCGAACGCGTGCAGGGCGAGTTCGGACGGTTCACCGCGCAGGATCACCCGGCCGGCGCCGGCGGTGCGGACGGTGGCCTGCTCACCGGACGGCCGCTCGAACACTACCGACACCGGTGAACGGCGGTAGCCGAGCTTGCCGACCTTCTTCGCGAGACCCCACAGCGCGTCCTGACGCGATTCGGACAGGACCCGCGGCTCCCACCCCTCGTGCGCGCGACGGACGTCCTCGTGATGGACGAACATCTCCCCCAGGTTGACCTGGGCGTCCACCCAGTACATGGGCGACCACATCGGCGGACCCGACCGGACCTCGTCCAGGAGGCGACTCCACGGACGCGTGGCCGTCTCGTTCTGGACTTTCTCGGTGTATCCGGCGAGACGACCCACGACGATGCCGGGAGCAGCGTCGAGGCGTCGTTCACGCACGATCAGGTGGGCGGCCAGATCCCGGTTGGTCCACGTCCCGCAGAGGGTCGGGGCGTCGGGACCGAATTCGGCCATCGAATCGACGAGGGCGAGGCGTTCATCTCGGGCGAAGGTCACCCGACCGAATCTACCTGTCGGAGAACTACTTGCCCTCGGCCGACGGCACCGCGATGACGGTCGGGACGATCATCGGACGGCGACGGTACTTGTCGGCGACCCACCGGCCGACGACACGCCGGATCGCCTGGGCGATGCGATGTGCGTCGTTGATGCCTTCGGTGGCGAGACGAAGCAGTTCCGCCTCGACCAGCTGAGCCGCATCCTTGAGCGCGGTCGGGTCGTCGGAGAATCCGCGCCCCGACACCTCGGGGGTACTGACCGCGCGACCGGTGTGGTCGTCGATGACGACGTTGATGGCAATGAACCCGCCCTCACCGAGAACCAGACGGTCCGACAGGGTGGAGTCGCCGACGTCGCCGACCGACAGCCCGTCGACGTACACGTGCCCGACGGGGACCTGCCCGACGATCTCGGCGAGGCCGTCGACCATGTCGACGACCACGCCGTCCTCGGCGAGCACGATCCGTTCCTCGGGCACGCCGGTGGCCTTCGCGAGGGCGGCGTTGGCGCGCAGGTGACGCCATTCGCCGTGCACCGGCATGGCGTTGGTGGGACGCACCGCGTTGTACAGGTACAGCAACTCGCCCGCCGAGGCGTGGCCCGAGACGTGCACCTTGGCGCTCTGCTGCGTGACGACGGTGGCGCCGCGCTTGGCGAGCCCGTTGACGACGGCGAACACGGAATTCTCGTTGCCCGGGATCAGCGACGAGGCCAGCACCACGAGGTCGTTGGCCCGGATGTTGATCTGCCGGTGTTCACCGCGCGCCATCCGGGACAGCGCCGACAGCGGCTCGCCCTGCGACCCGGTCGAGATCAGTACGAGCCGGTCGTCGGGCAGGTTGGCCGCGGTGTCGATGTCGACGACCAGACCGTCGGGCACGCTCAGGTACCCGAGGTCCTGCGCGATCTGCATGTTGCGGACCATCGACCGGCCCACGAATGCCACCCGCCGGTTGTACCGGTGTGCGACGTCGACCACCTGCTGGATGCGGTGCACGTGGCTGGCGAAGGAGGCCACGATGACGCGCTGCCTGGCCTTGCCGATGACGTTGTCGAGCACACCCCCGATCTCGCGTTCAGGGGTGACGAATCCCGGCACCTCGGCGTTGGTGGAGTCGACGAGGAACAGGTCGACGCCCTCGTCGCCCAGGCGGGAGAAGCCGGCGAGGTCGGTGAGCCTGCCGTCGAGCGGCAGCTGGTCGAGCTTGATGTCACCGGTGTGCAGCACCACTCCGGCGTCGGTCCGGATCGCGACGGCGATCGCGTCGGGGATCGAGTGATTGACCGCGAAGTATTCGCACTCGAACGGGCCGTGCTCGGTCCGCTGCCCCTCCACGACCTCGACGAGGTTGGGGCGCTGGCGGTGCTCACGGCACTTGGCCGCGACCAGCGCGAGCGTGAACCGCGAACCCACGACCGGCAGATCCGGGCGCAGGCGCAGCAGGAACGGGATGGCGCCGATGTGGTCCTCGTGACCGTGCGTGAGGACGACGGCCTCGACGTCGTCCATGCGGTCCTCGATGTGCCGGAAGTCCGGGAGGATCAGGTCGACACCGGGCTGCTGGTCTTCCGGGAACAGCACACCACAGTCGACGATGAGCAGCTTGCCCTGGTGCTCGAACACGGTCATGTTGCGACCGATCTCGCCGATGCCGCCGAGCGCCACCACGCGCAGACCCTTGAACGGGGCCTTCGGTGGGGCGCCGAGCCGCGCCGTCGGATCGACCGCGGCGGGCCGCGAGTCCTGACGCTTGCTGCCGCCGCGACGACCGGAACGGGACCCCGACTTGTTCACGGCGCCGCCCTTCGTGGACGCGGTCTTCACGGGCGCGGACTTCGCCTGCTCCGATTTCGGGGCCGCCGGCTCGTCCGCGACGACCGGCGCCGACTCGGCGACCGGGGGTGCCGCCTGGGGTGGCTGGCTTGCTGTGGGTGAAGGGGGACCGGCCTGGCGGCTGGCGCTGCGACGACGAGGCGGTCGGGTCACGCGAGCACCCCCGCAGCGTGCAGATCGGCGGCCAGGAGATCTATCTGATCGTGTGTGGGCGCCACCTGCGGCAACCGGGGCTCCCCGACGTCGAGACCGATCAGACGCAGACCCGCCTTCGACGCGCTGACGCCGCCGAGACGCGCCACCGAGCGGATGACCGGGATCAGGCTGAGGTTGATAGCGCGGGCGCGGGCGATGTCACCGGCCGCGAAGGCGGTGTGGAGTTCCCGCAACCGGCCGGGCACGAGGTGCCCGATGACGCTGACGAATCCCGTCGCGCCCACCGAGAGCCACGGCAGGTTGAGCGGATCGTCACCCGAGTAGAACTGGAGGTCGGTGGTGCCGATCAGCTCGGCGCCCGCGTTGAGGTCGCCCTTGGCGTCCTTGACCGCGACGATGCGCGGGTTCTCGGCGAGGCGCCGGATGGTCTCCGTTTCGATGGGGACCACGGAGCGGGGTGGAATGTCGTAGAGCATGACCGGCAGGTCGGTGGCATTGGCGACGGCGGTGAAGTGCGCGAACAGGCCGGCCTGCGGCGGACGCGAGTAGTAGGGGGTGACGACGAGGAGGCCCTGCGCGCCGGCACGGGCCGCGTCACGGGCGAGCTCGACGCTGTGCGCGGTGTCGTTGCTGCCCGCGCCGGCGATGATCTTCGCGCGGTCGCCCACCGCGGCGATGACCGCGCGGAGCAGCTCGAGCTTCTCGTTCTCGGTGGTCGTCGGCGACTCACCGGTGGTGCCGGCGAGGACGAGGGAGTCGCATCCGTTGTCGACGAGGTACACCGCGAGGCGGACACCGGCGTCGACGTCCAGCTTTCCGTCCGAGGTGAACGGCGTCACCATCGCTGTGGACACGGTGCCGAACGGACGCTCGACGGGAGAAGCGGAATCACCGTAGGTCATGGTCAGAAGGCTACCCGGTGACCCAGGTAGTTTTGCACACCAGTCACGCGTCGGCGGCAAACGTGCTCCGTGCTACCTCTGTGCCGTCACCCCAGTCCAGTACCTCGAAGTCGCCGAAGACATTCGGCGCGGCCGCCTGCAACTGCCTCAGGCATTCGACCGCGACACGGCGGATCTCCACGTCGGCATGCTCGGTGGCCCGCATCGACACGAAGTGACGCCACGCCCGGTAGTTGCCCGTGACCACCACGCGCGTCTCCGTCGCGTTGGGCAGTACAGCCCTCGCCGCCTGCCTCGCCTGCTTGTTGCGCAGCGGCACACTGGAGGTGCCCGCCAGTTTCTCCTCGAGCGCCGCGAGGAGTTCGCCGTACGCCGCCCGGCTCGCGTCGGTGGCCTTCGCGAACAGAGCCTCGAGCTCGGGGTCGCCGGCGACGGCCGGCGGGACGACGACGTTCGCGTCGTTCTCGCGCACGAATCGCTGCGACAACTGCGAGTAGGAGAAGTGGCGGTGCCGGATGAGCTCGTGGGTGCACGACCGCGAGATCCCCGTGATGTAGAAGCTCACGGTGCCGTGTTCGAGCACCGACTCGTGCCCGACCTCGAGCAGATGACGCAGGTAACCGGCGTTGGTCGCCGTCCGCGGATTGGGCTTGGACCAGCTCTGATAGCACGCCCGGCCTGCGAACTCCGCCAGGGCTTCGCCGCCGTCGGCGTCGGTCTCCCACGGAATGTCCGCCGGCGGAAAGAACTCCGTCTTCGCGACGAGTTGCACCCTGAGCGGCACGGTCTGCGGCACTGCGCTGTTCCTCCTACCGAACTCCCTGGTCGGAGTCCCTCCTGAATGCATCGACCCTAGTCGCAGGGCTGATCGGGCTCGCGGGGCGCCCCGGCCAGGTACGGCGCCCGCAATGCCCGCGCTCTCCGTGGTGACGGCATCATCCGGATGAAGTCACGACTGCTTGACTGACGCCACTTATGACGTCATCATGGCGTCATGGACCTCGGCATCTACGTCTCCCGGTTGCGGGACGACCTGACCGCAGCTGCCGCACTCGGCGACGAGCAGACTCGGGCGACCGCAGCCGCGCTCGCCGCCGCGGTCGAACCCGCCGCGCGCCTGCTCCTCCTGTCGGCGCTCACCGATTTCGCCGGTGAAGTGTCGTCCGAACTGGGCAATCGCACCGTCGGTGTGCGCCTGGACGGTACCGAGGTCGCCGTCGACGTGCACCGCACTCCCCCCACACCGGGGCCGGACGGCGAACGAGCGGCGACGGCCGAAGACCTCGGCGCCGCCTTCGATAACGTCACCGGTGACATCAGTCGCGTCACCCTGCGTCTGATGGATCAGATCAAGTCGAAGGCCGAGGAGGCCGCCTCCGCGAACGGCGTGTCGCTCAATTCCTGGGTGTCGCAGGCGGTCCAGGGTGCGCTCAAGGACCAGATGCGCCGAAACGGTCGCGACAATTTCTGAGCCCCACAGCACTCACTCCACGCTCCTCTCGGCGGCGGTGATGTAATTACGTCGCATCAGCCACACGGTAAGAGTCGCCACAGGCTCGGAGGAGCGAAGAACATGGCCGTTTCCGGCGTCAAGGAATTCGAGATCAAGGCCGATCCGGCCACGGTGATGGCCGCCATCGCTGCGGTGGATCGCCTGCCCGAGTGGTCCTCGGCCCACAAGTCGGTCACCATCGAGAGCACACACGACGACGGCCGCCCTCACCGAGTCCGGATGAGCGTCTCCATCCTCGGTATCAGCGACGAGCAGGTTGTCGACTACACGTTCGAGGGCGACAACACCGTGTCGTGGCACCTCGTCGAGAGCGGCCAGCAGAACGCCCAGGACGGCTCGTACGTCCTCACCGAGTCCGGCGCCGGCACCAAGGTCACGTTCGAGTTGACGGTCGACCCGAAGATCCCACTGCCCGGGTTCCTCGTGAAGAAGGCGCAGAAAACGGCGCTCGAGACCGCGAGCAAGGGCCTGACGAAGTTCGTCGAGAGCCTGTAGTTTCTCACTCTCCTCGCGGCCGCGCCGCCGCGGCCGCGAGGAGGGCGCCGAGGTTGCCGCGATCGTCCACCCGGATGTCGTCCAGGCCCAGCCACGTTGCCATTCTTCGCAGTTCCGGGATCAGCGCCTCCACCACGCGGCCCGGACTCCGGTCGGGTTCCACGAACGCGGATCGCACGTCGAGCGTTCCCGACGTGCGGTCCGCCTTCAGATCGACCCTGGCGACCAGTTCACCGTTCAGCAGGAACGGAAACACGTAGTACCCGTGGACGCGTTTGTGCGCCGGGGTATAGATCTCGAGCCGGTACCGGAAGTCGAACATCCGCTCGGTCCGGGGACGGCAGAAGACGAGCGGATCGAACGGGCACAACAGCGCCGCCCCCTCCACCTTCCGGGGAACCCGCACGTCGCGGTGAACGAACGCCGGCCTGTCCCAGCCCCGGACCGTCACCTGTTCGAGCACCCCGTCCTCCACGAGTTCGGCGACCGCGGGCGCGGTCTGCGCCGGGGACAGTCGGTAGTAGTCGCGCAGGTCGGGTTCGGTGGCCACCCCGAGCGCCCGCGCCGACTTCTGCACGAGGCCGCGGACGGCGTCCGGTTCCGAGACATGATCGGAGAGAATCGCTTTCGGCAGTACACGTTCGGTGAGGTCATAGTGGCGGGTGAACGCGACCCGTTTGTCGACCGCCAGCGCGCCGGACGCGAACAGTTGCTCGCACACCACTTTGGTGTCGCTGCGATCCCACCACGGACCCTTGCGATCGGGGCGGTCGACCGCGAGGTGTTTCTCCACGTCACCCGCGCTGCACGCACCGACGGCGCCGATCACGTCGAGCACGTCGGCGGCCAGGGTGGGGTTGCGATCGAGTACACGGGATTCGCCGGACCAGCGGCCGTGCCGGTACCGGTGCATCCGCCAGCGCATCAGGGGCCAGTCCTCGACGGGGATGAACGCCGCCTCGTGCGCCCAGTACTCGGCCAGCATGCGGGGTGCGCGGGCGGAGTGCGACCAGGCCGCCGAGTCGACCAGTCCGCGGTCGTACACACCGAGTCGGCTGAACAGCGGAACGTAGTGGGCGCGCACGGCCACGGAGACCGAGTCGATCTGGAACAGCCGAACGCGGTCGAGAACCGACCGGACGTGCCTGCGCGTCGGCGCGCCCGCCGGTTTCCTGTCGGCGAATCCCTGCGCCCAGAGCGCCGATCTCCGGGCCGCCGCAGCGGTCATCTCACGCATACCCGCACCCTGCCATCCGCCACCGACACGGTCGCGGGGTCAGGCGTCCTCGGCCAACGTCACCGCGACCGTCGCGCCGAGTTCGTAACACCGCTCCCGCGCGCTCGCGTCGAGCGATCCGGTCAGTTCCAGGATCTCGGCCACCTGGGTGAGCGCCAGCCCGGTCACGATCTTCTGCACCGACGTCACGGCGCCTGCGGTGTCGTTGTTGCCGTGCACCCACAATCCGTAGGGGCGGCCGGCGACCGCGTCGAGGCACGGGTAGTAGACGGTGTCGAAGAAGTGCTTGAGCGCGCCCGACATGTAGCCGAAGTTGGCCGACGTCCCGAAGAGGAACCCGTCGGCGCCGAGGACGTCGGGCACGGTCGCACCGAGTGCGGGCACCGACTTCACGTCGACCCCCTCGATGTCGGGGTCACGCGCACCCTTCAGCACGGCTTCCAGGCACTCCCGGGTCACCGGCGACGGCGTGTGATGGACGACGAGTAGCGACTTCACAGTCGACAGCGTACGACCCGTTCCGGGCCTACCGGCCGGGCTCGCCTTCCCGCTCGGCGCGTTCGAGTTCGACGGCGCGTTTCATCGTCTCCCGGGCCCGCCCGCGGTCGCCGGCGTAGTCGTACGCCCGGGCGAGCCGGTACGAATTGCGCCAGTTGTCCGGGTCTGCTTCCCATTCCGTTTTGACTTGCTGGAACAGGGCGTCGGCGGCGTCCCGGTCGATGCGGCCCGACGGCCGCTTCGGAAGATCGGTGACATCCAGTTCGAGATTCTCGTCGGCGATGCGACGGGACAGGTGCTGATGCTGGAATCCGGCACGCAGCGTCGCATAGACGATCCAGACACCGAGGAACGGGAGGATCAGTACGCCGATACCGAGGCCGATCGCCGCTCCCCCGCCGTCCTGGATCAGCTCGATCCCGCGACGCCCGAGGAGGACGAAGTAGAACGCCAGGGCGGCGACCAGCAGTCCGATCGTGACGACGGTCTTCGTCGAGCCGTTCTTCACAGGTCGAGAAGTGGGTCGATACCGACGGTGAGACCCGGTCGGGTGCCGATCTGTCGCACACCGAGCAGCACTCCGGGAGCGAAGGAGTTGCGGTCGATCGAGTCGTGCCGGATGGTCAGCGTCTCGCCCTGCGTGCCGAGGATGACCTCCTGATGGGCGACGAGACCTGCGAGCCGCACGGAATGCACCCGCACGCCGTCCACGTCGGCTCCGCGGGCGCCGTCCAGTTCGGTGGTCGTGGCGTCCGGGCTCGGTCCGACCCCGGCCTTTCGCCGTGCCTCGGAGATGAGGGCGGCGGTCCGGTAGGCGGTGCCGGACGGCGCGTCCGCCTTGTTCGGGTGATGCAGTTCGATGACCTCGACCGAATCGAAGAATCGTGCTGCCGCCTCGGCGAAGCGCATGGACAGGACTGCGCCGATGGCGAAGTTCGGAGCGATGAGGACCCCGACGTCGGGTCGCTCCGCCACCCACGACCGCACCGTGTCGAGCCTGGCGTCGTCGAAGCCGGTGGTGCCCACGACCGCATGAATGCCGTTGGACACGAGGAACTTCAGATTGTCCATCACCACGTCGGGGTGGGTGAAGTCGACGACGACCTGCGTGCCGGCTTCGACGAATGCCTCCAACCGGTCGCCGTGATCGACCTCGGCGACGAGTTCGAGGTCCGGTGCCTGCTGCACCGCCTCACAGATCGCTCGGCCGACCTTGCCCTTGGCCCCGAGAACCCCGACCCTGATGGGTGCTGCTGCGCTCACTTCTCCACGCTCCGTCCAGTTCCAACGATTCGTCCGAAAGCCTACGCAATCGACCGACGCCGACCGGTGCGGAGGGGCGGGGCAGGAGACCTGCGTCTCGTCGTAACACCCGTCCGGGCGCGTACGCGGGGCGCCACCCCTGTGACCGTCCGAGCAGGGACAGCACCGCGCCGAAATCGGCGGCGTTCCCTTCGGCGGGCACGCCGGGCGCGAACGCGGCGCCGTCGCGGAGGCGGTCGGACCCGTCCGGAACGAGGCGGGCGATGGGGAGAACCGCTGCCACCACATCGGATTCGGGTGCGAAGTCGAGCCCGATCGACCGCGCGACGTCCCACGAGTGGACCGCATAGTCGAGGAAGTGGAACCCGATGGCCGTCGCAGCCGGGAACGGGAACTCGGTGCTGATCTCCGGTAGCCAGAACCGCCGCTCCCCGACGCCGCCCCGGGCGAAGGCCTCGACGACAGCGTCGGCCGCCGAGACGTACGCGGCAACGGGATTCGTCGAAACCCGGGGTTGCCAGTTCGCGAGGTCCGGACCGCTGCCGGCGGCCGCCGCGGCGAACCCCCGATGCTGCACTGTCATGTGCGCCAGCAGTTGCCCGAGATTCCACTGTGCGCAGGGCGTGGGGCGTTGCAGGTCACCGCGCGTCACGCGTGACACGACACCTCTACTTGCCTCGACGGCGCGGGCGTCCCAGCGCCGGATCTCGTCCACATCCATCGTCGACACCTCGTCATTCGAATCGGGTCATTCGAATCGGATTGATACGCGCCTGCTTATCATCTACCTGAGTAGATGATAGGTCAAGGTGTATTTTCTGCGGTATGCCCAGCCTCGACCCGACGAACGGACAGCCCGATCGGATGCGCCCCGACCTCGCGGCGATGACGACCGCCCTGAACCGTTCGCTGGTCGCGGCCGAACTCCCGGTGCTCGCAGAGCACGGGCTGACCATGTGGGGATACGTCGTGCTCCTCGCGCTCGACGAGCATCCACTGCGCACGCAGGCCGCCCTCGCGGAGACGATCGGTGCGGACAAGACCCGGATCATCGGCGTGCTCGACGCGCTGCAGGACCGTGGCCTGATCGATCGGCAGCGTGACCCCGCAGACCGGCGGGCTCGACTTCTGTCGCTCACCGCGGAGGGCCATGTCGTGCGCGATGCGGCGCAGACGGCGATCCGGCGGGGCGAAGAGCGCCTGCTCGCCCGCCTGCCGGAGCGCGACCGTGCGGGTTTCGTGTCCGGCCTGATGGCGCTGTCGGCACTGCCCGTCGAAGACGTCACCGGCCGGCCGGGCGACGCCAGGTGACAGCGGCCGTGCCGATTCGCCTCGCCCGGCCCGATCAGTCGAACACGATGATCTGACGGATCGCCTTGCCGTCGGCGAGTTCATCCATGCCGCGGTTGATGTCGTCCAAGGTGATGCGTGAGGAGATGAGCTTCTCCACGGGCAGCTTTCCGGAGCGCCAGAGGTCCTCGTAGATCGGGATGTCCCGGGACGGGACCGCCGACCCGAGGTAACTGCCGATGATCGTGCGGGCCTCGGCGACCAGTGTGAGCGGAGAGATCGACGACCGTGCGTCGGGGGACGGCAGTCCGACGGTGATCGTCTTCCCTCCGGGAGAGGTTGCGCGAACCGCGGATTCGAATGCTCGGGCGTTCCCGGCGGCCTCGATGACGATGGGCGCCCGCACACCGGCCTCCTCGAGTTCGGCCGGGGTGTAGACCGCCGTCGCACCCAGTTCCCTCGCGGTCTGCAGCTTCTCGGGAACGGCGTCTACTCCGATCACCTCGCCGGCGCCCAGGGAGACCGCGGTGAGGATCGCCGCCATCCCCACCCCGCCGAGCCCGACGACCATGACGGCCTGGCCGGGTCGCGGTTCGCCCGCGTTGAGGACGGCACCGCCGCCGGTCAGGACGGCGCAGCCCAGCACGGCCGCCACGTCGGCGGGCACATCGTCGCCGACGGGAACCACGGAGCGGCGGTTGACGACCGCGTGGGTCGCGAAACCGGACACCCCGAGGTGGTGGTGCACGGCGTCGTCGCCGCGGTGCAGCCGCGCTCCCCCGTCGAGCAGCGTTCCGTCGTTGTTGGCGCTGGTGCCGGGCCCGCACGGCATGCGGCCGTCGGTGGCGCAGCCCGCACATTCTCCGCAGCGGGGAAGAAAAGTCATGACCACGCGCTGTCCGACCGCGACGTCGTCGACCCCGGCCCCAAGTTGCGTGATCCGCCCCGCAGCCTCGTGCCCGAGCAGCATCGGGACCGGGCGGACCCGGTTGCCGTCGACGACGGACAGGTCGGAGTGGCACAATCCCGCGGCTTCGATCTGCACGAGGATCTCGCCCTCGCCGGGATCGTCGAGATCGAGTTCGGCGATCGAGATGGGGGTCGACTCGGCGAACGGGCGTGCTCGTCCGATCTCTTCGAGTACCGCTCCACGGATCTTCATCTCTTACTTCTCCTCCTCGTTCGATCCCTCGTCAGCGCACGATTCCGCGTACCGAGGCCGGCAGGTCGCGCTTACGACGATACGGTCCGACCACGGAGGCACCGAACGGGCGCTGGAGCAGGACTCTGGCGACGTCGCGCACCTCGTCGGTGGTGACCGCGTCGATCTTCGCGAGGGTTTCGGTGATGCTGCGGTGATTGCCGTAGTTGAGCTCGCTGCGACCGATGCGGTGCATCCGGGAACCCGAATCCTCCAGTCCCAGAACCAGTCCGCCTCGCAGGGACCCTTTGGCACGGGCGCATTCGGCGTCGGTGATGCCCTCGGCCGCCACGTTCGCGAGGACCTCGCGGATCACAGTGGTGACCTCCCCGAGGTTCTCGGGCTGACACCCGGCGTAGATCGAGAAGGCACCTGTGTCGGAGAACGTGTCGATGCCCGAATACACGGAGTACGCCAGCCCGCGGATCTCCCGCACCTCCTGGAAGAGCCGGGAACTGAGCCCGCCGCCGACGGCGGCGTTCAGTACCGACAGCGCCCAGCGGTGCGACTCGTGCCGCCCGAACGCGCGCACCCCGAGCGAGAGGTGGACCTGCTCGCTGTCCCTGTTGGTGAGGCTGAGCGTCGGCTCCGTCCGCAATCGCAGGGTCCCGGCGCGGCGCGGCGCGGGTTCGGACGCGGAGTCGAGATGCCCGGCGAACGCGCGCCGCACCAGTTCGACCGTGGAGTCGTGCTCGACGTTGCCCGCGACGGCCACCACCATCCGCTGCGGCGTGTAGCGCCGCACGTGGAACGAATGGAGTTGGGTGCGGGTCATCGATTCGATCGATTCGACGCTGCCGATCACGGGACGGCCCACGGGATGGTCGCCGTAGAGCGCGGTCAGGAACGCGTCGCCGAGGAGATCCTCGGGGTCGTCGTCGCGCATCGCGATCTCTTCGAGCACCACCTGACGTTCCACGTCGACGTCCGCGGACCGGCACCGGCCTCGCAGCACGACGTCGCTGACCAGGTCGACCGCGAGGGGTAGATCCTCGTCGAGGACGTGCGCGTAGAAGCAGGTGTGTTCCTTGGACGTGAAGGCATTGAGCTCGCCTCCGACCCCGTCCATCACCTGTGCGATGTCGAGCGCACTGCGCGACGGTGTCGCCTTGAACAGGAGGTGCTCGAGAAAATGCGCCGCCCCGGCCACGGTCGGCTGCTCGTCGCGTGATCCGACGCCTACCCAGACACCCACGGACGCGGATCGGACGCCGGGAACGTATTCGGTGACCACCCGGAGCCCGCCGGGGAGCACGGTGCGCCGGACGCCGGTATCCGGCTCGTGCAGGGTCGGCGCTTGGGTCAGTGCTGCAGTGCGGCTGCGATCGATCTTGGCCATGTAGTGGTTCAGCAGTCCTCGGAGGCTGGGCGTCGTCGAACGGCAAACTCTACACGCGGCACCCAACCGGCGTTCACCAGCCTCGACGATGCGGTTGCGAGCCGATCAGGACCATCGGCGAGCGGTGCCGGACCGCAGATCGGTCGCCGCCAGCACCGCGATCCGCTCGATCCGTTGCCCCGGCCGAATCATGTCCCGGTTTTCCAGCATCCGCGTGCGCGACGAGAGCGCGGGTCCGAACGGCACACTCTCCGACGCGACCACGTCCACCCGCAGCCCTCGTTCCTCCAGCATCGTCCGTGTCTTGTCCACACCGTTGAGCGTCGACTGGACGAGCAGCAGCGTGCCGCCCGGAGCGAGGAGGTCGGGGGCGTCGATGCAGATCCGATCGAGCACTGCGCGCCCGTCCACGCCGGCGTCCCACGCCCGGGCGAGGACCCGGCCGGGTCGGCCGTCGTCGGCCGCGGGTGCGTAAGGCGGATTCACCACGATCACGTCGAAGCGGAGAGTCCGGACGGAATCGACGAGATCGCCCCGGACGACACGGATCGTGCGACCGTTCAGTTTGGCGTTGAGCCAGGTGCTGAGCGCGGCCCGGCGCGACACGTCGACCGCGGTGACCCAGCCGGCTCCGGCCGCACATGCCTGCATGCTCAACGCCCCTGTACCGCAACACAGATCGAGCACGCGGGTACCCGGACCCAGGTCGCGGGACGCCAGCACCTCGGCGAGCAACCAGGTGTCGCGCTGGGGGCGGTATACCCCCGGTAGACGAAATAGCATGATCGGCCCCCTCCCACGCCGTTCCCTTCCAGCGTGGCCACTACCCGAAGTTACATGCAACTCGACACGGGCCAATTCACCCGCTGTTCACCTCGGAGCAGGCCGGCGGCCTCTACCCGGGTCAGGACTTCGGCTCCCGCAGATAGAGATCGCGGAGCAGTGCCACCTCGGCACCGTGATGGATGACCTCGCGATGAATGTGCAATACCAGCGTCGCCATCGGGCGGTCGGCGTACCACCCCTCGCTGGGGCCGCACGGCCGGGCGAGGCCGTCGGTTCCCAGGCTCAGCACTCCGGCGCACCAGGCATCGTATTGCTCGTCGAGTTGGGCGAGCGCCTCCGCGGCTGTGCCGGCGTACTCGAACGACTGATAGTCGACGGGCGGCCCGCCGAAATGATTGCCGATCCGGGTGCCGAACACGCCGACGACGATGTGGGCGAGCCGCCAGGCGATGGTCGTGATCGGGGTCGGGTCGGGCTCGGGAAACGCGAAATCGATGGTGAAGTCTCCGCTACCTGCCTGAACCGGGGCCTGCGACCGCCCCCTCGGACGCACGCTCCAGCTGTCCGATGCGGGCTCCCAGAAGTACTCCTCGTCGGTCAGTCCGTCCAACCGGGGACGCAGCTGATGCTCCCAGTGCCACCGCAGCTGATCAGTGAGTTCCTGCGGCCAGTCCATGTCGCACTCCCCTCTCTCGGCGCGACGGGCACGCGGCCGTCGCCGCCCTGTTTCCGGCTTCATCGCCGACGCTGACCGCGACCGTGAACACGGCCGGGATCCTCACTGCCGTGTCGCGCCGAACATTCAGTCGGTCAGGTGGCGCTCGACCGTCGCGACCTTCGCGTGTAGCTGGTCGGTGCGCCCCGGCCTGATGTCCGCCTTGAGGACCAGACTGACCCTCGGAAACTGTTCCAGCAGAACATCCGTGGCACGCTTCACCACGGCCATCACCTCGTCCCACTCCCCCTCGACGGTCGTGAACATCGATGTGGTCTCGTTCGGCAACCCGGATTCGCGCACCACGCGGACGGCCGCGGCGACCGCGCCACCGACGCTGTCCGAGTCGCCGCCCATCGGGCTGACACTGAATGCCACCAGCATGTTCTCTCCTTCGTCACAGATTCCGATGACTCGAGCATGTCATGCCGAGCCATGACGGTCAGCTCAGGTCACGATCGGGCGCATCCCGGCCTCCGCCCGGCCCGTCTGCTCGCGATCCGGATCATGTTGCGACCGTGCGGTTTCCGCTCCCATTGGCAACTCCGCGCGTCCCCCGGCGGGTGCCGAGTCAATACACGGAAATCTCGGTGACGCTGGGGACGTGTGGACGATCGGTCGTCAGCGTCACCTCGACCCGTCCGGATCCCGTTTTCAGGTGTGTCCACGGCTCCGCCGGAAAGTCGGTCAGCCCTCCGCTGACGTCTGCGGACCACGATCCTGCAGCGCCGGTATCGAGGTTGCGCCAGTGAAGAGTTGCAGAGACCGAGCACAACACACCTGGCTTCGCCGAGATGCCCACGAACGTCGCGTTCAATCGCACGTAGGCCAACCCGGGCAAGCTGTCCGTAGCAACGGCGACCCCGCCGATTCGGCCGCCGCAGGCGATCCCGTCAGCGACTGTGGCGGTGTCGGGAAGGTTCACCCACAGATCTCGCGTCTGATCCGCCGCAGCCGGAGCGCCGGCACAGAACACTCCGGCCAGCACCAGACCGCTGACCGCGATCGACTTGCCCAGCGTAGGAAGAGGCATACCGCTCCAGTTCGCCATCCGACAGTGGTTCGACGGTACATCGGCGCGGTGGCGTGGCCGTGCCCTTTGCGACCCGGCACGTCGGAAAAGGGCCGACGCCCGCTCGGCCGTGGGTGCTGAATACAGTTGCGTGGGAGCCGGTTCAACTCGACGATGTGTAACGCATCCAGTTCCGCCTCCGACATCGAAAGAGGCTGCAGTCATCTCCATTCTCGCGACAGCACACGAAGGGGAGCATTCATGAACGCACAGTGGGGGCGCCGGTCAGGCGCTGCGGCGGTCACCGCCGTCGGCCTGGTGACGGCGGTGGCGGCCGGCGGGGGTGCAGTCGCACGTGCTCAGCCCGTACCACCGACGTCGACGACGATGACGTGCTCGAGCGGCAATCCTCTCGCCTGGGCACCGGGTTTCACGTGGACCGTCAACGCCGCGTCGGGGGAATCGTTGCGACCGGGCGGATCCGCGCTGGAGCCGGCAATCCTGCTGAGCGGCGGGAACGAACTGCCCGCACCTCCCGGCGGTCTCATCCCGAGCATCGGACTCAATTGGTACGGCACCCGGGTGTCGGTCGACTGGCAGAACGCGACAACCGGAGCGTCGGGCCACAGTGTCAGCGATGAGGCAGCCTGGCAGCAGAAGCCTGGAATCCCGATCAACCGGACCTGGACAGGAACCGGAACGGTGTCGTTCACCGTGACCGTTCAGACCGGCGCCGGATGGTGGTTCGTCAATCCTCAGAACGCCGTCTGTCAGGGGACGATTTCCGTCGTTCCGGGGAGATGATCCGAAACGCCCCGGCTACCCGTCAGGAGGGAGGCGGGGCGTTCTCGGCCTCGGCGAGTTCGGCAAGTCTGCCAACGGAAGCCAGAAGTTTCTCCGACGTAGTCACGCGGGCGCGCTCGAGGCGCTTCGCGTCGGTCAATCGCGACCAATCATAGGTGTGCGTGACCCGGACGTGTGCCTCGTCGAGCGGCTCGAGTTCCCAGCGCCAGAGATGACCCGGCGCCTGACGGCCTTGCTCCGAGGGCCGCCAGGCGATTCGGCTCCCCTCCTCGAACTCCACGACGTGGTTGTCGCGGACGCCGCCATTGGTGAGCGTCATGGTGAACACGTCGCCCACGGCGCGTATCCGCTGTCCGGGGGCGGCCTCGGCCAGGTTCTCGTTGCCATCCCACAGCGGTTGTCGCGCAGGATCGGCGATCAGTTCGAAGACCGTCCGCGCCGGAGCCGCGACGATGCGGCTGGCGGTCACGACGGTGGGAATCCCGTTCTCCTCGGTCATCACCCGATCAAACCACACGGTCATCGGCGGAGTTCGGCATCGAACCGACGCCGCCTCCCTGCTCGGTCGAGCCGTCGACGAAAATCTCAGGCTCAGCGGGTGACGGTTGTTTCCCGCTCGACCCGCGACAGCTTCTCGGGATTACGCACGATGTAGAGCCCGGTGATCAGGCCGTTGTCCATCCGTACCGCCACGACGTCGTCGATCTCGCCGTCGATCCGGACGATGAGGGCCGGGCAGCCGTTCATCTGTACCGGCTCGACCGACACCTCGCCGGCGATCCTGGGCAGCCCGGCCGTCAGCAACCGTGAGACCCGGTCGGCCCCCACGATGGGCCGCAGCACAGCCTGTTTGACGCCGCCACCGTCACCCAGCAGGACGACGTCCGGCGCCAGCAGGTCGAACAGACTCTGCAGATCGCCCGTTTCGAGTGCTCGTCGAAACGCGTGCAACGCATCTCGCGACTCGGCCGGCGACACGACCCCGCGCGGCCGGCGCGCCGCGACGTGTGCCCGCGCCCGGTGCGCGATCTGCCGGACGGCAGCCGGGCTCTTGTCGACGGCGGCCGCGATCTCGTCGAACCCCAGATCGAACACTTCACGCAATACGAATACCGCCCGCTCCGTCGGCCCGAGCGTCTCCAGCACGAGCAGCATCGCCATCGAGACGCTGTCGGCCAGCTCCACGTCCTCTGCCACGTCGGGCGCGGTCAGTAGCGGCTCGGGCAGCCACGGCCCGACGTACGACTCCTTGCGCCGGCCGAGCGTCCGCAAGCGGTTGAGTGCCTGGCGGGTCGTGATCCGAACCAGATACGCGCGTTGATTCCGCACCGTGTCGAGATCGACGCCCGCCCATCGCAGCCAGGTTTCCTGGAGGATGTCCTCTGCGTCGGCGGCGGAGCCGAGCATCTCGTAGGCGACGGTGAACAGCAGGTTTCGGTGGGCGACGAACGCCTCGGTAGCGGGGGCCGACCGGGCGTCGCGGCGGCTGCTCCCGCCGCGTTCGTCCGGTGTGGTCTGCGACGTTCCGGCCATCGGTGGCTCCTCCTCGCACTCGACTGTGTCACCCACCAGACACCGAACCCCGACGTTGTGTGACAGCGAGGTGTTTGTAACACACGGTACGGAACTCACACTGTCACAACCATCGCGTTTCCGGCGTCTCATGGTCGTTCGGCACAGGAGCACCCAACATCACGAGTGAGGACGACATCATGGACGCCCGATTCACCATGTTCGACAACGAGATCGCCGCGAAGTTCGCCAAGCGGTTCGTCGGCGCCAGTCTGGTGATTCACCAATCGCCGCTGCCGAAGGCCACCCAGGAGCTGGTCAACATCCGGGTGAGCCAGATCAACGGCTGCGGTTTCTGCACCGACATGCACACCAAGGATGCCGCGGCCGCCGGCGAGACCCCGGTCCGGCTCAACCTGGTCGCCGCCTGGCGTGAGGCCACCGTGTTCACGGAGGCCGAGCGGGCCGCGCTGGCACTCGCCGAGGAAGGTACTCGGCTCGCCGACGCCCACCACGGCGTGTCCGACGAGACCTGGGCCGACGTTCGGGGCTACTACGACGACGACCAGATCGCCGCGCTGATCTGCCTGGTGGCCCTGGTCAACGCCGCCAACCGGATGAACGTGATAGCCCGCACTCCCGCGGGATCCTACGAGCCCGGCATGTTCGCAGCCATGACGAGCTGATCGGCAGACGGACCCCCGCCCCACGGGGCGGGGTTCACGGGGGCTGCAGTGTCACGGGGCCTGCAGTGTCACGACCAGCGAGCGTCACAGGCGTCGGTCTGCCCATCGCACAGGCACCGACCACTCGATTCCGCACCCCCGAACAGAGCGACCGCCAACCCCACGACCCCTATGCCACCGGCCAACACCGCACAGATTATGAACACGTCACTCATCTGCTCTCCCCCTTCTCGTGTCTCCATTACAACAGGTCACCCCGAGCCCGGACTCAGGGGCGTCCTCTGCTTGGAGCATTCCCGTTCGGCCGCATAGGGTCTCCCCGACGAGCAGGGTGATGGGGGCACAACCCATGGTCCGGTCGTTCACCGCCACGCTCACGGTGGCGGTCGACGCCGGCATCGACGTACTTCGCTACCGACGGAACGACGATTCCGCGGAGCATCTCTCCGAAATGCGACCGCCGTGGCGGGCTGGAACGCCCGGCACTGCACGCCGACGTCCGCGGTGGCGGTGATCGCTGCCACGGTCCCTCGCGGTGTGTGCGTCGGGACGTGAATTGCGCGCACTGGGATATACCGAGGACGTCGTGGTCGCCGCCGGTATCGACCGGAGCACCACCGTCCCCGTGCCCGAAGGCGGGGTCTTCCGGAGGGCCTGCCCATAAAATGGGCACCATGGTCGATACGTGGGATGCCGACGCGCCGGGAGTGATGCGCCTTCCGTCCGGCCGACTCGTCCGCGGCCGGGGCCTGCGCCGACCACTCCCGGAGGGCCCCCTTCCCGATTTCGCCGTCTACCTGCTGGGGAAGAATCCGCCGCCGGCGCAGTGGAACACCCGGTGGGTCCGGTGGCCCGATTTCTGGCTGCCGCGGGATCACCGCGACACCCACGATGCGCTGGATGAGGTGTGGCGACGGGCCGCCACCGAACGGGTGGAGGTGGCGTGCGGCGGCGGCCGCGGCCGCACCGGCACTGCCTTCGCCTGCGTCGCCGTACTCGACGGAGTCCCGGCGCGGGACGCGGTCGCGTTCGTCCGGCGGCACTACCACCGTCACGCGGTCGAGACCCCGTGGCAGCGGCGGTACGTCGAACGGTTCGCCTGACCGACAGACCGGCGGCCCCGCACGAAGGACATCGTGCGGGGCCGCCGGGGTGCGAACTGCGAGAATGTTACTTCTCGGCAGCCGCCTCTTCGCTCTGCTCGGCCGGAGCCGCAGCGCCGTCTTCCTCGACGGGGATCAGCGAGATCTTGCCGCGGTTGTCGATGTCGGCGATCTCGACACGCAACTTCGAGCCGACGCTGACGACGTCCTCGACCTTGGCAATCCGCTTGCCGCTGCCCAGCTTCGAGATGTGCACCAATCCGTCGCGACCCGGGAGGAGCGACACGAACGCACCGAAGGCGGTGGTCTTGACGACCGTGCCCAGGAAGCGCTCGCCGACCTT
Organism: Rhodococcus sp. 4CII; assembly: GCF_014256275.1. Classification (NCBI taxonomy): domain Bacteria; kingdom Bacillati; phylum Actinomycetota; class Actinomycetes; order Mycobacteriales; family Nocardiaceae; genus Rhodococcus; species Rhodococcus sp. 4CII. The sequence goes on from NZ_JACCFE010000002.1 coordinate 572,968, forward strand.
CGGGAGCTGCGGGTTGGCGATGGCGTTGATCATGTCGATCGCGGCCTGCGCGGACGGGCCGTCCGCAGCACCGACGAACACGGTGCCGTCATCTTCGATGGAGATGTTGGCGCCGGTCTGCTCGGTGATCGAGTTGATCATCTTGCCCTTGGGGCCGATGACCTCACCGATCTTGTCGACGGGCACCTTGATGGCCGTGACGCGCGGGGCGAACGGGCTCATCTCGTCGGGGGTGTCGATGGCCTCGGCCATGACCTCGAGGATCGTTGCCCGGGCATCCTTGGCCTGCGACAGCGCGCCGGCGAGGACCTTCGACGGGATCCCGTCGAGCTTCGTGTCGAGCTGCAGAGCCGTGACGAAGTCCTTGGTGCCCGCGACCTTGAAGTCCATGTCGCCGAACGCGTCTTCGGCGCCGAGGATGTCGGTCAGCGCCACGTAACGGGTCTCCCCGTCGACCTGGTCGGACACGAGGCCCATGGCGATACCGGCAACCGGAGCCTTCAGCGGCACACCGGCATTGAGCAGTGCGAGCGTCGACGCGCACACGGAACCCATCGACGTGGAGCCGTTGGAGCTGAGGGCCTCCGACACCTGACGGATGGCGTAAGGGAACTCCTCGACGCTGGGCAGCACGGGCATGAGCGCCCGCTCGGCCAGCGCGCCGTGACCGATCTCGCGACGCTTCGGCGAACCGACGCGTCCCGTCTCACCGGTGGAGTACGGCGGGAAGTTGTAGTGGTGCATGTACCGCTTGGTGGTCTCGGGCCCGAGCGAGTCGACCTGCTGCGCCATCTTGACCATGTCGAGGGTGGTGACACCCAGGATCTGGGTCTCGCCGCGCTCGAACAGGGCGGAACCGTGCGCACGCGGGACGAGGGCGACCTCGGCCGACAGCGACCGGATGTCCGTGATGCCACGACCGTCGATGCGGAACTGGTCCCGCAGGATGCGCTGACGCACCAGCTTCTTCGTCAGCGAGCGGAACGCCGCGCCGATTTCCTTCTCGCGACCCTCGAAGTTCGGGGCGACCTGCTCGAGGACCTCGACCTTCACCTCGTCGGTCTTGTCGTCGCGCTCCTGCTTGCCCGCGATCGTGAGGGCGGCGCTCAGCTTCTCGGCTGCGGCGGCCTCGACGGCGGCGAACACGTCGTCCTGGTACGCCGGGAAGACGGGGAACTCGCCGGTCGGCTTCGACGCCTTGGCCGCGAGCTGCTGCTGCGCGGTGCAGAGGCGGGCGATGAACGGCTTCGCGGCCTCGAGGCCCTCGGCCACGATCGCCTCGGTGGGAGCCTGTGCGCCACCGTCGATCAGGGAGATCACGTTGTCGGTGGCCTCGGCCTCGACCATCATGATCGCGACGTCGGCGTCGTCACCGGAACCGGAGACGATGCGGCCGGCGACGACCATGTCGAAGACGGCGTTCTCGAGCTGCTCGACGGTGGGGAATGCCACCCACTGGCCGGCCTTGTTCTCGTCCGACGTGATCAGCGCGACGCGCACACCGCCGACGGGACCGGAGAACGGCAGTCCGGCGATCTGCGTGGAGGCGGACGCGGCGTTGATCGCGACCACGTCGTACAGATCCTGCGGGTTCAGGCTCATCACCGTGACGACGACCTGGATCTCGTTGCGCAGTCCGTCGACGAACGACGGGCGCAGCGGACGGTCGATCAGGCGGCAGGTCAGGATGGCGTCCGTGGAGGGACGGCCCTCACGACGGAAGAAGGAGCCGGGGATGCGGCCCGCTGCATACATGCGCTCCTCGACGTCCACCGTGAGGGGGAAGAAGTCGAAGTGCTCCTTGGGGTGCTTGCTGGCGCTCGTCGCGGACAGCAGCATGGTCTCGTCGTCCAGGTAGGCGACGACGGCGCCGGCGGCCTGCTGGGCGAGGCGACCGGTCTCGAATCGAATGGTGCGGGTTCCGAAGGACCCGTTGTCGATCACGGCGGTGGATTCGAACACGCCCTCATCGACCTCTACTGCGGAATTCTCTGTCATCTCTTCTTTTCACTTCCCACTCGTCTTCGCCGTACCCGCGGGGGCGTTCTCACCCTCCTGGCGAGAACTGCGCACCTGAGGGACATCCCCCTCTCGAGTTCTCGGGATGTCACTGTGCGGAGGCGGTCGTCGATCGAAGTCCCCCGGACCGTGTCCGGAAGACCACTACCGAAGACCGACACCACATTCTCGGGTGCATACGGTAGTGCTGCCCTCGGCAGCTAACGCCGATAGCCAGCGAGGCCCAGTCTAAGCAAGGCCCCGCCGGCTACCGGAGTGATTCGCGATCGAAATGATCGCGGTGTGCGAAACTCAGCGACGCAGGCCGAGACGCTCGATCAGCGAGCGGTAACGCTCGATGTCGACCTTCTGGACGTACTTGAGCAGACGACGACGGCGTCCGACCAGCAGCAGGAGGCCGCGGCGGGAGTGGTGGTCGTGCTTGTGCATCTTGAGGTGTTCGGTGAGGTCGACGATGCGCTTGGTGAGCATGGCCACCTGCGCCTCCGGCGAACCGGTGTCGGTCTCGTGCAGGCCGTACTCGCTCAGAACCTGCTTCTTCTCTTCGGTGGTCAAAGCCACTTGTTCACTCCTGGTGATGACGTTCGCGTGAAAGGATCGAAACTCGGCGCGGCCACCGCGAACCGCAGCGCACGCCAGCGATCTACTCTACCAGCTGAAATGCCGCGCTCTTACCGCACGTCTTCGGATGCCGCGAGGATCCCGCGCGCACGCTCGGCGTCCTTGCCCATCGCGACGATCAGGTCGTCGACGGAGTCGAACTTCTCCATACCGCGCAGACGTTCCACCAGGTCGACGGCCACATGCTGCCCGTACAGGTCGGCTTCCCGGTCGAGCACGAAGGCCTCGACCGTGCGGGTCCGCCCGGAGAACGTGGGATTGGTGCCCACCGACACGGCGGCCATGTAGCGCTCACCGGAGGTGACCGTGCCCAGATCGACTCCGTGGCCGAGCACCGTGAACCACGCGGCATACACGCCGTCCGCGGGAATCGCGGCATACATGGGCGGGGCCACGTTCGCGGTCGGATAGCCGAGCTGACGGCCGCGACCGTCACCGTGGACGACGACACCTTCGACGCGGTGCGGCCGGCCCAGGGCCTCCGTCGCGGCGGCCATGTCGCCCGCGTCCACGCACGAACGGATGTAGGTGGACGAGAACGTCACGGCATGCTCTGCGAGCAACGTCACACCGTCGACGGCGAAACCGAACCGGTCACCGATCTGACGGAGCAGGTCGACGTTGCCGGCAGCCTTCTTGCCGAACGTGAAGTTCTCGCCGACAACCACGTCCGCCACGTGCAGGCGCTCCACGAGGATCTCGTGGGCGTACCGCTCCGGCGTCAGCTTCATGAATTCGGCGGTGAACGGCATGACGCAGAAGACGTCGATGCCCAGCTCCTCGGCCAGCTCCGCCCGGCGGGCGAGCGTCGTGAGCTGGGCGGGATGACTGCCCGGGCGAACCACTTCCATCGGATGAGGATCGAAAGTCATGAGCACGCTGGGTATTCCACGCGTGCGGGCAGCCGCCACCGCTCGACTGATCAGTTGGGCGTGACCTCGGTGCACGCCATCGAATACGCCGATCGTGAGAACACAACGACCCCAGTCGGCAGGAACCTCGTCGAGACCACGCCATCTCAGCACGAGTGGCAGCCTACGGTGCCGCGCGCCGATGTTCATCTTCGGACCGGGTGTCCGCGCCCGCGCGGCCCGCCGAAAGGTCGTCACCTCGCCGTTCACGGTGGCGGGTTCGGCCCCTCCCGGGCAGAACAGGTGTGTCGATGTGTCTCGCCGGTAAGACGTGCCTAAGCTCGTTGGCGTGGCCGTGAACAAAAATGACCAGAGCGTGACCGAGGGCTCCGCCTCCGACACCGGGGCACTCTCGGCAGTGGCGCAGGACTACCTCAAGGTCATCTGGACCGTTCAGGAGTGGTCGCAGGAACGGGTGTCCACCAAGCTGCTCTCCGAGAAGATCGGGGTGTCGGCGTCCACCGTGTCGGAGGCCATCCGGAAGCTGTCCGACCAGGGCCTCGTCGATCACGCCCGGTACGGGTCCATCGCCCTGACGGAGGCGGGCCGCGTCGCTGCCGTCGGGATGGTCCGCAGGCACCGCCTCATCGAGACGTATCTCGTGCACGAACTGGGGTACGGCTGGGACGAGGTTCACGACGAGGCGGAGGTCCTCGAACATGCCGTCTCGGATCTCATGATCGCCCGGATGGACGCCAAGCTGGGCCATCCCGAGCGCGACCCGCACGGCGATCCGATTCCGTCGGTCGACGGCTCGGTGCCCACTCCCCCGGCGCGCCAACTCAGCGACTTCGTCAACGGCGAGAGCGGCCGCATCGCTCGGATCTCGGACTCCGACCCGGCAATGCTCCGCTACTTCGATTCGGTCGGTGTCGCACTCGATGTCACGGTCACGGTGCTGGAGCGACGCGACTTCGCCGGAACCGTGTCGATCCGGCTCGACTCGCAGGAGGACTCGATCGAGCTCGGAAACCCGGCAGCCCAGGCCATCTGGCTGGTGTGAGCGGCTATCTGAGCGTCGCGGGGCGGACCACCATCACCGAACTCGCCCGCCGCCCGCGTTCCTGCAGCAGCGCGATGGTGTGCCCGCTCGGGTCGATCGCGGCGTACACGCCCTTGATACCGATCGGTTCGAGCCACCGTCCCTGACTGATCGATTCGGCCTCGTCCGCGTCGATCTGCCGGTGCGGAAACGCGGTCTGTGCGGCCGCGTCGATGTCGAGGCTGACCCCCGGTTCGTCGGCGAGCTGTTCCAACGTCCGCGAGTGCTCGAGCGTGAACGGACCCACCCGGGTCCGCCGCAGCGAGGTGAGGTGCCCGCCCACACCGATCAACGCGATGCCCAGGTCACGCGCGAGCGCCCGCACGTACGTGCCGGACGAGCATTCCACCTCGACGTCGAGGTCGGTGAACGTGCCGTCGGACCGCCGGCCGACGACCTCGAACCGCGACACCGTGACCGAGCGCGGCGAGAGTTCGAACTCCTCGCCCGCACGGATCAGGGCATGCGCCCGCCGCCCGTCCACCTTGATCGCGCTGACACTCGACGGGATCTGCTGGATGTCGCCGGTGAGGGCCTGCACCTGCGCGGCGACGTCGTCGTCCGTCACGCCGGACGCATCGGCCGACGCGACGACCTCACCCTCGGCGTCGTCGGTGGTCGTGGCCTGCCCCAGCCGGATCGTGGCCGTGTACGCCTTGGTGGTCAGTGCGAGGAGCCCCAGCAGTTTCGTCGCCCGCTCGACACCGAGGACGAGCACACCCGTGGCCATCGGGTCCAGCGTGCCGGCGTGCCCGATCTTCCGGGTTCCGAGCAGCTTGCGGCACCGGGCCACCACGTCGTGGCTGGTGATGCCCGCGTCCTTGTCGACGATGAGCAGTCCGGCGCCGACGAGACCGGAAGAGGGCTTTTCACGTGCAGACACGAGGTCCGATTCTGCCAGCCGACGTCACCGCACCGAAATCAGTGCACCGCAATGGCCGTGATGATGAGACCGTCCGACACCATCCACCGTCCGTCGAACGACGCGAGTGGTGGTCCGCCGACGGTTTCCCCGGAGATGAGGAGATCCGAATGGAACGTGCCGGTGCCGTCCCCGGACGCCTCGAACGTGATATGCGCGTCCTCGAAACCGAGCCACCGGCCGGTGAGCGGGAACCACGCCTTGTATGTTGCCTCCTTGGCGCAGAACAGCAGCCTGTCCCGGTGTACCGGACCGCCGGTGGCCGAGCGCCACTGCGCCGCGTCCGCCGGGCCCGACAGCCAGTCCCGTTCGGAGGCCAGGCTCACGGCGTCGAGCACACCGTCGGGCAGCGCCTCGTGCGGTTCCGCGTCGATTCCCACGGACCGCACCCGCATCGCGTAACCGAGCACCGCGCCGCGATAACCGTCGCAGTGGGTGAGGCTCCCGACGACGCCACGCGGCCACACCGGGGAACCCTTGTCGCCCCGGAGAACCGGGGCCTGGTCGACACCGAGCTTCGCCATGGCCAGTCGTGCGCAGTGGCGGGCGGTCGTGAACTCGCGTCGGCGCTTCTCCACCGCCCGGCCGATCAGAGCTTCTTCCTGCGGGTGCGGACGCAGTCCCGGCGGGTCCTCGAACAGTTCCGAGGACACCACTCCGGCAGGCAGGATTCTCTCGATCACAGGGCCCCCCTCGCCCGCATCTTCTCCACTTCGGCTTCCTGCTCGGGTGTGACCTTGAAGTGGCCTCCCCACTTGTTCAGGGTTCCCGGCGGATACTCCGGCACCGGGAGGATCTGCCGCAGCAACCGGTCGGGCAGTCCGCGCCGCTGCCACTCCCGCGGGTAGCCCAGCGACACCTCTTCGAACCGCACCCCGTCGTAGTAGGTGGTGCGCGGAATGTGCAGGTGCCCGTACACGGCGCAGACGGCGTTGTACCGGGTGTGCCAGTCCGCGGTCAGTTCGGTGCCGCACCACAGGGAGAACTCCGGGTACCACAGCACCTGCGTCGGTTCACGGACCAACGGGAAGTGGTTGATCAGGACGGTTCGCGTTCCCGTAGGCAGGGCGTCCAGGCGCGCCTTCGTTGTCTCGACACGGTTGCGGCACCAGGCGTCCCGGGTCCCGAACGGTTCACTCGACAGCAGGAATTCGTCCGTGGCGACCACGTTCTTCTCGCGTGCGATCGCGAGACCCTCCTCCTTCGTGGTGGCGCCCTCGGGCAGGAACGTGTAGTCGTACAGCAGGAACATCGGGACCAGCGTCACCGGTCCGTCCTCGTCCTCCCACACCGGGAACGGATCTTCCGGAGTGACGACGCCGATCTCGCGGCACATGGTGACCAGGTAGTCGTACCGGGCGGCGCCGTGGATCTGCACCGGATCCTTCGCCGTCGTCCACAGTTCGTGGTTGCCCGGCACCCAGATGACCTTGGCGAACCGGCTGCACAGAAGCTTCAGCGCCCACCGGATGTCGTCGGTCTTCTCCGACACGTCGCCCGCGACGATCAGCCAGTCCTCCGGCGAGTCGGGGTAGATGTCCTCGGTGATCGGCCGGTTTCCCCGGTGCCCCACATGGGTGTCGCTCACCGCCATCAATTTGGGTGCCACGTCAACCACCTTTCCGATCGTGTTCCGCTGCCGGAACACTGTCCGATCCGCGCCGCGCCTGCAGGTCGGTCCCGACCACGGCCCAGCGGCCCGAACCGACGCGCCACACGACCGCGAGCATCCGAAGAACTATGAACACCGTGAGGCCCGTCCAGATTCCCGCGAGGCCCCAGTCCCGCAGCATCGACAGCCAGATCAGCGGCAGGAATCCGACCAACGCGCACGACAGCGTCGCGTTCCGGAGGAAGGCGACGTCGCCGGCCCCGAGCAGCACCCCGTCGAGAGCGAACACGACTCCGGCGACGGGCATGATCGCGACGAAGAACCACCAGGCCACCGCCATCTCGTCGAGCACGGCCCGATCGGACGTGAACAGTTCGGGTATCACCCCGTGGCCCAGAGCGAAGAACAGGGCCAATCCCGTCGCGAAGATCGTGGACCACCGGGTGATCCGCCACGACAGCCGCGTCGCACCCTTCGCGTGCCCCGCTCCCAGCGCCGCTCCGACCAACGCCTGTGCGGCGATCGCGAGGGAGTCGAGGGTGAGCGCGACGAGGTTCCACAACTGCAGCACCACCTGGTGCGCGGCGACCGCGGCCGCCCCGAAGCGGGACGCCACGGCGGCCGCCGAGAGGAAGCACGCCTGGAACGCGAGGCTCCGCAGGATCAGATCCCGGCCGAGCACCATCTGCGCGCGCATGACGCGCCACCGCGGACGCAACGGCACTCGCTCGACGACCAGCGCGCCGACGAACAAGCTCGCGGACACCGCCTGCCCGACCACGTTGGCGACGGCCGACCCCTCGAGTTCCAGGCGCGGGGCGCCCCACAGTCCGTGCACCAGCACCGGGCAGGCCACGGCCGACACGACGAGGCCGGCGAGGACGAAACGCAGTGGTCGCACCGTGTTCTGCACCCCGCGCATCCACCCGTTCCCGGCCATCGCGACGAGAATCAGCGGCGCTCCGAACACGGCGATCCGCAACCAGCTCTCGGCGGCTGCCGCGATGTCGGAACTGCCGGCGATCGCCGACGTGACCGGTCGCGCGCACAGGTGGGCGAGCACGATCACGAGGGCGCCGATGCCGAGCGCCAGCCACGTGGCCTGGACGCCCTCCCGCACCGCGGCGCGCTCGTCGCCGGCCCCGTGCATCCGGGACGCACGCGCCGTCGTGCCGTAGGACAGGAACGTCAGCTGCGTGCTGACCTGCGCGAGGATGAGTCCGCCGACGGCAAGTCCGGCGAGCGCCAGCGCACCCAGGCGCCCGACGACGGCGATGTCGAAGAGGAGATAGATCGGTTCGGCGGCGAGAACACCGAGTGCCGGCAGGGCCAGCCCGAACACCGTCCGGGCGGTGGCGTCGCCCGTGACTTCAGAGACGTCGACCAAGGAATTCCGACCTCAACCGAGCGACTCGACGAGCGAGGCCACGATCTCGTCTGCGGAGGTGTCGGCCGTGTAGCCCGCCGCGAACCGGTGCCCGCCGCCACCGAGATAACCGGCGACGAGCGAGACGTCCACATCGGACTTCGACCGCAGCGACACCGACCAGGTGCCGTTCACCGCCTCCTTGAGGACGGCGGCGACCTCCGCCTCGGACGTCGTCCGGACGATGTCGATGACGCTCTCGATCTCCTCGGAGCGCAGACCGCCGACGTAGGCCTGCCGGATGACGGCGTAGACCAGTCCGCGCCCGCCCGCCGCTTCGGGGACGAGCGTCGCCGAGCCGAGTACCGAGGACAGCATGGGCAGCCAGCCGAACGGATGGGTGTCGAGCAGACGCCGCGCGATGCGGGCGCCATCGATGCCGGTGGCGAGGAGTCTCTCCGCGAGGGTGTGGGTGCCCGGCTGCACCCAGCGGAACGAACCGGTGTCGGTGACGAGCCCCGCATACAGGCAGTGCGCGAGGTCGGCGTCGATGTCCACACCCCACACGTCGAACATCTGCGCCAGGACCGCGGTGGTCGATTCCGCCGACTCGTCGATCAGGTTCATGCGGCCGAAGCGGGTGTTGGAGCGGTGATGATCGATGACGAGGGTCTCCCCCGCCGTCGCGAGCCGGTCGGCGAGCTTCCCGAGACGCCCGGCACTGCCGCAGTCGACCGTCACCAGCAGGTCGACGTTGCGGCGCACCTGATCCGAAGGCACCAGCAGGTGGGTGCCCGGCAGTTCGCGCATCGACTCCGGCAGTTCGTCCGGCGCACCGAACGCGACCTGCACCGGAATTCCCTTGCGCTCGAGCACCAACGCCAGCGCGAGACCGCTGCCGATCGTGTCGGCGTCGGGTTGGACGTGACACAGAATCGTCACCGATGTCGCGTTCTCGAGAACGGCGACCGCCTGCGGCAGGAACACCTCGCAACGATCGAGATCAGACAGGGACGTCTCCTGAGTGTGGGTCATGTCGGTCGCGTCAGTCCGCCTGGCGCGAACCGGACGGCTCGTCGACGTCGACGTCGGCGTCGTCCGCGTCCTCGACTCGGGGCTCCTTGTAGGGATCGGGGTCGCCGGCCGGAGACGCACCGGCCGCGACACGCGCGACCTCGTCGTCGGCGGCGCGGGCCCGGGCGAGGAGTTCCTCCATGTGCCGTGCGGTGTCGGGGACCGTGTCCGCGACGAACGTCAGCGTCGGCGTGAAACGGACTCCGGTGCCTGCGCCCACCTTCGAACGCAGCACCCCCTTCGCCTTCTCCAGCCCCGCGGCGGCGGAGACGAGATCGGGTTCGGACTCGAGGTCCGCGCCCATCACGGTGTAGTACACCGTGGCGTCGTGGAGGTCGGCCGTCACCTTCGTGTCGGTGATGGTGACGAACGCCAGGCGAGGGTCCTTGATTTCGTGGTCGATCGCCGTCGCGACGATCGTTCCGATGCGCTTGGCGAGTTTGCGTGCCCGGGCGGGATCCACCATGACAATCAGACTCCTCTCCCTGGCCGCTCGATAAGTTGTGACGTTGTGTGTAGCTGTTGTTCATTCTGCACGCCGGGCCGCGGGGGCGGCGGGACGGGCAGGGCGCTCCGAGTCAGTCCTCGGGGCCGAAAATCCTTCGCCGGACCGCAAGTAGTTGCAGTTCGGGCAACTCGGCGACGTGTCGTTCGCACGTGTCGAGCACCTCGTGCACATGATCGACCGCCGAACTCGCCATGGTGACACCGAGCATGGACCGGCGGTACCGATCCTGTTCGCCGGTCTCGGCCGCCGAGACACCGTAACGTCGCAGCTCCGCCAGAACCGGCTTGACCATTGCACGCTTCTCTTTCAGAGATCGCACGTCACCGAGCAAGATGTCGAGCTCGAGCGCACCGACGTACAAACTTTTCCTCCTTCGGGGAGACGTGCGCTTCTCCGGCCGATCGACTCGGCCGGAGAAGCGCACGCCGGATGACGCTGCTACGTCACCCCAAACGGATGGGGACTCAGTCGCGCGGCTTTTCCCGAAGCTCGTAGGCCTCGATGACGTCACCGACCTTGATGTCGGAGTAGGTGAGCGTCAAACCGCACTCGTAACCCTCGCGTACCTCGACAACGTCTTCCTTCTCCCGCTTGAGCGAGGAAATGGTGACGGTCTCGGCGACAACCGTGTTGTCACGCAGCAGCCGGGCCTTCGCATTGCGACGGATGCTACCCGAGGTGACGAGGCAACCGGCGATGTTGCCGACCTTGGACGAACGGAACATCGCGCGGATCTCCGCCTTGCCCAGCTCGACCTCTTCGTAGATCGGCTTGAGCATGCCCTTGAGCGCCTTCTCGACCTCGTCGATGGCCTGGTAGATCACCGAGTAGTACCGGATGTCGACGCCCTCGCGGTTCGCCAACTCGGTCGCCTTGCCCTCGGCGCGGACGTTGAACCCGATGATGATCGCGTTCGACGCAGCGGCCAGGTTGACGTTGGTCTCGGTGACGCCACCGACACCCCGGTCGATGACCCGCAACTGCACCTCGTCGTCGATCTCGATGCCGTGCAGAGCCTCTTCCAAGGCCTCCACGGTTCCCGAGTTGTCGCCCTTGAGGATCAGGTTGAGCTGCGACGTCTCCTTGAGAGCCGAGTCCAGGTCCTCGAGGCTGATGCGCTTGCGGCTCTTCGCGGCCAGTGCGTTGCGCTTACGCGCATTGCGCCGGTCGGCGATCTGCCGGGCGATCCGGTCCTCGTCGACCACGAGCAGGTTGTCGCCTGCGCCGGGGACCGACGTGAAGCCGACCACCTGGACGGGACGCGAGGGCAGAGCCTCGAGAACGTCTTCGCCGTGCTCGTCGACCATGCGGCGCACACGACCGTATGCGTCGCCGGCCACGATCGAGTCGCCGACCCGCAGCGTTCCGCGCTGAATGAGCACGGTCGCGACGGGGCCGCGTCCACGGTCGAGGTGCGCCTCGATGGCGACACCCTGAGCGTCCATGTCCGGGTTGGCCCGCAGGTCCAGGGCAGCGTCCGCCGTCAACAGCACGGCCTCGAGCAGTGCATCGATGTTGGTGCCCTGCTTCGCCGAGATGTCGACGAACATGGTGTCTCCGCCGTATTCCTCGGCGACCAGTCCGTACTCGGTGAGCTGCTGCCGGATCTTGTCCGGGTTCGCGCCTTCCTTGTCGATCTTGTTCACCGCGACCACGATCGGCACGTCGGCCGCCTGGGCGTGGTTGATCGCTTCCACCGTCTGCGGCATGACGCCGTCGTCGGCGGCGACGACCAGGATCGCGAGGTCGGTGGCCTTGGCACCACGGGCACGCATGGCCGTGAAGGCCTCGTGACCGGGGGTGTCGATGAACGTCACGAGACGCTCGTTGCCGTCGAGCTCGGTGAGCACCTGGTAGGCACCGATGTGCTGCGTGATGCCGCCGGCCTCGCCCTCACGGACGTTGGCCTTACGGATCGTGTCGAGCAGTCGGGTCTTACCGTGGTCGACGTGGCCCATGACGGTGACCACCGGCGGACGGGACTCGAGGTCCTCTTCGCCACCTTCGTCTTCGCCGTAGGTGAGGTCGAAGCTGTCGAGCAGCTCGCGGTCCTCGTCCTCCGGGCTGACCACCTGGACGACGTAGTTCATCTCGCCGCCGAGCAGTTCCAGCGTCTCGTCGTTGACCGACTGGGTCGCCGTCACCATCTCGCCGAGGTTGAACAGTGCCTGCACCAACGCTGCGGGGTTCGCGTCGATCTTCTCCGCGAAGTCCGACAGGGAAGCACCGCGGGCGAGGCGAATGGTCTCGCCGTTGCCACGGGGCAACCGCACGCCGCCGACGGCGGGCGCCTGCATCGAATCGTATTCCTGGCGCTTCTGACGCTTCGACTTGCGCCCACGACGCGGGGCGCCGCCGGGACGACCGAACGCACCTGCTGCCGCACCACGCTGACCGGGGCGGCCACCGCCACCGGGACGACCGCGGAAACCACCGGCGGGTGCTCCGCCACCGGGCGCACCTGCACCGGCACCGGGAGCTCCGCCACCGCGGTATCCACCGCCGCCGCCACCGGGACGACCACCGGGTGCTCCGCCGGGACGGCCGGGACGGCCGCCGGGGGCGGGACGTGCCGAACGAGCAGGCATCGCGCCCGGGTTCGGGCGGGGAGGCATCGAGCCGGGGCTCGGCCGGGGACCGCCCTGACCGGGAGCCGGACGGGGTGCACCGGGACGCGGTGCGCCGGGAGCGGGACGCGGTGCCGGACGCTCGGCGGGAGCCGAGGAGTACGGGTTGTTACCGACGCGCGGGGGCTTCGGGCCGGGGCGGGGTCCGCCGGGCTTGGCACCCGTGGACGGAGCCGCCGGGGCAGCAGCCGACGCGGCCGGGGCCGCGGGTGCGGCCGGAGCCGGTGCAGCCGGGGTCGGACGTCCGGGCTTGGGAGCGTTGCTCGCCGGTGCAGCCGGGGTGGCTGCGCTCGCCGCGGGGGCCGCCGGTGCCGGCGCCGGAGCCGCGGGGGTGGGCGCCGGGGCTGCAGCAGCGGGCGCTGCCGGAGCCGGGGCTGCGGGCTTGGGACCGGGACGGGGTCCGCCCGGCTTGGCTGCGGTCGCCGGGGCGCTCGGCGCGGGGGCACCGGGCTTGGCAGCCGGACGGGCTGCGGAATCGGACTTCGACGACGGGAACGACTCCCGCAGACGCCTGGCGACGGGCGCCTCCACCGTGGAGGACGCCGACTTCACGAACTCGCCCTGCTCCTTGAGCGTTGCGAGTAGTTCTTTACTTGTGACACCGAGTTCTTTAGCCAACTCGTGCACGCGGGCCTTGCCTGCCACTGCTCTCCTCACTGATGAGGTCGAGCAGGAGGCTCCCCTGAGAGGGGCCCGCACGACCTCGGGTTATCTCCGATGGACGATCATCGCTGGTGCTTCACGGTGTGCTCATGAGTGCTTGTGCCTGTTCTGTTCGAGAGGTACTGCTCTGGGTGGGTGCCCTGCGCGTACCCAGTGGTCGACTTCTGACACGTCGACACTTCCGGACACCCGCAGTGCTCTGCCGAATGCTCGGCGTCTTTCCGCGAGGTTCAGGCAATCCTCGGCGGGGTGCAGCCACGCACCTCGTCCGGGAAGCCTGCGCCCCGGGTCCGGAGTGAGAACGTGACCTTGCGGCCCGCTCTCACCCACCACAACCCTGAGCAGATCGACAGCCAGCGCGCGCTCCCTACATCCTATGCATGTTCGCACCGGTGAACCGGTAGGAACGCGCACGGAATCGGGGTGCTCATGCTGAACCATTGACCACTCTACCGCCGACTCGCCCCGATCTCCGCATTCCCGGCTCAACGACTGGTCGCGGCGGGTCCGCCTGCCGACTCGGGGGCCGGGGCGGCGTCACTGCGGATGTCGATCCGCCACCCGGTCAAGCGCGCAGCAAGGCGGGCATTTTGCCCTTCCTTGCCGATGGCGAGGGACAACTGGAAGTCGGGGACGACGACACGTGCAGCCCGGGCCTCCGGGTCCACGACAGTGACAGAGACCACTTTCGAGGGCGACAGCGCGTTGCCGACGAACCGGGCGGGGTCGTCGTCGAAGTCGATGATGTCGATCTTCTCGCCTGCGAGCTCACTCATCACGTTGCGCACGCGCTGACCCATCGGCCCGATGCACGCTCCCTTCGCGTTGAGTCCCTGCACCCGCGACTGGACGGCGATCTTCGACCGGTGACCGGCCTCCCGGGCGACTGCGATGATCTCGACCGAACCGTCCGCGATCTCGGGCACCTCGAGCGCGAACAGCTTGCGCACGAGGTTCGGGTGGGTGCGCGACAGGGTGATCTGCGGTCCGCGCTGCCCGCGGGCCACTCCGACGACGTAGCACTTGAGCCGCTCGCCGTGCTCGTAGTTCTCGCCGGGCACCTGCTCGGCCGGTGGGATCAGCCCCTCGGCGCCGTTGGCTTCGCTGCCGATCCGCACCACGACCATTCCGCGCGAGTTCGCCCGGGTGTCGCGCTGAATGACGCCGCCCACGATCTCACCCTCGTGGGTGGAGAACTCGCCGAAGCTCCGCTCGTGTTCGGCGTCGCGCAGCCGCTGGAGGATGACCTGACGGGCGGTGGTCGCGGCGATCCGGCCGAACCCTTCCGGGGTGTCGTCCCACTCCTCGCCGACCATGTTGCCGTCGGAGTCGACGTCGTGCGCCATCACCCGCACGATGCCGCTCTTGGTGTCGACGTCGATCCGTGCGTGCTGCTGATGGCCCTCGGTGTGCCGATAGGCGGTGAGCAGTGCCGTCTGGATGGTCGAGATGACCGTTTCGATCGAGATGCCCTTGTCGGCCTCGATGGCGCGCAGCGCCGCGATGTCGATATTCACTTGTCCAACCCCTCTACTACTTCTTCATCTTCCGACGCATCCGCGTCCGCGGGCGCCACGCGCCCCTCGGGAATTCCACCCGCAAGTTCCAGTTCCCTCGGATCCGGTTTCGAGAATTCCACCTGCACAACAGCTTTCTGGACGTCCGCCAGGGCGACGCGGCGAACCTCCGGGCCCGTCCGGGAGCCGATCACGACCGCGACCGAATCGCCGTCGAGGGCTCCGATCCGGCCTACGACCGTCTCGTGCGCGAGATCGATCCGCGCCTTGCGTCCGCGGGCGCGTCGCCAGTGCCGCTCGTGCGTGAGCGGCCGGTCGATGCCCGGGGACGTCACCTCGAGCGTGTACGGGGACTCCCCGAAGTCGGAGACCGAGTCGAACACCTCGGAGATCTCGTGGCTCAGCTTCGCGACCGCGTCGAGTTCGAGTCCGGCGTCGCTGTCCACCATGATCCGGACCGCGCTGTGCCTGCCCGCGAGGGTGACCGCAACGTCCTCCAAGTCGTAGCCCTGGCGTTGCACCAGATCGGAGATGAGCTCCGTCACCCTCTCCTTGGATGGAACCGGCATCGGGGAAGCTCCTCGTTTCAGTTGTCACTCGTCGGTTAGTCAGTCACTCGTCGGTCGGTCAGGGCCTCGTGCCGCGCACGCAGCACCACGAACCCGTCGTGACGGGTTCGAGCATCTAAGAGTAACGCCGATTCGACGCACCGGTGACCAGCCCCGGTGCTCGATTCCCGGGATCGCGGCCCGACCTGGCACCATGGACCGGTGCTCATGCCCACCGTCTCCCGGCCCCCCACGTCCGGTCCGGCCGTGTCCCGGCGCGCCGCTCTCCGGTTCGCAGCAGCCTCGGCGTTCGGTATCGCGGCCGTCCCCGTCCTGGCGGGGTGCGCCGGCGACGGCGACTCCGCCGTCGAGGTCGATTCCCTCGTCGCGCAGTCGCGGTTGGCGCGCCGTGACGCCGCCGGCGCGGCCGCGACGATCGCACTGCTCCCCGACCGGGCCGCCGCACTGGAACTGGTCCGTGCGCAGCGCACCGCGCACGCCGATGCCCTGGACTCCGAAATCGCCAGGGCTGCAGGAACTTACCCGGATGGAACCGCACCGACCACGTCCTCTGCGGCGTCCACGACACCGACCGAACCCGCACCCCCGCCCGGTCTCGATCAACTGCGCGCCGACCTGGCCGAGTCGCAGCGCAGCGCAGCCGATTCGGCGCGCGTCCTGACGGCCTACCGGGCCGGTCTCTGCGCGTCGATCAGTGCCGCCTGCGGAACGTATCTGGCGGTGGTGCTGCCGTGACCACTCCTACCGAAGCCGAGGGCCGGAGCCTCGCCGACGCGTTGACCGCCGAACATTCGGCGGTGTTCGCCTACGGCGTGGTCGCAGCCTTCTCCAACCCGGCCCGGGCTCCGCAGGTCGCCACGTCGGCGGCCGCTCACCGCGCCCGCCGGGACTCGCTCCTGGACACGCTGACGACGGCGGGCATGGCCGCCCCGGTCGCCGAAGCGGGCTACACGCTGCCGTTTCCGGTCACCGACCCGATCACGGCGGCGCAACTCGCTGCCGAGGTGGAGGCCGACACAGCCGTCGCGTGGCGGGCCGTGGTCGAACACGGCGAGACCGAGGACACGCGCACGCTCGGCGTCACGGCACTGAGCGAGGCGGCCATCCGGGAAGCCACCTGGCGCGCGGCACTCGGAACCGATCCGGTCACCGACCCGTTCCCCGGACAGCCCTGACGACACGCAGGTTCCCGCCCACCGGGATTCCGCACCCGCGCGGATCGTCCGCCCCCTAGCGTCGTCCCCGACACCACTGACGGGGACGAGAGGACGGCGGCGTGGACGAAAGCTCGGTGGAGCAGCGTCTGGCGAACCTGGAGCGGATCGGGGCGATCAAGGCGCTCAAGTACCGATACTGGCGAGCGTGCGACGGAAAGGATCCGGACGCGTTCCGTGCATGCTTCGTCTCGTCCGGGGCATCCATCGACTTCGGCCCACTCGGCCGGTTCGACGACGCCGACCGGCTCACCGACCTCTTCCGGACGATCGCGCTCCACGAGGTGGACGGCAGGCACGTGATCCTCGACATGCACCACGGTTTCCATCCGGACATCGTGCTGCACGGCGACACCGAGGCGTCGGGTACGTGGACGCTGCAGTTCCGCCAGGTCGACCTGACGAAGGGCACGGAGACCGTGTCGTCCGGCGAGTACGACGACACCTACCGCTTCGAGGACGGCGAGTGGCGAATGTCGCGGTGCCACTTCACCACTCGGTGGTCGATCACCCGCCCGCTCACACCGGACACAGTGGTCGCCCAGTGAGCGCCAGGGTCGCTCTCGTCACCGGCGCGAGCCGCGGCGTCGGGAAAGGCGTGGCGAGGGCGCTGGGCGCAGCCGGCTGGACCGTCTACGTCACCGGACGCGGGCCGCTGACGGAGGACAGCCCCCTGTCCGTGTCGGCGCAGACGGTGACCGGCGCCGGTGGCACCGGCGTCGCCGTGGCCTGCGATCACCGCGACGACGCCGACGTGCGTGCGCTGTTCGCCCGCATCTCCGACGAGCAGGCCGGCCGACTCGACCTGCTGGTCAACAACGTGTGGGCAGCCCCCGCGGGATTCGGCGGGTTCAGCACACCGTTCTGGGAACGGCCCCTCGACGACTGGGATTCGTTGATCGGCGTCGGTCTGCGCGCGCACTACGTCGCGTCCGTGGAGGCGGCGCGCCTGATGGTGCCGCGAAGGTCCGGGCTGATCGCGAACATCTCGTCGTTCGGGACCCGCGGGCATCTGCACTCGGTGCTCTACGGCATGTCCAAGGCCGGGTTGGACAAGATGGCCAGCGACATGGCGGCGGAACTGGCTCCGCACGACGTGCGCGCGGTCTCGCTGTGGCCGGGGATCGTGCGAACGGAGATGATCGCCGCCAGCGGCCTGGAGACCATCGCGGGATTTCCCGTCGCCGATGCCGAGTCTCCCGAGTTCGTCGGCGAGGTGATCTGCGCCCTGACAGCGGACCCCACCCTCGCGGAGCGCAGCGGTCACACGTTCGTGACGGCGGAGCTGGCCGTCGAATACGGCATCACCGACACGCAGGGCCGCACTCCGCCGTCGCACCGGGGACCGTTCGGCGGCGGTCCCCTGTTCTGAGCCGTCGCCGTCAGTTCACGTCGCGTCGGCGGACGAGCCAGACCGTGCCCACCGCGAATACGGCGACGTAACCGCCCAGGACGAGGACCGACGTGCTGCCGTCGAGGATGTTCAGGACTCCGGGGGTGGTGTCGCCGCCGAAGTCGCGAAGGGATCCGGCCAGCGAGCCCGCGGCGGTGCCGGGGAGAAAGTCTGTCACTACCGACACGGGGTCGAGGAGGGCGGCAACTCCGCGGAGCAGGTTTTCGACCACGAGCACCCACACGAGGCCGAGACCGACGGACAACGCAGGCCCCCGCGCGAGAGCGCCGACGAGGACCCCGGCCACGGTCCACATGGCGAGAATGAGCATCCCGGAAGCGAGCGCCTTCAGCATGGCCGCCGCCGGAGGCAGACTCGGCGACTCCGACTCGACCGCGGCGATGACGCTCGCCACCCCGAGATCGACGACCGCCACCGTGACGACCAGCCCGACCACCACGGTCAGCAGAGCGAGCAGGGTTCCGGTGAGCGCGGCCGATCGTGGAGGCCCCTGGGTGAACACGGTCTTCCACGTCCCCCAGCCGTAGCCGCTGCCGAGGGTGAGGGCGCCGAGGATGAGCATCAGCGCGCCCCCGAACATGGCCATGCCCTGGGTGAACACCTGGGGCACCGCCGAGGGCAGCATCTGCGCGAGCAGCACGTCCGGCGGCGCGGACGACGCTATGTCGGTGGTGCCGCCCGTCTCGAGGGTGATGTAGTTGAAGAGGTAGACGAAGACCAGGTTCAGCACGATCCAGGCGGCGAGCAGCACCCACATCGACGGCCATTTCCACAGTCGGAGAAGCTCGGCTCGGGTGCCGGCGATCACTGCATTCATGACACTTTCCTCGAATCGTTGCTTGCCGTGCGGTCGCCGTGACCGCCATCCGACGTCATCGCGAAGAAGACGTCCTCGAGCGATCGCTCCCGCCGGGACAGTTCGTGCACGTCGATTCCCGCGTCGACCAGAACACGGGCCACCTTCGGTGCCAGGTCCGGCGACACTGCGAGGGCGAGGGCGTCGCCCGCCGTGTCGACGACGTCCCGTCCCAGCAGTTCCGCGAGCACCGTCGCGGCGCGCTCCTGCGGATCGGCGCGCACAAGCAGGCTGGTGCCGCCGCGCAGTTCGGCCACGGTGGATTCCGCGATCAGCTCCCCGCGCGCGATCACCCCGACGCGATCGCAGATCTCCTGGACCTCGCTGAGCATGTGACTGGAGAGCATCACGGAATGCCCGGAGTCCGCGAGTTCGACTATCAGTTCCCGCATCTCGGCCATGCCGGCCGGGTCGAGCCCGTTGGTGGGTTCGTCGAGAAGCAGCAGATCGGGTTCGCCGAGGAGTGCGGCCGCGACACCGAGCCGCTGCTTCATCCCGAGTGAGTAGGTGCGAAAACGGTCCTGTCCCCGATCGCGCAGCCCGACCCGCTGCAGCGCGGACTCCACCGCGTCGTCCGGCAACCGGCGGTACCTGCTCAGCACCCGCAGGTTGTCGCGACCGGACAAGTAGGGGAAGAAGCCGGGTCCTTCGATCAGCACACCGGTGCGCGCCGCGACCGCGTGGTTGCCGGGTGCATGCCCGAAGAGCGTCGCCGTGCCTGAACTCGGCCGGACCAGGCCGGTGAGCATGCGCAGGGTAGTGGTCTTGCCCGCACCGTTCGGTCCGAGGAACCCGTACACCTCCCCTGCCCGCACGGTCAGGCTGACGGCATCGACCGCCGTGTGTTCGCCGTAGCGTTTGGTCAGCCTGTCGGTGACCACGATGTCGGAAGTCATGCCTCCAGCGTCGACTCGGCGCGAGCCGCGCGCATCGGCCTGCGCGCGTCTCCTCGGGTACGTGTCGCGGACGATGACAGGTTCGCGGAATCGGGTCTACGTTCGGGTGGTGCGCACTGACCGGAGGGACACGTCGATCGCCCCGCGAGACCTCCTGATCGCCCTGGGCGTCGCGATCGTGCAGGTCGGCGGCAGTATCGGCGCGAACCACAACCAGTCGTGGGCGGAGCCGCTGGACGCCGCGGCCTTCGTGTTGCTGGTATGCGGCCCCCTCGCGCTGGTCTTCCGGCGACTGCGTCCTGTCACGGTCCTGCTCGTCGTCCTGACCGTCACTGTCCTCTACGTCGCGCGGGGCTACGGGTACGGCCCGGTGTTCATGTCGCTCGTCGTCGCGTTCCTCGGCGCCGCGACGGCCGGGTCGAGGTGGCTCACCTATCCGGTTCTCGCCATCGGCTACGTCGTGATCGTCTTCGCCGTGCCCGCCGTGTCGTCCGCCGAGTCGGTGTCGGTACCCGCCCTCACCGGCATCGCCGCGTGGATGCTGGTGCTCCTCGCCGTCGCCGAGATCATCCGTCAGCGCCGCGGGACGCTCGACGCCCGCCGGCAACGCGCCGAGGCGGCGCAACGCAGCACCCTCGACGAACAGCGTCGACGCGCCAGCGAGGAGCGGCTCGCGATCGCCCGCGAACTGCACGATGTTCTGGCACACAGCCTTTCCCTGATCAACGTGCAGGCGTCGGTCGCGCTCGAGCTGTGGGACAGCAGACCCGAACAGTCGCAGGAGGCGCTGTCCGCGATCAAGGTCGCCAGCCGCGACGCGATCGGCGACGTTCACGCGCTGCTGGCGTCGCTGCGGGGCGGCGAGGACAGCCCGCCCGTCGCGCCTACCGCCGGAATCGGAGACCTGGACGGTGTGGTCGAGCGTGCCCGTGCCGCCGGTCTCACCGTGACGACCGTCGTCGACGGCGCACCGAGGCCGCTGCCGACCGTGGTCGACGTGGCTGCGGCGCGAATCGTGCAGGAGTCGCTGACCAATGTGGCCCGCCATTCCGGGGGCTCGTCGGCCGACGTGACGGTGTCGTACACGCCCACCTCCGTCCGCATTCGGATCGACGACGACGGCCGCGGCCCCGCCGGCACGTCGACCGGTGGCGGCGGAAACGGCATCCCCGGGATGCGGGAGCGCGCACGCGCTCTGGGTGGTGAGCTGGCCGCCGGAAGTGGGCCGGGCGGCGGCTTCCGGGTCCAGGCGACGCTCCCCTTCGCCGCTGGCACGGCGAGCCGGGCATGACTATTCGTGTGCTCGTCGCCGACGACCAGGCCCTGGTGCGGGCGGGGTTCGCCGCCCTGCTCGACGCCCAGGCCGACATCACCGTCGCCGGTCAGGCCGCGAACGGTGAAGAGGCGGTGAGCCTGACGCGATCGCTGGTCCCCGACGTGGTTCTCATGGACATCCGGATGCCGGTGCTCGACGGGTTGGAGGCGACCCGGCGCATCGCCGCCGATCCCGCGCTGTCCGGCGTGCGGGTGGTGGTGCTCACCACGTTCGAAGTGGACGAGTACGTCTTCGAGGCGATGCGCGCGGGGGCGACGGGTTTCCTCGTCAAGCACACCGAACCCGCGGAACTGGTGCGGGCGGTCCGTGTGGTGGCCGACGGCGACGCCCTGCTGTCACCGTCGGTGACTCGGAAGCTGGTCGCGGAGTTCGCGACCCACGCCAAACCGCCGCCGCGCACCAGCCGCCTCGACGACCTGACCGAGCGCGAACGCGAGGTGATGACGTTGATTGCGGAGGGACTCACCAACGCCGAGATCGGCTCGCGGCTGTTCCTCAGCCCGGCCACCGCCCGCACCCACGTCAGCCGGATCCTGGTGAAACTCGGCGCCCGGGACCGCACCCAACTGGTGGTTCTGGCGTACGAGTGGGGGCTGGTCCGGCCGGGCTGGCAGGACTGACTCGCCGTGGTGGCCACGCCGCCGCGAGCCGGCACCGCAGAAGTCGGCAGCATCCAGCGAATCGAGGACCAGGGCTATTCGAGCGTCCTGGTCCCCGACACGCTGTGGACCGTCGCGCCGTTCCCGGCGCTCGCCGCGGCGAGTGCGGTCACCACGACGCTCCGGTTGCGCGGCTGGGTGCTCGCCGCGCCCCTGCGCGGCCGGACCGTGCTCGTCCGCGAGGTGAAAGCCCTGCATGTGTTGTCGGACGTCCGCTTCGAACTCGGAATCGGGGTGGGCCTCCCGGACCTGCCCGTGGTCGTGGCGGCGAGCGGGCCTGGCATGCTCGCAACGGCCGGACGAGTGGCCGATCGCAGCTCGCCGGCACCGGGTCCGCCGGCCACCGAGAATGACCTCGCCGATTCTCCTGCGCGCGTTCGTTCTTCGACCGATCGCCCGATTCGACTCACCCAGTCGTTGGTTGGATTCGGCGAACACCTGCCGGCCTGGTACACGCGCTCGGGTATCGACTCGGCTCGGCTGGTCGAGGCGGGCGCCGTGGGATTTCCCGACGGCGACGCCGACCAGGTCGCGCAGGTACTGGTCGACCGAAGCCGGCGGCACGTGATCGACGAGTACACCGTTCCCGGCGAGCTCTCCGATGCATTCATCCCGATCCTCGAAACGTTCGAGGGCCCGGACCTGACGGCCCGGGCCCTCGATCCGACAGGTCACGTCGACGCCAGTACCGCCTTGGACCGTCCCGGCATGAGGGCAGCGGCGACGACCGCGACCGCCACGAATCCGGCCCCCACGTACAGCGCGGGTGCGAGAGCGTCGATGTATCCGGTGGGGGTCAGGCTGCCGCCCGCCCCGAGGAACACGGCGGTCAGGAGCGCGATCCCGAGCGCGACGCCGATCTCGCGGAGTGTCGCGTTGGTCGAACTGGCGGTGCCGTGATCGGCCTCGGGCATGTCGGCGAGGACGGCGGTCGCGTTGGGCGCGAACGTCAGCCCCATCCCGGCGCCTGCCATCACGAACGCGGGAATCATGCTGCCGTACGTGGCGCCGGGGACGATGAGTGACGCCATCCAGAGCAGCGACAACCCCTGCAGAACCAGTCCGGCGACGAGGAGTGTCCGGACTCCCAGCCGCGGCGCGAGCAGTCCCGCGATCGGCGCCACCAGCATGGGGGCGGCCGTCCACGGCAGCGTCCGCAGACCGGCCTCGAACGGCGAGTACCCCATCACGATCTGCAGGTACTGCGACAGGAGGAAGACGGCGCCCATCATTCCGAGGGTGAACGTCAGTCCGATGACGTTGGCCAGGGCGAACTGACGCGACCGGAACAGTCGCAGCGGCATCACGGGGAAGGGTGTGCGCAACTCGCGCACCACGAACGCCGCGAGCAACACCACCGAGGCGACGAGTGCACCGAGCACTGTGGCGCTGGTCCAACCGTCGTCGTTGCCGTGCACGATGCCCCAGACTCCGACGAAGACGGCGGCTCCGGCGAGGACGACGCCGAGCGGATCCAGCGGCTGACGCTTCCCCCTCGACTCACCGAGTGCGTAGAGCGCCAACGGGATCGCGACCGCCGCGACGGGAACGTTGATCCAGAACACGGCCTGCCACGACACCCCGTCGACGACGGCGCCGCCGACCACCGGTCCGAGGGCGACGCCCAGTCCCGAGACGCCGCCCCAGACCCCGATGGCGAGCGCGCGCTTGGTGAGCGGCACGGCACCGGCGAGGAGGGTGAGGGAGAGCGGCATGATCGCGGCCGCGCCGACGCCCTGGACGGCCCGCGCGGCGATGAGCATCCCGGAGGTCGTCGAGAGTGCCGACGCGATCGAAGCCAGCGCGAAAAGCACTATTCCCCAAAGGAATACGCGGCGACGTCCGAGCCGGTCACCCAGCGCGGAGAGGGTGAGCATCAACGTCGCGAAGGCGAGTGTGTAGGCGTTCATGAACCACTGCAGCTGCCCCACCGACGCACCGAGGTCGCGCTGGATGACGGGCAGGGCGCTGGTCATCACCAGGTTGTCGAGTGTGGCCATGAACATCGGTATCGAGGCGGCGACGATCGCGAGCCAGACCGGGACGACCCGGCTGCGTCCTCGCCGCGAGGGCGGCGCCGATTCGTGTTCCAGGCGTTCGGAGAGTGTCGTCATGACGGGTCCTCATATCCGAGTCGTGGGTGTGGGCACTCACGGGAAGCATTGTAAGCATCAGATGATTACTTATTTCGAAGACTAGTAATCGACTGATAACATGTCAACATGGCATCGCCCGTGAAACAGACCCGGATGAGCGCGACCGAGCGTCGCGAACTCGTACTGGCGGCCGCGTCCCGCGCGTTCGCCCGGGACGGCTATCACGGCACCAGCACCGACGCCGTCGCACGCGAGGCGGGGGTGTCCCAGCCCTACGTGGTCCGGATGTTCGGTTCGAAGTCGCGACTGTTCGCCGACGTCTTCGACCGGGCGATGCGCCGGATCATGGACGCCTTCGAACCCTGCTTCGACGACGTCGCCGCCGACCCGGAGAACGACGAGTCGTGGCTTCCGCTGGGCATCGCGTACACCGAACTGCTCGAAGACCGCGATCTCCTGCTCGTCATGATGCACGGCTTCACGTCCGGCGCGAACCCGGAGATCGGCGCCCTGGCGCGCGATTGGATGTCGCGGCTCTACACGCAGATCCGAACGCGCACCGGATGCAGCCCCGAACGGGCCCGCACCTTCATCGCCAACGGAATGCTGCTCAACACCCTGCTCGCCATGCAGGTACCCGAGCATGCCGGGCAGGATCCGGCGCTCGAGGAACTGGCCGTGTGCGCGTTCGGCAGCACCCTGGACGCGGCGGCAACCGAGAACTGATCGGTGATCGGCGACTTCCGCTCTTGATCTTGCTCATCCGACCGCAGCCGGGGCACGATGGAAGCGTGCGGAAGGGGTGTCGCCGTGGACCGAGCGGTTGAGTCTCGACTGAGCTATTCCGACCGGGAGGGTCACCACCACACCGTGGACCTCTCCCCCACTTCCGCGCGCGTCACGATCGGACGCTCGCCGGGATCCGACCTGCTCCTGACCGAGGACGACGAGGTCTCCCGGCTGCATGCGGTGCTCGAATGCGTCGGATCGCACTGGACCATCCTCGACGACGGACTGTCCCGCAACGGCACCTTCGTCAACGGCGAGCGGCTCGCGGGGCGTCGGCGACTCCGGCAGGGCGACAGCATCCGGATCGGCGGCACCAAGATCCGGTACCTGGAATTCGGCGGCGCACTGGACGAGGCCACCCGGATGGGTAGCGACATGCCCGACGTCCGATCGCTCACCGACACCCAGCGGGCGGTCCTCACGGCGCTGTGCCGGCCGTACAAGCACGGCGCCGCCTTCGCGAATCCCGCCTCGAATCAGCAGATCGCCCAGGAACTGTTCCTCAGCGTCGACGCGATCAAGACCCACCTGCGCGCGTTGTTCGCGAAGTTCGGCGTCGGCGATCTCCCCCAGAATCAGAAGCGGGTCAGCCTGGCCGAACGGGCCATGCGCAGCGGCATCATCAACGAGCGCGACCTCTGATCAGCTGGCAGCCATCAATTCGCGGTCGAGCGCGGCGGTCTCGCCGTGGGCGATCCGCTCGACCAGGCCGATGATGGCGAGGGCGACGTCGGCCGCACGCTCGAGGATCACCGAGTGCCCAGCCCCGTCGACGCTCACGAGCTCCGAAGCGGGGAGTTCCGAGGCCATCGCGACCGAATGCTGGAGCGGGGTGAGCATGTCCACCGAGCCGCACAGGATCAGTGACGGGATGTGAGCCAGCGCGGCGAGGGAATGCCGCTCGTCGAACCCGAGCAGCGATTCGAGGAAACTCGACATGGTCACGACGGACGTGGTGTTGGCCATTGCCGCTACCAGCGCCACCAGCCGGGGATCGACGGCCCGGTTGCGGGCGCCTGCCGCGCGGGCGATGGCCGTGCAGACGGTGCGACCGACCCGCTTCGATCCGTGCACGACCCGGGGCGCGCGGCGGACCGCGGTGCGGAACAGCGACACCGCGGGACTGCGCAGGTGACGACCGAGACCGGCCTCGGCGAGGTCGCACGCCGCGGTGGAGATCAGGGCCATGCCCACGATCCGCGAACCGATGGTGTGCGGGTTCTGCCGGGTGTACGACAGCGCGGTCATCCCACCCATCGAGTGCCCGACGAGGACGACCGGGCCGTGCGGCGCGACGGCGTCGAGCACGGAACCGAGGTCGCGGCCGAGCTGATCGATTGTATAGGTGGCGGCGGGCGCCTCTCCCGACTCGCCGTGTCCGCGGTGATCGTAGAAGACCATGCGAACGTCGTTGCGCCAGAAGCGGACCAGCTGTTCGCGCAGCGCCCACCACGACTCCGTGCGCAGGCAGTGACCGTGAACGAACACCACCGTGGTGGCCGCGTCGGGCGAGCCGAACTCGCGGACCGCGAGCGGGACCCCGTCGTCGGTCCTGACCGTGAGGCGACGGCCTTCGCGCTCGTGTGCAACCGAAGTGTTCGACATGATGGCCTCCTCGGTTTCTTCGCTCGCGGCCTGTGATGCGTTACGTTCTTGCACGTCCTCTACTGTGCCGCTCCTCCGCGGCCCCGGACAGGACCCCCAGTGGTGGCCCGTACACCCTGAGGTGTTGCCGTTCCCACCCCAAGGGTGACTGGACGCGGACACACGGAGAGCTCCCTCGGCGAGGGCGCTCACCCCTCGGAATCGCCACCTCGTGAGTGCCGATTCCGAGGTCTCGTCACGAAGAAACGACCGGTCGGGGCCACTCACCCCCAGGGAAGGCCGGGGCCACCTCCTCCACCGAAGTCGTAGCCTCCGACGTTGGCTCCGCCGGGTCCGGCCTTGACACCGTCCACGGCGATCGGTCCGACGTGGGGGCCGCCGATGTCGACGTTTCCGCCCTGAGCGTTCGGTCCGGGAGCGACGGTGGCGACGGAGGGATCGGACGAGGGGGCATCCGCGTCCGGGGCGGCGGACGCGATGCCTGCGCCGGCAGCGAGAACGAAGCATACTGCCGCGACGGTGGCACCCGTGCGTGTCAGCAGGGTGGAGAATTCGAATGAAACCGGCATGGGAAACCTTTCGCAAAACGGTGGCGCCGGGGAGGCGGGGAGGGCAGTCCGGGTGCCGAGGGGCCGGCACCCGCAGGTGACGGCCCCTCGGCACTGTTCAGTGAGATCGAGCGATCACGACTCGGTCACCAGCAGATGACGAACCCGCAGTTCTGGGTGTTGTCCGTGGTGGTCGTGTCGCCCGCACCCGCGCCTCCGTTGGCGTTGCCGCCGTTGGCGTCACCGGCGTTGCCGCCGTTGGCATCTCCGGCGGCGCCGCCGTTGCCGCCGTTGCCACCGTTGCCGGCGTTCTGGGGCCCGGTCGTGGTGCCTGGACTGCCGATGACCGGCCCGCCGAGAACGACGTTGCCACCGGCGCCGTTGCCTCCGGCGCCTCCGGCGCCGCCCTGCGAGGTGCCACCGTTACCGCCCTGAGAGGTCCCGCCCGGGGCGGTGCCGCCGTTGCCGCCGGGATCTGCAGAGGCGATTCCCGCTCCCGCGGTGAGTGCGAATCCCGCGATCGCCAGAGCGGAAAGGGTGCGCTTGAGGGTGTGTGCCATGTGTGAATCTCCCTGTGTGGGTGGGGGTTTTGCTTGCCACATAAGAATGCGGTCTCCGCACCCACCGAAACAGGTACCCCAGGGGGAGCAACCGGCACCCCGAGGGATGCCCCCTCCCCACCCTGAAGAACCCTCGCTACGGCCGCATCTCGTACGCGCCGTCATAGGCTTCCGCCTGCGCCCACACCCGCGTGAATCGCTCGGCGTCGACCACCGGGCGGCGTATCGCGCCGAGCGCCCACTTCTGCTGCGCCTCGGTGGCAGACGATTTGCCGTGCAGCGCAACGGCGTAGCCGGAGAAGTCGCGGATCTGGAAGTCGAAGATCTGATCGATCAGATCGCGGTCGATGCCGGCGATCGCGGCCTGCTCGAGGATCAGGTGCCCGTAGACGACGAGAGAGAACAGGTGCCCGAGGTCGAGCAGGAAGTCGAGGTCCTTCTGCTGGCCCGCGTCGGGCGGAGCGGTGGTGAGCAGTTCCCGGAGGGCGGTCGCCTGTTCGTGGAACCGGGCCACGTTGGGGACGTCCGAGTGCGCCTCGTAAGTCGTCGTCCAGTCGTGGAACCGGATCTTGCCCGCACCGCGGGTCGGGCCCTGAGCCCAGAAGAAGGCGTCGTCGGCGGAGTCGAGCCGGGGGCCGATCTCCGGGTACTCCGCCGGATTCAGCAGGTAGTTCGGCATGAACTTGAGGATGAGGCCGACGTTGACGTGCACCGTGCCCTCGAGCTTGGGCAGGGTGCCGATCAGCTGGGCGGCCTCCCGGAAGTAAGTGTTCTTCTCGTACCCCTTCGCCGCGATCACGTCGTGCAGCAGCGCGATCACCTTCTCCCCCTCCGAGGTGACCTTCGCCTTCGTCATCGGATTGAACAGGAGGTACCGGCGGTCGTCGAGACTCGCGCTGCGGAAGTAGTCGACGGAGCGTGCGCTGAACAACTTCATCGCGATCAGCCGGCTGTAGGCGTCGACGAAGTTCCCCCGCACGTGCGCGAAGTCGGTGACAGGGTTGCCGTACAGAATCCTGTTGTGCGCGTGGGTGATCGCCTCGTAGAAGGCGTGTTCGGAGATGCCGATGGAGCCGGTGCACAGGTTGAACTTGCCGACGTTCACCGTGTTCAGTGCCGCCTCGAACGCCGCGACCCCGGTATGGAGGATGTCCTCCTCCCGCACCGGGTAGTCGTCGAGCCGGAACGTACTGACGTACATCTGGCCGTGCACCACGTTGCCCCGCAGGTGGTATGCGGGATGGCGACTGTCCGCGACGAAGAAGACGTACCCGTCGCTCCCGTCGACGTCGGTGCGCCGACCGAACACCGACACCATGCCCGCGACGTTGCCGTTGCCGATGTAGTACTTGTCACCGGTCGCGGTGAACGCGAGATCCGGGTCGCCCTCGGCAGGTGTCAGCAGCATGTCCGTCGAATAGACGTCCGCGCCGTGCTCCTTCTCCGACAGACCGAAGGCGAGCACCCCGCCGTCGTCCAGGAGCCGTGCAGCGCGGTCCTTCGCGGCGCGGTTCTCGCTCATCCAGATGGGGCCGAGACCCAGGATGGTGACCTGCCACGCGTACCAGTACGCCAGACCGTAGAACCCGAAGATCTCGCTGAGGGCGGCGTTGCGCGCGGCGTCCCAGCGCTTGTCCGGATTGCCGCCCGCGAGTTCGGCAGGGGTGAGGAACGTGGCGAACAGTTTCTCGCGTGCGACGAACTCGAGGAAGTCGTCGGGCCAGACGGCGGCCAGATCGTCCTCGAGCAGCTGCTTCTTACCCCGCGCCTCGAACCAGTCGATCAGCGCCCGCAGCAGTCTGCGCGTCTCCGGATCGAAATGTTCGGGATCGTAGGAGGTCGGATCGAACAGCAGGGAGTTCGCCACAGCAGGCCTTTCGTCCGGACGTGTCAGGCCAAGCTAACAGTCCGGACGAAAGGAATGGGGCGGTTTGATCAGCCCTTGACGGTCTGGACGATCTCGGTCAGCGCCGACTCGGCGGCCACCTCGCGACTCTCGCCGGTGAAGCGGTCGCGGACCTCCACCTTGCCCTCGCTCCACCCGCGGCCGACGACCACGACCAGCGGAACACCGAGCAGTTCGGAATCCTTGAACTTCACACCCGGCGACGCCTTGCGATCGTCGAGGATCACCTCGAGTCCGGCCTTGTCGAGCTCGGCGGCGAGACCCTCGGCCCCTTCCCGGGCGGTGTCGTCCTTGTTGGCGATCACCACGTGCACGTCTGCAGGCGACACCTCGGCAGGCCAGCGCAGACCCTTGTCGTCGTGATGCTGCTCCGCGATCACGGCGACGAGGCGCGAGACACCGACGCCGTAGGAGCCCATGGTGGGGCGGACGGGCTTGCCGTTCTCGCCGAGCACGTCCACGGAGAACACGTCGGTGTACTTGCGGCCGAGCTGGAAGACGTGCCCGATCTCGATGCCCCGGGCCGCGACCAGTTCACCGGCACCGTCGGGCGACGGGTCGCCGCCGCGGACCTCGGCGGCCTCGATGGTGCCGTCCGGGACGAAGTCGCGGCCCGCCACCAGCCCGACCACGTGCTTGCCCTTCTCGTCGGCTCCGGTGATCCAGCTGGTGCCGTCCACGATCCGGGGGTCGACGAGGTAGCGAACTCCGTTGGCTTGCAGCGCCTTCGGTCCGACGTAGCCCTTGACCAGGAACGGGTTGGCCTCGAAGTCGGCCTCGGTGAGCAGTTCGAATTCCGCGGGCTCGAGCGAGGCGCCGAGGCGCTTGTCGTCCACCTCGCGGTCGCCGGGAACACCGATGCCGAGCAGTTCCCACTTGCCACCCGGCTGCCGCGTCTTGACCAGGAGGTTCTTCAGGGTGTCCGAGGCGGTGACCGTCCGGCCGAGATCGGCGTCGTTCGCCCACGCGACGAGCGTCGCGATCGTGGGGGTGTCCGGCGTGTCGTACACCTGCGCGGCGGGCAGTCCGTCGAACGGAATGGGTTCGGGAGCCAGCGTCTTCACGGCCTCCACGTTGGCGGCGTAGCCGGACTCCAGGCAGCGGACGTACGTGTCCTCACCGATCTCGCTCTCGGCGAGGAACTCCTCCGAAGCGCTGCCGCCCATCGCACCGGACGTCGCCGACACGATGACGTATTTGACGCCGAGCCGGGCGAAGATCTTTTCGTAGGCGTCGCGGTGCGCCTGGTACGACTCGGTGAGGCCCTCGTCGGTGAGGTCGAACGAGTACGAATCCTTCATGATGAACTCGCGGCCGCGGAGGATGCCGGCCCGCGGGCGCTCCTCGTCGCGGTACTTGGTCTGCACCTGGTACAGGGTGACCGGGAAATCCTTGTACGAGTTGTACTCACCCTTGACGGTCAGCGCGAACAACTCCTCGTGGGTGGGGCCGAGCAGATAATCGCCACCCTTGCGGTCCTTCAGGCGGAACAGTCCGTCGCCGTACTCGGTCCACCGGTTGGAAGCCTCGTACGGTTCCCGCGGCAGCAGGGCGGGCAGGGAGATCTCCTGCGCGCCGATCGCGTTCATCTCTTCCCGCACTACCCGCTCGACCTCGCGGAGCACCCGCAGACCCAGCGGCAGCCACGAATAGACGCCGGGCGCGATACGGCGCACGTAACCGGCGCGGACCAGCAGCTTGTGGCTGGGGACCTCGGCGTCGGCGGGGTCGTCGCGCAGAGTGCGGAGGAACAGGTGGGACAGGCGGGTAATCACGGGATACCAGAATAGTCGGCTGGGACCGCGGCGGACGCGTCGGTAGGGTTTCGTGCGTGCTGGTGCTACTTCCCCCCTCCGAAACCAAGTCCGACGGCGGCGCCGACGCGCCCCTCGACCTGGCCGAGCTGTCCATGCCGCAGCTCACCGAAACCCGCGAAATGCTGGTCCAGGCGCTGGTCACGCTGGCCGCGGATGTGGAGGCGTCGCAGGTCGCGCTCGGCCTCGGCCCCACCCAGGCCGACGAGATCGAACGGAACGCCAAACTGTGGGTCTCCCCCACCCGCCCCGCGCTCGCGCGCTACACCGGCGTGCTGTTCGACGCGCTCGACGCCAGATCGTTCACCAAGGCACAGAAATCCAAGGCGCAGTCGCGGCTGGCGATGGGATCCGCACTGTTCGGCGCGGTCCGCGCGGACGATCTGATTCCCGCCTACCGGTTGTCGGGCGGATCGAAGCTCCCCGGGCTCGGCACCCTCCGGGCGTTGTGGAAGCCGGAACTCAGCCGGGCGATCACCGCCGAAGCGGACGGTCTCGTCGTCGACCTGCGGTCGGGGACGTACCAGCAACTCGGACCGATTCCCGACGCCGTGATCGCCACCGTGCTCACCGAGAAGCCGGACGGCACCCGCACCGTCGTCAGCCACTTCAACAAGCATCACAAGGGTCTGCTGGCCCGTGCGCTGACGATCTCGCGCGCCGAACCGGACGACGTCCGCGGTGTGGCACGAGTGGCGTCGAAGGCGGGGCTCCGGGTCGAGGTGGTGTCGGAGCGCGAACTGATCATCCTCACCGACTGACCTGTGAGTACTTGTCACCCGCGGGGGCGGTTGACAAGTACTCACAGGCGCGTCAGCGCACGTCGGGCTTGACGGCCAGCACCGGTTTGCGGCAGGACAGCAGCAGTCGCTGGGCGGTGCTGCCCATCAGCAGTTTCCCGACGGGGGTGCGGTCGCGGATGCCGATGACCAGGAGCTCGGCGTTCGGCGCCGTCATCGCCTCGAGGATCACGTCGACGGTCTCGTCCCCCACGATCTGCCGGACCTCGTGGTCGACGCCGCTCGCCGACAGCGTGCCTTCGAGTTCCTGGAGCTGCGCATTGTCGGCGAACGACTGGTCGGCGAGGGAGTCGCCCTTCGACGTGTTGATCACGAGCAGCGACGTCCCGCGCAGCTGCGCCTCCGCGACGCCGTGGTCGAGGGCCGCTCCCCCGAACTGGTCGGGGGTGTATCCGACGACGATCATGCGTGTGCCTTCTCTCTGGTGTCGGTGGAGCCGCCGCCGGCCGGTCCGTCCGGGAAATCGGGCGCCGCGACCGGGTAGTGCGAGCGGACGACCTTGGCGACGAGGGGTGCGATGAGGAGCACTGCGATCACGAGGTAGACGATGATCGCGACGGGCTCGGTGAACAGGCTGCCCCAGTCGCCGCCACCGAGTTGCAGGCTCTGCCGCAGCTGCCGTTCGATGCGCGGCCCGAGGATGACGCCGATGATGAGCGGCAGCACCGGTAGCCCGAACCTGCGCATCATCAGACCCATCAGCCCGAACGTCAGCAGCAGCGCGAGGTCGAGCCACTGGAGATTGACGGCGAATGCGCCCAGTGCGGCGAAGAACAGGATTCCGGCGTAGAGGTAGGGACGCGGGGTGCGGAGCAGCTTCGCCCACAGCGGCGCGAGCGGCAGGTTGAGCACCAGCAGCAGGAAGTTGCCGATGAACAGGCTCGCGATCAGCGTCCAGATCAGGAGCGGTTCCTTCTCGAACAGAGTCGGGCCCGGCTGGATTCCGTACGACACGAACGCCGTCAGCATGACCGCGGCCGTCGCGTTGGTCGGCAGGCCCAGCGACAGCATCGGCACGAGTGTGCCTGCCGCCGAAGCGTTGTTGGCGGCCTCGGGCCCGGCGACACCTTCGATGGCGCCCTTGCCGAATTCGTCCTTGTGCTTCGACAGCTTCTTCTCGGTGATGTAGGAGAGGAAGGTGGGCAGTTCGGCGCCGCCTGCGGGGAGCGCACCGAAAGGGAATCCGTAGGCGGTGCCCCGCAACCACGGTTTCCACGAACGCTTCCAGTCGCTCTTGCCCATCCACGGCCTGCCGACCGGGATGACCTCTGCCGGTCGGCGACGGAGGTGCGCGGCCACCCAGAGTGCCTCACCCAGTGCGAACACGGCGACCGCGACGACGACGATGTCGATCCCGTCGGACAGCTGCGGGATGCCGAACGTGGCACGCGGCTGACCGGTGAGGAAGTCGATGCCGACGAGGCCGATCGCGAGACCGAGCAGCAGGGAAATGCAGCCGCGGAGCTTCGAGGTTCCGAGGACGGCCGTGACGGCCACGAGAGCGAGCAGCATGATGGCGAGGTAGGACGGCGCGCCGAGGGTGACGGCGAAACTCGACACCATCGGTGCGAACAGCACCAGGAGCATCGTGCCGATCGACCCGGCGACGAACGATCCGATCGCGGCGGTCGCCAGGGCCTGCGCGGCCCTGCCGGCCTTGGCCATCTTGTTGCCCTCGATCGCCGTGATCACCGACGACGATTCGCCCGGCGTGTTCAGCAGGATCGACGTCGTCGACCCGCCGTACATGCCGCCGTAGTAGATGCCGGCGAACATGATGAACGCGGCACTCGGGCTGACGTTGTACGTGACGGGAAGCAACAGGGCCACGGTCATGGCCGGCCCGATACCCGGGAGCACGCCGACGGCCGTGCCCAGCAGGACACCGATGCACGCGTAGAGCAGGTTCATGGGGGTGGCCGCCTGCTCGAACCCTTGCAGCAGCCAGTTCAAGTTGTCCATGTCAGAGGATTCCGTCCAGAATGCCTGCGGGCAGCGGGATTCCGAGCCCGACGTAGAACGCGTAGAAGCTGCCGAATCCGAGCACCGCGCCGATCGCGATGTTGCGGACCCAGTGCCGGCTGCCGAGGATCGTGGCCGCACCGGCGAACAGGAACGTTCCGACGATCGCCCAGCCGAGGAGGTCGATCAGGGCGATGGTGGCGACGAACAGCGCCACGAGCAGTCCGACGGTCCGCCAGTCACCCGACGAATCGAGGTCGACGTCCTCGCCGCCGTCGGCTTCACCGGTCGACCCGCGCAGGATCGCGACGCCGAGCGCCACGGCGACGACCACCAGGCCGCCTCCGATGACGAGCGGGAACAGCCGCGGCCCCACCGGGTCGACCTTCGCGAAGCCCTCGCTGAGCGACAGCGCGTCGACGATGAGGAACACCCCGACGGCCACCATCACGGCGCAGACGACGAACTGCGCGAGGTCTCGCCGCTTCGGGGCCGAGGCCGCGTCCGCCGCGGCGGCGGACGGTTCGACGGGGGCGCTCATGTCAGCCCCAATTCGGCCAGGGTGGACGAGACCCGCTCGTCCTGGTCCCGGAGGAACTGCTCGAACTCCGGTCCCGTCGTGAAGGCGTCACTCCAACCGTTCTTCACCAGGGCCTCCTTCCATTCCGGTGTGTCGTGCAACTTTTCGAGCGCCTCGACCATGTCCGCCTTGGCGCCGTCGGACAGTCCGGGCGGGGCGAGCACTCCCCGCCAGTTGGTGAACGTCAGGTCCACTCCGGCCTCGGTGAGGGTCGGCGCGTCGATGCCCTCGACCCGCTCGTTCCCGGACACGGCGAGCACCCGCACCTGGCCGGCCTCGATCTGGTCGACGTACTCACCGAGTCCCGATGTGCCCGCGGTGATCTTCTGGCCGAGGAGGGCGGTCAGAAGGTCGCCGCCGCCGTCGTAGGACACGTAGTTCACCGAGTTCGGGTCCACTCCGACCGCGCGCGCCGTCTCCATCGGAAACAGGTGATCCGGTCCGCCGGGCGAGGAACCGCCGCCGATGGTGATCGATGCCGGGTCGGCGCGCCACGCGGCGACGAAGTCGTCGATGGTCTGGAACGGTGAATCCGCGGGCACGAGAATGCCTTCCTGCTCCTCGACCACCTTGGCCAGGGCGGTGGCGTCGGATACCCGCGCGCTGGACCCGTTGGTGTACCCGGCGCCGACGACGCCCAGGCCCATCATCATCATGAGGTCGTCGTTGCCGGCCTCGTTCATCAGCCTGGCCATCGCGACGGTTCCACCGGCGCCGATGACGTTGAACACTTCGACGCGGCCGGTGATGCCCTCGTCTTCCATGATCTTCACCGCGGTCCGCGCCGTGAGGTCGTAGCCGCCACCCGGACTGTTCGGGACCATCATCCGCACCCTGTGCAGACCCTCGTCGTCGCCGCGGGTGACACCGCAGCCGGCCACGAGGAGACCTACGAGCGCAAGCAGGAGCAGCGCGCGTACGCTGCTCCCGCTACCTGTTCTCGACATCGTTCCCCATTTCGCCATGAATGTGATCTTCGGCAATACTGGACCCGACCGGTGATGCACGTCACCTATGCGAACGAAACGGAACTTAAGTTCATTGTGGTCACCACTTCACCCCCGCGTGCGTAGCCTCGCGGGCCAGGTTCTGCTCCTCCAGCTCGTCGTCGTCGGCGTCGTACTGCTCGCGGTGGCCGCGGTGTCCGTTCATCAATCGACCGTGGAGTTCCGCGACCTCCAGGGGCAGCGCATGATCGCGGTCGCCGAGAATGTCGCGTCGACTCCGGTGGTGCGCGACCAGTTGTCGGACCGCTCGGTCGAACGTGTGCTGGCACCCGAGGTCGATCGCGCCGTCAACCTGTCGGGTGCCACGCTCGCCGAGATCGTGGCGCCGAACGGGACCGTGTCGGTGTCGTCCGATCCGACCCGGCTCGGGGCACCCGCGGAACTCGGCGCCAGCGATGTGATGACCGGACGGGCCTGGTCGGGCGACGTGGACGTCGACGGACGGCACGCCATCGTCGGCCACGTCCCGATCCTGTCCGCCACCGGGGACGTGCTCGCGGTGGTCTCCGTCAGCGACGACTACCCGTCCGTGTGGGACCTGCTCAGCAGCGCCGGGGCGCGCCTGCTGCTATATCTGGGGATCGGCGCCGGTCTGGGGCTTCTCGGCTCGTGGCTGCTGTCGCGCCGCATCAAGACCCACACCCGCGGGCTCGAGATCGCCGAAATCGCAAGTCTCGCCGACCATCGCGAGGCGCTGTTGCACAGCATCCGGGAGGGAGTGGTCGCGGTGAACACGGGCGGCGTGATCACCGTCCTCAACGACAGCGCCCAGGAACTGCTCGACCTCACCGGCGACGCCGTCGGCAGGCACGTCGACGACATCGCGCTCGAGCCCGCCGTCCGGCAGTACCTCCTCAACGGGGAGGACGGCCGGGACGTGGTGCTGTCGACGTCGTCACGCATGCTGGCGCTGAGTCGCCGCGCAGCCACCAGCCAGGGGCACAAGATCGGCACCGTCACCACCATGCGCGACAGCACCGAACTCGCGTCGCTGCAGAGCCAGCTCTCTTCCCACAAGAGCGTCACCGACACGCTGCGGGCGCAGACGCACGAGTTCGCGAACCAGCTGCACACCATCTCCGGTCTGACCCAGCTCGGCGACTACGACGCCGTCACCGATTTCGTCGGCACTCTCACCCGCCGCCGCGCGGAGATCAGCGATGCTGTGACACAGCGCATCTCGGATCCCGCCGTCGCAGCACTGCTGATCGCGAAGACGTCGCTGGCCGCCGAGACCGGGGTGTCGCTGGCGCTGGAACCCGACTCGCATCTGCACGCCCTCGATCCTGAACTCGCCACCGATGTCATCACCGTCGTCGGCAATCTCATCGACAACGCCGTCGACGTGTCCGAAGGCGGGCGAGACGCGCGGATCTCGATCCGGATCACCGACGACGACGGCATCCTCATCGAGGTCGCCGATTCCGGCCCCGGGGTGCCCGAGACGATGCGGGAGGAGATCTTCTCGCGCGGCGTCACCTCGAAGCCGGGCACGCCGGGCGGCCGCGGAATCGGGCTCGCCCTGGTCCGGCTCGTCAGCGCCCAGCACGGCGGGTCCGCGGCCGTGTCGGACGCGCCGGACACCGGCGGTGCCCTGTTCACCGTCCACGTTCCGCGTAGTTAGACTCTCCGATCATGACGGGACGGCGCGGCGATGTATGAGGTCCTGGTCGTCGACGACGACTTCATGGTCGCGGAGATCCACCGCCGATTCGTCGACAAGACACCGGGGTTCACCACCGTCGGCGTGGCGCGAACCGCAGCCGAGGCACTCGAATCCGTACGCACCGGCAACCCCGACCTCGTCCTCCTGGACGTCTACCTCCCGGACATGTCCGGACTCGACGTCCTGCAACGACTGCGGGCCGAGGGCAACGCCGTCGGCGTCATCATGATCACCGCGGCACGGGAGATCGACACCGTCAGCCGGGCCCTGCACGGCGGCGCATCCGACTATCTGGTCAAGCCGTTCGACTACACGCAGCTGCAGGAGAAACTCGAAAACTTCCGGAGGCGCGCCCGCGCCCTCGAATCGCAGTCCGGTGCAGACCAATCGCTGATCGACTCCCTGTTCGGGGGCCAGAGCAAGACCCCGGAACCGAGCAGGCTCCCGAAGGGCCTGAGCGCCGAGACGGGGCGCCTGGTGCTCGACATCCTGCGGTCGAAAGGCGAGCTGTCGTCGACCGAATGCGCGGAACTCGCCGGACTGTCCCGCGTCAGTGTTCGCCGGTACCTCGAGCACTACCTGTCCGAGGGACTGCTGGAGGTGCGGCTCGAATACGGGGGCGCGGGCAGACCCGTGCGCCGGTATCGCCCCGTCCCGCGGTGACCCGGCCGGTCAGGATCGGGTGCAGGTGCCGGTGAGGGCGAACGGTGTCGAGTCGCCGGCGTCACGGCGCTCCGCACGGTCCAGCAGGGCGAGCGTTCCGGAGCCGAACGTCGGCGAGTAGGACACCGAGTCGGTGCACCCGCCGTGGTCGAGGCCGCCGACGACGCCCACGACCGTCGGACCCATCGCCCACGGGCCACCGCTCGTTCCCTCGCCGAGACCGTCGCAGACCACCGTGGGATAGCTGTCCGTCGACGTGGTCGGGGCGGTGCACGACACCGGGCCGTCGCCGAGGGTGGGATAGCCGGTCACCGTCACGGCGCTCGAAGTGGCCGGGGCGGTGGCCAGCTCGAATCCCCCACCGACCGCCGATTCGACGGTGGTCGGCAGGGTGGCACCGGTCGGGGCCACCCGGAGGACCGCGTAGTCGTGTTGTGGGTCCTGCGACTGAAGCCAGGCCGGGTCGACGTAGATCTGCGACACCGACCACAGTCCGAACGGTGACACACCGCGGTCGTATCCGGGCGCGAACGACAACGCGCCGCCGGACCCCGCGATGCAGTGGGCGGCGGTCAGCACGAGGTCGCCGTCCGTGCTGTCCAGTGCCGATCCGGTGCAGACGTGGATCGGCGTGCCGGCCAGGAACAGTGGACCGACACGAGGATCCTGCGCGGGGGCTGCAGGCGCGGCGGCGGCCGATCCCCCGGCGGCGCTGACAGCGAGGAGCAACCCCACCGCGGCTATCCCGGCGACGGTCGTGCGGAAGGGCGTGGCCACACGATCATCATGCTCGCTCGTCGCGGGCAGGCGGGCCGAATCCGGCGACGCGCCGTCGGCTCAGCTCCGCTGCGGGGGTTGCTGCAGCGCCCACTCGTTGCCGTCGGGATCGGCGAAGTACACGAACCGACCCCATGCCAGATCCTGCACCTCGCTGACCGGGACACCGCGGCCGGACAGTTCCGCGTGGGCGGCATCGGCGTCGTCGACGACGATCTGCAACCCGTGCACCGAGCCGGGCGGGGTGTCGACGAGACCCTCGCCGATGGCGATCGAGCAGGCCGAGCCGGGCGGGGTGAGCTGGACGAACCGCACGTTCTCGTCGACCCGGTGATCGTGGTCGACGACGAAGCCGACCTGGTCGGCGTAGAAGGCCTTGGCCCGGTCCACGTCCGACACCGGCAGGATGATCAGCTCGATTTTGAAGTCCATGACCGGATGGTATCGACGGTCTCCGGCTACGGTGCCGAAACCGGCCCGACCGCACTCACGCCTGTTGCGCAGCCTTCTCGGCGGCCTGCGCCTGGGCGACCTGTTGCGGTGTGAACCGGATGAACAGTGCGGCCAGCCCGGCGATGAGGGCGCAGCCGGCGCTGCCCACGAGGGCGAAGGTGTACCCGTTGCCCAGCGCCTCGAGTTGCGCCGGATTCATGTCGGCGACCTTCCCGGAGACGCCGCCGAGCGACAGTGTGCGCGACGTCGCCATCGCACCGATGACGGCGAGGGCGAGGGGCCCGCCGAGGGTCTGGGCGACCTGGGCGATGGCGGCGAGCGGTCCGATCTCCGTTTCCGAGACACCGGCGATGGCGCACAGCGGGAGCGGGACGACGGCGAGTCCG
Organism: Rhodococcus sp. 4CII; assembly: GCF_014256275.1. NCBI lineage: Bacteria > Bacillati > Actinomycetota > Actinomycetes > Mycobacteriales > Nocardiaceae > Rhodococcus > Rhodococcus sp. 4CII. The sequence goes on from NZ_JACCFE010000002.1 coordinate 612,406, forward strand.
ACACCGAATCCGATCCCGATGACGGGCACGAACAGGTTGCCGAGGTAGGTGGCGGAACTGTCGAGGGTCGAGCCGTAGAGCAGTCCGATCACCATGATGGTGGCGCCGGCGATCACCAGCCACCGGGGCTGGATCCGCACAGCGAGCTTGGATGCGACAGCGGCCGCGCTGCCAAGGCCGAACGCGAATGGGATGAACGCGAGACCTGCCTCGAGCGGGCTGTAGCCCAGAATGTCCTGAACGAACAACGCCACGAATGCGGCGACGGTGAACATGACGGCACCGGCGAAGAAGATCGCGACGAGGGTGGCCACCCGATTCTTGTCGGTGAACAGGGAGAACGGCAGCAGCGGATTGTCGGCGGTGCGCTCGACGTACAGGAACGCGCAGAACAGCACCAGACCGGCGACGAGCGCCCCGATCACGTACGGACTGTTCCAGCCGAGTTCCGGACCTTCGGTGAGCGCGAACACCACCCCGGTGGCCGCGACCGTCGCGAGGACCGCCCCCGGGACGTCGAGCGCCAGACGCTCGCCCGCCGTCTCCTTCAGCGCCACGAACGCGCACCCCACGATGACGACGCCGATGGGCACGT